>NC_013922.1:625309-1250619 GCF_000025625.1 Natrialba magadii ATCC 43099 | reverse complement strand
CCAGGACGAATCGGCCATCTCGGTCGACGCTGACGTCTCGGAGTGCTGGTGCATCCGTTCCGCTCGATGGATCGTCGACAGACAGCGCTGATTCGACCGTTTCGGTCGACAGCCGCGAGGGTGGTGCGACGACACCGTAGGTCAGCGTCGTCTCCGCCGCAGATCGAACGCGCGCTGCTGCCCCGAGCGCCGCCGCTGCGTCGACGACAGTCGAAACAGCGTCGTCGGCGTCAGCTACCGCACCCGTCAGCAGGGCTCTGGTACTCGAGTCGAGTGCAACAGCGCCGGTTGCATCACCCGGCAGTTTCCGCGAGAGTTTGTGAGCCGCCGTCCCAGCAGGGAGCGTCCCGCCGGACGGTGAGCGGGTCGACTGCTCGAGTGTCGCGTCGACGTGTGCGAGCGCCGGTGCACTCGCCGGTGAGGCGTCTGTATCGACTCGCGAATCGTAGCCGAGAACGACTGCGGACTCCGTGAGTGCGACGGCAACGGCGCGTTCGTCGGCGATGAACCGTGCAGCCGAGGCTTCCTGTGATTGCCCATCGCGTTGGGACTCGAGTTCGGTAAAGCCGTTCCGAGAGAGGTCACGTCGAAGCGCGCGCGTTGAAACGGACCCTGTGATGGTCGCCGACCCTGCGATCGGGGTGGCCCCTGCGACGGCGGCCGTGCCGGTCGCGGACTCGAGTGCATCGAGCGAGACGCTGTCGAATCGCTGCTCGAACGCGGAGACGAGCGGTGCGAGACCGGCGGGGAGTCTGGCGGCCCGTAGTGCGGTTCGGTTTGCGCTGCCGGTGAGTGTCGTGATGTTCGTGGGGAGGCGGTTGGCGGTCGCTGTTCGTTGGGTGGGTGTGTCGGAAGTGTTGGTGGTGTCGGAGGCGTTGGCGGCAGTGGTGGTATCAACATCACCGGGCACTCCGCTGGTTATGGCCGATCCGGTGTCTACAGCGCCGACACTGCCGACCAATGGCAGTCCGCCGACGAGTGCCGCTGCGGTCCGCACGAACGCACGTCTCGATCCCATACTGGCGGTCCACACGCTCGGTACTTGAACTGCGCAGGGTAGCTTCTGAGTGAGAAAATCCGTACTCCGTATTCTGTCCTCCGCACTCCGCATCGCGAACTCTACAATCCGACACTCCGCACTGTCACCTGCGGTTGTGCGTAGTCGAACACGGCCTCAGCGACGATCAGCCGAGCACAGCAGTCGAGAATAGCATCAACAACACCGCACAGACGATTGCACCGGAGAGCGTCGCGAGGAAGTTAACACCTTGATTGCCGAGCAGCGTTCCCTCGAGTGTCGCGCCGAGGAGACTGTCGACGGTCATCCCGACGAAGCCGGCCGCGACGATAATCGCTGCGCCGACGGCTCCGACAGCCGGAAAGAGCAGGTAGCTCAGCCCGCCGACGATGGCCGCACCGGTGAGGCCAGCCACCTCACCCTGCCAGGTGATGCCGCCGTCTGTTCCCGGCTCGACCGGCTCGAGCGTGGTGATCAACCGCGGCGTTTCGAAGACGCTTCCGACCTCACTCGAGAGGGTGTCGCTCATGGCAGTCGCGACGGAGCCGGCAAAGGCGAACAGGAAGAGATCGACGGTGACCGGCAACAGGTCGGCCGAACTCGCGGCGTAGCCGAGGACAGCCGCGATGGCGACGGCGGCGTTACCGAGGACGTTCCCGCTGCCGCGGGCACCGTTGTTGTCCTCGGCGACACCGAGTTCCTCCTTGCGGCCGTAACGGAACTTCGTCGAGAGGCCGCCGACACCGAAGAAGGCGATGAGGACGGCAAACCAGGCGTAGCCGCCGAGGACGATGGTGAGCAACCCGAGAAGGACGCCGGTGATCATACCCGCGATGGAGGCTGTCTCGAGTGCGTACGACACGTATCCCAACAGGGCGGTGATCGCGAGTGCGACGATGATGTCGACGGTGCCAAGTCCGGGATCGAGTTCCGTGAGCAGCCAGAGCAGGAAGCCGACCGAGAGCATGACGACCGGATCGTCGTAGATCAGGAACACGTCACGCAAGAGTGCCGCGAGAAGCGCACCGCTGGCTGCGAGAAAGAGCACGCTCGGCAGGGCGGACTCGAGTACGGTCGCCGCTTCGCCTGCCGCTGCGGCCAGCGTCACGAGTTGTCCGAGGGCTGCGGCGACGGTCGCGACGAGACAGAACGCAGTGACGGCGAGCACGTCGCTGTCGGAGCGGGCGCGGACGAGCCGTTCTGCGAGGTTGCCGTAGCCGACGAGGAGGACGGTGCCGACGAAGACGGCGAGTGTCATCGAGGAATTGACGGCAACGAGTCCGAGGGCGACGGCTGCGAGAACGAACGTAATGAGGCCGTAGAGGCGGCGGTCCTCGTAGTCACCGGGGTAGGCGACCAGCTCGAAGAGCGGCCCATCCGTGACGAGGAACGCGCCGAGTAAGACCGCCGCTGCGAGAGCGGTCGCGACCTCGAGCCCAGCGAGCGGCACGGCGAGCGACAGCGTACTCAGCGCCGCGAAGACGCTGGCTCGCCGAACGGGTGATGTCACGATATCGGTGTCTTTCTGTGGCGGTTACTTGAAGGTTCCCGAACACGCCGCCGCCTCGTTTCACGGGTGACAGGTCCTGTCCGCGCCGATCCCCAGACTGGGCCTGTGCAGACGCTGAGAACGACCCGTAACCTGTATACTATCGGACGCGGAAGCCGACCTGTGGGACTGTACGAACGCTACCTGGCTCGTCGAATCAGCCGGGACGATGCCGCCCTCCCCGAGCATATCGCACTCGTCATCACCGAACGGGACCTCCTCGAACGCGGTGCCTACGAGACGCTCATCGAGTTCTTCGACTGGGCGTTCGAGTACGCCGAGCGCGTCACCGTCTACGTCAGCGTCCTCGACGCCGCCGCGGTCCCCGCGCTGCGACGCGAACTCGAGACGATCGAAGCTCCTCGTGACGTTGCCGTCCGCGGACCGGACGACCGTGATCCAGCGGACGCACCGATCCAGATCGGAATCGGCCTCGGCGGGAAACACGAGTTCACGAGCGCGGTCCGAACACTTGCGGAGGGCGTCGAAGCGGGCGCTCTCGAGCCGGACGACATCGACGACGACCGTGTCGAGGATCATCTGGTGTTCCCCTCGGAGCCTGACCTCGTCATCAAGACCGGTGCAGAGCGCCTCTCGGATTTCATGATCTGGCAGTCCGTCTACTCGGAGCTGTATTTTACCGACGTCAACTGGCGCGATTTCCGCAAACGAGACTTCCTGCGCGCTGTCAGAGAGTACTGTAATCGCTCGCGTCGGTTTGGGCGCTAGGCGTTTGTCGTTTCTCCTGTTGCCCGACTCCGCTACCCGACTCCTGCCTCCCGCGGCCTGCACCTCCTCTCTCATTCTGATTCTCATTCCCATTCCCACTCTCACACTCTCACATCCCACACTCTCACATCCCACACTCTCACATCCCACACTCTCACATCCCACCCTCTCACATCCCACACTCTCACATCCCACCCTCTCACATCCCACACTCTCACATCCCACCCTCTCACATCCCACACTCTCACATCCCACCCTCTCACATCCCACACTCTCACATCCCACCCTCTCACATCCCACACTCTCACATCCCACCCTCTCACATCCCACACTCTCACATCCCACCCTCTCACTCTCACGCTTCCACGCTCACTTTCCGCCCCGGTTCAGGCGAACGACTCGCCCTCGTCGGTGACCGATACTAACAGCGACTCAGACTGTGGATGTTCGAACGCGACCACCGGATCGTCCATCCGGACGATGCCCGACCGCGCATCGTACTCGAGTATCTGGTAGTCGTCGAGTTTCGGCAAGACGTTGTGGACGAGTTCTGTTTTGACCGTCTCGCGGGGGTCGTCATCCCACTGACTGGTGACTTCGGTAATCCAGTCAACCGAAACGGGCCCTTCACACGCGGAGAGGACGTGGAGCGTGACGCGCAGTCGGGCGTTCGCGAGAAGCGCGTACACGTCGTCGAGTGGGACGTCCGTCAACCGTACGAATCGTTCGACGTCGACGGGAGCGGTGTGTGACGACATTCAGGTACTATTGTCATACTTATTAATAAAACACTTCTGGTAATATGGCTAACACGTCTGTGGCGGAGCCTGACCGTGTATCGGGTGTGTCGCCCGTCGGACGACCGGCAGGAACCTGGCTGCCGACTCAGTCGGCCGCCCGGCTACTCGAGTCGAGTCCGTCGTCGTTCGATGTCGTCTCACCGGCATCGGCGACGCCGGTCAGTTCTCGGTCGGCACCGGGTGGTCGTTCGCCGACGGGGAGCGAGTCACGGAACCGATTGACGATGGACTGTGCCTCCGTCAATTCCGGCTCGCTGACTGCACCGAGTAGAGCGAGTGCGCGGCGGGCGCGCGTGCGCCGCCAGGATTCCTTGCGGTGTTCGTAGGTTCGAATCCCGCGCAGGAAGTCGGCCTTCGAGAACTCCGGCCAGTAGGGCGTACAGAAGAATACGGCCGCCTCGTTGCCGTTCGCGTGCCAGGGCAGGAAGTTCGATGTCCGTTCCTCGCCGCCGGGACGAATAATCAGATCGACATCTCGAACCGGCTGATCGTATAGCCGTTGTTCGATCGTCCCGACATCGATCTCGCCAGGGTCGATTTTGTCGGCGTCGACATCTCTTGCGACGCCGCGAGCGGCTTCGAGCAGTCGTGACCGACCGCCATAGGCGAGTGCGATGTTGAGTACGAACTGATCGTACTCCTGTGTGCGGCGCTCGGCATATGCGACGGCGTCCCGGACGTGTTCAGGGAGCAGGTCGATTTCACCGATCGCCTGGATACAGACCTCGTTGTCGTGCACCCGGTCGGCATCGGCGAACTCGGTCAACTTCTCACAGAGCAGTTCGTACAGCGCCTCGCGCTCGTCTTCAGGGCGATTGAAGTTCTCCGTGGAAAATGTGTACAGCGTCAGTTCCTCGACGCCGATATCCTGGCACCACTCGAGTACCTGTTCGGTCGTCTGGGCTCCGGCGCGATGACCCTCGTGGGCGTCGCCGCCGTTCCGGCGGGCGTATCGGCGGTTGCCGTCCTGAATGACGGCGACGTGGGTGGGGGCACCGGCAATTTCGCGGGAGAGCAACCGCTCGTACGCTGCATCGACGCGTCGACGAAACCACCGCTTCATCAGTCAATGAGACGGCATCGGGGACTATGTGTCTTGTGTGGTATTCTCCGACAGTGAAAGTATGCGGTAGTATAACACACAGAGTCCGTGAACGGACGACCCGTTTCGGTTGGGTTCTCCCCGTCGAACCGTGACGGCTATCAGTCCGCACGTTCTCGATTCGCCCAATGAGTAACGCGATCGACGACGATCTGTACCGGCGGACCAAGGCACTTCTCGAGCCGGGCGAGATCCAACTCAATGGTGCAATCATCCACACCGAGTACGACGGGAGCGAGGACGTGCAGATGATGCAGGCGACGATCGACGCCGGCGACATCATCGCGGAGCACTCGGGCCACGACCCGAAAGACTGCTACGTCTACTCGGGCAACGACGACACGGACTTTTCCTCGAACCAGCACCAGGGACTCACACTCGAGGACGAGGCGTTCGTCTGGGAGTGCCAGCAACTGCTTCGAAACGGGAGTTTCGACATCGTCATCTACTACGAGGCGAGTGCCGACCACGAGGCTATCCTCGCGGATATCGAGGAGCTTGGCTTCGACGTGACGGGCGTCGAAGGCGACTAAATCCTCGTTCCGGCGTTCGTCGCCGAATTGTCTCGACCGGTTCGCAGGTCATCAACTCCACCCATATGTTTTTGTCCCTACTATTCAATAAGTGATATATGTCCGTCCGAACGAACACACTCATCGCAGCAATCGGTGCCGCACTCATTGGCCTCGTCGTCTCACTCCTCCAGCTGTCACCCGGCTATGCAGCCATGCAACTCGGCAACGGACACTGGCAGTGGTTTCCCCGCCTCGGGTCGACGGCCGAAACGATGGTCCTCTATCATGGCGTCGTCGACGCCAGCGCCTTTCTCCTCGGCATTGGTGGTCTGTTCGTTCTCGGTTATCGGTTCGGTGTCCCACTCGAGTCCAGCAGACAGTTCGGGCGCTTTGCAGTAGCTGTCGGCCTCGGGGCACTCATCGGTGCGCTGGTGCCGGTTGTTGTCGTCTTTGGTACCACACTCTTCGTCGGTGACTCGTCGGTCTTCGCGACGGTCGGGCAACTGTTTACCGTCGATTTCCCGTCGACGTTGCTGGCTGTTGGCCGCCCGCTCGGGTTCGGGATTCAATCTGCGCTGATTGCCTGCGCTGGCGCGGCGCTCGCGACGGTCGCCAACCGTGGTGGTGACAATCGTGGTGACGAAGCAGTGCAAACGGGATCGGTGACGTAGCGCCATCGACCCCTGTTCTCGCCACCTGCTTCGAATTGCAACCCCAGTATAACTGACTTCGAGTGCACCATGCAACCCCAGTATAACTGACTTCGAGTGCACCACACGGCGACTCCCCACTGGAACACATACGACCGTCCCTCGAGTCGACCGCTGTACTCGAGTCACAGATTGCTGTCGCAGTCGAGTCTCTTCCCGGTCATTCTTCGTGGGCGACCAGCCCAACCCCGAGTCGCTTATGCTCCGCCAGTCGTGAGTTTTACGTATGAACGCCGACGTCGACCTCACAGATCGCGAGCGGGCCGTCGTCAACGCCTATCAGGGTGGCTTCCCCGTCGTGGAACGCCCCTTCGAACCTGCTGCAAGCGCCATGCGCGACGGCGGCGTGGATATCGACGAGACGGAGCTGCTCGAGACGATCCGCGACCTGGACGAGCGCGGTGTCCTCTCCCGGTTCGGGCCGCTGGTCAACGCTCAGGAAATCGGCGGTGCGGCGACGCTTGTCGCGATGCACGCCCCCGACGATCGGTTCGACGAGGTCGTCGAGCAGGTCAACGCCCACCGCGAGGTCGCGCACAACTACGAGCGCGAGCACCCGCATCTCAACGTCTGGTTCGTCGTGAGCGTGGCAGATGAGCAACGAGTCTCCGGGGTGCTCGCCGCCATCGAGGACGAAACCGGCCAGGAGACGTACAATTTGCCCAAGCAACAGGAGTTCCGCGTCGAGGCAAAGTTCTACGTGGACGGCCCGCTCGATGGATCCAGCAAGGACGAGACGGACGCCGGCATCGATCTCTCGGAACTGGGACCTGACGTCCAACTACGCGACGAATCCACGCTGTCGCCCGCCGAACGCGACCTCGTCCTCGAGATCCAGGACGGCCTGCCGCTCACCGAGACACCCTACGCCGACGTAGCCGCCGCAATTGGACAGGAACTCGAGTGGGTGCTCGAAACGGTCAAGCGATTCGAGCAGGAGGGGAAGATCCGACGCATTGGCGTCGTGCCGAACCACTACGCACTCGGCTACACGGAGAACGGGATGACAGTCTGGAACGTGCCGGACGAACTCGTCTCCGAGGTCGGCCCCGAAGTCGCCTCGCTGCCGTTCGTCACGCACTGCTACGAGCGCCCGCGCCACGAAGGTGTCTGGCCGTACAACTTCTTCGCGATGACCCACGGCCGAAGCGAGGCAGAGAGTGAGCGCCGGATCGAACAGGTCCGTGAGACCATGGGCCGCCACTGGGAGGTCACGGACGAAGACTGGGACTCGCTGTTCTCGACGCAGATTTTGAAGAAGACCGGGATCAGACTCGACGAACGCGCGGCCGCGAACACACGGACCGAGGCAGAGTAACCAACCCCCGTTTCACAGACCTCCCAATGATTCCACTCCTCCACGACTTTACCGACGCGACGGTGTTGATCTTCGGCGGCGGTCCCGTCGGCGCACGGAAGGCCCGCCGATTCGCTCGAGAGGCCGAGGTGATCGTGGTTAGCCCCGACTTCGTAGACGCAAACGAGGACGGAGACGCGGACGCGGACGCGAACACGAACACGAACACGAACACGGACGCCGACTTCGGCGACGCAGCACGCTGTCGGGCCGCCCCCGCTCCTGACGAAATTCCGGACTGGCTCGAGCGCACGACGCCGGCGCTAGTCGTTGCCGCGACCGACGACGAAGCGGTCAACGACGCAATCGTCACCGCGGCCCGCGAGCGTGGCGTCCTCGTCAACCGAGCCGATCGGGCCGGCGAGCGCGAACCAGGCAGCGTCGTCGTCCCCGCGACGGTCCGCGAGGACCCCGTCGTCGTCTCCATCGCGACCGGCGGTACTGCACCCGCGCTGAGCAAGTACCTGCGACAGGAACTCGAGGAGACCCTCGACGGCGCGGGCGAAATGGCGAGACTCTGTGGCGAGTTACGCGCTGAACTCAAATCACAGGCGGTGCCACCGGCCCGCCGGCGCGAACTCGTCACCGACGTCGTCAATTCTCCGGCGGTTTGGACAGCTTTACGTGCTGGAGATCCGAATGTTCGACAAGTGATCGAGGACGTGCTGGGTGAGGAGTATCTATCGAGGGGTGAGCAGCGATGATTCCGGCGGGCGTCGTCACCGCAGGCCGCGTCACACACGAGAGCGGCACCGTCGACGATCTCGCAGCCGCGAGTCCCGACAGCCAGCAGGCTGCCGTCGCAGAACTCTGCTCGGCATCCGGCATCGACGAGGCCTACGTGCTCTCGACGTGCAACCGCGTCGAAGCCTACGTCGTTGCCTCCGACCCCGTCATTGGCCGCACAGCACTCTCTGAATTCTTCGCTGCTGTCGACGACCAAGACCCACTCGTCATCACCGACCACGACGACAGCCTCACACACCTGCTTCGCGTCGCAACCGGACTCGAGTCCGTCGTCCTCGGCGAGGACCAGATCATCGGCCAGGTTCGCACGGCCTACGAGGACGCCCGCGCTGCCGGCGGCATCGGCACCATGCTCGAGCCGGCCGTCACGAAGGCCATTCACGTCGGCGAGCGCGCCCGAACCGAGACCAAGATCAACGAGGGCATCGTCTCGCTCGGCTCGGCCGCGACCCAACTCGCCGGCCAGACAGTATCGCTCGAGGGCGCGACCGCGCTCGTCGTCGGTGCAGGCGAGATGGGTCAACTGGCCGCACGCAGCCTCGCCGACGCCGGCGTCGACGAACTCGTCGTCTCGAACCGAACTGTTTCGCGCGCCGAACACCTCATCTCGGACGTCGACCACGACGACACGCGTGCCGTTCCACTCGAGTCCCTCGATACCCTCGCAGCGAGAGCGGACGTGATCGTGGCGGCGACCGGCAGCGACGAGCCGGTAGTCTGCCGACGGCACTTCGTCGGGACGGACAGCGAGGACGCCATGGTCGGTGAGGACGCAACGGTTTCCAGTTCCGAACGCGTCGTCGTCGACCTCGGCCAACCGCGCGACGTCGACCCGACGATAGATGCCCTCGACGCCATCACCGTCTACGACTTAGACGACCTCGAGACGATTACCGAGGAGACCCGCAAGCAGCGCGCCGACGCCGCACGCGAGGTCGAGGCGATGATCGACCGCGAGTTCGACCTGCTCTGTGACCAGTACAAACGGGCTCGTGCCGACGAGGTCATCGGCGCGATGTACGAATCCGCAGCCCAGATCAAACAGCGGGAACTCGAGACGGCGCTGTCCCAACTCGAGGGCGAGTCGTTCACGCCGGCCCAGCGCGAGGTCGTCGAGGCGATGGCCGACGCGCTGGTGAATCAGCTGCTCGCACCACCAACGCGGAGTTTGCGCGAGGCGGCGGCCGAGGACGACTGGAGTACGATCAATACTGCCCTCCAGCTGTTCGACCCCGATTTCGGTGACGAGGATGGACCGTCGCTGCTGGAGCGAACGCAGACTGCACAGCGCACGGAGGCGGCGTTCGAGGCGACTGACGACGACTGATCGGGCTGTGGACTACGGACTACGAAATGCGGACTGCGGACTACGGACTGAGTTCTCCTGCTTGACTGGAAACCGGCTGGTAGCGACTGGACACTCGAGCAACCGCTGGTCTGGAACTGGTCACTCACAACGGCGAGGCCGAAATTTGCTGCTATCAGGACTCTCTCACGGTTGGGTGGACTGAAGGCGTACAGTGAGTGCCGAATGTGTCACGCAATCCGACATGGCACAATCATTATTTGAGTGGGCTTCGTTCGGAAGACTATGGCTGATCTCTTGGCAGACGACGAAATCGAGGCACAGCTTCCGGACGAGTGGGACCGGGACGGCGACGAGATCGTTCGCGTCTACGAGTTCGACGACTACCTTCGCGGCGTCAACTTCGCCCAGATGGTCGGCGAGATCGCCGAATCGCAGTTCCACCACCCCGAGATCACGATTCGGTACTCGGAAGTCGAGATTCGGCTGACCTCCCACGAGGAAGGCGGCATTACGGATGCAGATACGGAGATGGCAGAGTTGATCGAGTCCGAGCGCAACGCATAGGCGGACTGTATACTGCATACCGCATACAGCATACCGCACACCGCACACCGCACCGCATACCGGGTACCATACCGTACCCGCACACCGGTTCGCAGTTTTTCGATCCTGCCCTGTGAGGGCCTCACTACGCACTAGTCGTCGGTTCGCCTGTGCAGTCGTCAGCTGTGACCGCGACTGCTACTGCCACTGTCACTGCCATCACCACCCGTGAGTCGCCACCTCCACCATTGAGTAGCTGGAACGCGTCAGCAAACGTACGATGTACGGACAATACGTCTTCAGGGTCCGTGTCCGACTCCAACCTTCTCAGCCCGGCATCTCGCTCGAACCCGGGACTGAGACGACCACCGTTACCGTCACCCGCGAGGCACCGGCACCGGGAACCGGCGGCTGGCGATTCTTCCGAGATACGCTCTGGCGCGGCGAGATCGCAGACGAGGCCCACGCGCGCCGACTCGCAGAAGACTGGCTCGACCTCCCCGTCGAGGACGTCTCGTTCAGCGAACTGCAGGCCGACGAGGCGTACATGGACGCCCTCAAGGAGGAAATCGCGGACGATCTGACGGCGTTCAAAGCCGACACCGTCTCCGAAGTGCTCTCGAAGTACCTCGGTTCGAGTATCCGCGTCGAGGAGGACCTCGACGAGCCGTCTGCGTGACGGTCCGTCTCTTCGTCTCCGATCGTCTGCGTAGCCGGAGCACGTGAACCCGCCAACGCATCGACAGCAGCCACCACTCCCAGCTGTCAGCCGCCAAAATCGTTCAGCGAATCGGTACACATTTACTCACGAAAACCGTAGTGCAGTGTCCCGATGGCCACCCAGAACGTGCACGATGACGACGAGTACGACTTCTGGCTGCTCGACCTCGACGGCACCCTCGTCGACGTCGAGTGGTCCTACACCCGTGGCGTATTCGACCGCGTCGGCGACCGTCTCGGCCGCGAGTTCACCGACACAGAGGCCGACATCCTCTGGAACGGCCTCACCGGCTCGCGCGACCGACAGCTACTCGAGTGGGGTATCGATCCACGGGAGTTCTGGGACGCGTTCCACGCCGAGGAGGACCCGCAGGTGCGGGCCGAGCAGACGTATTTACACGAGGACGCGGCGTTCGTCGCCGAACTTGACAAACCAGTCGGGCTGGTCACGCACTGCCAGGAGTTCCTCTGTGAGCCGGTGCTCGACCACGTCGGTATCGGCGACTGGTTCGACGCGCGGTTGTGCTGTACGGAGCAGACGGGCTGGAAGCCGGATCCACAGCCGGTCGAGCGGGTGATGAACGACCTTGGTGTCGCTGAAAACGGCCACCGCGGCGTGCTCGCGGGCGACGGCGCGAACGACGTGGGTGCGGCCTGGAACGCGGGCCTCGATGCAATCCACATCGAGCGCGTCGGCCACGACCGCCGCGGACAGTGTGTCCTCGGTGACTATCGTGTCGAGACGTTCGACGAGCTGTTTTGAGCGACCACTCCTTGCCGTACCACGGATGACAGCGATCAGCGCTCAGTTAGGACTGCTCTACGTGCTGTAGCTCCTCGTTTACCAGCGTCTCGTACGCCCGGCGGAATCGCTCGGAGAGCGCCTGATGCGAGATTCCCAGCTCGGCCGCCAGCTCCTCCATCGAGATGCTTCGCGGAATCTCGAAGTAACCGTACTCGAGTGCGGCCTCGAGCGCCTCTTGCTGTTCGGGGGTGAGCCGGGTCTCGCCACCGTTCGACTGGGCGATATCGGTGATCCGTCGCAGGTCGACGTTGGTACCCGACTCCGTCAGGCGGTCGTAGGCGTCGGTTAACGTTTCGCGGTCACGGTATCTGACTCTGGCTTGCCACCAGCCGTCGGTGCCCCACATCTCGAGCAGCGAGCCGCCGTCGACCAGCAGCGTCTCACAGAGCTCGTCAGTGCCCGCACCGTCGACGAACTCGACGTCGAACAGCAGTCTCGAATCTGACTCGACGAGCAGGTCGTGCTCGAGCACAACCGGGTCGGTATCGAACGTCTCCTCGGCCGCCTCGCGAGAGACGTCCGTGACCCAGAGACAGGGTCTGGTTTTCGAGACCGACGACTCGAGTTCGAAGGTAATCTCGGGGGTGTGTTCGAACGCAGTCACGAGGGTGTTTTCGGTGGCCGGAAGCCGAAGCTCGGCTATCGTCGACATCACGCTACGTACACCGGCATCACCTAAAAATAGCTGTTCACGGCGTGCTGACTGTCTTCTGTTAGGATATACACTACGCCGGCAGTTCGTTCCGGATCGCGTTCGTTCCGACTTGTGTCGTCCCAGTCAGTGACCCACTGACTCCGTAGTGCTCACCGCCCATCGTCGGTACAGCTCTTCGTCACTCAGAGCGACAGCCCTTCATCGTCCACAACCGCGTCCGCGAGCACGGACTCGAGTTCCCGCACGCTCGCTTTCTCTACCCGATCCGGGTTCGCGAGCACGTGCATCGTCTGGGTCCCGAGTGGGACGTACTCGAGTGAGAGTCGCTCCGCAGTGTCGCGCAGGCCGAGTGCGGCGTCAGCCTCACCCGCAATAACTCGTCTGGCGGGGCTCTCGTGGGCACGCAGACCGACGTCGAAGCCGTCGATTTGGGTGGCGAGGTTGTGGTGGTCGGTTTTCGTCCCTGTTTCTGTTCCTGTTCCTGTTCCTGTTCCCGTCTCTGCATCTCGTTCTGCAGCGAGATCGGCGAGTGCTCGCTCGAGGCTCGTGCGGAGGCCGGAGTCCGACGTTCGGTTGACGAACTGCAAGTCTCGGTCGACCAGGTCGTCGAGGCCGTCGATCTCGTCGGGGTTGCCCGCGCGGACGACGAGCCCCCAGTCGCGCTCCCAGCTGCCGAGTTCGGTCGCCTCGAGCCCGTGTTCGCGCCCGCTCGGACCAGCGACGACGGCTACGTCCGGAATACCCTCTCGGAGCCGTCGGAGACCAGGTCGGGAGCCCACCGAGAGATATCGGGGGTTGTCGAGGCGGTCGAGCACACGGTTGAGGGTCGGATCGTCTTCGCCGACGCCGAGCAGCGTAGGCGGGCGAACGTCGGGGGAAAAGAGCTGGACATCGACGGACTCGCCGCGTTCGAGGTAGTCCGTCTCGGGACCGACTTCGACGACGCCGTCGGCTTCGGCGAGGCTGGTCGTCGCGCCGCTGCCCTTGTCGACGGGGTAGACGAGGGTGTCACTGGCTCCAGCACCGTTACCAGCGGTGGCACCAGCACCGTTACCGTTCCCGCCCCCGCCCCCGTCCCCGTCGGTAACGAGCCCCACCGGCATCAGCCGGAGTCGGCCCTCGCCGTAGCGCTCGTCGCGAGCCATTCGGCCGGTGACGGTCGCCGATTCGGGTTCGGGAAGCCCAGCAGCCCGCCGGATCGCCGGCGCGACGAACGTCCGGAAAACCATCATCGCCGAGACGGGGTAGCCAGGAAGCCCGACGTACGCGGAGGAGTCCAGTCGGCCGACGAGCATCGGTTTCCCAGGCTTGACGCTCACGCCGTGAAGCAGCAGTTCCCCCTGCTCCTCGATGACGCGATAGATCACGTCGACCGCGCTCGCGCTGGTCGACCCCGAGGAGAGCACGAGGTCACACTCCGCGGCAGCCTCGCGGAGAATCCGCTCCATCTCGTCCTGCTCGTCGCCCGCGTGCGGGTAGAGGACCGCCTCGCCGCCCGCGTCCTCGACGCCGGCCGCGATCGTATAGCTGTTCACGTCGTAGATCTCGCCACGGGTGCTCTCGAGTTCCCCGTCCCCGCCGGGACGCACCAGTTCGTCACCCGTGGAGACGATGCCGACGCGCGGTTTGCGCCGGACAGGCACCTCGTCGATCCCGAGCGCGGAGAGGAGGCCGATGTCTCGCGGTGTGATGCGGGTTCCGGGGCCGAGTGCGCGTTCGCCGGCAGCAACGTCCGCGCCGGCGAACATGACGTTGTCGCCGGGGGCGACGGATGTGCGGACCAGTACTGTCTCGTTGCTCTCGTGGTCCTCGCCGCTCTCGCCGTTCTCATCAGTTCTATCGTCGACATCGCCACCAACGTCCGTCCGCTCCACCGGCACCATCGCATCCGCCCCATCCGGCATCACCGCCCCCGTCGAAATCTCGGCCGCCTGGCCCGACTCGAGTACAACTCCTGGCTCCTCGCCGGCGTGGACCGTCCCGACCACGTCGAGTTCGGCGGGGTCTGCCTCGTCCGCGCCGAACGTATCCCGTGCGTTGAGCGCGTAGCCGTCCAGACTGGCCCGATCGAAACCGGGTACGTCGAGTTCGGCGTCGAGCCGTGCGACGAGGACGCGGCCGCGGGCGTCCTCGAGTGACACGCGTTCGACGCCGCCCTCGATCGACAGCGAGTCGATCGCCTCGCGGGCCTCCGTTGGGGAGGCGAGGTCGCGAAACTCCTTGCGGTTCATACGGGCCCTTCGCAGGCGGACGGTAAAAACGTCAGTTGCTTACCGCCGGCCACAGCCGCCGGCGGGCTCCCAGTTCTCCACCAGAACCGTCTCTCCCTCGGGAATCCCCTCCCGGTCGTCGTCGACGACAACCCAACCGTCCGCGAGCGCGACACTCGAGAGGACCCCCGAGCCGCTGGCCCGGGTTGGCGTCGCGGTGTAGGTAGGTCCGTCCGCTGTGTCGTCGCTGTCACCGCTGTGCGACAACTGCACGCGGGCGAACGTTCGCGTGCCGGGTTCGCTGGGAATCTTGCGCTCGAGTCGGGCCCGCGTCGTCGGATGGGGTTCGGGTTCGGTCCCGGCGAGCCAGTGAAGTACTGGCCGGACGAACTGCACGGCGTTGATGATACAGGCGACCGGATAGCCTGGTAGCGCGAGGACAGGCGTCTCTTCAACAATCCCAAGACAGACCGGATGGCCGGGCTTGAGGCCGACGCCGTGGACGAGCACCTCGCCAAGGTCGTCGATCACCTCGGGTAGCAGGTCACGTTCGCCGACCGAGGAACCGCCGGTCGTCACCACAACGTCTTTCGTCAGGTCGCGCTGGATCGCGACGCGCAGGGATTCGTGGTCGTCCGTGACGATGTCACGGTAGGTCGCGCGTCCACCCCAGCGTTCGACCAGCCGCGAGACGGTGAGCCCGTTGGTCTCGATGACCTCGCCCGGATCCGGGTCGTGTTCGACGACTTCCTCGCCGGTCGGGATGATGCCCACCGTCGGCCGCGTTGGGACTTCGACCTCGGTGCGCCCGACCGACCGCAACAGGCCGAGATCCGACGGCCGAAGCCGGTGGCCGGCATCGTAGAGGTGCTGTCCAGCCTCGACGTCCTCACCCACTGGTGCGACGTTTTCCCCCTCCGCGACGGCGTCGGTGATCTCGAGGTCTCCCGTCGACGCGACCGTCTCGACGTGCTCGATCATCACGACCGCGTCGGCCCCCTCGGGAAGCGCGCTGCCCGTGTGGACCCGCGTCGCGGTTTCGGGTGTGACAGGTGCGTCAGTAACCGTTTCGCCGTCTTGGCCCCCGTTCGACCGCAGCACCGCCGGCGAGCGCTCGCTCGCACCGAACGTATCCGCCGCGCGAACGGCGTAGCCGTCCATCGCCGCCCGCTCGTAGTGTGGCACGTTTCGGCCGGCCTCGACCGGCGCTGCGAGCACGCGACCGTCGGCGGACTCGAGTGACACGGCGTCCGTGTCGGTTGGTGGCTCCGTCCCCTCGGCCATCCTCCCGTGACGGTCGTCGATCGCCTCCCTGAGTAGCTGGCGCGCCTCTGTGACCGGGGTTCGGACCTTGAACCCGGCCTCGGTGCGCTCGCTGTCGGCTCCTTTCATATGCTGTAGCGGGTCGCGGGGCGTCAAAAGCGTAGGGGAGGACCATCGTGGTGTGTCTCTTCCCCAGGCGGATAGCAGAGCGTGAGCGGGCCGCGGACGTGATGACCGCGACCGCGGGCTTTTTCGTATCGGCGTTCGAACCTGTATCTATGCCAGCGCTCCGCGACGCCCTGCGGGATCTCACCGAGGACGTCTTCTTCGATCTTCTCGAGAGCGACGAGTCGTACCTGCTCGTTCTCGACGTACCAGGAATCACCGCCGATTCGCTCGACTGCGTCGTCGAGGACGGCCAGCTCGCGATCACTGCCCAGCGCGAGAAAGACACACCCGATGGCTACCAGTATCTCGAGGAGAACCGGTCGCTGCTCGTTGACGTCGAACTACCGCTCCCGAACGACGTCCAGACGGCGGGGGTCGAGACGGACGCCGTCGTCGAGCGCGGGGTACTCGAGATCACGCTACCGAAGGCGACGAGCGAGGAGATGATGATCAACATTGTCGATGAATCTGGTGCTGTCGACGGTGCTGTCGACAGTGCTGTTGGCGGTGCTGGCGACGATACTGGCGACGATGGTGAACTGACGTACGGCCACGACCACGACCACAGCGACAGCGATACCGACAACGACAGCGATACCGACAACGACAACATCAACGACAGCGGTAGCGACAACGACAACGATCGCAACGAGACCAACGACACTGCAGGAACCGACGAACCGAGGTGACCGAGGCTGGGCTCTCTCCGTGCGTACAAGCGATTCGTCCTCGTCGCCTGGCAGTTTCTCCCCTTGCTACTCGCGTATGCACGGGACCGCCGTCGCTTCCTCCTGTTCGGTCGCTCTCGATCCGTCGACACCGAAACCCGCCGCCACCGCGCGTCGGTCCTACTCGAGTCGCTGCTGACGCTCGGGCCGACGTTCATCAAACTCGGCCAGCTCCTCTCGACGCGTCCGGACGTGCTTCCGCCGGCGTACATCGACGTACTCGCCGCGTTGCAAGACGAGGTGCCACCGGCCGAGTGGGACGAGGCGAGAGCGATCATCGAAGCGGATCTCGGCTCGATCGACGAGCAGTTCGAGTCGTTCGACACCGACGCGATCAGTGGTGCGAGTCTGGGGCAGGTCTACCGGGCACGGCTCCACTCCGAGACAGTCGACGACCGCGAGGACGATGTCCGCGAGGTCGCCGTCAAGGTCCGACGCCCGGAAATCGAGTCACTGGTCGAAGCCGACCTGCGCGTCATCCGCTGGTCGCTCCCACTGTTGCTCTTTTTCGTCGACGAATCACGCGCGTTCTCACTCGAGAACCTCGCCGACGAGTTCGCGAAGACGATCCGCGAGGAAATGGACTACGAGCGCGAAGCGGAGATGCTCGAGACCATCCGCTCGAACTTCGTGGGCGACGACCGCTATCGTATCCCGGCCGTCGTCGAGAGCCACTCCGGGGCGCGCATCCTCACGATGGAGTACATCGGAGGGACGAAGATCAACGACGTGGCTGAACTCGAGTCGCGCGGGATCGACCGCAGCGAGGTCGCGGAGAACCTCCAGTGGGCGTACATGCAGATGATCATGGACGACGGCGTGTTCCACGCCGATCCGCACCCGGGGAACCTCGCGGTGACCGACGAGGGCCGGATCGTCTTCTACGACTTCGGTATGTCCGGCCGGGTCGATGATTTCGTCCAGGAGAAGATCATCGAGTTCTACATCGCCGTCGCCAATCAGGACATCGACGGTATCCTCGACGCGCTGATCGAGATTGGGACGCTCTCGCCCGATGCAGATCGCGGGGTGATGGCTGAGGTGATGGAGATCGCCATTCAGGACGCCCGCGGCGAGGATATCGAACAGTACCGGGTCAACCAGATCATCAGTCAGATCGAGGACTCGATCTACGTCTTTCCGTTTCGGCTGCCAAAGAATCTCGCGCTCGTCCTGCGGGTCGCGACAGTCGTCGAGGGCGTCTGTGTTACGCTCGACGAGAACTTCGACTTCATCGAGACCGCGACGGGCTACCTGACCGAACAGGGCTACCGCGAGGAGACGGCAAGACAGTACGCCGCCGAAACGGCACAGCAACTCCGCCAAACCGGCGAATCGCTGACCCGGATCACGCCGAAAGCAGAGCGAACACTCGACCGACTCGACCGGGACGACCTCTACGTCCGTATTGGCGTCGAAGATCCCGACGGCGTGTTCGACAAACTCGCAAAGCGACTCGTCTACGGCATGTTGCTCACGATGTCGCTGTTCTCGATGGGCGTTCTCTACGCGCTCAACGCGCCCTGGGCTGCAATCGTCGCGGCCGTCTTCTCCTTTTTCGTCGGGATCCAACTCTACCGGACGTTTCGCGAACCGCGGTCGATTCGGGCGCGACCACAGTTTACGAGACAGAGCATGCGACAACGTCGGCGCGACGAATAGCGTCGTCGTTCCGCTGCGTGGCAGTCGTCTCGTCCTTCTGCCGCGAGACGACTGCTCCGCTGACCGTCTCCATGACCCACGCTGTGACCACCACTGGCGACCCTCCGTGTGAGAACACCTCAACGTTCTTTCCACTGGCCTCCGAAAGAGTGGTATGGATCCGGATTCAGACACGGACTCGCCACCACCCCTCTCGTTCGGCTCGCTCGCCGACCTGCCGCTCACCATCGAACGCGTCTCGACAGCACGACTCTCCCGTGACACCTCGAGTGGCTTCACCCGCGTCACCACCGAAATCACACTCGCCGGTAACGGCCTCGAGGGCATCGGCGAGGACGTCACCTACGAAACCGAGGACCACGACGAACTCGCCGCCTACGGCCTGCCGGATCTCACCGGCGAGTTCACACTCGAGTCCTTCTCGAATCGCCTCGCCGACCTCGATCTCTTCCCAACCGCTCCCGACCGCGAGGTCTTTCGGAACTACCGCCGCTGGGGGCTCGAGAGCGCTGCGCTCGACCTCGCGCTGCGCCAGTCCGACACGAAGCTGGCCGCCGAACTCGGCCGCGAGCGCGACCCCGTCCGCTTCGTCACCAGCATGCGCCTCGGCGAGCCACCGACGACGGACCGACTCGAGTCCCTTCGCGAACAGGTGCCAGAAATCGAGTTCAAACTCGATCCGACGACTGACTGGGACGAATCGCTCATCGCGCGCTTCGAGGAGTCCGACACCGTCGGAACCGACCTGATCCGGATTCTCGACCTCAAGGGACAGTACGAGGGGACGGATGTCGACACGCCCGCCGACCCCGAGCTGTACGAGTTGGCACTCGAGTCCTTTCCCGACGCACTCGTCGAAGACCCGGGCCTGACCGACGAGACGGAGCCGCTGTTCGAGGACGAGGCCGTCCGCGAGCGCGTCTCCTGGGACGCCCCGATCGAGAGCCTGGCGGACGTCAAGGAGCTGCCCTGGGAGCCCGACTGGCTGAACATCAAACCGTCCCGGTTCGGCTCGGTCGCGTCGGTACTCGAGACGATCGCCTACTGCGAGGAACGCGGCATTCAGATGTACGGTGGCGGGCAGTTCGAACTCGGCGTCGGCCGGGGACACATTCAGTTGTTAGCGTCGCTGTTCTACCCCGACACGCCGAACGACGTTGCGCCAGGGGCGTACAACGATCCGGACGTTGACGGGGAGTTACCGATGAGTCCACTCGAGCCGCCAGCAGCGTC
Source organism: Natrialba magadii ATCC 43099 (assembly GCF_000025625.1). Taxonomy (NCBI): domain Archaea; kingdom Methanobacteriati; phylum Methanobacteriota; class Halobacteria; order Halobacteriales; family Natrialbaceae; genus Natrialba; species Natrialba magadii. The sequence continues at coordinate 1,230,796 of NC_013922.1, read as the reverse complement.
GGCAGGGTTCCGGTGGTGAGCTGTGACGGCTGGCATGGGTAGGATGTTCGATACCGGGGACCTGGTGAGGGGGTGACTACCGAAGACAGCGCCCGAACAGTTCGGTCTCACACGTCGTGAGTCCGTACAGGGTGCTGTCGGTGTTCGCGTAGAGCCAATCGTCTGCGACGGCGACCGAGTTCCTGAGTGAGCGTTCGGTATCGTAGTGCGTGTGGACCGAGCCGGTCTCGCGGTCGATGACGACGAGGAGGTTGCGATTGCCGACGTAGATGCGATCGCCGACGACTGCCGGGATACCCGTTCTAGCGGCGGTGGGTTCGGCCTCTCTGAGTTCGTCTGGGTCGGTGTTTGGCGAGGCTAGCTGGCGATCCGCGTCCGGCCAGCGTCGCTCGCCAGTCGCCGTGTCTCGGGCGAGGAGCCGAAAGCCGGCGGCGTAGTACATCGTGTCGTCAGTTGCCGCCAGCTGTCGGGGGATCCACCCGCCGCCATACTCGTCGTCAGTAGCTTCCCACAGGACCTCGCCGGTCGTTGTATCGAGTGCTGCTGCGCCGTAGCTCTCATCGTCCCCGCGGTATCCCTCGGTGACGAAGATGGTACCGTCGACGACGGTCGGCGCACTGTCTACCGAGAGCGACTCGCTCCACAGTTCGGTGCCGTCGGCTGCGTCGAGCGCTTTCACGCCTTCCTCGAACTCCGTGAGGTAGACGACGTCATCGACAGCGACAGCCGAGTAGACACCCGTTCCGTCCCACGTCGTGAACTCGTGGCGCCAACGTTCGGAGCCGTCCGTGAGATCGATGGCGTAGAACAGCGGCACTGATTCACCACTGGCGACCTGGCGATAGTGACCGACATAGACCGTATCGTCGTCGATTGCAGGCGAGATCGGTTGGTAACTGAGCTGTCCGTCGCTGACGTTGTCGAAACACCACTGTTCCCCCTCGTTCTCGTCCGTCGCGACTGCACAGAGACCGTTCGACGTCTGTATCAGGATCAGCGATCCGTCGTCGGCGAGCGTGAGTGAATCGGCGTGATGGTACGTCTGCTGGCTCTCTCGTGTCGTCGTTGCAGTCGTGGTCCACTGACTGTCGCCGGTCGCGGGGTCGATTGCTTCGATCACGATGGCCCGCTCTCCTTCCATGAGCGACGGTGGGCCGTCGGTGTAGCCCACGTAGAGCGAGCCGTTCGCGAGCAGTGGCGACGTACTCGATCCGCCATACGACGGCAGTGAGCGCGTCCACCGGGCCGTCAGTGGTGACTCAGGCCCGTCGATATCACCGGGATGAACACCGGATCGAGAGCGGTTATATCCGCGCTGAGGCCACGACCCGGTCACCGACGGCTCCCGTCGGACGGCGCTACAGCCGGCAAGAACAGCGCTCCCGCAGGTCGCGAGTACCGCACGTCTGGAGGGCATGTCTGTGGTTTCGTTCTCTCGGTTCACGGCAAATAATTTGTGTTCGTGGACGGTTTCAAGGCCGCTTGTCGCTCCCTAAACGGGCTACGCAGCCACCACGTTCTGCGCAGGCGACAGTTGGCTACATACTGGTGATTCCGCTCACACGATTTCACTCACACAATTCCACTCACATGACTCCACTCAACACGGCTCCCACAGAGCCGACGGCACTCCCTCCCCACCAACGCCATCCTCGAGTTCCCGTTGTAACTCGTGGACACCATATCGCGACTCCGAACACAACTGCTCAGCACACGTCACCGGCACCACGATGCGACGACACTCTCCCGACACGAGCAGGCCGTCCGGCCCGAACGTGACCTCGAATTCGTAGTAGTGTGGACGGATGTCTCGCTCGTCCTCGTCGTACGGACACCCACACTCACACTCGCACTCACACTCACACTCGCACTCACACCCATCCCCCTCGAGTACCGGATGCACCGTCTCGAGTGCAGCCGCGACGTACTCGAGTACCAGCCCCAGCCCAGGGGTGTCGGTTGTGCCGAGGTCGATGTGAATGACGGGAACAACGGGAACGACGGTGGTAGTCACCCCCGCAGCAGGAGCAGCGGAGTCGTCGACGCGCTCGAGTCGGCGAACGGTCGGCGGCGTCTCGAGGTGTGAGCCGGTGCCGGGACCGAGTGCCGTGGCGAGGTGGTCGTCGAGGTCGGCAGCCAGCGACGAGAGTGGTGGTGACTCGCGGGATCGGTGGTAGCGTTGCCAGAGCCAGCGTGTGATTCCGGAGACGATGGCGACGACGGCGGCGACGGCGACAAGCGTGATGACGACCGCCTCCAGCGCAAGTGTGGTCGACGGGATGACTCCCGAGGCGGAGAGGTCACCAGGCGAGGGGTGTGTACCTTGCCACAGCCGCAGGTACTGGTACTGGTACTGGTACTGCCACTCGGCAGTGACCGCGAACTCGAACCCGAACTCGAGTTGGACGAACTCGAGTTGGAGGAGGTGCCCCAGGTGGGAAGTAACAGTGCCGGTGCCGCCAGTCATTGGGTCGCTGTTCGTGGGTTCGGGCCGAGATAGTTTCGCTTCTGACAGCCGGTTTTGTCGGGGCGTTGTTGTCCATTCGACCCCCTCGAAACCGCCGTTAGCGGCTGATAGAAGCCGAAGTTGGCCGATATCGAAGAAACAACTGTCGGAGCCGCCATTCCAAACGGTTTATGGCCATCGGTTGATTACCCCGGGACATGGCGAAACAGCAGCAAGAAGTTCGCGACCTCCAGGAAGGTAGCTACGTAGTTATTGACGACGCAGCGTGCAAGATCAACGCGTACTCGACGGCGAAGCCAGGCAAGCACGGCAGCGCCAAGGCCCGAATCGAGGCTGTCGGCGTCTTCGACGGGAAGAAGCGCTCGCTCTCCCAGCCAGTCGACGCGAAGATCTGGGTTCCGATCATCGAGCGCAAACAGGGTCAGGTCGTCTCCGTCGACGGCGACGACATGCAGGTCATGGACCTGGAAACGTACGAAACGATCACGATGCGCATGCCCGAGGATGTCGACGCTTCCCCTGACGAGAACATCGAGTACCTCGAGATGGAAGACCAGCGAAAGATCGTCTAAGGATGTTTCCTGGGGCGACTGACGAACGCGAGGCAGCAGACACGGCGGCCGAGTCCGCCCGTGGAGACGCGAACTTCGTGGTCGTCGGTGCGCCCCTGGACGTGTCGACGACCTTTCAGCCGGGGACCAGATTCGGTCCGCGGCAACTGCGGACGTTTGCAGAGCCGTTCGACGATTACGACCATCGGACGGACCAGTACTTTTCGGACCTCGGCGTTCTCGACCACGGCGACGTTCGCGCGTGGGACGACGTGTCCGCGTATCTCGAGTGGCTCGAGGGAACGCTGCGCGATATCGTCTGGGACGACGCCGTCCCGCTCACCCTCGGTGGCGAGCACACGGTCTCGCTGGCCGGCGCTCGGGCCGTCGAACCCGAGGTTGTCGTCTCGCTCGACGCCCATCTGGATCTGCGAGACGACTACGACGGCAACCCGCTTTCACACGCGAGCGTCATGCGCCGCATTCTCGACGACGTCGACTCGGTCGAGGAACTGGTCGTCATCGGTGCTCGCGCCGGCAGCGAAGCCGAGTGGGAGCGGGCCACGGAAGACGACGTGACCGTCGTTCCACCCGAAGATGTCGCTGACTGGAACGCAACAGGGTGGGTCGACAATCGAGAGGCCTACCTCAGCGTCGACATCGACGCCGCAGATCCCGGCTACGCGCCCGGTACCGGAACCACGGAGCCGTTCGGTCTCGAGCCACGCGAGTTGCGCAACGTGGTTCGAGCGGTCGCACCACAGGCGACTGGCTTCGATATCGTCGAGGTCAACGACCGCGACGACGGCCAGGCGGCCTCGCTCGGCGCGAAGCTACTGCGAGAGTTCGTCTACGAGCACGCAGCAGAGCGGCTGTAGCAGCCGGGGCGCTTTGAACCGTCCCGTCCGTTCAGAACGGCGACGACAGATACTCCTTCGGAATCGAATTCCGCACCGTCACCAGCGGGTCCACGACCTGACTGATCTCCAGTCCACCAACCAGACTCGAGAACAGGTAGGCGTCAGTCGTACTGATATCGTGCTCTGCGGACAGCAGTTCGAGTGCATCCCGGTTGGCCAGTTCGCAGGCTTCCTCCAGTGTCTCCGCGTTGGCCAGCGGCTTCCAGGCGTCGGGCGTTTCGATCAGCGGGCGTTCGAGCTCCGTCTCGGGCTCTTTCAACACTTCGACCGTCACGTCGATGTCCGTGCCGATCTCCGCGCCGGTGCCGCACATCTCGCCGTCGGCCATCGCAGCCTTGCAGTCGCCCATCGCGAGCATGGCACCCTCCTGAAAGACGGGGAGATAGACTGTGTTCCCGGCGGCGAGATCCGTCGTGTCGAGGTTGCCGCCGTGGTTGTGTGGGACGAGCGTCGTGTGTGTTTCCGACTCAGTCGCGACGCCGATGGTGCCGATGAGCGGGTCGACTGGGATGTCGGCGTCGATTCCCTCGAACGAGAGGCTGCCATCTTCGACGGGTGTCATCCGTGTTTTCGGGGCCTCGATCCCGTCGTGGCCGGCGAGTAAACCGAAGCCCTCGATCGAGATGACGCGACCGTGTTCTTCCGTGAGGCGGATGTCCTCGATGTCGACGCGAAGTACGTCGCCCGGTTTGGCACCTGCGACTTCGATGGGTCCCGTTGCGGCGTTGACCTCGTCGGGGACGGCTTCGATCACGTCCGAATCGGACTGGACTGCGCCGTCTAAGCTGTCTCTGGTGTCGATCGTCAGCTTCTCGCCAGATTCGACCGTTGCGATCGGTTCCAGTTCCGGCGTGAACTCGTAGATAGCGCCCTCCTCGTGACTGATCGTTCGTCGCGACATAGCCATCGATACGAATGGCGTGGTTGTAAATCGTCCTCTCGCGGAAATTCGTGATTCGGAGTCGCAAGCGGTGCTGGCGCGGTTTACAGCGTTCGAGTGCAGGATTGCGTGCGAGTGCAGGACCACAGGTATATGTATCACGCGGGTGGAGGCTACTCGCGGACTGTTTGCGATGCGACTGCGGCGAGAGGTGCGGTATGGTCGCGGCGATGACTGCAATACGGTTGCGGACACGATCGCGAAATCAGCCCGTTGGAGTCGGACACGGACACGGAAACGGACACTGAGACGCGCACACGTGACTGTGAGTCCGACCGGCGATGCGACCGCAGATGCGGAGCATACGACACCGATCCACCATGAACGTAACCGACGTCCACGACCGCTGGGAATCGCTCTCGGGAGCTTACTCCCCCGAATACTACGCCTACTACGGCCCGAACGCGACGAGCAAGGCCCTTCAGCAGACGCTGTCCGAACTCGTCGACCCGAATGCGTCCGTCCTCGAACTCGGCTGCAGTTCGGGACGCCACCTCGCACACCTCCACGAACACGGTTACGAAAATCTCGCCGGCATCGACATCAACGAAACCGCCTTCGAGGTGATGGCTCAGAACTCACCCGAACTGTTCGAAGCGGGCACCTTCTACTGCTGCTCGATCGAACACCTCGTCGACTCTCTCCCGACGAATCGCTTCGACGTCGTCTACTCGGTCGAAACGATTCAGCACGTCCACCCCGACAACGACTGGGTGTTCGACGACCTCGCTCGTATCGCCAGTACTGCGGTTATCACGGCCGAGAACGAGGGTAATACCTCGAACGGGGATTCTGGGTCCGATTCGACAGCGGAAGCAGAGCCAGAAGCAGGGCCAGAAGCAGAAGCAGGGCCAGGGCCAGAAGCAGAATCATATTCAGCTTCAGGCCCAGACTCAGATTCCCCACTGCGCGAAGTCCGCGAAGTCGACGGACTCCCGCTCTACATCCGAGACTGGGAACAGGTCTTCACCGACCGCGGTCTCCGGCCGGTCGACTGCACCGATACCGAAATCGAGCGCCACACGGTGCGTGCGTTCGACTGTCGGTCGTAGCTGACTCCGTCCACGGCACAGCCAGAGACCGCAAGGATACAAGCCCGCCGCGGAATAACGGACGCGTGTAAGCTACCCATGAGCATGGAACTCGCCGCGTTCGTCGACCGACTCGACGAGACGCTCGACACCGCAGCGTACGCCGACCTCGACGCCAGCGCGAACGGCCTCCAGGTCGGACCACACGAGAGAACAGTCGAGCACGTCGCGTTCGCAGTCGACGGCGTCCAAGAGACGTTCGAGCAGGCGATCGAGGCCGACGCGGACGTGCTGGTCACCCACCACGGCATCTCCTGGGGCGGCTTTGATCGTGTGACTGGTCGAACCTACGACCGCCTCCAACCGCTGATCGAACACGACCTCGCGCTGTACGTCTCACACCTCCCACTCGACGGCCACCAGAAACTCGGCAACGCCGCCGGCGTCGCCGACGTCCTCGGCCTCGAAAACCGCCAGCCGTTCGGCGAACTCGGCCCCGAGTACATCGGCCAGCGCGGCCGCGCTACTGACTCGTATACGCCTGCCGAACTGCGCGACCAACTCGAGTCCACTCTCGAGACGGGCGGCCAGCCAGTGCAAGTACTCGAGTTCGGCCCGGACGAAATCGAGGAGGTAGGGATCATCACGGGAAGCGGGACGGACTGGCTCGACGAGGCAGTCGAGGCGGGCGTGGATGCGCTTGTGACGGGAGAGGGGAAACAGAAGGCCTACCACGAGGCCAGGGAGGCTGGCATTCACGTCGTGCTGGCAGGCCACTACGCGACGGAGACGTTCGGCGTCCGAGCAGTTCGGGAGCGCGTCGAGTCGTGGGACGTCGACCTCGAGACGAGTTATTTCGAGGTTCCAACCGGGCTGTAGGCTGGAGCTGGCCGACTGGCTAACTCACCCCGAATACTATTCCAGTCGCCGGTGGACGTTCCGTATGGATATGGAGGTTGTACGCGAACTCCCGCCACGACCGTCTGCGCGCGAGGTTGCGGTCGCGGTCGGTATGATCATCGGCGTCAACGTGATCGGCTCGTCGCCGTCGCTCGTTTTCGGTTCGGATACGAGCTGGTTCGCCGAGCCGTGGTTCTTTCCGCCGGGGATCGTTTTCGGGATCGCCTGGACGACCCTGTTCACGCTGATGGGACTCGCGCTGTACCTCGTCTGGCGACACGGCACCTCCCGGAGCGATGTTCGCCTCGCAATTGCTATTTTCGCGGTGCAACTCGTCGTGAACGTCTCGTGGACGCCCGCGTTTTTCGGCCTGCAGCGGGCGGATCTCGGCTTGCTCGTCATCGCGGTGCTGTGGGTCGCCGTCGTCGCGACCATCTGGACGTTTGCCCGCGTCGATCGACTGGCGGCGGTGTTGCTGGTTCCCTACATCGCCTGGGTCTCGTTCGCCGCCGTGCTCAACTACACGATTTACGCCAGCTGAGCACCGAAACGCGGGCACGAGAACAGCCACGTGACAGTCTCAGTTGGTCACGCACCATCCTCAATACGTCTGTGACGTTGCCGACCCCACGTCGATCCGCACCAGCGTGTTATCCGCGTAAGCGTCTGCAGGCGCGTCGTACTTCGCATGGATTCGCCGGCGAGCGTCCTCGTTCGCTGCCTCGTCCTCGACGATCGTCGCCGTGCCGAGCAGGCTCACCGTCCACTGGGTCTGTCCGCCCTCGTCAGCCTGTATCGAAAGCGCGACGCGCGGGTTCTCCCTGATGTTCGCCAGTTTCTTCCCACTCGTCACGACCTCGACGACCTCGGCCGACTCGTCGTAGGAGTACCAGACCGGCGCGACGTGTGGTCGCTCGTCGACACAGGTTCCGAGGTGTGCCATGAGCGGTTCGCTCTCGAGTAGCTCGGCAGTCTCGGCTGAGACGGTAGACACGACTCGGTACCCCACGAGAACGGACAAAAGTGGTGTCCCGGCGGAGTCATGCTCGTGTCGGAACCGGCGTTCGCAACAGAATCACGATCACGAGGACCGGAGTCGGCCCACGTCCAGCCGCAAATAGTGCCAGAGCGTTCCCGTCAGTCCATCGTCGGTAATCCGGCGGCCAGAACTCGCGACGAGTACGTCGGGATGGTAGGCCGTCGGATACTGTCGGCCGAGCCGTCGGCTGAACGCCGTATCCTCGTTCGGGACGTCCGGAAAGCCGCCCACATCGTGGAACGCCCGCCGGTGTACGACGCAGTTGAACCCTGGCAGCACCGGGGACGCAAGCCGTGGGAAGAGCTGATTGATCGTCGCCTCCATCAGCTTCGCGCGAACGGGGCCGGTCATCCAACAGCGCGAACTCGCGGCCGCGATCCCCTCGCGTTCGACGAACCCCAGCATCTCGGTGAGGTAATCAGCCCGCATGCGGGTGTCGGCATCGACGAACGCAAGCCACTCGCCGTCGGCGTGGCTGGCACCACGGTTACGAGCCACGGCGATACTCGAGCCCTCCTCCTCGACGACCGTCGCCCCGTACTCGCGGGCGATCACCTGCGTGTCGTCGGTAGACGCGCCGTCGACGACGATCACCTCGTACTCGTAGGCGGTGTCGAGCGCGGCGATACTCGAGAGCGCGCCGCGCAGGTATGCGGCCTCGTTTCGTGCGGGGATAACGATGCTCACGTCGATGGGTGGTGGGGCTGGTGTCGACGATGAGTCCTCAACTGCCGACCGGGTCGTACTCGCGGACATCCTTCTCGTCGTACTCGCTCACCTGCGGGTTGCTTAGCCGTGGTGGTGTACGCCCCGCGTAATCGCAGTCTCTCCCCGGAGATCACCCTGTTAGCCGCCGATTCGTCTATTCACGGCAACATGCAGTATCTATCATGAAGATTTATAATGATGGACCATGATGGATTGTGTACAGACAATGTCGGTCGTACACGTACGCCTTGGAGCGTGAACTCGCTCACACACCACCCCGTCTTCGAACCGCCTCTTATGATACCCTGCAGCCCAACCAGACCCGACCGACATGAGCACACGACACCGACCACAGACCCAGACGCGAACGCAAGCACAAGCACAGACGCAGACACAGACACAGACACAGACGCAGACACAGACGCAGACGCAGACACAGACGCAGACACAGACACAGACACAGACACAGACGCAGACACAGACAGACACCGCTACACGCTTCGGACCCGATACTAGCACTGACGCAAGCACTGCCGACGGAGCTAGTCCTTCATCGGGGACATCCGCCACCGCCCGCTCGCCAGCAACGTTCTCCCACCGCCACACGGACCGCCTCCAGAACCTCATCGACGAGTGGAACACCGCCTTCGCAAATTCGCGGTCCTCGGATGACTCCACTCAACCGTAGTCAGAACGCAGTTGGACTCGAGTACACCCACTCACAGCCGCCGGTCACCAGGCTAGCTGGCTAACCGACAACCGTTTTCCGCTCGCATCCCTATTGCCGCCTGGCCGATGACGAAGTGCTGACCCGAGCCAGACTCGGCACCTGGCGATGACGAACCCTATGAGTACTGCCAGGCCCGCTGTCGCCGATTCCCGGCGATAGCGTTCTCTCGAATTGGATTCGACCAGCCGACTGGCTGTTGGACGCTGTGTTCAATTCGCGAGTGCCAGACACACCGCCGCTCAGGCACGCCGGACGAGGTGAGCACGAACAACCCGCTGGCACGTCCCACAGAGCCGATCGAGAGCCACCATCGCGGCCAGAACCGGATACGTCTGTCGCTGCTCCTGATACAGGTACTCGACAACCTCGCGATGAGCCGTTTTGGCAGGCGTCTCCTGCGCACTCACCCGCGCCAACGTCTCCTGTCGCTCCTTGACGAATCGCTGACAGCACATTCGGCGAACAGCGAGGGCTTCGTGGCGTTCTCGAAGCGCTTCGAACCCGAGCGACGACAGCGGCGACTTGTCCACCGTTTCGAGCCACTCGAGTACGCCGTCGACCGCAGTTACTGCCTCGTTTAGCGAGGCTATTTCGCGCTCCAGGACGCGAGCCATCGTCTCGAGTTCGGTTCGGCGATGGCCCGCGCTCATCTGGATCGCTTCCTGCAGTATTGGCGTAAACCGATCGAGAGACGCGCTGCTGTCACACCAGTCGCGTGGGACGTGATAGTGCAGACGAGACCAAAGCGAGCGCTCAGCGTGTAATCACTGTTCATCGGACTGCCACATAACAAGACATATACTGTGTCCGATTCGTCTGGAAAAAGACGCTCTCGATGGTCTCGGCTACCTCTACGCTCTCGGCGCTGCGAACTGCCCTTCGCGAGCGTGTCCGCACCGATACCCGATCGCTCGCGCTCTTTCGAATTGCTCTTGCACTGTTGATTCTCGCCGATCTCTTCCTTCGATCCCGGAACTTTTCGTACTTTTACACGGAGGCCGGCCCAGTCCCTCAGTCGCTCGCAACGATCGCACTACCGGCTGACGTGCCGGCCGTATACTTCCTCACCACAGATCCTGCCGGCACGGCGGCGCTGTTCGTCCTCCACGGCGTACTCGCCGTCCTGTTGCTCGTTGGCTACCACACTCGGATCGTGACTGCGCTCTCGTTCGTGTTCGTTCTCTCGCTCGACCTGCGGAACCCGCTGGTGCTGAGCTACGCCGATACGCTGTTCGCCTGGCTGCTTTTCTGGGCGATCTTCCTCCCGCTCGGCGAACGGTGGTCGATCGACGCTGTCCACGTTGATCGGGAATCGAGAGCCAGCGTCGCGAGCATCGGTTCGGCGCTCGCACTCTTTCAGATGATCACGATGTACACGGTCAACGGCTATCACAAGTCAGGCTCTGACCTGTGGACGAGTGGCGAGGCGGCCGTCCTCGTCTTCGGCCTCGACGACATGACCTTTCTCCTCGCGGACTCGCTTCACGCAGTCCCGTCGTTGCTCCAGGCCGGCGGCCTCGCGTGGTACTACATGCTCAGTGTCTCCGGCCTGCTCGTCCTCGCACACGGTCGGTTCCGCACTGGACTCGTCTCGATTTACATGGTCGCACACCTGTCGTTCGCCGTCACCGTCCGCATCGGCGCGTTCGCGTTCGTCGCGCTCGCCGGCCTCCTCCTCTTTTTGCAGTCGTCGTTCTGGGACGATCTCTCGGCCGTTGCACAGCGACTCTCGCTTCCAACTACGACCGCGACCACGACCACGACCGCCGACACCCACAGAACAGTCCACACTCGACTCCCGCTCGCTCGTCGCTACCGCAGCCACCGTATCCTCTCAACTGCAACTGCAACTGCAACTGAAACTGCAACTGCAATCGCCACCCACCTGCCACGGCTCCGACTCGAGTACACTGCAAATCTCACACATCGAATCCGACACAACCCCGCCCGGACAGTGGCGGCAACCGTTGTCGCGCTCGGAGCCGTCGTCGCGCTGGTGTCGGTGCTCTCAGCTGGCGGGCTGGTCAGTGACGAGGTCGATCCGGCTACGGAAATCGAACGGGGGGCGACCGGGTTCATCGACCACCAGACGGAGTGGAGTATCTTTGCACCGGAGCCGCGAACGACGGACCGCTACTACGTCTTCCCGGCGGAGACTGCCTCGGGCGAGCGCTTCGACGTGTACAACGACCGGGCGTTGTCGTTCGATCGGCCGTACGATAACCTGCAACACCAGTACGAGACGTACCGTGAGCGCTTCTACATGAACAGTGTCGGGTCGGCAGACCCGCCCGAGACAACTGCCCTGCTGGCCGAACACATCTGCACTGAGTGGAACGAGGCCCACGACGGCGGCGACGAACTCACGCACCTCACGATGTACCAAGTGCAAGAGGAGGTGACCCGCGAGACGATCGGAACGCCGGACGAGCGCGATCGCTCGGCGGTGTTGCTGTATAAACACGGCTGCGATGACAACGAGCCGATCGAAATCGTGGACCCCGAGCGGGATGGGATGCCGTAGTTTGACTGTTCGTCGGTTACCGATGAGGGTTGACGCGAGCCCCGATCGAGATGCTCCGCACGCCGTAGCGCTGGCAGGCACCCTGTGCGCGCTCTGAGGTAAACTCGTACTGTGGATTCGCGCGCATCACAACGATATCGATGCCGGGACGTTCGATGACGTCGGTGTAGTCGTCGAGCTGCATCGCGCCGCCGATACACGACGCCCAGAGATCCACGTCGTTCTTGATCCGTTCCGGCATGTGCTCTCGGCTGACGATATCTGAGAGCGCGAGGCGTCCGTTCGGTGCGAGGACCCGCTCGACCTCCTCGAATACCCGTTCTTTCTGCGCCGAGAGGTTGATTACGCCGTTCGAGAGCACGACGTCGAAGGAGTCGTCACCGAAAGGTAACTCCTCGATGTAGCCGCGTTCGAACGAGACGGTGTCCATCCCGGCCGCGTCGCGAGCGGCACGTGCGCCCTCGAGTTGCTCGTCGGTCATGTCGATCCCGACGACGCGTCCCTCGTCGCCAACGTGCAAGGCGGCGACAAAGGCGTCCGTCCCCGACCCGCTCCCCAGGTCGAGTACCGAATCGCCGGCTCGAAGTCCGGCCATGTCTATGTGGTAGCCAACCCCAGCGAACGATGCGAGTGCACGCTCTGGAATCCGGTCGAGATCCGCCGTCGGATACCCCAGTTGCTCCGCCAGCGGTCGCCCCATTTCGAAGTGGTACTCCTCGTCCGGCTCCGTCGCAACCGCTTGATAGAGTGTCGTTACCTTCTCCTCAAGTTCGCGTTCGTCGAGTTTGTATGCCATAGTGGCTGTGTTCGTTTCGACGTTCTCCTCCCTGTTCGCGACCGCACCTGGCTCTGCCCCGCGCTAGTGGTCGTGCCCGTCCGTCGAGACGTCGACCGTTTCGACGTGCTGTTCTTCGATCTCCTCGAGTGTGTAATCCTTTCCGTGCTGTTCGGCGACGTGGTCGCGTGTGATCTCGAGTAGTCGCTCCCTGTCGTTCTCTTCGGTCCGCATCGTGAAGACACAGCCCGAGACAGCCGTGTCGCAGGCAACCTGAAGCGCTGTCGTTGTTTCCTCGTCGTGAACGTTTGCTGTCATGGGTTCTCGCCTCGCGAGTGTCGATACGACCGAGACGCGCATGTAGTCATCCGACACCGGCTTGGTACGCGGTGCACCGCGAGCAGACCGCGACACGCGGGCAGACGGTGATGTGAGTGCAGGTGCTGCACACCGTGCACGGTGTGACCGGCTTGCAGCACACACCGATAGACGAGAACTCGCAGAAGGGCGGCGAAACGCATCGACACAAACGAACTCTCCACCAGACAGACATCGCAAACGCAACGTGCCGCAACGTTACTCGGCCGCAACATTACTCGACTGCAGCGTCACTCGAGTTCCGGGCCGGCCGCGAGCGGACGCGCCTCACGCCGGAACCGCTGGTAGGTGTCCTCGGCCCAGCGGCGAGCCGCTGGCGTTTCCGTGTCGACGAACACCTTGACGGTACCGCTGTCCTGATTGTAGCCGCTGATGCCGACGCGGTGATCGAACAGACTGATTCCGTAGGGTGGCACCTCCTCGTGGAGCAAGACGGTGATATTGTCGCTCTCGAGGGTCTCTGTCGAGAGGTCCGGGTACATTCGGCGCACAGCAGCCGCAACGTGTGGTGGGTCGATAATCTCCGTTTGCATCCCGTCGATAATCCGCTGGCAGAACTCCTCTCGACAGGGATCGAGCAGCGCCAGATCGAAACCAAGGAATCGAAACTCGCTCGTCTCTCGAAGCAACTCGACGAACCGGTTGATCGGTCGGTACGGATCACTCGTCTCTGCGACCGTCACCACCGCGTCGGCACCAATCTCGATGGGGAACTCGCTCGCCTCAATGGGCAACCACTCCCAGACCTCGCGCAGCGTCCGCTCGGTTTCGATCCGTTCGATGAGCTCGCCGAGCCCCGCTGCGACGAACGAACCCAATTGCGTCGCCACGTATTCGTTTCCCTCCCGAACGATCCAGTGGCGCGCCTCGAACTCTCGAAGCAGCCGACCGACCGTCGACGCCGACGCCCCCGTCTCCGAACGAAGCGCCGCCCGACTCTGTGGCTGTTCGGCGAGGGACTCGAGTACGGTAACTCGGTGGGGCGAGCGAGCCAGAAACTCGATGTCGTCGAGCGCCGTGTCTGTGGTGTGTGGTAACATAGTTCTAGTACTGACCCGGCGACTATAGTTCTGCCACTCATACGACTTAGGTATGCCGTCGTCGCCACCAGCTGTGTAGTCAGCCCTGGTGGTCGTTACTTGGGACTCGCTCGTGTGCGTTCGCTATGGGGTCGGACAACGAACAGGACGCGACCGAGGAGGAACTCGGCGACGAAATCGGCGAGGAGATTTCGACGATGAATTCCGTTCTCGGCGACGCCTACCGCGGCGAACTCGACCGCGAGACGACCTGGCGGGGCCGACTCGATCAGACGACCACCTGGAGCGTTACCGTGATGGCTGCGATTCTCACGTGGGCCTTCTCGAGTCCGGACAATCCGCACTATATCATTCTGGTCGCCGTGCTGGCTGTGACGACGTTTCTGGTGATCGAGGCACGTCGGTATCGCGACTACGACGTCTACCGATCGCGCGTCCGACTCTTCCAGAAGAATCTACTCGCGGACGCCCTTGATCCATCGCAGGGACTTACACACGACGATTGGCGCACACAGCTGAGTAGTGACTATCGACGACCGACGGTAAAGATCACGTTTCTCGAAGCGGCCAGTAACCGGCTTCGGCGGATTTATCTCGCGCTGTTGTTCGTGTTGTTGCTCGCCTGGATCTTCCGCGTCACCGCGTTTGCCACCGGAGAGAGCTTCCGAACCGCGGCGTCGGTTGGTGACTTCTCGGGGACTGTCGTGTCCGTGGTCGTTGGCGTGTTCTACGCGGTGATACTGGTAATTTCGTTGTGGCCACACGACCGAGGCGCGATGGGAGAGTTCCGGAAGGGCGAGGAGCACGCGTGGAAACGGACAGGATGAACCACATACAGCTATACGAAATGTAGTGTCCTGATGTTGCGTAGATGCCTCTATGATGCACAGGTTTCACGACTAAACAGGCTGAAAGAACTCTCCGAGAGCCATTGAGAACGCACTTCTGAGAAACCTATCGGATAGATCTCAGGAAATCACTGGAGAAACCGCGCTCAGGACAGCGCTGGCGCTCCCCAGTGAGGAGAGTCCAGCGGAAACGAGTGGGTTAGTCGGGTGGGTCGTGGCCGTAATTCTTCTTGGCGAACGTCAGGAACGAGTTCGCCGTGAGCGCCGGCCCGTCCCCCACTTTGCCGTCCAGTTCGAGTTGGACGAGGATATCCACCAGCCGCCAGCAGTTGTATAGGACACAGGCGAACGCGAAATTGAAGTACCGGAACCGGTGGTCGGGCGACTGTGTCTCTGCGAGGAACGTCTTCAGCTTCTTGAACCCGTTTTCGATACCCCAGCGCCGCTTCTATCGGACTATTATAGTAACAACTGCAACTAGTTACACACTGATCGCCGAGTCATCTGGCGCTCAGGTGTGCAGTGACTTGCAGTGGCTACTATACCCGCCCGATCTGGTGCTTCATCTCCTGTTCGTCAGCGGGATCGACGTCTACCCACGGCAGGTTCGTCTCGAAGGGTACCGTCGGCGCTTCGACTCGTGCCGGCTCGTCGATCTCCTCCTCGTCCGCTACTTCATCGAGAAGATTGCTCAACGGCGAGTCGCCGTCACGATCCGCCGAGAGCGGTGTTGTATCGCCGATGTCCTCGAAGTCCTCGATGAGTTCCTGGCGAATCGTCACGTCCGTGCCGTCATCGGCCTCGTCTTCCCGTTCCCACTCGCGCTTCGGAGGGAGACCGCCTTCTGCGTCGGTCCATCGTCGCTTCGTATATAATCTCCAGAATATACCAGCAACCCTGCTTCTTTTTCTTGTACCGAGCTGAAAATATTGATGACGGAGTTCGGGAACCACTCATACGGTTTACTGTAAGTCATTTCCGGCGCACCCACGACCCAGTCGGTGGGTGCGCCGGTAAATCGTTACAGTAATCTGTATAAATCTCATCTACTTTCCAATGGTAAGATATATAATTCCTCTCTACATTTGTCTGTAATAGATGGGGTTTCGCCGCCCTCGGAAATCCAGCTCCGATTCAGGTACTTCATCATCTCAGTCATCAGCGTCTCCATCGTCGAAGCCGTCGACAACGGCTCGTCGATCCAACCGCAACGCCACCCGCACTACAACCGGCTCACAGTCATCTGCTGCTCGGCGTAGCCGGTCTGCTGCTGAGACCGATACCGATCACGCCGATCGAATCTGGCTCTCACCCGACGACTGCGAAGCGTTACTTGGCCACTCGGTACCCACAGCGTCTCTCAGGCGGACGCTCGAGCAGGTAGTAAACACCGAAGGTCGTGAGACAGTCGAACAGTGGGCCGACGAAGGGATGCCAGTCGAGATAATGGGTGATTCCGAGAAGATGGCTGCGTTCCGAACGCGGCAAGCGCAGTCTCCTGAAGCAGTCCCAACTGATATCGAACGGCAGAACGAGCTGTCGAAACACCGAAACAGATACACTCACCTGGATGATGACCGGTCTGGAGAAACAGCCGTTCCCGACCCAGTTCGACGGGTTCTCTCCACACCTGGGCAGTCGCTGGATGCGGCGGTCCAGTCGGATTTGGCCGAGCGTCTGGGTGATCGTTTCGACGACGTCACGATTCATACCGGCCCGGAAGCAGCGAAAGCCTGCGAGTCGATCGACGCCCGCGCGTTCACCGTGGGCTCGCACGTCGTGTTCAATTACGGCGAGTTCGATCCGGACAGCGCCACAGGCAAGTACCTGCTTGCCCACGAGTTGGTGCATACTCGCCAGCAGACGGACGGACAGGTCACTCGATTGCCGGCTGCAAAGGAACTCGAGGTGCGAGATTCCTCGAGTGCGTACGAGCGTGAGGCGGACGAGCTCGCCAGTGAGGCGCTCCGATCGGACGCGGGCGTAGGGGCGCTCACCCCGAGCCAAGCAGCGCTGTCCGTCCAGCGGATGCACAAACACGAACTCCTTGAGGTCCTTGACGACGAACTCGAGGAAGACCTCCCCGAGGAGTTCGAGGACGGCCTGCCGGAGGAGGTCCTCGAAAAGCTGCCAGAGGCACTACGTGACGGCTACGAGAACGGTCATCCAGCGTTTACGCGGGCCTATGAGCGGGAGTTCGATAATGCGACGTTTCAGGACCTCACCAAATCGTCGTTCCGAAACAGTGAGCGCTGGGGTGAGGAGGGGGAAGTCCACTGGACCTGGGAAGAGGTCGCCAATTCGATCCTATACAATAGTCGGGAAGGAATCGAGAATCTCAGCGAGCGCGAGCAACGAACGCTGGCGCTGTTCATGAACGAATCCGACGAGATCGCTGCGGAGTTCGGAAAAACGATCGAGCGCCACTGGCAGGGTCTCTCCGGGGGCGATTATCTGAACGAGACCGCCGAAAATTCGACTGCTGGGGCAGTAGTCGATCTCTCGCTGGGTCAGCCGTTTATCGCAACCACAGTGGGGGCGATTACCGCGCCTGTCAAAGCGCAACTCGAGTATCAGGTCGATAAACGTCTCCCAAAAGACTACGAGGAATACAACAAGCTCGAACTAGTCAGAGATGCTCTCAAAGAAGCCAAAGAGAGTGAGAGAGACCTCACCAAAGAGAGGGACGAAGAGAAGGTACCTAAAACTGAGCGAACCCAGTTTGAAAATGCAAAATACGGTGATCAGATACAGACAGACCATGGAATAGAGTCTAGTACCGGAGGCCAGTCAACGGGTCCTGAACAGATCGAAGAAAATCTTCGGGATCTCAGAGCAATACAAAGCGAGGAATGGGTGAATCTGAGTCAGGACAAGCGTGAAAAGTACATCAAAACATTACAGGAGGAAGGGCTGATGTCGCGTGTGCTCGTCGGCACGATGGCATCGGTCGATCCGGAGAATATCGATCGACCAGATCCCGTTGAGTATGCAAAAGAGGGTGTATCGAGTGCTGGAGTATCAGGAACAGCGGGTACGGTACAGAAGGCAGGGACCAATACTGTCGACTCGGGCAGCACAGATCCAATAGAGGCACTGTCAATCGGAGCAGCGAAGGGGAGCACCAAAGGCTTTGCAACAATCCTCACGAAGATTGCTGCCGATCGACTTGGCACTGAAGAAAAAATCAAAGAGACAGGCGACAGAATAGAGGAAGATATCCTAAAATCTGTGAAAGGAATCAGATCCCAACCAGAACAGACGCAGGATTCGAAGGAAGCATACGACGAACTCGTCGTCGAACTCATCAAAATACTAGATGAAGAGGAACGTTTCGAGAATTATGACTAATAACGGACACGAATCGATGGATGCACATATTATCGGAGAAGATTCGGTAGGAATCGCAGTCGAAGTAACTGACTGCAAGGGATACACGAACCACGTGTTATTCGACCGGGATGGGGAACTCATTGGTCACGTACACGAACGATTCACAGAAGCAACCCAAACTGATCCAGAACCTGCCCGAATCCTCAAACGGGTGCAGTTCCGGGCACGAAACGAGGCTCATCGCCAGACTGAAGCCGATCTTCTCCTTCCCATCCTCGACTGGACCGTCATTGAAGACACCATCGGCGTGCTCGAATCGTTCGATGTTCCACAGATTATGGAACACTTCGAGGACTTTTATGAAGCGATTCAGGATCCACCCGTCGACAACGTTGCCTATACTGCACTGTTCCTCTTCCTGAACGATGGTCGTGATGAACTTGTTAGACAATCTGATCCAGTAGCGTTCTATCACGAAAACGATGATCTCGCTCACACTGAGTTTTCTTTCGAGCGCGATCCCGACGCTTATGTTACAATCCCGCCGCTCGAGGAGATATTCGCCTGTGATAAGCGGTTCCGGGACCTTATTATCCACCAGCTTAAATGTAGGATAAGAGATCTCCACTATATGCAAGGATGTCACCCTCCAGAAAAGTATCGGGTAGACGGGTTAGGGGTCAACGATTCTGAAATTGTTCCCTTCAACGAACAAGCAAAGTAGATTTATGAAGGCAGAAATCATCGGCACCGAAGATGGCATTATTGGTGTGAAAGTTATCGATCCACGTGGAAATCAACATCTCGTTGAGATTGACGTTGAAGACGAGGATTCCGAAGATCTCCACGCCCAAGAATCGTATCCGCTCGACGCATCGAAGCGAACCCAAGAACAGGAACGTCTCATGAATCAAGTTGCAGCTCGAGCCAGGTTCGAAGCCCATACTCAGACGGAATATGAGATCCTTCGGGACGGCTGGGACCCTCGACAACTACGACGGGGGATTGACGCTCTCGAGAACATGCCAGCGGAGGAGTTTGATGAAGCGTTCCGTGAGTATTACCACGCACTCATCAATCCGGAAAAAACCAAGGAAGAGTACGGCATTACTAAAGACTCAGTCGAATTTCCTGGTGAACCCCAGGTCTCGCTGATTATGAAAGGATTCTGTATTGATGAGTCGAACAAAGTTGTGAACGTTCTTTCTGATTTCTGTATTTACTACTCAAATGAGAATGCGGAGATGAATTATACGACAGGAACATTTGCAAGTTGTTCAGATAATTTGACGCAAATAACGCCAATGATTCCACCGTTCAAAGAGCCACCTGGTGATGATGATTTCGTCTACCCTGAGGATTTCCGAGGGTTCATGATCCATAACCTCATATGCCAGATTAGAGATATTTATCTGAATATGGGTGAGGATCCACCAGAACAGTACAATATTCAAGGGTTTGGGAAGGGGACCGGTAATTTCGATTATGACCAATATCTACCATGGGAATAACCGATAGGTTTCCTGAGGCATCTTGACACTCAAGAATGACATCAATATAAATTCTTCCTACAATGAGGATGAAAGTATACCTGGGTTACACAGCAGCTATCAGGAAAGGTGAAACGACCTCGGCCTTGGAATCAGCAGTGTAATTTCAGATTTAAAGAGGGCGTGAAAGGTGTTGCTACGGTTATAAGGCTCTGTTGAAATCCTCTTCTTTAGATATTTATTCGCGCGAATCTACTGTGCCCTACACGTGCGAACTGAGCAAGAAAAGATATACAGGGCGAGACAAGTTATCAAAATATAATGCCCTCCACAGCAACACTGTCCGGCTCCGACCAACCTGAGAATCGTTCTTTGGGCGGCATTCTCGTCCACGTGTTGGCGCTTTTCACCAGTTTCGTTGGCCCTGCCATCATGTATGCCGTATCAGACCACGAATTTACGCGAGAGAACGCCCGAAACGCGATTAATTGGCATATCACCGTTATTGTTCTGGCAGTTGCTGCGTTCGTGACAGGCTTCCTTGGTGCCGACGAAGTAACAATCAACGGTGAGCCGACTGAACTGCTGGCGGTACCGTCACCCCTCGACACAGTGTTTACCTTCATTGGAATCCCCTTGCTACTTGCACTGGTGGTCGCGGTTTTCGCTACATTCGGATTTGCTGTCGTTGCCACACAGAAAGCGGCGTCCGGGTCAGCGTGGTCGTATCCCGGCTCGATTAATATCATCGAACGGTTCCGATAGTCGCTCTATTGAGCGATGACTTCTTGCCCTGTACTAACCGTTAGATTGCTTGGTCAAGATTGTGGACGATACACCCAAGAGCGAGTTCACGAAACTGCTTCCACCAGCGTCGTGAACGGACGAATGCACCGTACTTCCGCTTGAGCGTTGAGTTGACTGTCTCTGATTGACTCCGTTGGCCGTAGAGGTCAGCGTCTAAGCGTGCGTTCCATGCCTTGTGAAGCGGTGTGAACTCACGATGCTTGATTAGTGGACGAATCTCGTGTTGACGAGCAAGCTGTCTGATTTTCTGGTCGTCGTAGCCTTTGTCCCCGAGCAAGATGTCGATAGTCTCGGGGTTACGTTTGATCAACGATGGAGCGATCTGGCTATCGTGTTTTCGTGTCGTCGTCACGTGTAAATCAAGGACTGCGTTCACTTTGGAATCGACCAACAGTGTTACTTTGAGTTGCTGAATCGTGAGTTTGGCTCGTTTCGTGTAGTGTTTCGAGGCGTGACTGCGGTCGAATCCCGAAGCATCGATCCCCGCAACGCCGGTGGTCGGGAGCAGTGAAACAGAGAGATTGAGCAGCACTCGCCAGACAGCCATATCGAGTCTGTTGAACGCCTTGCAGAGCGTAGACGGCGCAGGGAGTTCAGTGAGATTGATCGCGTTCCGGATACGGGGCATCTCGATGAGTTCGTCGAGGAGTGTACGATAGGTCGTGTTCTTCCGAACCTTGAGACAGAGGAGAACGATGTGCTGATGGAGCGTGTAGCGTTGTTTCGAGAACTTTGAGGAGTATCGAGCTACGGCACGTTTCGCTAACTGAAATGCTTCCTCGACAAATCGGAGCAACCGAGACTTTGGGAGGGTCTGCATCTACTCAAACTACCGACCGAACCTGTAACTCACTAAGGATTTCAACAGAGCCTATCGAATACCAGACTGTCTCACCGTGGATTGGCCACTTTCGCTCCATCTGGCGGGGCAGACCAGTGCACGCCGCTGGCTGAGACGCTTCAGGCACTATAGTAGCCACTGCAAGTCACTGCACACCTGATCGCCAGCCTGCTCGGCGATCAGTGTGTAACTAGTTGCAGTTGTTACTATATTATGACGATTTACTCAGACGCCCCTCTGACATCGTCGAGTACCTTCCAGAGCTGGCGGATCACGATCGTACAGTCGAACCAGATGGACTGTTTGCGGATGTACTCGAGATCGTACCGGAGCTTCATGTTCGGGTCGGTGCTCTTGGCGTCGTTGATCTGAGCGAGTCCGGTGAGGCCGGGTTTGACGAACCAGCGCTTTCGCCACGCGGGAACGTCCTGTTCGAGCAGCGGCTCCTCGCTGGTCCAGACCGCCCGCGGACCGACGACGCTCATCTCGCCGAGCAGGATCGACCACAGCTGTGGGAGCTCGTCAAGGTGGGTTGTTCGGAGCACGCGTCCGACCCGCGTAATGCGGTCGTTGTTTTCGTCGTCGGTCGGTGTCGCGGACTCACCTTCGGGTACCATCGTCCGGAACTTGTAGATCGGGAACGTCTCACCGAAGCCGGCAGTTCGATGCTGGCTGTACAGCACCGGTCCGGCGCTGTCGAGTTTGATCGCGAGTGCGATCACCAGCATGAGCGGCGCGAACGCGAGCAACCCGGCGGCGGCAAAACAGACGTCGAAGACGCGCTTGAAGAAGTGATCGAACGGATCCCACGGCTCGAGGTCGACGTCGACCAGTGTATCGACGGCGCTGCTCGCGACCAACACGCTATCGGCGTACTTGCGGTGGACTTTCGCTCGCACGCCGTGTTCGTGGCAGGCATCGAGCGCACCGAAAAACTCGGCGCGGTCGGGCCGCTGGAAGGCGAGTACGACGGTGTCGATGTCGTACTCGACCAGCACGTCCTCGAGTCTCGAGAGGCCACCGAGTCGGGTCAACGCGTCGACGGTGTCGTGGTCGCCGTGACGTAGTGTCCCAGCATTCGGATCTGTCTCACCGGAGGCCTTCCCCTCTGAATCCTGATCGTGGTCGCCGGGCTGCTGATTCGTTGGATCTCCAACGACCATCCCACCGTCAGTCGTGAGATGAGAGTCGATCGTCTGTTCGTCGAAGGAAAACGTGGCTACTGTCGACGGACAGAGATAGCCAAGCACCGGTGTATCGATTTCCGGAGCGATACGTTCGATCTGGCCGAGGTCGTCACCCACGATGAGTGTCCGCGAAGCGCCTTTCCCGGGATGACGACGAATGACGAGAAACAGCAGCGGAATCGTCACGAGAAGCACGCCTGCAATCATCGCAAGCGTCGCTCGTGGCAAGCGGTGTGACCACTTGAAGTAGCCAAGTGCCGCGAGTGCGAGCATTGCGACAACAACGCGTTTCTGGGCGAAAAGTACCAGATCGAGCGTCCGCCGCGGCTGGGGTTTATACAGCGGAATGAGACAGCCAACGACTGCGATCACACTCAGTGCGACCGCCCAGTACAACGACGATCCAGAGAGGACTGTAACCTCGAGTCGATTGAACAGCGGCACGTACGTCGTAAAGAGAGCCTGCAAAGCGGGGTGGTTTGCAGCGAGTACGGCAGTGATCGTCACCGCGATCACGCCAAGAACGCTTCCGATTCGAAACCGCCACCCTGTCAACATTCGTTACTGTTTACGAACCGGACCCGGCATAAACTTGTTGAAGATATCACCAGCTGGTACCGTCTTTCTTCCGAGAAACAGCCGATAACGGCCGATATCGTTATTACCCCGGTGTTTCGAAACCGCTAATACGAGACGTTCTAGTTGCTTAATTGACTGTATCTAGAACGGGAACAGTGAGTCAGCGTCCGGGTCGCGTTCGAGGAGCTCGATCTCGTGGCCGTCCTGATCTTTCGTGAAGGCGTACATGTTGTCGTTGCTCTCGGGGTCGCGGTAATCCGGCGCCTCACGGGTTAGCAGCTGCTCCCAGTCGTCCTCGAGATCGTCGACGCGAACGCAGAGGTGACCCCAGGCGTCGCCCATGTCGTAGCTACGGCCGTCGTAGTTGTAGGTGAGCTCGAGTGCCATCTCTTCAGGCGCGGCGTCCTCGGGCTTCAGGAAGTAGTTCGAGAACGTGTCTGCCTCCCAGCGGCCGGTGTGTTCGTACTCGAATTTGCGAGTCCAGTAACCGAGCGCCTCGTCGGCGTCCTCGACGCGGATCATCGTGTGGTCGAGCGACCAGAGCGCGCCCTCATCGGGGTCGCGCTTGACGATCTCGATTTCGTGGCCGTCCGGATCCTTCACGAACGCGTAGCGGCCACCGCAGGACTCAGGATCGCGGTAGTCCTCGACGCCCTCGTCCATGAGCTGCTGGTAGTAGTCCTCGAGTTCCCCCTCGGGAACGCGGACAGCGATGTGCCCCCAGGCGTCGCCGACCTCGAGGTCGTCCTCGCCCTCGTTGTGGGTGAGTTCGAGCAGTGCACCGTCCTCGTGCATCTCTTCGGGGCCGAGATAGACGATGGTGAAGCCGTCGCCCTCGTAGCGATCTTTCTCTTCGTACTCGAGATGGGTCTGGTACCACTCGAGTGACTCCTCGAGGTTTGCGACGCGAAGCATCACGTGGTCGAGCGTTCCGTCCATGGGCGAGCAAACGCCGGGAATTGGCAAAAGAGTGGCGAAGGCGGCGGTCTGTTCGGTAGTGTGTGACGAGTGGCTGGCGAGTGGCTGGCGAGTGGCTGGCGAGGAATGGTGAAACAGTCCGTAAGTGGTGTGCAGTCCTCTCGGTCGTGGTTCGTGCTCAGTCTCAGTCCTCGCGGTCCTGGGCCGAGCGAGCGGGTGGCTCCTGGGGACCGGCAGACGTCTTCGGGTCGACTCCCCGGCGGAGCCCATCGAGTTCCGAAAGGGCGTAGACCAGCCCGACAAGCAGGAAAAAACCGATCGGGAGGAAGACAATGGGTGGCACCGAGAAGTAGCCGTAGAGGAGGTAGCAGATGACGACGACAAACATGACCGTCGTAGCGTAGTATATCTGCGTCCGAATGTGGTCGATGAGGTCTGCGCCGGTAAACGTCGACGAGAGGACGGAGGTGTCCGAAATCGGCGACGTGTGGTCACCGAAGATAGCACCGGAGAACACTGCGCCGACGACGACTGGCATCAGTTCGAAGGTACCAGTGAGGTTGTAGGCGACCGTGATGGCAATCGGCGTCACGATCCCCATCGTTGCCCAGGACGACCCCATCGTGAACGCGACGAAGGCGGCCACAAAGAGGACGACGATTGGGAGCAGTTCGGGCGGGAGGAAGTCGCCGACCACGGTGGCGACGTAGTCGCCGGTCCCGAGGTCCTCCGCGACGGCGCTGATCGACCACGCGAGGACGAGCACGGTCACTGCGGTCAGCATAAGGTTGAATCCTTCGAGTACCGTCTCGACGCTGTCACCGAGATCGAACAGGCCGTACGCGAGTCCGATGATGATTGCCGTCGCGACCATGGCGAACGATCCCCAGACGAGCGCGGCAGCGAAGTCACCGGCACCGACGATGTCAACAAGGGCCTGAACGACCCCCTCCTCGTTCATGGCCTCCGTAACCGTCGTCGGGGCTCCCTCCTCGGCCTGTTCGGCACCCCACTCCTGATACCCCGTCCAGAACGCACCGGCGAGCGTCACCGCAACGAGGGCCACAATCGGCGCGAAGAACGTCCGTAGCATCGGCTTTTTCTCGATCGGTTCGCGAAGGTCCTCTTCGACCTCTTGCAGCGGTTGTGCGTCGTCCCGATTGACCTTCCCCGTCTGCCAGGAGCGGCGCTCGGCGGTGAGCATCTCCCCGTAATCGCGTCGCGAGAGGACGATAACGCCAACCATCACGATCGCAAGCAGCGAGTATGTATTAAACGGAATCGACCCGACGAACGTTTCGAAGACTCCTGGCACGTCTCCTGCAGCAACGTCGAGGTCATCGTCGTTGACCAGACTCTCGTACCCCTCGTCGATCATCGACAGCTGAAACGCGACCCAACTCGAGAGCCCGATGGTTGCGACCGGTGCGGCGGTCGAGTCTACAATGTAAGACAGCTTTTCGCGCGACATCCGCATCTGATCGGAGATTTCGCGCATTGTGTTGCCGACGATGGCCGTGTTTGCGTAATCGTCGAAGAACAGGAGTATCCCGAGAATCCACGTGGTGAGCCCGGTGGTTCGCTGGGTTCGAATCCGATTGGTCGCCCAGTTTCGAACGGCTGTTGCACCACCGAGACGCCAGATGAGCGCCACGCCGGAACCAAGCAACAGCGTGAAGACCAGAATTTGGGCGTGGAATACGTCCCCAATCGATCCGGAGATCCAATCGAACGTCTGTCCAATTCCGTGCGTCCCCGTTGCGATGATGCCACCCGACCAGATCCCGACAAATAGCGATAGAATCGGTCGGCGTGTCACGATTGCGAGGACAATCGCAAGCAGCGGTGGAACGAGCGAAAGTGCACCAAAATCCGACATGCGCCACTATTCACCAGGTGTGCAAATAATCCTACGTATTCGATTGTTTGCCCTATAGATCAGTATATTCTCGAAAGTCTATCCGCGTCTCGTTTACGGACAGCAACGTATTGTGTCCCGAACCGCGACTCGTTCGTTCGCGTTGCGCTCGAAAAAGTCAGTCCGATCGTGAGACGTTCTGACCTAGTTTCGAGACTCACCAACGCATGTCGAACAACGTGTGTCGAAAAAGTGCCCCGTCCGTCAGCGACGCAGAATCAACTTCAACACGTCCTCGTCCTCGAGTACGTGCTCCTCACCGACCTGCTGTTCGTCGTGTGTCGCACTTGGTCCGCTGACCCGGGCGAATCGGAACCGTTCTTCCATCTCTCCGCCGAGTTTTGTGATCGCCTCGCCCACGGTGGAGCCGCGTTCGATGACGAGCGGTTCGTCCCAGTCGACGCCGCGACCGGGTTTGTCCATATAGACGCGGATGAGGTCGAGATTGTTCCAGATGCGGTCTTTGAGCGCCTCGAGTCCTTTCTCCATTTCGGCGCTGATGAACGTCACCTCCTCAGGGTCGAGGTCGCGCTCGCGAAGTTGTTCGTCGACCGTTTCCTTGTAGTCGGGTTCGATGAGGTCGACCTTGTTGACACAGGTGATCGACGGGATGTACTCACGGTTGTCCATCAACCCGTCGATCAGACGGTCGATCGTGACGTTCTCCTGAAGATTCAGGTCGGCGTTGACGTAGCCCTGATCGCGGAGCACGTCCGAAATCGTCTCTTCGTCGAGGTCCTGCTCGGTACTGGAAGTGATCTTGATTCCGTCTTTGATCTTCGGGCGAACCGTCACGCCGGGTGGCTCCTCGTCGACGCGGATGTTGATGTCGTACAGTTCCTCTTGCAAGCGGTCGTACTGCTCGATTTCGAACACCGACAGTACGTACACGATCAGGTCCGCGTTTCGCACGACCGCGAGCACCTGCTTGCCGTCGCCACGCCCCGTCGCTGCGCCTTCGATCAGCCCGGGCACGTCCAGCATCTGGATGTTCGCCCCGCGGTGACTGAGCATGCCGGGGTTCACGTCGAGCGTCGTGAACTCGTAGGAGCCCGTCTC
This sequence comes from Natrialba magadii ATCC 43099, assembly GCF_000025625.1. Taxonomy (NCBI): domain Archaea; kingdom Methanobacteriati; phylum Methanobacteriota; class Halobacteria; order Halobacteriales; family Natrialbaceae; genus Natrialba; species Natrialba magadii. The sequence continues at coordinate 1,203,813 of NC_013922.1, read as the reverse complement.
ACTCTCCGCGTTGGTCATCGAGTTCAACAGCGACGACTTCCCGACGCTCGGAAAGCCGACCAGCGCGATCGTGGCGTCGCCGTGTTTCTCCACGGAGTAGCCACCGCCACCGCCCGAGCCGGACTGTTGTTTCTCGAACTTCTCTTTTTTCTCGGCGAGCTTGGACTTCAGTCGACCGATATGGGCCTCGGTCGACTTGTTGTAGGGCGTGTTGGCGATTTCGTCCTCGATCTCCTGGATGTCCTCCTCGAGCCCCATTTGTCTATACCCAGCCGGTCGTCCCGAAAAACCCTTTCCATGCGAGGGAACGGCGAGTCGTGTTCGAGTCCCCGCTCCTGTTCATTGTTCCCGGTCCTATTACCAATACAAACTGAATTCCGACACAGATAAACGGGACCAGGCAAAACCGCAGCCTAAGCAGATGTCAGACCCGACACGGCTGCGTGACAGTACGCAAATCGTCCTCCCGGCCGAGGCTGTCGAGAGTCTCGAGCCACAGCTCACCGAGGAGTTTACCATCACGGTGTTCCCGGAGGGCGAGAACTACTGTCGGATCATCGGCAGTCCAGTCGAGATCAAGGCCGTGGGCGAGTTCCTGGCTCGACGCGGCGTGAGTGTCCCGTAGGCTGTATTCGCAGTGTCAGCTGTTCGACGCTGGCCCCGCATCTCTTTCTCACCCTGCACGCTCGCATCATTCGCCGCCCCGTACGCCACGAATCTCCCGTCTGAGCGATGCAAGCATAATCCCCAGCAGAAGCCCGATACCGAATCCCGGAAGAAAGTTCTCAGTCCCGCTCACCGCTGCGAGTCCAGCGCCACCGACCAGCGGCGGAACGAGCAGCGCTGCCAGCATCTCGAACGCGAACACACCCGGCGGCTTCGGGTCCGCACTCGTCGATAGTCCCATATCGGCTGCACGACGGCGGGAACAAAGAATCTCCGGTCACGTTCCGGCGACTCCACTCCAACGCGCCCTTAGCGCTCCGGATGCACCGGCCCGTCGAACCCACCCCGAACCAGCGGTTTCGCGATATGTCTCCGCGCACACGGCGGCACCTCGTACCAGCCCAACTCGAGTCCCCGCTCGATCTCAGTGCGTTCCTTCCCGGGTGCGTCGGTTCCACAATCTCGACAGCGATAGCCCTGATCGCGGCCCGCGCTCTCCATCGTTCGCTCGCAGTCGGGACAGACCGGTGTCACGAGGTCGGTGGTGTCGAGGTCGCGGATGGCGACCTTCTCGAGTTTGAGCGTGCCGCCGGCGAGTTCCCCACAGACGGTGAGGCGGTCGCCGGGTCGCAGTGCGCGAACGTGGTCGCGAAAGCGTTTGGTGGGTTCGAAGGCGGCACAGGAGAGAGTGGACGGTGAGCTAGCGGTGCTGTCCGCATCGTCGACTGCCACACCCTTCGGCTCAACGTCGACGAAGACGTGGCCGCCGCGTCGCGTCTCCGGCTCAGCAACGACTCGTGCGTCGAGTCGGTAGGCGCGGCCGTCCTGCAGGGTGGTCGTGGTCGCTGCACCGGTATCCGCCTCAGTGATCCCTGAGCCACTGTCAGCACCCACAGTCACAGTTACATCCCGCAAATGCACGTCCGTCCCCTGGTTCGTCACGAACAGGTGACTCGAGTACACCGGCTCGCTGTCGATCTGTTCGGCGACGCGGTGGACGGCCTCGGGGTAGTCGCCACGGATCCCGTGAAGGATCGGCCCCGGTGTGTGGGGGACGCAGACGGGTTCGTTCTCTCCGCGGTCGACGGTGTCCCACACGTCGGGATAGCCGGCTGCTGCGGCCGCGAAGACGCTGTTGTGGTCGACCTCGCGCGGCGTTCCCCACCGTTCGGGTTCGCGGTAGGAGATCTGTTCGTAGGTCCAGTCCGAGAGCGCGCGCCAAGCGCCGATTGCAGCCAGCGCGCCGATTCGCCCGCGGCCGTTTCCCGCGTGCCAGGACTGGTAGTCGTGGTCGGTGATCAGCGTCTCGGCCGCAGCGCGCGAGAGGTGATCTCTGATTGCGCGCGTGGAAAAGCGGGCGAGTGACGCCGGAATCGCGTCCTCGCCAGCGTCGGGATCGACGTCCGCGACGACCAGTCCCGGGTTGGTCCGTTCGTCGCGCGTTTCCGCGAGGGACTCGAGTACTCCCTGTGAAATTTCGAACGCGCGAGCAGGATCGCAGTCGGTGTGGATCGCGAGCGCGGCGTTGCCGCGCGTTTTGTATTCAACTGCGGGGTTGAGCCGGACGAGGAGGGTGCGAGCGACCGCGGCGCCAGCCTCACGACGCAGTTGCTTTGCAACCTGTGCGGCGGCGTAGGTCGTACACATACCGTGTTCACGGGAATCTGTGTCGTCGAGCCCGACGATCGTCATCAGCGAGTCTTATGACGGGCGTGAGTAACGCCTTTCGGTGTGCCAACTGTTCCAGTGAACTGCGGCGACTGGAGCAGCAGAATCAGCAGCCGATGCGAGACGAACAATTATACATGAGCACTGTCGACCCTACATAAGAATACTGCTGATACACCCTCCAATCGCGACCCCGCAGGTAGCCATCGCGGGGAAACGCTCTTGTAGGAGGAATAGCTTACAATACCCTATGTCCCGCTCCGCACTGGTCGGCAACGTGACCGCGATGTTAGAGGACGCGGGATTCGTCGTCAGTGACCGGTGTGCAATCCGCCCGAAGAGTTTCGATATCGCCGCGCGTCGTGGCGAGGACCTGTTGCTCGTCAAGATTCTCGGCAATATCGATGCGTTCAACGAAGCGACCGGCCACGAGATGCGTCGTCTCGGAACCTATCTCCAGGCGACGCCGCTCGTGCTCGGTCTGCGCAGTCGTGACGAGGATCTCAAGCCAGACGTCGTCTACTTCCGCCACGGCGTTCCGGTCCTGAGTCCCGACACCGCGTACAACTTGTTCATCGAGGACGTGCCGCCGCTGATCTACGCCGCACCCGGCGGCCTCTACGTCAACATCGACGGCGATCTTCTCGCCGACGAACGCGAGGGCCGCGACTGGAGTCTCGGCCAACTCGCAACCGAACTCGGCGTCTCCCGGCGCACCGTTTCGAAGTACGAAGACGGGATGAACGCCTCCGTCGAAGTCGCAATGGCACTTGAGGATCTCTTCAACGCGCCGCTGACGAGCCCCGTCGACGTGCTCGAGGGTGCAGACGACGTCCACGAGACCGATGATACGCCGGACGACCCCGAGGCCGATCCGGACGACAAACAGGTCGTCGCCGTTCTCACACGAGCCGGCTACAGCGTTCACCCGACGATCCGCTCGCCGTTCAAGGCCGTCAGCAAGGACGAAGACGACAGCGAAGTCGTCCTCACCGGCCACTCGAAGTTCACCAAGGCCGCAGAGAAGCGCGCCCGCATCATGAGTTCGATCGGGCACGTCACCCGCACGCGATCGGTGTACGTCGTCGACCGCGCCAAGCAGGAGTCCGTCGACGGCACGGCGCTCGTCGAACGCGAGGAACTCGAGAACCTTCGCGATACAGACGAACTTCGAGACGTGATTCGCGAGCGCGCAGAGCACGAGGAAGCAGCCTAGCCGGTCGATTTATTTTGGTTTCGCGGACAGGTAAGGTGTGACGAGCGAGAGTGAGTGTGAGCGTGAGCGTGAGCGTGAGCGCGAGTGTGAGCGTGAGCGCCAGTGTCAGTACGAATTCGATCCCGATGGATGGGAACGAACGGCCGAAACCGGAAACACACTGGATACAAGCGAGTTGAACGCCGACGGAACGTGGCGATGCCATCGGTCCGCCGACGGGAACGATGGATACTGTCGCTTTCACACCCCGCTTGCAGAACGGGACTGGGACCCCAGCGAAACGGGTGACGCGCTCCGAGACGCAGTCTGTAGTAACCCGGACGGAAACGATAACGATAGCGATAGTGATAGTGATAGTGATAGTGATAGAGATAGCGACAGCGACGGCAAGCGAGACCGTCGTCGGAGCAAACAGTTCATCGGAGCGATATTCGTTTCGCTCGACCTTCGCCACGAAACACTGGCTACTCGAGATAACTACCCAATCGATCTCCGTCACGCGACTATCGAACAGGGGGTCGATCTGCGCAAGGCGACAGTCGAGAACCCGCTCCAGTTCGATGGTGCGATCTGCAACGGTGATTTTGAGTGTTCGACTATCCGTGCACAACAGTCAGTCTCAGTTGCAGACGCTCACATCGACGGCGATCTACGTGCAGGTGACGCACGGTTCGACGATCGCGTCTCGATATCGAATACCGTGGTTACGGGCGACCTCTCGCTACCCGATGCGACGTTCGGCGGTCGTGCCGTCTGCCGCGGAGTGGAAACTGGTCGCGGGATCGATGCGCCTGGTGCCAGATTTGGGGACGACGCACTCTTCGACAGGGCGACAGCAATCGAGGAGTCGTCGTTCAGCAACGCCTCGTTTCAGGGCGAAGCGTTCTTTTCCGGTGCTACCTTCGCCGGTGGACTCAACTGGTGGAACGTAACTGTCGCTGGGCCGACCCGTTTCGGCGGTGCGACGATTCGACAGGAGGCAATGTTCCAGGACGGGACCTTCGAGGATGTCGTCCGACTCACCAACGTCACCGTTCCATCTCGAGCCGTCTTCGCACAGGCGACGTTTGCCGACCGACTATTGCTCACGGGACTCGAGTGCGATGCCGATTCCTGTCTGGTTGATCTGTCCGGCGCAGTGCTCTCTGGTGGACGACTAGAAACGGTTGCGTCACTCACGTACGATCTTTCGGGTGCCGAAGTTGGACCGATCGAGTGGGGAACGAAAAGCGACAGTGAGACCGACGGAGCCACTGGTACGGAGGGCAACACCGACACTGAAAACCGGACGGAAACGGTTCCGCTGTCGCTCTCCCAGTTCATCATCGAAAACACGCACTTCGACGGGTTCGACTTCCGGGATCGGACCGTGCGGAGTGCACTCGAGTCCAGTGGGTGGCGACTCCACGAGGGGAACCATGGAAGCGAGGGTGCAGGCGACGGAGACAGAGACAGAGACAGAGACAGAGACAGAGACGAGCGACAATGGTCGCCAGAAACACTCGAGAGCACGTACCTCAAGGCAAAACACGGTGCAAAAGCCGTCGGCGATAGCAAGGCTGCCGGCGAGTTCTTCCGCCACGAGATGCGCTACCGGCGAGATGGACACGCAAAACGCGCACGAGAGGCGGGTTGGTCACGGTCGAGAATCGTCGATAGCGGTAAGTGGGTCGCAAATGCGATCTTCGGTGCTGTCGCCGGTCACGGCGAACGACCGGGTCGGGTCGTCCTGACTGCTGCTGGAATCGTCGCTGGGTTTGCGCTCTTGTACGCGGCGCTTTGGCCGGGCTCACCGCCATATGGAGGTTCCGTCGGCTACCTGATGTTTAGTCTCGAATCGTTCGTAACGCTCGTACTGGGCGGCTCCGTACCGGTCGAGCGCACCGCCGTTCGACTGGCAGCACAAGTGCAGGCGTTCGTTGGGGCCTTTCTCATCGCGCTATTCGTGTTTACGCTTACGCGGTCGATTCAACGGTAGCGTCAGGTCGACGACGGGCCATCGATAGCGATTCGTTCCACCTGACAGGTCTTTCAGGCTCCGTACATTTCCTCGAGATAGGCAACGATATCATCGCTTTCGTGCATTCCCTCGACATCGGTTGCTTCATCAGTGATAACTGGGACGCCAGTCTGCCCACTCACTGCTTCGACCTCCGTTCGTTTCGCGTGGTCTCGTTCGACGTTGATTACATCATACTCGAGTTCGAGTTCGTCGAGTTTCGATTGGACCTTGACGCAGAATGGACAGCCGGGAAGATTGTACAGTGTGATGTCAGCCATACGAAGGGCTAACGGATGGAGGTGTATGAGGACACCGGTAGCGGTATCGATCGGTTGGCGGTGCGGTGTAGTAAACGGTGACAAATGGAGTGACAAAACACCGGGGACGGTGCCCCGCGTCAGCCGTCAGCCGTCAGCCGTCTGCCGTCAGCCGTCAGAACGCCAGCATGCCAGCATCCGTCGCGAAGTAGGCAATATAGTAGATGATGAACGCAACGACGAGCGCCCACTGACCGAGCGAGACGTCAGCGCGCTCGCCCACCGCCGCCTTGATAAGCGGGTAGCTCATGATCCCCGCGGCCAGGCCGTTCGCAATCGAGGCCGTCAGCGGCATGATCGTAATCGTAAGTCCACTCGAGATCAGCCAGGCAGGGTCGTTCCAGTCGATGTCAGCAACGCCCTGGAGCATGATGATACCGACCACGACCAGCGCGATGTAGGTCGCGTACTGCGGAATCGCACCCATCAGCGGGACGAACAGCAGCGAGAGCGTGAAGAGACCGGCGACCACCAGCGCGGTGAAGCCGGTTCGACCGCCCTCCTCGAGTCCGGCCGAGGATTCGATGAACGTCGTCACGGTCGAGGTCCCGATCATTGCACCGACGGTTGTGCCGACTGCGTCGGCCATCAGCGGGCGCTCCATCTCGGGCAGGTTCCCGTCCTCGTTGAGGAAGCCACCGATCTGGGAGACGCCGATAAGCGTGCCGGCGGTGTCGAAGAAGTCGACGAAGAAGAACGTGAAGACGACGAGCGCGAAGACGAGTGGCTCCTCAGTGATCATCCCCAGTCCGTCCACGAAGCCGTAGATGAGTGGCGTAAAGTCGTACTGAACGCTCGTGATCATGTCGATGATGCCGCTCAGCCCCTCGTTCGTGATCTGGTTGTACTCGTCTTCGGGCGCGAGTTCACCCGGTGCGACAAAGCCGAGGAGGGTGAGCAGCCAGCCGCTGATCGCGGTGAAGAGAATGCCGAGAACGATCCCACCACGCACACCGCGAGCGTAGAGGACGAACGTCAGTACCAATCCGACGAGCGAAAGTGCGGCAACGGGACTCGTCGCGACGTTGCCGAGATAGACCAGCGTTGCATCGTCGGCGACGACCAGTTCGATCTCTTGCAGACCGAGGAAGAGCAAGAAAACACCGATACCGGCCCCAACGGCGAACTTGACTGGTTCCGGGAATAGTTCGATGATGTAGCGACGCGCACCGACTGCAGTCAGTGCGATGAAGATGATTCCTTCGACGAACACGGCGGCGAGAGCGACTTCCCAGGGGACGCCGAGTCCGATGACGACGGTGAACGCGAAGAAGGCGTTTAACCCCATTCCGGGTGCGAGTCCGAACGGACGGTCCGCCCAGAACGCCATCACGATTGTCGCGACGATCGATGCGAGAATCGTCGCAACGGCGATCATCTGAAATGTTTGTGTGTCGGTGTAGCCGTCGATCTGGATTGCACTACTCAGAATCGTCGGGTTGACGATGATGATGTACGACATCGCCAGGAACGTCGTCAGTCCCGCGACCGCCTCGGTCGACAGGCTTGTGTCGTACTCATCGAATCCAAAGTAGTCCGCGATCGTTTCGGTAACCCCCATGTTGGATGGTCAAGCATATCCACAGCGCTTAGTTAAAAGTTCTTGTCTCAGTTTCGGAAATCCGTTCCACATATGTGCATACATTCGAATACCGTGGCAGAGAGGTTGGTGTGGTGATTGACACGATTGGAGTAGCAGTTCACAACCCGTGATGGGACGAACGTATTTCATCTCGGAGCATGTACTGTGTTATCATGAAGTTCGTCATCGTTGGGTACGGTCGCGTGGGCTCTCGAACCAGTCGGATCCTCAGCGAGGAAGGACACGACGTGGTCGTCGTCGACAACGACCCCGACCGGATCGATCGGGCGAGCGGCGACGGCTTCGAAACCGTCCAGGGCGACGGCGCAGACGAAGCCGTCCTCGTCGACGCCGACATCGAAACAGCAGACGCAATCGGCGCGTTCACTCCCGACCTCAACGCCAACTTCGCCGCCTGTATGGTCGGTAACCACCACGACTGCCGGACCGCTTTGCGAATCGACGAGGACTATCGCGAGGAAATCTATACCAGATACGCCGACGAAGTCGACGAGATCATCTACCCCGAACGCCTCGGCGCGGCCGGTGCGAAAACCGCCATGCTCGGTGGCGACTTCAACGCCGTCACCGATCTCGCAACGAATCTCCAGCTCACCGTTCTCGAAATCCCCGACGGCTCGACCGCAGTCGGAAAGCGCATGAGTGAGCTCGAGTTACCCGAGTCGGCGCGGATCTATGCTCACGGGCGAGCCCGCGAGTCGTTGACGATTCCGCTGCCGGGGACGGAACTCGAGGCGGGTGACGAGGTGGCGGTGGTGACGGAGACGAGTAGTGCAGACGAGGTGCGGACGGCGTTGCAGTAGTGGTGGCCGAGGAACAGATCTGCTGTAAGAGGTACGGACCAGTCGGGTACTCGAGTGCACCTAACGAACCAACGAACAACCGTCAGTCTGCAGTGTCGTCGGGGCGGAAAACGAGGATATTTTGGTGGACCATCGAGGGGACGAACGAGAACGGATAGCCGTAGACGTGGAGGTCTTTCGTCGGGTCGTACCAGACCAGGTTTGCCGCGAGGGTTAGGGGAGCGGTCGATTCAATCGCTCGTGCAAGGTCGGCCGAGAGGAACTTGTAGGACTGGTCGCGGTACATGTCGCCGATGAAGACGACGACGTGGCCGTCGGGGGCGACGGCGTCAGTGAAGCGGTCGAATTTGGTGGCCATGTCGGCGAGCCAGTCGTCTTTTGTTGCGGTTTCGGCCGTGTCTCCAACAGGCTCCGTTGCGTCTCCGGTGGTCTCTGTGCCATCTTCTTTCTCAGCCCCGTCATCTCCCGTTTCGTCCACGTCGAACGACCCCAACTTGCTCTCTCGGGCCTCGTGGACGTTGCGCGTCTGCTCGAGTTCGTCCATGTGCCAGTAGGGGACGTCAGTGAGGAGCAGATCCACGCTGTCGTCGTCAACCTCCTCGATCAGGTCCGCACAGTCGCCGTGGCGCATGTCCTGTGCGGCGAGTTCGGGTTCCCCGCGGTCGCGACGCTCCGCGTTCTCGCACTCGAGTACCTCGGCGTAGATTTCGGTCCAGCGCTCGGTCCGCTCGAAGCCGATGGCCTCGCGGAGACCGGTCCCCTCGTGTTCGCAGAAGCTCGCACCGAGGAGGGTGCCGCCGACGCCGGCGAACGGGTCCAGGACGGTATCGCCGGCCTTGCTGAACCGGCCGATGAGTTCCGCACAGAGTCGGGGCGGTTTCTGGCCACCGTGTTCGCTTCGCAGGTCGTGCTGGACATCCGGCGGGTAGCGCTCCGCAATGACCGACTTGGTCGCGTACTTCCACTCTTTGCCGGTGAGGTCGTTGACCCGATTTCGGTCGTCGTAGATGCCTCGCCCCGCAATATAGTGCTGATGATCAGCAAGGTCGTCGGTGTCGATGACCTCGCCGTCCTCGACCGGCAGCGACTCGTCACGAGCGCGTTCGGCGTCGAACGTGCCGTCGTCGTCGGTCAAGAGTCGGCTCTGTCGGTGTTTCCCCGTCCCGTCGCCCTCATCTGCCATTGTATCCCGGAGTGAACGCCCAGTCCACTTAAATTCCGAACACTGGGCTTTCGATTGCAGCCACCAGTCATAGCTGTCGACGTATCGTCTACAGAGCCATGACTGGACCGATCGATACGCGCGCACTCGGACTCGCGTCCGGTATTTTCTGGGCACTGCTCATCGCCGTCCTCGAACTGACAGCCGGCACCGGATATGGCGAGCGGTGGCGGTTGCTCTTCGAGGATATCTACCCGGGATACGACCGAACACCTGGCGACCTTCTCTGGGGGACGACACTGGCGTTTGTGGATGGATTCAGTGCCGGAGTCTCGTTTGGCTGGCTGTACAATCGTCTCGCGGAGTAACTCACTCGTCTCCGTGTAGTGTTGGTAGTTGGCAATACCCATTGCAGGACAGGATGATCGTTCTATAGTAACAACTGCAACTATAGACATCCAGATACAGTGTTCTCGAGCGGGTAGCACGCACTTGGTAGCCGCTTGGCACGCTGGCTGCATGCTTTAGGTTTCAAAGCGCTACGAAGGGGTATGAACATGCTCGTCGACGGCGAGTGGCGGACAGACGCACACGAACTGACGGCTGGCGACGGCTCGTTCGAGCGTCAAGCGACGACGTTCCGTAACTGGGTGCAGGACGATTCTGACGCCCGATTCCAGCCCGAAGCGGGCCGCTACCACCTCTACGTCTCCTACGCGTGTCCGTGGGCACACCGGACGCTCGTGACGCGGACGCTGAAGGGACTCGAGGACGCCATCTCAGTTTCGGTCGTCGACCCCTACCGGGCCGAGGACGGCTGGCAGTTTACACCCGAGAAGGAAGGCTGTACGCACGACCACGTTCACGACGTCGATTATTTGCGCGAACTGTACGTTCGGGCGGCTCCGGACGTAACCTGCCGTGTGACGGTGCCGGTTCTCTGGGACACCGAGGAAGATACCATCGTCAACAACGAATCGGAAGAGATCATGCGGATGTTCGACACCGAGTTCGACGAGTTCGCGGACCACACCGTCGACCTCTATCCAGAAGGATATCAGGAGAAAGTCGACCAAATCATCGACAACATCTACGAGCCGATCAACAACGGCGTCTACCGCGCCGGCTTCGCGACCGAACAGGAGCCGTACGACGAGGCGGTCGCCGAACTCTTCGGTGCCCTCGCCCACTGGGACGACGTGCTTGCAGACCAGCGCTATCTCGCCGGTGACCGGCTAACCGAGGCCGATATCGCCATGTTCACGACGCTGGTTCGATTCGACAACGTCTATCACACCCACTTCATGTGTAACGTCCAGTACATCCGCGAGTTCGACAATCTGTGGCCCTACCTTCGGGACCTCTATCAGACGCACGGTATTGCCGAAACGGTGGAAATGGACCACATCACGGAACACTACTACACGACCCACCCGGATGTGAATCCACACCGAATCGTCGCCCGCGGGCCCGACCTCGACTTCGAGGCACCACACAGCCGGGACGAGCTGGCCGGTGAGCCGCCGGCTGCGCTCGTCTCGTCTGCAGGTCGGTGAGAGAGTCAGTCCGTCGCGATCAGGCGCCGTTCGGCGAGTTGGGCTCCCGGTCTCGTTCTCGATTCGCCGTCTCGGTTCGCCAGCGTTCGTAACTCGATTCCGGCGGATCCTCGGCGACGAAGGCACGCCAGAGGAGCCACACGACCGCGATGACTGGCAGTGCCGGTAAGAGCAACAGGGCAATTGCCACCGCCATCACGTAGCCGAACGCCGACATCTGTCGATTCGGCATGTAGCCCGTCGACTCGGAGACTTTCGTGGACATGCGATATCGTACGAACGTTCCGATATTCGGTCTTTCGATCCCAGCGACGGCTCGACGAACTCCTGAATCGTGCCCTGACACTGTCTGTTGCCGCTCTCCAGGTAATCACACCGACGTGGCGATGATCACTGGACAGACACCGACTGGCCTCGCCGTCGCTGCCAGTATCGGCCAGCACGAACGAGCGCCTCGGCCAGTACGACTCCCGCGAGGACCACACCACAGACCAACGTGAACGCCACGATGACGATCACGCCGCTTCCCTCGCCGGCACCGGCCCACCGAAGGTACGTCGCCAACACGGCGAGAAACAGCGTCAGCGTTCCCAGTAAGACGGTGATCGGCGTCACACCACGCATCTCAGCCGTTTGCAGGCGATGCAACACCACGAGACCAAGCGACCCAGCGGCGACGAGTTCGGGCGAAACGGGAACAGAAACGGGGAGCGGGACAGGAACAGAGCCACCGCTCAGCCACACCGGATACGGCCGCGGAATATCGGTGAACACCACGGCTGCAACGGCAAGTACGAGCACGGCGAGTCCATAATCTACGAGTCGCGCCGCAGATCCATCTGTCTCCCCCATCCGTATCGACTCTGATCTTTCACGTATTCCTATAAAAACGTGCGTGTGATATCCCGTCCGCACAGAATCCGACACCCCGCAACCCACAACCCACAGCCCACAACCACAGTCTGGGAACGAGGACTACTCGAGTACCCGCGCCGAATCGTCCTGTGGCTGGTACTCGAGTGCAAGCATGGTTTCGGTGAGCGAGAGGAATCGTTCGGAGTTGTTCGAGATGCCGTGGGCGGTAACCGGTGTGTTCGGGAGCGAACTCGTCACGGCAGCCTTCATGAGTCGTTGGCAGTCATCGGGGCTGAGCCACATCGCGCGGGCGTAGCGTTCGCCGGGACCGTCGCGGTCGGCAATCTCGTCTGCCAGTTCTTCACGTGAGAGAAGCCAGCCGATTCGGAGATTGATCACGTCCAGGCCGTGTCGGTTGGCATAGTAGGACCCCATCGCCTCGCCGAAGACCTTGGTGACGCCATAGTACGTGTCTGGGTCCATCGGATCGTCCGGTTGGACGGCGGTCGGCGTGCCAATAGTCGACTCCGGGCGGGTGGGTGAGACGGTGTTATCCATGTTGACCGCGTGGTTCGAACTCGCAAAGACGACGCGCTGGAGGTCGTGTTCGACTGCGGCCGCGTAGACGTTGTAGACACCTTCGATATTCGGTTCTTGCACTGCATCCCACTCGGCGCGCGGATCGGGGTTGGCTGCGAGGTGAACGACGATATCCTGTCCGTCGAGTGCGTCCATGACCTCCTCGCGATTGCCGATTTCGATTGGGGTCGCCTCGAGGTCGTCGGGTTCACTGTGCGAGAAGAGCGTGAGTGTTTCCTCGCGGTTCGCGAACGCCTCGATAGTCTCCCCGCCGACCCGGCCGGTTGCTCCAGTGATCGCAACGTTCGTCATACCGGGAGGACATCGACCGCGGGGAAATAGGTCGGGCCAGCGCGTTCCGGTGATCAACACTCGAGAACTGATCGAGGACTCACCCAACCGCTACGCCCATACAGATGCGTCACGTTAGCGCTACTCATGAGACAGATCGAGGTCTTCGAAGAGATCGACGCTCCTCCCGACGTCGTCTGGGACGTCCTACTCGAGTTCGAGCGCTATCCGGAGTGGAATCCGTTCGTGCAGTCGATCGAGGGCACACCGGCGGCGGGCGAGCAGTTGACGGTACGTATTCAGCCGCCTGGCGGCCGCGGACTGACGTTCAAACCGGAGGTCGTCGCGGTCGAGGACCAGCGGCGACTCGCCTGGTTCGGGCGGCTGGTCGTCCCCTTCGCGTTCGATGGCTACCACGAGTTCCGACTGGAGCCGGTCGACGGGGGCGAACGAACGCGATTCCTGCATCGGGAGACGTTTCGTGGTGCACTCGTTCCGCTGCTCGCCAATCAGGCCCAACTCGAGCGCGGCTTTCAGTCGATGAACGAGGCCATCAAGGAGCGTGCCGAGGCGCGCGTTGCGGCGTCGAGTTGAGCCGTTAGTGGAGTGGAAGCGCTCGAAGTGACTCGATCTCGAACGTCGGCCGAGCGGGACCGTCGAAGGTGTAGCCCTCGCGATGCTCGCGCCGGATGAACGCCACGTCGATGTCGAGAGCAGCCGCGGCCGCGACGTCGGCGTAGCTGTCGCCCACGTAGAGTGGCTCCGTCGCCCCTAACTCGTCGATTGCCTGCTCGAGATAGTACGGCCGCGGTTTCTTGCGGTTGATTCCCTCGATCGTCGGCTCTCGCCCGTACCAGACCTCGAACGGCGGGAGATCGAGGTGTTCCAGGATGTTTCCGATCGTCTCGTGCTGGTTGTTGCTCACGATCGCGGTTGGCTGGGACAGCGAGTCGAGTACGGCCGTGTCGTCGTAGAGTTGTTTGCGACCGGCAGTGAGTTCTGCGCGCTGGGCGGCGATGGCGGCCTCCTCGCGGGCGGTCCAGAGCGTCTGGGGTTCGACACCGTGCTCGACTGCGGTGGTCCGAAGCGAGTCGACATCTGGACTGAGGAGCGTCTCGATGGCTGCCTGTGGAGGGTTCGAGACGCCGACGGTCGCGAACGCCTCGGTCATGGCCTCGAGGAGGACGTCTCGGTCCGTCGGGGTGGTCAGCACGCCGTCGTTGTCGAAGAGGATTGCGTCGTACGAGCCGTCCATATCCATTCGTGTTCAGTTCGACGGAGGGGCGCGAGCCAGTTCGGTGTTTCGCCGGGTTCGGATTCGAAGGTGTGCTTGGTGGACGAGTCTGCTCGTTGAACAGATGCGCCTCACGACTGGAGGAGCGACTATAGTAGCCACTGCAAGTCAATACACACCTGATCGCCAGCCTGCTCGGCGATCAGTGTGTAAATAGTTGCAGTTGTTACTATAACTGCTGATCGAATCATGCTCCGAGTAACCGCCACCTGCTATAGTAGCCACTGCAAGTCAATGCACACCTGATCACCAGACAGTTCGGCGATCAGTGTGTGAATAGTTGCAGTTGTTACTATAGTGACGGTGCCTTCGCGTGCCGGAGCCATTCTTTTTCCCGGGACGGGCGGAGCGGTGTGTATGCGAGAGACGACTGCCTCGAGTAACTCGACGGTACAGGGTTCGTGCCCGTACTGTTCGGCCGAAAACGACTTTTTCTACACGTTCTGTCGGAACTGTTTGCAGGAACTGCCGAGTAACGCGCGGCGTCACTCACCACACTGACGACAGTCAGTTTGTCCTCACTGGAACCGTTCGTCGGTCGGCCGGGTTTCCGTCCTGAGGTTCAAATACCGAAGGGGAACCAGAGTCGACAATGTCGATTCCGATTCCAATGTCGATTCCGATTCCAATGTTGATGCCGATGCCGATGTCGGTGACGATGCCGATGTCGGTGCTGACACCGTGTGCCCGTCTCAGCAACGTCCCACGCTGGAGACACCGACACACACCGAAAGCAGACCACACCAGCGGCCGTGACGGAACCTCGGAAATCACACGCGACGAGATGGAGGGGACGCGTGGGACATAGAGCACTCGTCGGCTACCGCCGCCCAGACGGGCTCTACGACCTTCGATACAGCCACTGGGGCGGCACCGATCCCTCACTCGCAGCCGAGATCAGCGACGACACCCCGCTCGCCGACGGCGCAGTCTCTGCGAGCCTGCTCACCGATTCGATCGCACGCGACCGCATCCTCACCGACTACCTCGATCCGTGTGTCCACGAGATGCTGTTTCTCGTCGCACCCAGTGCCGGCTACGAGGTCACACCCTACCACGTCTGCTGGCTCGAGTGGGGTGACGGCCACGAGGACGGCCGGGGCGCACTCATCGGAACGGAACAGACGGACGAGCCCGTCAGAACGTGGTTTCGCGCGACCAAAACGACCCTCTCTGACGTGATCGAAATGGGCGTCCTCTCACAGCGAGCCGCGCAGGCGTATCTCGAAGCGCGCGTCTGCGAGGAGTACGCCGGCGTCGTCTACACCTACACGGGGACTGGTTCCGGTTCGGCGGAAACAGATCTATCCGGAGCCGCCAGTGAATCGCCGGTCCAGCCGACTTCACTTCCGGAGGGAGATCGATTACCTCCGGATCTCCACGAGTGGGTCGATGGGACGCCACCCAACGACTCCACCTCACCGCACGATAAGCGAGACGATGAGCGAGATTCCGACTGGACGTGATCATCGCCGTCACTTGCTCATCGCCGTCACTTGCTCACTCACTCCAGCGAGCGTCCGCCAGCGTCCGCTGAACCACGTCGTTGCCGACCGCCTCGCCAAGCGTCTCGAACCCCGCACGCTCGGCCCGGTCATCCGCGTTCGCTACCAACCGCGAGACGATGAACTCCGGCGTCGACCGGCCCACCGTATCGAACCGCGGCTGGTAATCCACGAGTAACTCGAGTTCCGGGCTCAGTCCCTCGGCGAAAATACCATCCACGCGAGCCTCGGGCGGCAGCGGCTCCAGGTCGTCTGCGAGGTGCGTGACGAAGACGCCGAGCGCGTCGCGCTCGACCGTCAGCGTCACAAGGCCGTGCAGGAGGTCAGCCGCACTTCCCGGCTCCGTTATCGCCTCGAACTCGTCGACCAGCATTAGCGTCCGACCATCCGAGGACAGCGGTGGGACGACCGAGCGCAGGGTGGACTCGAGTACTCCCGCGTTGAAACTGGCGTGGCGGCGGTGGAACACGAGCGAGTCGACGGGCGTCACCTCGGCGCGCTCGGCGGGGACGGGCAGTCCCATCGAAGCGAGCAGGACGACCTGGCAACACGTTTCGAGCAGCGTGGTTTTCCCGCCGCTGTTCGCGCCGGTGAGGACGGAGACGCGTTCCCGTCCGGGAAGTGCGTTTGCGCTGGAGCCGTCGTCGCCGTCGGTATCGGTGCCGACGCCGGTCTCGGTGGCGATGCTGGTACCAGTGCCAACGCCAGTACCAATCCCGCTTCGACCGGAAATCGCATCCGCCTCAGTGAGCCCATGCTCACCCAGCGCGTAGGTGATCGGCTGGACCTGATCGCCACCCTCGCCCCGGCCACCATCGCGCTGGTCGACATTCGAGTCGGTCGCCGGCGAGGCGAGCGTCAGATTTCGCGCGTTGACGACCGACACTGCGGCCGACTCGCCCTCGACGAACGTCGGACGAGTACAGTCGTACGCGAGCGCGAAGCGCGCGAGCGAGAGGTGCAACGCGATGTCGTCGACCGCCGCGACCGCCTGGTCGATGGCGTCGCGAGCGTCCTCGAGTTCTGCCTGCAACTCCCCAGCGACCTGCTCTTCGCGTTCGTCGATCGCCGCCGTGAGATCGCCGCGCAAGGTCCGAAGCGTACTCCCCACGAAATCCGTCGCGTCGGTCGCGTCCGTCGGCATCGCCTCGCGAACCTGGTCGACCGTCACCGCCGTCTCCGAGAGCAGGTGGTCCTCGAACGCCTCGCGGAACTGGCTCACGTCGCGGACGCCGTCGTCTCGCAGTTCCTCGATCAACTCGAGTGCGTTGGCGTCCATGTCTTCGACGGTGCCGAGTGCGTCGCGCAGGCGGTCGAGTTCGTCGTCGGCACCGCGGACGAGTCGACCCTGCCCGCCGTCGTCTGCGAACGCGGAGAGTGCATCGGCGGCGGTTGTGAGCGTGTCGCGCTCGAGTTCGGCGACAGTTTCGAACGGACCGGAGTCGACCCCGGCCTCAAGCAGGGCGAGCGCGGTTTCGACGGCAGCGCGTTCGCTCTCGTCGCGCTCGTCGTAGCGCTCGTAGGCTGCGAGGACGGCCTCGCGGTCTGCCTTCTCGAGTGTCGCCCAGGCGTCGCGGGCCGCGAGCACGTCGTCGAGGCGAGATTCCATCTCCTCGCGGCTGGTGAGCGGCGTGAGGACGCGGATTCGGTCGGCCGCGCGCTGCGTGACGGCGTGTTCGACCGCCAGATCGAGCAGGTCCTTGTACGCCGCGCGGGCGTCGCTCGTCGCCAGCATGTCGATTCCGTCGCCGCCGGTCGCCCGTCGCAAGATACGTGTTGCGCGCCCGCGAGCGAGGCCGGCAGTCGCGAGTTCGCGAACGTCGCCGCTCTCGATCGCCTGGATCGCGCGTTCCCGTCCCAGCTCCGACACAAGTGTCTCCCTCGTCTTCGGGCCGACGCCCCAGTACTCCTCGAGTCGCATTGTATACGCACCGCATTCGAGTCAGTACGCTTGAATACTGTGTCATCTGTCGGACAACGGGCGAGACCGACAGCACAGCCAAACGCGTACGCAATCGGCTGAGCGTATCTTTAAGCAGCTACCACCAGCAAGACCACATCATGGCGAACAAGCGTCACGAACGGCAGTACTCCGGCTGGGACGAGGCGGGTGCCAGCGACGGAATGGTTCGACAGTACGACACCACCCGAATGCGCTGGGTCGAACTCGACCTCGAAGACGTGCCGGATCGCGTAATCGCGCGACACCGCGGAGCGGACGGGTCAGCAGAAGCAGACGGATCGCCGGAAACAGGCAACTCGTCGGAAACAGGCAACTCGTCGAAGACTCCATCGAAACCAAATCGAGGATCCGACCCGGCTGCACAGACTGCTACGATCGTCGATGTAGAACTCGTACTCGAGTCCACCCAGACGAAACACGCCGTCGAGTCGTTCGTCGTCACTGTCGAAAATCGTGGTACTGCGCCGCTGACGGTCGACCGCGCGGGACTCGCGTTCGACGACGAGCCAGAAAAGGGCGCGCCGATCGAGGCGGTGGCACTCGAGTCGGGCGAGACGGCGACAGTCGACGTCGCGTGGAGCTGGATTCATCGGGACCAGGACGTGCTGACGGTCGAACTTCGGTCGGGTAGTGAGTCGGTTGCGACGACAACGGTCACCCTCGACGAATACAGATAGCGACCCCGATCGCCGATAGTATACACAAATGTGTATAATACTGTCCAATGAACCGTCTCTGGAGCGCACAAACACGGGGATTTTTATCCGGGCAGGCTCCTATGGACGACCATGACTGATGGGCGGGGCGAAACTCCCCGGCGAACAGGAATGACCGAAAAGTGCGGCGTCGTCGGCGTCTCACTGGATGGTCGAGACGCGGCACGACCGTTGTACTACGCGCTCTACGCACTCCAGCACCGCGGCCAGGAGTCCGCCGGGATCGTCACGCACGACGGCTTCCAGCAACACAGCCACGTAGACATGGGCCTCGTCGGGGACGTCTTCGGCGAGGGCGACCTCAACCCACTCGCCGGATCGGCCGGGATCGGTCACGTCCGCTATCCGACCGCCGGCTCCGTCGACACCTCGTGTGCACAGCCCTTTTCCGTCTCGTTCAAGAGCGGCTCGCTCGGCCTGTCTCACAACGGGAACCTCGTCAACGCCGACGAGATCCGGGACGAACTCGCCGCCGTCGGCCACGCGTTCACGAGCGACGGCGACACCGAGGTTATCGCCCACGACCTTGCACGCAACCTTCTGGAAGAGGACCTCGTGCGTGCCGTCAAACGTACGATGGGCCGGGTACACGGCTCCTACGCGTTAACGATCAGCCACGACGACACCGTCCTCGGCGTCCGCGACCCGCAGGGCAATCGCCCGCTCTGTATCGGGGAACTCGAGGACGGCTACATACTCGCCTCCGAGTCGGCTGCGATCGACACGCTCGACGGCGAACTCGTCCGCGACGTTCGGCCGGGCGAACTCGTCGTTCTCCAGGAAGACGGCGACGGCTTCGACTCCTACCAGCTCGTCGAGGAGGACAACACCGCCCACTGCTTCTTCGAGCACGTCTACTTCGCGCGACCGGACAGTATCATCGACGAAACGCTCGTCTACGAGGCTCGGCGAAACCTGGGCCGCAAGCTCTGGGAGGAAAGCGGCGTCGAGACGGACGTCGTCATGCCGGTGCCGGACTCCGGACGCGCCTTTGCGTCCGGCTACGCCGACGCGGCAACCGAGACAACCGCTGACGGCGAGACTCGGGACGAAGCGGACGACGGCGTCGAGTTTGCCGAGGGGTTGATGAAAAACCGCTACGTCGGCCGGACGTTCATCATGCCAACGCAAGACGAACGCGAGCGCGCCGTCCGGCTGAAGCTCAACCCGATCAAGTCGACGATCGAGGGGAGAACCGTCACCGTCATCGACGACTCGATCGTCCGTGGGACGACCTCGACCCAACTCGTCCAGCTCCTGAAAGACTGCGGCGCGACAGAAGTCCACGTCCGGATTGGCGCTCCGGAAATCGTCGCACCGTGTTACATGGGGATCGACATGGCTACTCGCGAGGAACTGATCGCCTCGGGCAAGTCAATCGACGAGATTCGAGACGCGATTAGCGCCGATAGTCTTGCGTACCTCTCGACGGATGCCGTCGCCGACGTGCTCGGTAAAGAGCGCCTCGATCTCTGTCTGGGCTGTGTTACCGGCGAGTATCCCTACGATATCGAGGGCGAGGAGACCGATCGCAACGTAGAGCGACCGCAACTCACCAGTCGACAGCTGTCGGCTAACGACTAGTCGTTAGTCGCTCCCGGCATCGATTGTCGTCGCCCGAACGTGACAGCCAACAAAACGCTGCGCTAATTTTAACATAGAGACGCGTGAACACCCCACTATGGACCTGAACGAATTCCTCGAGGGGCATAACCTGACCGGGCGACAGGCAGCGATTATCTTCTTTACGTTCCTGTTGCTGATTATCATCGCGGGGATCTTTCTGATCACATTCAGTGACTTCTTCCAGGAGCTAATCTCGTGATGACGCCAGACCGACCGCGACAGTGATCGGTGATCGGTAATCGGTGATCAATGGGATCAGGGCTCATCACCGCTTCGGCTCCCCCTCCCCCGACGTTAAAACACAGCTCGTTGTCACCAGCCCTCTCTCTTTCTCTCCCCGTTTCGACTGCCGACAAGGACGCCGAACCAGTACTGTCCCTCAATAGAGCACGTGTCCGAGCACATACACCACGATTCCCAGCGAGAACGAGATCAGCCAGAGGCTCGCCGCAACCCGGCCCACGCGGGCGTGGCTCGTTTGCCGAAGTTCAGAAATCGGGCGAGACACCGCTAACAGCAGCGCGTAGTACACAAGCGGGATACAGACGACCGCGAGGAAGATGTGAATCGCCAGGATGGGCAGATAGACGGTGAGGTACACTGTCTCGGGACCGGGGAACGGATCCGGGCCACCCGTCGCGATCAGTCGGTAGAGATAGAAGACCAAAAACGCTCCGAACAGGCCGAACGAGGCGAGCATTGCCCGTCGATGTGCGACAACGTCACCACGGCGGATCGCTCGCCATCCGACTACGATCGTCACGATCGCCGTTGCGCTGATCGCAACGTTGAGATGCGGAATGGACTCGAGTATCCACTCGGGCGCGGCGGGGACGGCTGATTGGGGGACGCGACCACCGGCAGCGGCGAAGACGATGATGAGCGAGACGACGCTCAGGATGGCGGTCAGGGGGGTGACGCGTTTGCGAGGGACGTATTCCATGGTCTATGTGAGAGTGTTAGAGGGAACGAGGAAGTGCGTATCGACTTTGGTGTGGCGGGCAGCGGTGCAGCGGTGCAGCGGTGCAGCGGTGCAGCGGTGCTCTCGAGTGAGAGTAGGTGTTGTGGTGTTCCGGGCCAGAACGCTACACTGTCGCTCTTTGGTGTAGGTTTCTGAAAGGATTATGCGTGGGTGATGACCGCGAAGGGAAATCACCTGCATCGTTTTGCTTGGCGGTGAAACCACCTTGCGTTTCGCGGTACGATGTACCGCGCATGCGATGCGTGGGACCGGATTCGAACTACCGTCGTTTCGCTCCGCGCCACGCGTCGCTCCACGACGACATTCGCGATCGGCAGGGCCGATCGCTCATCGGCGGACCCGTTCGGGACAGCGCCCTCACGGGTCGGGAAAGCCGTCGCTTCTTGGTGTAGTTTCCTGAAAGGATTATGCGTGGGTGATGTCCGCGAAGGGAAATCACCTGCATCGTTTTGCTTGGCGGTGAAACCACCTTGCGTTTCGCGGTACGATGTACCGCGCATGCGATGCGTGGGACCGGATTCGAACCGGCGGACCCCTACGGGACAGCGCCCTCAACGCTGCGCCGTTGGCCTGGCTTGGCTACCCACGCTCGCGGTTTCGTTCTTTGTCTGCACTCAATCGTATCCAGTGTGGTTATAAAAGCCCTTTCCTTTGTGCTTGCGTCTGCGGCGGGGTCACACGGGACCGATTGGAACGGAGATTTCAAATGGCGCAATTGCCAAAGCATACCATGGCTAAATACTCGACCGGTTCGTCCGGCGGCGGTGGCGGGACGAACTGCGAACTCTGTGGTGCCGAAAGCGACTCCCTGCGGCTAGCGTCAGTCGCCGGCGCAGAACTCGAGGTCTGCCCCGACTGTGCGCCCCACGACGATACCCAGCAAACGTCGAGTCGCCGACGCTCCTCGCAGGATTCGGGCGGCTCGCGCTCGCAGGACGAACCGAGCCGCAAGAAAAAGGCCGCCCAGAACGTCGCGAAGGCAAACCCCGTCTGGGACGGCGACTCCGAGCACTGGGAAAAGGACGGCACGAACTACGACGACGACCCGCTACCGTACCTCGTTTCGGACTACGGTGACAAACTCACCGAGGCCCGCCAGGAAGCCGGCCTCCAGCGCTCCGAACTCGCCGAGGAACTCGATGTTCCCGAAAAAGACCTCCTCGCGGTCGAACAGGCCCGTGCAACGCAGGCCGGCATCGGCGGCGGACTGATCGATGCACTCGAGGAGCACCTCGATATCGAACTGGCCGAGTGAGAGACCGAAAACGATCGGGAGTAACCGAGACTGAACAGGGTAACACCCGCGATCGGCGAGCAGCTTTTTAGTGCCGGGCGACGGAGTGAGACCGATGAGTGGGCAACGGGCGGCAGCGGAGCCGTACGCCACGCGGTTCGAGACCGAAGTGACAGCGATCGACGGCCGACGAATCTGGCTCGAGACGAGCTACTTCTACGGCGAGAGCGGCGGCCAACCGGCCGACCGCGGGACGATCGACGGGGCCGCAGTCGAGGATGTCCAACTCGCGGACGGCAAGCAGGTCCACGTCATGGCCGAGGAGCCAACGTTCCGAACTGGCCAGCGCGTCCTCTGCTCGATCGACTGGGCGTTCCGGATGTACTGCATGCGCGCACACACTGCCAGCCACGTACTCTACGGAGCCGGCCGCCGGCTCCTCGACGACCTCGGCTACGGCGGCTTCGACATCGGCGAGGAGAAGGTCCGCGTCGACCTCGAGACGACCAGTGACCTCGACGACGAGACGCTGCTCGAACTCGACTCGCTCGTGAACAAAGCCGTCTGGGAGTCCCGACCCGTCTCCTGGGATGACATCCCGGTTGCCGACGCACGCGAGCGCGAGGATATCGCGTTCAACGAGGCCACCGAGGACGGCGCGTTCCAGAAGGGGCGCGTCCGCATCGTCACGATCGGTGGCGCGGACGAGAACGGCGGCAACGGTACACGCGCGCGGAACAGATCTTCTAGCGGGCCGACCGTGACCACGAGCACCGACGGCTCAGCCGAACCGTGGGATGTCGCCGCCTGCGGTGGCACACACGTCCGTAACACGCGCGAAATCGGCCCCGTCACAGTCCTCGGACGATCGAACCCCGGCGAAGGCATGACGCGCGTCGAGTTCAGCGTCGGCCCGACGGCTATCGACCGCCGCCGTGAGGAGAAAGCCACCGCGCTCACCGCGCGTCAGGAACTCGGCGTTCCCCTCGAGGAGGTCGGCGACGAACTGACTCGCCTGCAGGACGAACGCGACAACCTCTCCGCCGAGATACAAACACTCCAGCGCGACCTGGTCGACCAGCAACTCGAGTCCGCCGACTCGTTCGAACGGGACGGACTCGAGTGGCTGGCCGTCGCGGTCGGAGGAGAAGACGGAGGCGGCGGCGAGAGCGCAGGTGTCGACGCGAACGATGCGGGCGAAATCGCGCGCGAAGCTGCGGGAGAGCGTGCGGACGTCGTCGTCATCGCGGGTGCGGCTGGCTCACCGTATGCGGTTGCAAGCGTAGCCGAAGACGCACAGGAGACGATGTCGGCTGGCTCGGTGATCGACGCTCTTACGGCTGAGTTCGGCGGTGGTGGCGGCGGCTCGGATGCGCTCGCACAGGCCGGTGGCTTCGCCGAGTTGCCAGACGAGGACGAGATTCGGGACGTACTCGAGTCGGTCGAGTTCCAGTAGGGTTTTGGCTGAGACTTCGGTTTTGGTTGGGCTACGTTTGTGTTGCCACTCAGATCTGGGTCGGGATTCGGATTCGGAGTCGGAGTCGGAGTCGTGATCTCCGAGACGACTGTGTCAACGAGCCGAGCGCTTTGCCCCCCAGCATTATGCCCGTCATCAGTGTACTCGCCCCGATGGGAATCGATTACTCACAGCTTCGTGATCCGAACGCTGAGTACACGATGCGGGAGCTCTCTGCGGAGACGATGGGCCTCACACGCGAGCGTGGCGGCGATCGGGATCTCGAGATCACCGACGTACAGACGACGATGGTCGACGGCAACTTCCCGTGGACGCTCGTCCGGGTCTACACCGACGCGGGCATCGTCGGCACTGGCGAGGCCTACTGGGGCGCGGGCGCGCCGGAACTCATCGAACGTATGGCACCCTTCCTCCGTGGCGAAAATCCGCTGGATATCGACCGGCTCACCGAACACCTCGTCCAGAAGATGTCCGGTGAGGGCTCGATTGGTGGTGTCACGGTGACGGCGATTTCGGGAATCGAAATCGCGCTGCACGATCTGGCCGGCAAAGTGCTCGACGTGCCCGCCTACCAGCTGCTGGGTGGGAAGTATCGGGACGAGATCCGCGTCTACTGCGACTGCCACACCGAAGAAGAAGCTGATCCGATCGCCTGCGCGGACGAAGCCGAGCGCGTCGTGGACGAACTGGGGTACGACGCCCTCAAATTCGACCTCGACGTCCCCTCGGGCCACGAGAAGGATCGCGCGAACCGCCACCTTCGCGAACCCGAAATCGAGCACAAGGCCAGCATCGTCGAGGCCGTCACCGACCGCGTCGGCTCGCGGGCCGATGTCGCCTTCGATTGTCACTGGACCTTCTCCGGCGGCAGCGCAAAACGACTCGCCAGGCGACTCGAGGAGTACGACATCTGGTGGCTCGAGGATCCCGTCCCGCCGGAGAACCACGACGTGCAGCGCGAGATTTCCCACCAGACATCGACACCGATCGCCGCCGGCGAGAACGTCTATCGGACCCACGGCCAACGGAGGCTCATCGAGGAACAGGCCGTCGACATCATCGCCCCCGACATGCCGAAAGTTGGGGGGATGCGCGAGACACAGAAGATCGCCGACCTCGCGGACCTCTACTACATGCCCGTCGCCATGCACAACGTCGCCTCTCCCGTTGCGACGATGGGCGGCGTCCACGTCGCTGCCTCAATCTCGAACTCGCTGGCACTCGAGTACCATTCCTACGAACTCGGCTGGTGGGAAGACCTGGTCGAGGAGGACGTGATCGAGGATGGCTACATCGGGGTGCCGGAGGAGCCAGGACTGGGCGTCACACTGGATATGGACGCCGTTGCGGAGCACATGATCGACGGCGAAGAACTCTTTGACGAGGCGTGATGTAATAGTACACCATAACTATACAGCCGCTGTGCGTATTGGCGGTATGGCTCGCGAAAATACCGACAGACTCGAAAGCGGCAACGGCTCTCACCATCCCGGTCCGCCGCGCTTCGTCACCGTCGGCGAGGGACTGGTCAACCCGAACGGGCACGAGATGGAGACGCGCGACGAACTCGCACCGTGGAATCTCGACCGCAATCCTGACGGCGACTATGCCTGGCACGTCGCAGACGCACCCGAGGGTTCGACTGCCACTCCCACCGACGCGCCAATCGCGGAGTTCGTCCCCGACGTTCCCGGCGAGTACACCCTCGTCCTCGAGGCTCCCGACGGCGAGCACGAACTCACGGTTCGTGCGTTTCCACAGCAGGCGGACGAGGGCAGGGATGAACAGCTGCGTCCGCAGGTCCGACTCGAGACGACTGTGGACACGGAGCAGGATCGGGAACAGGGTCAGAATCAAAATCAGAATCAGGACCCGGATCGAATACAGTTTGACGCGACGGCGAATCTGGCGGGCAGCGACGCGACAGCGGACGACGATGACGAAACCCAAACCGACCTGACCGTCGAATACTACGTCGACGATCGGAGCGCACTCGAGTTGGACGACCGGAACGGGATTCGCATTGCTGAACTCGAGGGGCTCGAGTACCCCGTCTGCGTCTACGCGGTTGCGGTCACCGACGACGGACGGTATTCGATTCCTGACGCAGTGAAACTCGATTCAGCAGCCGACGCTGACGGTGTCCAACTCGAGCGTCCCTTCGAACCCCCCACCTGGGTCGAGGACGCCATCATCTACGAAATTTTCACGCGTCGGTTCCCGGACCAGGACGACCCGACCTTCGAGACGATCGCGGATCGAGTTGATCATCTCGCCGACCTCGGTATCGACGTGCTCTGGCTCACACCGATGCTCGAGACGGACCGTGGCTTTGGCACGCCGGACAGCCAGGGTGGGCCGCACGGCTATCACACGGACGACTACCTCCAGGTCGACCCGGATCTGGGCTCGATAGCTGATTTCGAGGCCCTGGTCGAGACCTGCCACGACCACGACATCCGAGTCGTCTTCGACCTGGTGATCAACCACACCGGGGATACGCATCCGTTCTACGAGGCCGCCGTCGACGATTCCCATCCAGAGCACGAGCGCTACCGCGACTGGTACCGCTGGGAGAGTTTCGACGAGCGAGACGCAGACACCTACTTCGGCTGGGAGGGCATCCCGAACCTCGATCACAGCAACCCAGCCGTGCGCGCGTACCTACTTGAGGTGATCGACTTCTGGGCTCCGCTGGTCGATGGCTTCCGCACGGACGTCGCCTGGGGCGTCCCACTTGGCTTCTGGACGGAAGTTTCCGACCGACTGCGCCGGTACGACGCGGAGTTCTTCCTGCTCGATGAAACCATCCCCTCGGACGTCGAGATGGGCGGCGGCCGGTTCCACATGCACCACGACGACGTGCTGCACGATACACTCGAGTCGGTTGCCGCGGCGGCTGTGTCTCGAGATGCGGGCGACGACGCTGATCGGGTTGAGGGAAGGGGGCGAGGAGAAGGGGAAGACGACGAAGCGGAAGACGAAGAAGCAGAAACAGAAAACAACGACACAGACACCGAAGACGCCGTCGCAGACACCTTCTCCGACATGTCCGTCGACGCCAGCGACGGCGCTCGCGCTATCCTCGACGCTGTCGCGGAACGAGCACGCCGCGGTGCACACCCCGACTCGGAGTGGCTCCTCTACGTCGAAAACCACGACACCGACCGCTTCCTCACCGAACACGGCCGCGACGCACAGCGGGCCGCTGCCGCTGCCACCTTCACACTCCCCGGCTCGCCGATGCTCTACTACGGCCAGGAAACCGGTCTTACCGAGCGCCGCGAACCCATGAACTGGGGGTCGTTCGAGACGGAGGTACTCGAGTACTACCACCAACTCATCGACCTGCGTCAGTCGGTACCGGCGCTCCAGCGCGCGGCGGCACTCGAGCGGGTGGCCTACGAGACGCCGACGAAGCATGCAGTCGTGTACGCGCGTGACGCATCGACGGCGGATCGGGCGGTGCAGGCGGATCAAGCGGACACCGAGGACGGACCACAACGTGTTCTCGTCGTCCTCAATTTCAGCCCGGAACCGACGACAGTGCGAGTGAGCGAGCGCGTTTCGGGCCAAGATCTGCTCTCCGGTGCACAGGTCGTCAGCGAGAGCGACGGGGGCGACCCTGAGTGGGATCGGGCGGTGACTGTCGATTCGGCGGTGGTACTCGAGTCCACGGGATCGAGTATGGAGTAGCGCTGCTGTTGAATCGCTGGTTCTTGGCGTCTCTGTTTTGTCGTGTGGTCCGCTGAAAAGCAAACGGAGCGGCGGGCCGCAGCCGTTACCCTTCCATCCCGCCAAACGAGAGTCCGCTCTCGACGTAGCTCTGGGCGAAGAAGTAGATCAGCGCCACGGGCATCGCAAACAGGATCGCGAACGCCGAGAACTGGGTCCACGGTGTGTCGTACTGGCCGGACGTCGCGAGCGCGTAGAGTTCGACCGAGAGCGTGTAGTTCTCGGGTCGAAGCAGTGTCTGGGCGACGATGAACTCGTTCCAGCCCGCGAGGAAGGTAAACACCAGGACGACGGCGATACCGGGCTTCGAGAGTGGGAGGATCACTTCGCGGATGACCTGCCAGCGGCTCGCGCCGTCGATGACGGCGGCCTCCTCGTAAGAGATCGGAATGTTGTCCATGAACGTCTTGAGCAGCCAGGTGTTGAACGGAATCGCACCCGCAGCGTAGAACAGCCCGAGCACAAGCAGGTTGTTGCTCAGGCCGAAGTTGACGAACAGCACGTAGAGTGCGATGAGCGTCGCGATCGACAGTCCGGCACCGACCTGCGTAAACAGGACGTAGCCGTAGAGAATCTTCTTTCGACCGCGGAACTCGTGGCGTGAGAGTGCGTACGCGCCTGGGATGACGACCGACATCGAGACCGAGACGGTCACGAAGACGACGATCAGGCTGTTGAGCAGCGCACTCGGGAAGGCGGATTCGAACAGCACCCAGCGGTAGGCATCCAGATTGTACGTCGATGGATCCGCGAAGACGCCGTCGGTGCTCATCAGCCCCGCGCCCTCGGAGAGCGAGGCCGCGAAGATCCAGTAGATCGGGAACATGAGCACGACGAGGACCGCAATCGCGCCAACGGTACTGGCGACCGTCTTGGCGAGATCCCAGACGCTTCGCTTCCCGGTGCGAACCTGTTCGAAGGTGAGTCTGGCCGTTCTGGCGGCCCGCATCGGCCAGGCCACCTTCTCGTGTGCCCAGGTGGTGAGCACGCCGATGACGTTCGCGAGGATGGCAACGACCGCGATCATGCGCTATCCACCCCCTCGGCGAGGTTGCCTTTTCTGACGGCGAGCCACATGAACAGGCCGATAAATGCGATTGCTGTGACCATGATTGCGGATGCGTAGGCGTACTGATTGAGTTCGATCGCCTCGCGATAGCCGTAGACGATGAGCAACTCGTTCTGGCGCGAGGGACCACCCGCGTTGAAGATCCACGGAATGAGGAACTGCTGGAACGAGGTTGCAGCAGTCAGGATCGACGCGAACATGACCGGCCGCTTGACCGCCGGCAGCGTCACGTGGATAAAGCGGTGGAAGTAGCCCGCGCCGTCGACTTTGGCAGCGTCGTGCAGTTCCATCGGGACGTCCTGCAGCGCGCTCACGATGATGATCACCATGAACGGATACGCCAACCAGACCTCCGTCGTCACGTACGCCATAAACGCACTCCACCGACCGCTCAGCCAGCTCACTGGCAGGTCAACGAGCAGGAACTCGGGTACTGAAACGGCAACGAAAAACAGCGCTTGATCGACCATGCCGGCGAGCGTGGAGACAGCGCTGTTGTACGTCGCTAATAGCTCGTTGAACGGACCGAATCGGGCACCGCTGAACATCCCGCGCCAGACCGTGATAATGAAAATCGCCGGCAGCCCCATCGGGATGATGACGATCGCTCGCATGTACCGCTTTCCGACGACGCGAGCGTGCGTGAGCAACATCGCGAGGCCGAGTCCGACGATAATCTTGATGACCAGACTCACCGCCAGGAACAGCCAGGTTATCCCGAAGGAGGTCCAGAACTGACTATCTGTGAAGAGGTCGACGTAGTTGTCGAACCCGACGAAGTTCGTGTCGCCGCCGATAATCGTCCCTGCGTGGGTCGCGTCGGTCATCGAGAGATAGACCAGGAACGCGATCGGAAACAGCATGAACGACAGGAACAACACGACGCCGGGTGCAACGAGCAAGAGCCCGAACAGGTTGAGATTACGCGTCTCGAACGGGAGCAGCCGCTGGCCCTCCGACGAAACGCGATCGAGGAATGACGTAGACATGACGTGAAGGTGCTAACTGAAACTGGGTGGCAGTCGCTTACGCTTAGTCCCAGCGTCCGCGAATCTCTTCGGCTGCCGCTTCCATCGCCTCGGCCGGTTCTTCGCTCTCGTTGAACACGCGCTCGAGTGCCTCCTCGAGTGGCGTGAAGACGAGGTCCATTCGCGGGTCGGCCGGCATCGGCGTTCCCATCTCGACGGTTTCGATGAAGGTCTCGACGTCCTCACCCAGGTCGTCGCTCTCTGCGTACTCCTGATGGACTGGAATCAGGCCGTGCCGTTCGGCGTTGTCGACGATGACGTCCTCGTTCGTCGTGTACCACTCGGCGAAGTCCATGATCGTCTCGAACGTGGTCTCGTCTGCGTCCTCGAGTGCGGCAGTGAAGTACCAGACCTGAATGCCGGTGTACGGCGTCGGCGATCCGCCGTCGACGTCCGGCAGCGGTGCGAGCGTCGCGTCGACGCCAGCATCCCGGAAGCCGCCGACCTGCCACGGACCGTTGATCGCGAACGGTGCGTTGCCGTCGTTGAACGGTGCCATCTGGGACCCGTACTCTGGGTCTTCAGGAACGTACTCCCAGAGGTTGTCCTGGAGTAGTTCGAGGCCCTCGATGAACTCGTCGTCTTCGATGCCGAGTTCGCCGGTATCCTCGTGGAAGATTCGGCCGCCGAAGGCGTGGAGATAGCCGCTGACGAAGTACGGATCGACCGGTGGGTACGAGAGGCCGTACTGGCCGTTGGACGGGTCGTGGTGGTCGTCCATGATGTCGACCATCTCCTCGAGCGTCTCTGGTGGCTCGTCGACAAGATCTGGATTGTACATTAGCGTCACCGTCTCGGACGCGTACGGGACGCCGTAGGTGTGCCCCTCCCACTGGACTGCGTCGACAGCGTCAGCGGTGAACTCGCTCTCAAGGTCGAGCGAGAGGTCGCCACTGGCATCGTAGCCGAACTCCTGGTCGTGGTAGCGCCCGAGCCAGTCGTGCGCCCATGCGAACGTTCCAGGACCGTCACCGGCTGGAATCGCCGTCTCGAGCTGGTCTTCCATATCGGCGATGTTATCCGCGTTGAGTTCGTCGTCACGACCCTCGTTGAACACTTCGAGGTGCTCTTCGAGCGTCTCCTCTTCAGCGTCTTCGAACTCGTTCCAGAGCGTGGTACCGCGGTCATCGTCACCGAGACATCCTGCGACTGTCAGCGTTGCGGCTCCCCCGATCCCCGCGAGGAGTTGCCTGCGTTGCAGTGGCATGGTGGAAACAGTGATGAATTATATCTTCATATATTTAATTGTTAGGATCCGGTACTCTGGGCTGTCGACCGCCAGCGAAGCGCACGCGGCCGTTCTTCGCGCGGGTGCCGGCTATGGCTTCAGCAACGGACACGGATGAACACACCGACTCGGCACGACTGACAGCCAGCCAGATTATAATTCGTGGTGTAATATTTCTTCTTTCGTCCTGATTTTTGGGAAAGGACTTTATGGCCGCTCACCGAACGAACACGGAAATGGCACGTGTCAGGGTCGAATCGCTCCGAAAGGAATACGACGTTGGAACGGTCGTCGCAGTCGACGATCTGAACCTCGAAATCGAGGACGGCGAGTTCGTTACCGTCGTCGGTCCTTCCGGCTGCGGAAAGACGACCACGCTCCGAATGCTGGCCGGACTCGAGGAGCCGACCAGTGGCCGGATCGAGATCGGCGACGAGGACGTTACCGACGTTCACGCCAAGAACCGGGACGTCGCGATGGTGTTCCAGAACTACGCGCTGTACCCGCACAAGACCGTTTTCGAGAACATGGAGTTCGGACTCCGAATGAGCACCGATCTCGACGCGAGCGAACGCGAACGACGCGTCGTCGAGACCGCCGAGATGATGGATATTTCGGAGCTACTCGAGGACAAGCCGGACGAACTGTCCGGTGGGCAGAAACAGCGCGTTGCACTCGGTCGCGCGATCGTCAGAGAGCCCGACCTGTTCCTGTTCGACGAGCCACTCAGTAACTTAGACGCCAAACTCCGGACGACCATGCGGGCCGAGATTCAGCGCCTGCAGGATGAACTCGGGATCACGGCGGTCTACGTCACACACGACCAGCACGAGGCGATGACGATGGGTGATCGAATCGTGATCCTGAACGACGGCGAACTGCAACAGCAGGGCGCGCCAACCGAGGTCTACGAGAACCCAACAAACCGCTTCGTCGGTGGCTTTATCGGCTCGCCGTCGATGAACTTCATCGATGTCACTGTCGATCAGGTAAGCGACGGCCTCCGACTGCGTGATACCGACGGCGACTTCTCGTTTACACTGTCCGCAGCGTACGCCACGGCGAACGACGCAGCGCTCGGCATGGATCGCTATACGCTCGGTATTCGGCCGGAGAACGTCTCCCTCGCAGACGGACAGCCCCAGAACGCGATTACGGCCGGCGTCGACGTCGTCGAACCGGTCGGCTCGGACAACTTCCTCCATCTCGACGTTGGCCCGGAATTCATCGCTCGTGTGCCGTCTGACGTCGATATCGAGTCCGGAGATCACATCTCGATCACGTTCGACGAATCGGATATCCACCTGTTCGACATGGACAGCGGTGCGGAGATTCTCGGTCACGACCAGGAGTCCCAGCCGGCAACGGCGCCGTAGCAGCGGACGGTTCGGCCAGCACGAAATCCGATTCTCGAAAAATCGTTTCGGAGCACCGCAGACTGCTATTTCTCGGCCTGTTTATTATCCCGCCAGCGACGCGCACACCCCACTAAAAAAGTGCCACAACTTCAGTCTCAGTCCTGAACCGGCGCGCGATCTGAGTCCACTACCGGCGCTGCTGTTCCTTCCTGCGCACCCGTCGCCAGCTCCGCCGCCGTTGCGAGCCGCAACGCGTGCGGCCAGCCCAGCGGCGTCGCACTGTCGGCCGTTCCGTCGTCGAAGAACTGCTCGGGGAGATACTCCCCGTCGCGACGGAGTTTCCCACCGGGCGCAACGAGCGCGAGCAATTCACGCGCTCGCTCGTCGAAACGCGAGGCGGTCTCGTGGTCGTGTGCGGCGAGCAGCGATCCCATCTCGGCCGCGGCGTGTGCTCCCCACGCCGTCGTCACGGACCAGATCTTGGCGTCAGCCTGATCGTCGACACGCCACGGATCGTCCTCGAAGCGAGCGACGCCCTCGAGTGCCCCCTCGGGATCGCGGTAGAGCCCGTCGATGGTCGTCTCGATGTGTGTCACCAGTCGGTCGAGGCGATCGGCGTCGACCCCGACGCCGTCGCCGCCGTTCTCGCCAGTTCCGTCAGCGGCTGATTGCTCAGACTCGAGTACGTCGAACTCACGATGGGCTGCAGCGAGCGCGAAGGTGCTCCCGTCGAGGCGCTCGTCCAGTACTCCATCGTCGAGTCGGAGCGCGTAGCAGCCGCGGTCGGCGACCCAGAGGTCGTCGAGCGCGCTGTAGACGGTGCGAGCCCGTTCGCGTGCACGTTCGCGGTGCTCGTCCGCGATGGGAGCGCGAGCGATCGCCGCGTAGGCCTCGAGGAACGTCGCGGCGGTGTGAGTGAATCGCCCGGTCATGTTCTCCCAGGCGTTCTGGACGCGCTCCGGCAGGCCGTCGTCGGCGAGCGTCGCGTCGAGGCCGTCGAGTGCGGCGACGAGCGCCTCCCGGACCTGCTCGTCGTCGGCGTCGACGGTGCGAAGGTACGTCGCGAGATAGGCGGCGACGCTCGCAGTCTGGTCGGCCTGGTAGTCCGTCGAGTCAGCGGCCTCCTCGACGCGGCCGTGTGCCCAGCCGGGAGCGAGCCGTCCGTTTCGCGGCCAGACGCGGTGAGGCCAGGTGCCGTCTGCGAGCTGACTCGTGGTGTAGAAGTGTGCGCTCTGGCGGTGCCACTGTTCGAGCCCGAGTCCGGCGCGACGGTCGGCCGCGAGCAGGAAGCCGGCGATTTCGGCGTCGTCTCGGAACCACGTGTAGCCGTAGCCGCCCGAGTAGCGGTAGAACGGGTCGAACTCGGGACCGGCGATGCGCGCCCCGGTTGGCGCGCGAAGCAGGCGCAGCGTTCGCAAGTCGGCGATCGGATCGGCGATATCGACAGTCTCGCCGTCGTCTGCAGTCGCTCGAACGCCCTCGAACGCGGTTTCGGCCTGCGCTCGGGCTGCCTCGAGGAGTCCGTCACGAGTCGCGTGCTCCGCAGCGCCAGCGCGGGCGCGTTTGAGCGCACCAGTTCGGGACTCCTCGTCTGCCTCCGAATCGGCGAGCAACGTCGCCACCGTTGTCGAGGCGTCCGATTCCGAAAGGTCGACTTCGGCCAGCGTGATCGGGCTCAGTCGTGCCTCCTCGTACCGGCCATCGTCCTCGCCACGGGGGAGTTCCGTTGGTTCGGACTCGAGTAGCTCCGCAAATGTCGCGGGGATCTGGCCGGTGACCTCGATGTCGGTCGCGGCGGTCAGGAAGTCGTGTTCGCGGTCGTGGTGGACTTCGACGGCGTCACCGTGGAGCAACTGGCCGATGCGGCTGACGCGGTCTTCGGGGGCGAAGGCGACGCAGGCGTGGAGAGTCGCGTCCGGGTCGGTGTCGTCGTGCTCGTCGGTAGAGAGGGAGAAGTGGGTGAGGTGGAGGCGGCCGAGCGTGAGATCGTACTGCGTGAGCGTGTGGCCGGCGACCTCGTGTGCCGTCTCCACGAGCGCTGTGTCGTCGACGTAGCGCTGGTCGCCCGGTTTATCGAGCCAGTAGAGCGTGTCGTCGAGTTCGAGACCGAACCGGGAATGGTCGATACCGACCAGTCCCGAGAGCGGGTAGGAGTAGTCCCTGAGTGCACCGTTCGGTGCGACGTGGACGAGCCTGTCGTCGAAGCCGGAGAAGCGGCCCGTCGTCGACCGGCGCTCGCCGGGGAATCGGCGGTCGTCACCCCACGAGCGTTTCACGTCGTTCAGGGCGCTGTGAAGTTTCATCGTGACGAACGACTACGACCCCCACCGATTAAAGTTTGTTGTAAAATGTAATCTTACTTTTCGAACTGCCCGCCTGTGGGGCTCAATCGGCTTGCGAGCCCGGCACAACCGTGAAACTTTTTCACGCACCGTCGCAATCCGTGAGGTACTGTATACTCATGGATACTGACGGGCTCGCTGACCTCCTCGAACGGTTCGGACTCTCCGAAAAGGAAATCGACACGTATCTCGCAATTCTCGACCACGGTGCGTCGAAGGCGAGTACCATCGCCGACGCCGCCGACGTCTCGAAGCGCTACGTCTACAGCATCAGCGAGGAACTCGAGAGCCGTGGCTTCGTCGAGGTCGACGACCACGCCGTCCCGACCGTGATCAGACCCGTCGATCCCGAAACCGTCGTCGACCGGCTCACCCGCAGCGTCGAAGATATCGAGCCCGAACTCCGCGAACGCTACACCGCGACCGAACGCACCGGCGAGCAGTTCGAGGTGATCAAGTCCCGCCAGACCGTCGTCAAGCGACTCGAGGAACTGCTCGCGAGCGCCGACACCGAAGTGACGCTCTCGATTCCCGTCGGTATCCTGCCCCAGATTCGATCGACACTCGAGGAGACCGTCGACCGCGGCGTGCTCGTGCTCCTCCTGCTCGGTGCGACCGGTGGCGACGAGCAGGATATCGCCTCGCTTGCAGGTGCCGCAAGCACGGTACGGACGTGGGATGCGCTGGTACCGACGATGCTCACCGTGGATCGCCAGCACGGGCTGCTCGCGCCGAGTCAGTTGCTCACGAGTTCGACGAGCGATACGCGCGCGATCTCCCTGTCACAGGAACAGCTCGCGCCGGTGCTCGCGGGCTCGTTCCTGGCGAACTACTGGCCAACTGCCGAGGAGCGCTACGTGACGACGCCGCGAGCGCTGCCCGAGACCTACGACGGGTTCCGGAACGCGGTGTTCCAGATCGCACTCCATCGCGCGACGGACACGGCACTCGAGGCGACCGTCGAGGGGACACCCGTTGGCGACGGAGATGTCGAAACTTCGCCGGTCACGCTCACGGGGCGGGTCGTCGACGTGCGCCAGAGTCTCGTTCGCCCGGAAACGTCGTCCGTGCCGATCGAGAACTCGTTCACGATCGAGGTTGCGGACGAGCGAGACGGCGCGACCGAGCGCTACACGATCGGCGGCACCGGCGCGTTCCTCGAAGATTTCGAGGCCGAGTCGGTGACGCTCCGCGAACTGAACGGCGAGTAATAGAGTCGCCTGTGAGTAAATTTCTTGAGTAGTGGCCAGAAAGTCGGAGGCGATGTCCGAATACGCGACTCATGACACGACCGTCCGGAACGGCCAGCCCGGTGAGAACTATCCGTCGGGCCCACGTGGAGGTACCCAATGACCGATAAACGAACCGTCGAGGACCGGATCGTCGAGAGTGGCGTTATCGCCGTCCTGCGCGGCGTCAGCGAGGACCAGATCGTTCCCGTCTCGCGCGCCCTCGCCGACGCCGGCGTCGGAGCACTCGAGATCACCGCCGATGGAACCCGTTCTGCCGAGATGATCGCCGACGTGGATCGTGAACTCGCGGACACCGATGCCGTGATCGGCGCGGGAACCGTCCTCGACGCGGCGACGGCCCAGTCGGTGATCGACGCGGGCGCGACGTTCGTCGTCTCGCCACACACCAGTCCCGACGTCGTGCGGACCTGCAATCGCCACGGCGTGCTCGCTGCACCCGGCGTCATGACGCCGACGGAGGCCGTCACGGCGATGGAAGCCGGCGCGGATCTGTTGAAGATGTTCCCCGCCTCGACGGTCGGACCCGGTCACATCGGCGCGCTCAGCGGCCCACTCGGCGATGTAGACATTATTCCGACCGGTGGCGTCTCGCCGGACAACGTCGCCGACTTCTTCGACGCGGGCGCCGTCGCTGTCGGCGCGGGCGGTGCCATCCTCGACGATGAAGCCATCGAACGCGGCGACATGGAGAAGGTCCGCGAAACCGCCGAGGCGTTCGTTGCGGCGGTCGAAGACGCTCGATAAGTAGTCGGCATCACCATAGTTACTGCCGACCCTGAACCACTGTTCACAATCTACCCAGCAGTGGCAGCGCTTGCCACAAAAACCTGCTCAGCGACCAAACAAGTGGTCCGTTGCTACCAGTAGCAGTGCTGTGTTAGGTCCAAGAGATCGAACGGCAGTTCGACCCCCAGTCGAGCCAACAGGACGGGCGTAACAGTCAACTCGAGTTGATTGCCGATAAGCGGGCCCGAAAGCGACGAAACCAGGAATTCAAGCGTTGGACCGGGCGTTCGTCGAAGAGCGTCCCACTATCCGAATCCGAACAGGTACTGCCGGTCACGACCGCAGTATTCAGAAGTTTACTACTGGAGGGGTGAATTTTTATTCCCGTAGTGCTGTGGTTCGGATATGAAAGCGATCGCTGTCGACCCCGGGGCCGGCGAACCCGCTCTCGTCGAGCGGCCCCGCCCTGAACCCGAGCCAGGAGAGGCCCTCGTCCGGACGCTGCGCGTCGGTATCGATGGCACCGACCACGAGGTGATCGCAGGCCACCACGGCGACCTCCCCGCCGGGGCGGACGACCTCATTCTCGGCCACGAAGCCGTCGGTGTCGTCGAGGAGCCAAACGGGACCGCACTCGAGTCCGGTCAGTTCGTCGTCCCGACTGTGCGCCGCCGTCCCGACGAGAATAACGAGTTCTTCGAACGCGGCGAGCCCGACATGGCCCCAAGCGGTGCGTACGTCGAGCGCGGAATCGTCGGTGCGCACGGCTTTATGGCCGAATATTTCACCAGCCCGGCGGAGTACCTCGTCCCGATTCCCGCGGAACTCGCACCGCTTGGCTTCCTCGTCGAACCGATCAGCATCACGGAGAAAGCACTCGAGCACGCCGTCGCGAGTCGATCCACCTTCGAGTGGGAGCCCGACTCGGCGCTCGTCCTCGGGAACGGCCCGCTCGGGCTCATCACCCTCGCGATGTTCGAGTCGGTACTCGAGTTCGATCGGACCTACTGTCTGGGTCGTCGGGATCGGTCCCACCCAACGGTCGAACTCGTCTCGAAACTGGGCGGCACCTACGTCGATTCGCGGGAGACACCGGTGTCCGAGATTCCGGCCGAACACGAGGCTGTCGACCTGGTCTACGAGGCGACGGGGCATGCCAAGCACGCCTTCGAGACGGTCGATGCGCTCGCGCCGAACGGGGTCGGCGTCTTGCTGGGGGTGCCCGAACCCTGGGAGTTCGAGGTCGACGGCGGCCGCCTCCACCGTGAACTCGTCTTGCACAACAAGGCGCTGCTCGGGACGGTCAACTCCCACCGCGGACACTTCGAGGCCGCGATCAACACGCTCGCACAGCTTTCTGACTGGTTCACCGAGGAACTCGCGGCCGGGGTGTACGACCTCGAGAACTATCAGGACGCCTTCGATGCGGGCGACGAAGTCGTCAAGACTGCGATCGAGTTCGACACCGTCTGAGCCGAATCGCTGCTCGTCGTCTGTACTGTCCGTTTGCGCGTCTACACTGCGCTTCAAGCTCCTTCTTCCGTAATGGATGCAAAACTATTACTATCATAGGTGTAAGTATCTATTTCATGGGTGTAGATTACACGCGGCTCCACGATCCGAACGCCGAGTACACGATGCGAGAGCTCTCGGCGGAGACGATGGGCGTGACACGCGAACGCGGCGGCGGCCGCGACGTCGAGATCACGGATATCCAGACGACGATGGTCGACGGCAACTTCCCGTGGACGCTCGTCCGGATCTACACGGACGCGGGCATCGTCGGCACCGGCGAGGCCTACTGGGGCGCGGGCGCACCAGAACTGATCGAACGCATGGCCCCCTTCCTCCGCGGGGAGAATCCCCTCGACATCGACCGGCTCACCGAACACCTCGTGCAGAAAATGTCCGGCGAGGGTTCGATCGGCGGCGTCACCGTGACGGCGATTTCAGGAATCGAAGTCGCACTCCACGACCTCGCGGGCAAAATTCTCGAGGTCCCTGCCTACCAGTTACTCGGCGGTAAGTACCGCGACGAGGTCCGCGTCTACTGTGACTGTCACACCGAGGACGAGGCAGACCCAATTTCGTGTGCTGACGAGGCCGAACGCGTCGTCGAAGAGCTCGGCTACGACGCCCTCAAATTCGACCTCGACGTGCCCTCTGGCCACGAAAAAGATCGCGCGAACCGCCATCTTCGCAAGCCCGAGATCGAGCACAAAGCCAGTATCGTCGAAGCCATCACCGAACGCGTCGGCTCGCGTGCCGACGTGGCCTTCGACTGTCACTGGACGTTCTCCGGTGGCTCCGCGAAACGGCTCGCAAAGCGACTCGAGGAGTACGACGTCTGGTGGCTCGAAGACCCCGTCCCACCGGAGAACCACGACGTCCAGCGCGAAGTCACGCAGAGCACTACCACGCCGATCACTGTCGGCGAGAACGTCTACCGAAAACACGGCCAGCGCCGCCTCTTAGAGGAGCAGGCCGTCGACATCATCGCCCCCGACATGCCGAAGGTCGGCGGCATGCGCGAAACCCGGAAAATTGCCGACCTCGCGGATCTCTACTACGTCCCCGTCGCGATGCACAACGTCGCCTCGCCCGTCGCGACCATGGCCAGCGCCCACGTCGGCGCAGCCATCTCGAACTCGCTCGCCGTCGAGTACCACTCCTACGAACTCGAGTGGTGGTCGGATCTCGTCGAGGAAGATGTAATCGAGGACGGCTACATCGAGATTCCCGAAACGCCAGGACTCGGTGTCACGCTCGATCTGGATACTGTCGAGGAGCACATGGTTGAGGGTGAAGAGCTCTTTGACGAGATGTAACCCCGTCACGCCCGAAAATTGAGGGGTTTCGTATTTCGTTTTCGACGACGCGTCCGTCGCATCGGCAACAAATGAACTGAGAATTCAGCGTTCGATATCTGGGGCAGCGACAGGCCGCTTACTCAGTCACGACATCCTCGTCACCCCGTCGAAACAACGTCTCCACGTTCTCCGGATGGAAATCCTCGGGTGAAACGTCCCCCTCCGCATCGATCGCCCGCGCGAGGTAACTCACGCTGTTGATCAACCCCAGATGCGAGAACGCCTGCGGGAAATTCCCGAGCAGTCGACCGCTATCGGGGTCGACCTTCTCCGAATACAGCCCGAGCGGCGAGGTGTACTCGAGTAGCGATTCGAAGTACTCTGTGGCGAGTTCGAGTCGGTTCGAGAGGACGAGCGCGTCGATGAGCCAGAACGAACAGAGCAAGAACCCCTCTTCCTCGTCTTCCCGTACGTCGGTATCTACGAAGCGCACGACGAGCCCATCGTCCGTCGTGAGCTTCTCGAGGACGGTGTCGATGGTCGACTGGACGCGCTCGTCCTCCGGCGGGAGAAACTCGTAAATGGGGATCAGAAGTGCCGTCGCGTCGATCGCCTCGTCACTGTCGAAGTATTGGACGAAGCTGCCGGCCTCCTCGCTGTAGCCGCGCGTTTCGATAGCGCCACGAACCTCGTCGCGTGTGTCTCTCCAGTGCTCGAGCGGTGCGTCGAAGTCGTTTGCCTCAGCCAGTGCGATACCGCGGTCGAGGGCGACCCAGCACAGCAGCTTCGAGTGCAGGAAGTGACGATGTTCGTCGCGGAACTCCCAGATTCCGGCGTCCGGCTGGTCCCAGTTGCGACAGACGTGGTTGATGCTCTCGATGACGGCGTCCCAGCTGTCCTCGCTCAGTTCGGCTTCCTCGTCGAACTGGATGGTTTCGTAGATTGCCTGGACGAACGTGCCGTAGACGTCGAGTTGGAGCTGTGATGCTGCACCGTTGCCGATCCGAACCGGACCAGTATCGCGATAGCCGGAGAGATGATCGAGCGTCCGTTCTTCGAGATCGTCGTCGTATTCGCCATGAAGTCCGTACAGCGGCCGGATTTCGGTGGGATGATCCGTTGCGATACCGACGAACCAGTCGAAGTAGTCTCTGGCCTCCTGGCGGTGGCCGGTGTCGTGCAACGCCTGTACGGTGAACTTCGCGTCCCGAATCCAGTTATACCGGTAGTCCCAGGTGCGTTCGGAGCCGATTTCCTCCGGGACCGACGTGGTTGCAGCCGCGGGAATTGCACCCGTCTCGTGGTGAATCAGGAGTTTCAGCACCAGTTCCGAACGGATGACCATCTCGTGCCACCGTTCCGAGACTGACTCTGCGACTCCCTCCCGATCGCCGACCCACTCGCGCCAGTAGTGCTTCGTCTCGTCGAGCCACTCCTGATACGACGGCGATCCCTGTGGCTCCTCGCCGCCGTACTGGACCCCGAGCCAGCAGGTATCGCCGGCTTCGAGCGTGACTGTTCCAGTCGCTTTCGCCGCCGCCTCGTTAATTTCGAGATCGACATCGCCGACGTAGTGTAGCGGCTGGTGGCGCTGCTCGAGCCAGTCGGCATTGTCATCGACATGGCCATCGACACCATCATCATCATCATCATCATCATTGCCCGGTTCGCTGCGACCACCCCCACGAACCGCTGTGACGCCACCATCACTCGTCTCGAGTGCCGGCGTCACTCGCGCGTACTCGAGTCGGGGTTCGAAAACGACCTGGCACTCCATCGAACCGCGGTCGCACTCGAGTTGGCGGTAGATTGCGTGCTGGGGGTGTGGGTGTTGGTGCTGGTGCTGGTGTGGGTGTTGGTGTGGGTGTTGGTGTTGGTCCCGGTGCTGGTCGTCGGAATCCTGGTTGCGAGATTGTTGCTCCGCTGCATCCCCGTTCTGGATGGGCATGAAGTCGGTCAGCGTCACCTGGCCCGATTCCGTCTCGAAAGTAGTTTGAAGGACGTTCGTTCGGTCGGCGTACTGATGACTCGACTCGAAGTCGTCGGCCGTCGGCGAGACGGTAAAGTGTCCCCCGTCAGTCGCATCGAGCAGTCGGGCGAACACGCTCGGTGACTCGAGGTGGGGGAAACAACACCAGTCGATCGAGCCGTATCTGCTGACCAGTGCACACCGGTCGTCGTTGCCGATACTGCCGTAGTCTCGAAGGGGTGGATAGTCGTGTTCCATCGTTGTGTGTCACGCGGTGATCGGACCGGTCGCGCGGTGATCGGACCAGTCGCCAGGACCGGCGCACGGACCTGGGCTGTGAGCATGAGCAGACTGCGAGCGGACTGTGGAAGACATGGGTTGCGTCCGCGTCCGTTGTAGTCTCGCTGAGCGAGCGTTGTGGCCTTGCTGAGCGAGCGGCGGTTGGATGGGGCAATGCACACACGGAATCTCCGTAACTCGTTACGTTGTCTACCGCGTGCGAGAATAAGTGTCGGCCAGCAGCGGCCGGGTGTGGCAAATAGGGAGTGCCTACACGACCTCGTCGTATGACCGGTGTCGTGGAACAATGGCGTGCTGGGCGTCGTTTTATGGCCCTCGTCGAGGTGGAACGTCTACGATGGGACGGCAACGACAGCACACACTCTCACGGCGACGACTTCTTCGCGCAGGCACCGGTATCGCGGTCGCCGGGGTCGGCGCAAGCGCAGGTATCGGAACCGGCGGCGCTCGAGGAATGCAGGACGACGGAAACGAAAACGCCGAAAACGCCGAAAACGCCGAAAACGACGAAAACGACGAAAACGGAGACGACCCGTTCGATGCTGGCGGGCCCTATGCAAACGTCTACGACGACATTATCGACGACGTGGTGCTGGTGAACGTGCTCGGTTCCGACGATCCGTTCGGCGACCCTGGCGGTATCGGCTCTGGCTTCGTCGTCGGCGATCATGTCGTCACCAACGCTCACGTCGTCGGCGACGCCAACGACGTCGAACTCCAGTTTCGCGACGAGGAGTGGCGAGAGGGCGAGGTGGTCGGCACTGACAGCCACAGCGACCTCGCAGCAATCGCTGTCGACGACCGTCCAGCAATCACCGACGGGCTGTCGTTCGCAGCGGACGACCCGGTAATCGGCCAGGAGGTCCTCGTCCTCGGAAACCCGCTCGGACTCGACGCCTCCCTCTCCCAGGGAATCGTTAGCGGCGTCGACCGCCAGCTCCCGAGTCCGACGGGCTTTGCCATTCCAGCCGCGATCCAGACCGACGCGCCGGTCAACCCGGGCAACAGCGGCGGCCCGCTCGTCTCACTCGACGGCGACGTCCTCGGCGTCGTCTTCGCCGGTGCCGGTCAGACGATCGGCTTCGCGATCTCCGCCCAACTCGCAGACCGCGTCATCCCGGCGCTCATCGAAGACGGCGAGTACGAGCATTCATACATGGGAATCGGCGTCTCTCCTGTCGGTCCCCAGATCGCTGCCGCCAACGACCTCGAGGAAGCCCGCGGCGTCCTCGTCTCAGAGGTCGTCCCCGACTCACCGGCAGATGGCGTCCTCGAGCCGATCGATGGCGAGACGGCCATCGACGGTGAGCCCGTCCCCACCGGCGGCGACATCATCGTCTCGATTGGAGACGAAGAGATTCCGAACGAGGCACGACTTACCGCCGTGCTCGCACTCGAGACGGCTCCGGATGAGACGATCGACCTCGAAGTCATCCGCGAGGGCGAGTCCCAGCAGGTCGAGTTGACACTCGAGGAGCGGCCGGATGTCGACCTCCCATAGCGACAGCGGTACACGACGCCACACTACCACATCCCACCAGACAGCCCCGTCATAGCATCGATCACGTCTCACACAACCACACTCATGACACAACTCGGTTACAAACTCATCTGCGAGGAGCACGGCCCGACCGACCTCACCCAGTACGCCACCCTGGCCGACCAGTCCGCGTTCGAGTTCGCGATGATCTCGGACCACTTTCATCCCTGGACTTCGACGCAGGGCGAGAGCCCGTTCGTCTGGAACGTCATCGGCGCAATCGCGCAGGCGACTGACGACCTCCGTCTCGGCACGTCCATCACCTGTCCGATCATCCGATATCACCCCGGGCTTATCGCACAGGCAGCCGCGACGGCTGGCGTCCAGCTTCCCGGCCAGTTCTTCCTCGGCGTCGGTACCGGCGAAAACTTGAGCGAGCACGTCTTCGGCGATCGCTGGCCGCCACACGCGATTCGACTCGAGATGCTGCGCGAAGCCGTCGACCTCATCCGCACCCT
Source organism: Natrialba magadii ATCC 43099 (assembly GCF_000025625.1). Taxonomy (NCBI): domain Archaea; kingdom Methanobacteriati; phylum Methanobacteriota; class Halobacteria; order Halobacteriales; family Natrialbaceae; genus Natrialba; species Natrialba magadii. The sequence continues at coordinate 1,160,482 of NC_013922.1, read as the reverse complement.
CTGGGAAGGAGAGACGACGAGCTATCGCGGTGAGTACTACACCGTCGAAAACGCACGCCTCTACACGCTACCCGACGAACTGCCGCCGATTCCGATCGCCGCCGACGGGCCGAAAACGGCACGCGCAGCGGGCGAAATCGGCAACGGACTCGTCGCCGTCGCGCCGGACGAAGAACTCGTCGAGGCGTTCGAAGACGGCGGTGGTGAGGACAAACCGCGGTACGCCGAGGTCGACGTCTGCTACGCAGAGGACGAACAGGAAGCGATCGAAACCGCCCACGAAATCTGGCCGCAGGCGGCGCTTCCCGGCGAACTGCTCTGGGAACTCGCGACACCTGCACACTTCCAGCAGGCGACCGAGGTTGTTTCCGAGGAGGATATCGCCGACCTCGTGGTCTGCGGACCAGATCCCGACGCGCATATCGAGACGATCCAGGAGTACGTCGACGCCGGCTTCGATCACATCACGATCCACCAGATCGGCTCGAATCAGGCCGAGTTCGTCGAGTTCTACGAGGAGGAAGTCATTCCCGAGATCGAGTGAGACGGGCTCCTGTTCGAGGAGGAGTCGGCTCGCTACTCTTCAGTCTCCTCGCGTTCGGCTGCCTCCTCGCCCTCCTCGCCCTCCTCGCCTCCCAGTTCGTCCTGCTCGCCACGTTCGTCCCGCCTCGGTGCGCTCTGGGACCCAACGTCGGTACTCCCCTCGTCGACCTCGTCCGGATCGCGGTCGATGCGCTCGAGTTCGTCCTCGATCTCCGCCTTGCGCTCCGATTCGTACTCGTCCGTTCGATCGGTGTTGTCTTCTGCCATACTCCGACTTCAGCCGCAAGCCGTTTGGACGACCGGCCGTCGAGTGCAACGTCGGATGGCTGTTGTCGGCGGTCGGTACTCGAGTACAGGCGGGTTCAGCCGGGATCGATCTCTCGGAAAACACGAAAGACAGATAAAAGTCCCCGCGTTGTGAACAGACAAATATGGACGTTCCCTACGATCTCACCTCGTACGTTCGGGTGTTGAAAATGGCGACGACACCCACCACCCAGGAGTTCCTCCAGGTGTCGAAGATCGCCGGCGCAGGCATCCTACTGGTCGGATTTATCGGCTTCATCATCGGCGGCATCATGCTGTTGCTGACCGGTAGTGGTGGTGTCTAATGGGCATCTTCGCTGTCAAAACGACGGCGAGCCAGGAGCGCACCGTCGCGGACATGATCATCAATCGCGAAGAGCCAGAGATTCACGCCGCGCTCGCGCCTGACTCGCTGACCTCGTACGTGATGGTCGAAGCCGAAGGTAACGCCGTCCTGAACCGCGTCCTCGAGGACATCCCCCACGCGCGCAGCATCGTCCCCGGCGAGTCCGACATCTCCGAAGTCGAGCACTTCCTCTCGCCAAAGCCGGACGTCGAGGGGATCGCGGAGGGAGACATCGTCGAACTCATCGCTGGGCCGTTCAAAGGCGAGAAGGCACAGGTTCAGCGCATCGACGAAGGCAAGGATCAGGTGACGGTCGAACTCTACGAAGCGACGGTTCCGATTCCGGTGACGGTTCGCGGAGACCAGATCCGCGTGCTCGACTCCGACGAGCGATAGCACGCCGACGAGCGAGTGAGACGGCGTCTCTGTCAGTCACTAGTCAGCCAGTCAAACAGTTCGTACCGGGCTGTGAATTGCACCTACTCCTGAACGTCGGAGCCAAGCGACTCCGGATCAGCCACATCCGCAACTGTCTCCAGTAATTCCTCTCGCTCGCGCACATCGGCCGAGTTCGCGCCGTACGCGCGGACGTACTCCGCACGGCTGTGTTCCGTGAACGTGTGGCGGATCGCGAGATACCCATCGGGAACGAGCGCATCACAGATTTCACACTCGAGATGGTCGTGCGCCGTCGCCTGATGGGTGACAGCCGACTCGATGTCGCCAAAGACTTCGCCACAGCCGTCGATTTCGCATTCCCAGGCTAGTCCCGTTCCCATTCGTCTTCGCGTCGAACTGGACGGGCCGCCCTAATGGTCTTTTCGTAGTACATGTGACCGAGTAGACGAGTTCGACCCCGGTAGCTGGACCTGTGGCGAATCAGAATTCATAACTCTCCGGTCGTGAAACGAGCAGCCGTGAGTGATGGAGTGTCGTCTCGGGTCGACTGCCACGTGAAGGTGCTCGACGAAACCGTCGTCGAGCGCGCCACGCAAGCGGAACTCGACGTGATCGTCTACGCACCGCACTTCCAACGGCTGCCAGAGATTCGGGAGACAGCCACACAGTACTCGAACGACGACCTGCTGGTCGTTCCTGGTCGTGAGGTGTTCACCGGTCCCTGGTCGGACCGAAAACACGTGCTCGCGATCGGACTCGAGGAGCCGGTGCCGGACTTCATCACACTCGAGGCCGCGATGGCAGCGTTCGACCGACAGGACGCGACGGTGCTCGCCCCGCATCCGGACTTCCTGAACGTGAGTCTCTCGCCCGCCGACCTGCGCGAGTACTGCGAGACGATCGACGCCATCGAGACTTTTAACCCGAAACACCTGCCGCCGCACAATCGACGGGCGCGCCGGCTGGCGGACGAACTCGAGTTGCCGCCGTTCACGTCGTCGTATGCGCACCTGCCGAGTTCCGTGGGTGTGGCCCACACGGCGTTCGAGACGGTGATCGAATCCGAGGCGGAGCTCTGTGAGGCGTTCGAGAACGATACTCCACGCCAGATTGTCCGCTCGAACGGACTCGACCGGTGGCAGACGACGACGGCGGAGTTACTCCATCTTGGCTACGAGAACACGTGGAAGAAGGCGGAGCGGCTGTTTCTCTCGGGGACGGAGCCGACGCATCCGGATCACATCGCCTACAATGGGCGGTTCGACGATGCTGCGGTGTACTGAACGGTGCGCGAGTCCTGGTCCACTGAAAGACCAGTGATGACACTAAGCGCAGCAATAGGAGATCCACACCAGATTCAGTACCTGAAAACAGCTGTTGCGATTAATACGTCCGGTGGTAGTTTCATCCAGAAATGGGTCTTAAAGAGATGCTTGGAGAACGGCTCGATTTCTTGGATGGTCAAGAATTGACGGGGCGGCAAGCAGGACTCATCGTTGCGATCTGGCTCCTACTCACCGCTCTTTTCGGGCTCCTCGTGTTCGCTGTCGTATTCGTCCAGATGGGGTTCTAAAGAGTACAGCGAGAGTTCCATGGGTCACCCGACCCGTGGGTGAATCGCGTACGCCCCTCGTCATAACCCATAGTTTTATTACTGGTAAGATAATTGAATTATGCTGGAGCTCGCCGTTACCAACCTCTCAAAACCCACGCACTGAAACATGGTAAGACGTGGTGAGACTGGTGGTGTCGAGCCATCGTAAAGTGGCTGACCTTCACGGATACGAACGTCGTGTTCGGGTGTTACTGGTTCCACGCGACCGAACGGGAGCGCGAAGGGAATTAAAGATTCACACGCTTTACCGCCCGGTTCTGGGCGTGACGCGCCTCTGGGAACGCCACGGGTCACCGGACCCGTGGTACTTTACCCGTCAGTACTCGCTCAGTGTCCGCGCGACACGGTCCCAGTGACTCCCACGCCAGAAATACTGTCCACACGAACGACAGCGCCAGACGGCCATCGTATCGCTGTCCTCGTCGTCGCCACCATCGTCGTCGCCTGGGTCCGCAACTGGATCCGGCGCATACTCGGGCGTCTCGGCTGACGGATCGACGCGCTCGAGTACCCCGTTGCACCGGCCGCAGTACGACGGCTCAGCTGCGAGTTCGAGTTCCACACCTGCCTCGCTGAGTTCCCCCAGTTGTTCCTCCACCTCGAGTGCCGTCAGCAGAATCGCATCGTCCGCGCGGCCTGCGAGTTCGGTATCTCGCGTGACGAGCGTGCGGTCTTCTGCCGCCGCGACGGCGAGCAGGTCGTCGTCGGACTCGAGTACCGGTTCGCGGTCACCCGCGTAGACCGTGTCGTAGTCACACATCCGAAGGTAGGCAACGAGCCCGCCGCACATGGTGTCGAGGAGGAATTGCATGGTCGAAAGCAACGCCGTAGTGCCCACTCAGTGCAGGAACGCCTGCAACTCCGCTAGCTCCCACGTGTTAATCACAGCCTCGGGCTCGGCCCACCCCCGACGCGCCGTGTGGACGCCCCAGCGCATGTACTCGAGTGTCGATGGCCGATGGGAGTCCGTGTTGACGGCGATTACCGCGCCCTCGTCGATTGCGGCCTGGGCGGCGCTGCCCCAGAGGTCGAGGCGGCGCGGATTGGCGTTGACCTCGAGTGCAGTGCCGTGCTCGGCGGCGGCCGCACCGAGTGCGCTCGCGTTGAAGTCGAGGCCGGAGCGTTCGTTCAGCATGCGCCCGCTGGGGTGTCCGAGAACGTCGATGGCGGGATTTTCGACGGCGGTGATGAGCCGGTTGGTCGCTCGCTCGGCGTCCTGGTCGAGTGCGCTGTGGGTCGAGGCGACGATAACGTCGAGCGCGTCGATGACCTCCTCGGAGAGACCAATCTCACCCTCGGCGTCGACGTTTGCCTCGATGCCGGCGAAGACGGTAATCTCGCTCTCATCGTCGACCGCGCGGATTTCCTCGACTTGCTCCAGAATCTCGGCGTCCGAGAGCCCCATGCCGCCGACGATCCCGGGACCCTCTGCGTGGTCTGCAATACCGAAGTAGTCGTAGCCCCGGTCTTCGGCGGCCGCCACCATCGCCTCGATGGAGGTGTTGCCGTCGGACCACTCGGTGTGGCTGTGCAGGTCGCCGCGGATGTCCTCGTGTGTGAGCAGGTCCGGCAGAACGTCGTTCTCGGCGGCCGTGATCTCACCGCGGTCGGTTCGCAGTTCCGGCGGAATCCACGGTAGCCCGAGTGCGTTGTACATCCCGTCCTCGGTCTCGCCGGCAATACGCTCGCCGACGCGTTGGCCCTCGTCTCCCTCATCGAGGTCGCTGACGTCGAAGACGCCATACTCGTTGACCTTCAGGCCGCGGTCGATGGCGTAGTTGCGGAGTCGGACGTTGTGGTCCTTGCTTCCCGTAAAGTACTGCAGTGCGGAGCCGAACTCGCTGGGGACGACCACGCGGAGGTCGACGCGACTCTCGCCGATGCGCACGCTCGCCTTTGCCGGCCCGGACTCGATTTCGCTGTCGACGGAGTTCCAGCCGACGAACTCCTCGACCACCGTCTCGTTCTCGTTCGTCGCGACGAGCACGTCCACGTCACCGATGGTCTCACGCCAGCGCCGAATCGAGCCCGCCACCTCGCAGCGCTCGACGGCGTCGAGCGACTCGAGAAAGGCGAGCACGTCGTCGGCAAGTGGGCGAGCCTCGCCGAGCAACTGACGCTGGCCGACCTCGCGTGCAAACTCGATGTTGTCGCGGATGTTTTCTTCCGTCTTCGGACCGAACCCCTTGACCTCCTGAATCTCGCCGGCCTCAGCGGCGTCCTCGAGATCGTCCAGCGTTTCGATCCCCAGTTCGCGGTACAGCTTGCCGGCCGTCTTGGGGCCGACGCCCTCGATTCGGGTGATGTCCGCGATGTCGATCGGCAACTCAGCTTTGAGTTCCTCGAGTTCCTCGATCTCACCGGTCTCGACGTACTCGACGATTTTCGCGGAAATCGCGTCGCCGACGCCGTCGATTTCGTCGAGAATCTCCTCGTCGCCGTCTGCAACTCGGTCACCGATCGGAACGGGATGAGCCCGGATATTCTCGGCAGCCCGGCGATACGCGCGGGGTTTGTACTCTACGTCATCAGCCTCGAGCAAATCGGCGAACTCCTCGAAGCGGCCGGCGAGTTCGGCGTTGGTCGCCACTGTGATCACCGCCCCCGCCGCGCGCTCTGGTCGTCCTCGTGGCCAAGCGCCTGTTTGAGGAACGACATCCAGCGTTTCGTGTCGGCAGCCTGCTTGGCCTGCTGTTCGCGCTCTAGGTCTGTTGGACCGAGGTTCTCGAGTGCGTTCAGCGCGCGGTCGATCCCGATGATGCTCTGGGCGAGTTCTTCGCCCTCTGTACGGGGGATCTCACCGTCCTCGATTTGCTCTATGCGCTCGACGCGCTCTCGTCTGAGGTTTCGTTTCGCCTGCTCGACGCGGTCGCGCTCGCCTGGGGGTACTGTCTCACGGCGTTTGATCTCGAAGACGAAGGTGCGAAGGTCGATTTCCTCACCTTGCACCGTGATCGTCTCGGGAATGTCCGCGCCGACGGTCGCACCCTCGCGCTCGACGCGCTCGAGCAGTTGTTTTCGCTCGAACTCTTGCACGCCTCTGTGTTGGGGACTGAGGGGCAAAAGTGTACACCGTCCCGGTCGCCGTCTCCGTTGCCGTTGCCGTTGCCGTTTCCGTCTCCGTCGCTGTTTCCGTTTCCGTCACTGCACCATCGTCCGGCTCAGCGGTCAAAACCGAGTCGGGACATCTCACCCCAGCTTGTCTCGCCACGGAGATACTGGACGAATGCGACCCAGGTGATGAACGACTTCCACTGGCGGAACGGCACGTGCTCGAGGAGGCCATAGAGCAGCAAGAGTGCGATGTCTCTCGGATTCCTGTATCGGCGGAAGCTCACAACCTCGTTGAGCACGGAGAGCCACGAGAGCAGCGTCCCGACCCCAACCGCGACGCCGAGGAAGACGACGAAGAAGGGCACGTTCAGGTAGCCGAGGAGAAAGGCAGCAGGGACGATAATATAGCCCAAGCCCTCGATGAGCGGGCCGAGCGCCTCCACGAAGAGAAAAAAGGGCAGCGCGAACAGGCCGACCATCCCATACTTCGGATTGCCGATCATCCGCCGGTGTACCCAGAGCGTCTCGAGCATGCCTTTGAACCAGCGACCACGCTGGCGGGCGAGGACAGCCCGCCGCTCGGGCACCTCCGTCCAGACGACTGGGTACGGGACGAACGTTATTCGATGTTTCTCGTCCGAAACGTGTTTCTGGAGTCTGACGATCAGTTCCATGTCCTCGGTGATCGTCTCCGTCGAGTAGCCGCCGACCTCGCGGACTGTACTCGTCCTGAACAGGCCGAACGCGCCGGAGATAATGAGCAAGCTACCGAGGCCACTCAACCCGATCCGACCGGAGAGAAACGCACGAAGGTACTCGACGGTCTGGAGATTCGCGAGATGGCTTCGCGAGAGTCCGATATCGGTGATGACACCGCGGGTAATCGAACAGCCATTTGCGACCCGAACCGCGCCGCCGGAGGCGATCATTCGCTCGGGATCGCGCAGGAACGGCTGGACGACCTCGAGGAGCGCGTTCCGCTCGATAATACTGTCCGCGTCGATCGCACAGAACAACGGCTGGTCCGTGAAGAACACGCCCGCGTTGAGCGCGTCTGCCTTCCCGCCGTTGTCCTTGTCGATAACGACGAGATCGACCCGCGAGGACTGGTAGACCTCGTGAACCGTCTCGCAGGGCAGATCGAACGGAACGTCCTCGCCGACCGGCTCGAGTTCGAACGTCGAGATGAGTTGCTCGAGTGTCTCGTCTCGCGACCCGTCGTTGACGACGACGATCTCGTGGTTGCTGTACTCGAGATTGAGTAGCGACTGGACGGTGTCCACGATGGTTACTTCCTCGTTGTACGCCGGGACGATGACCGCAATGCCCGGCAGAAACGGCGAGTTATGGGGGTGATAGACGGGGTCGAGCAGCCAGTCACGGATCCCACGCTGGAGGGTGACAATCGAAACCAGGTGGACGAACAGATAGCTGCCGTTTACCAGTGCGAAGTACGCGAGGAAGAACCAGCTGATGAGCCAGACAACGGCTTCGACCGCTACGTCCATCCGGTCGTCACCCGCCGCTGTGTGGCGTGTTCGGCGCGAACCCAGTCGATCGTTCGGACGACGGCGTCGTCGGTGGCCTCAGGTAGCGACGTCCCGGAACGATTCAGAAAACGCACGGCGGCCAGCCGCGAACGCTCGTCGGGATCCGACACGACACCATACTGCAGCCACTCGATCGAGTCCGAATCGCCCCAACGACTGAACAGGTCGTACGCCGCCGTTCGCACCTGCGGCTCCGGATCAGTGAGTGCCCGCTCCACGTCGATACGGTCGCGCAGCCGCCAGCGCCAGCCGTGCTGACCGAGGGCAATCAGCGTCGCCGACCGAACGCGCGGCGAGTCGTGCTCGAGCAACGGCAAGAGCCACTCGAACTGCGCGAGTTCCTGCGTCGACTGGCAGTAGCCAAGCGTCGTCAGCGCCTGCACCAACAGGCCCTCGTCCCACCAGACGCCGTCCGTGGCAGTCAGCGTCAACAGCGCCGTCGCGTCGGTGTTGTTGAGCTGATAGAGGGTATCCAGTCCGAACGTCGACAGCCGGTCCTCACCCGACCAGCAGAGCAACGCCGTCCCGTTCTGGCTCGCCTCCGGTGCGTCGCTAACGGCGAGCAACCGCGCCGCCGCAGCTCTGGTTTCAGGGTGCGACGTACTCGTCGCTCGCAACCGCTCGATCGACACCGGATACTCGAGTAGCGTGAGCCAGACGAGTCCGCGCAGCCGGTTGAACAGCAACGGATTGCCGAGCAACGAGCGGGCGTGATCGACGATCCCCACGTCCTCCGCAAATCGAACGAGTTGCGCCCGTTCATGGCCACGAATGCGTCGCAGATAGCTCGCCACCACCTGGCGGGCAACGTAGCGCTCGATCAATGACAGTTCTCGGTACCAGCCGTCCCACTCCGGGTCGTCCTGGTCGAGACGTGTCAGTATCGCCGGTGCGATTTCCGCGCGAGCAGCCGTCCGCCTGCCATCGAACCAGAACAGAAAGACCGATAGCGAAAGCGTGAGGAATCCGACGAACACCGTTACCACGGCGATAACGACGAACACTGTCCAGAGAAGTCCGTTCATCGTGTGGGAATGAGGTATTACTGGAGTATCCGCCGGAGTCGAGCAACCACTTCGGAGGGGCTGAACGGTTTCGTGACGTAGTCGTCAACACCAAGATCGAAGCCGGTCAGGACGTCTTGCTCCAGGCCACGGCCGGAGACGATGATGACGGCGGGTTCCGGGTCGAAGTCGTACTCACGGAGCCGTCTGAGAACGTCGAAGCCGTCCATGCCGGGCATCATCACGTCGAGGAGCAGGGCGTCCGGCGGCTCGTCAGTATCTTTGAGGTACTCCCAGCACTCGTCTCCGTTCTGGAAGGAGATGACATCGTAGCCAGCGGTCTCGAGCCGGTAGACAAGCATCTCGTTGATGTGCTCGTCGTCTTCAGCAACGAGCACTTGCATCAGCCATCACCATCCGGTAGCGAACACAGCAGTTCGGCCGCGAACTCTGTGGCAGTAACTGGTTTGTGTGCGAAGAGGTCCGCGCCGCAGGTCGGTATCCACGACCGGTCAGCGAACGGGGTTTCGGCAACTGCGATGATTGGGATCGGACGCTGTGACGTGTCGGCCGGCGAACGGAATCGCGAGAGTGTGAGCGCGTCACACCGGTCGAAAACGTCCGTCCCGAGGAAGAGACACGAGTCTCCATCGGGGTTGAGCTCCGGAAGCGTCGCCGTCGTCTGGCGCTGGACAGTGTACGACTGCTCTGCGAGCGACGATGCGAGTGCCTCCGTCTCGTCGCCGGCGACATGAACCGTCGAAATCGAGGGGGTATCAACCGTGTGTACCAGCTCGTCCGCGACCAGTTCGGCGACAGTCGAGCGACTCGCTGCCGGGTCGAGGATGCCGTCGATCCCGAGTAGTGGACCGGCGACTCCGACGGTCGCGCCAGTGCCTGCAGCTGATCTTGCTCCCGGTTTCGTTCCTGCACGCTCTCTCGCTGTTTCTTCCATCTCCACCACCGGATCGACGGTCGACGCGAGCGTTATCGACCGCTGTCCGTTCGTCGGCTGGGCGAGCGCTGCGAGCCGCTCGACGATCTCCGTCGTCGGGAACCCGCAGTCGACGACGAGATGGTATGGGGTATCCAGACCAGCGCTCTCGTCGATACCGTCGACCAGCGCCGCCTCGTGGCCAGCCAACTCGAGTTGCTCGGCGACGAGTTCGGCGAACGGTTCGCTCTGGAACGCCAGCACGATCGGGTCGAATTCGTCGGGGTCGGCCAGTGTCGACTCGTCCGTGCCGGTCGACTCCGGGAGAGCATCGGTGCGGTCGACCGCGTCCTCGATATCGTTCGTCTCGAACGCGTGCGCCGTGAGCGCGGTCAGTTCGCTGGTGTTCACGATGATCTCCTCGAGTGCCGCTTGCTGATCTGGTGTGAGTGAGCCGAAGGCTTCCTCGAGGAGAAGTTCTGAGTTGCCGTAGACGACCGCCAGGTGTCGCCGAAACTCGTAGCTGAGTGTCGCAAACTCGTCTCTGGATCCGTTTTGGTTGGTACTGGAACCGCCGTCTCCATCTCCGTCTCCGTCTCCGTCGTCGCCCGTGTCGTCGGCCCTCGCATCGTCATCGTTGTCGTCCGCAACTGGTGACGGAGAAGCGGACTCGGACCCAATATCGGTCATACAGTCGACAGAGAGGTCAACACGGACAGACATAAATCCGAGCAAGGTCACGAGTGAAAGAATATCATAGAAAGTAACGGGGATGGACCGGTAACCGCGGGGAGTGGGAAGCGGGTCGAGATGTAGTCGACGAACGGAGCGCCGGAATCCCGAAACGTCGAAACCCCGGAACCCCAAACCCCTTAGCGACGCCGCACATACCCCCCGGCAATGGCCAAGTGCGACGTGTGTCGGAAGGACGAAAGCATGCCGTACAACTGTCGGCACTGCGGGGGAACCTACTGTGCCGACCATCGGTTGCCGGAGAACCACGACTGTTCCGGACTGCAAAACTGGAACGATCCGAGCGGTGTCTTCGATAGCGGCTTCGACGAGGGTGTCAACAGCGGGAGCGCAAGCGGGAGCACGTCGAAAACGGCGAGCATCGCCGACAAAGTGCCGATCGACACTGGCCCCGGCGGACCGCTCGCGTACTTCCGCGGGAACATGACCTACACGATTCTCGCGCTCATGGGGATCACGTTCTTCGCGCAGTTGCTCGTCGGCACGTTTGGTTCCGCCAGTCTCCAGCGCTCGCTGTTCGTGTTGACCCCGCAGAACCCGGAGTACGTCTGGACCTGGGTGACCTCGATCTTCGCCCACGGCGGCATCGTTCACATCGCGTTCAACGCCATCGTGATATTCTTCTTCGGTCCGCTCGTCGAGCGATACATCGGGTCGCGGAACTTCCTCATTCTGTTCCTCGTCAGCGGTGCCATCGCCGGCCTGAGTCAGGTCGCTATCCAGATCTACCAGGGGCCGGTGCTCCCCGGAGGCGGCGGCGTCCTCGGAGCCAGCGGGGCAGCCCTCGCGATCATGGGCGTGCTCACCATCCTGAACCCGAACCTCACCGTCTACCTCTACATGATCGTCCCCGTTCGGCTCTGGATGCTCGCGGTGGGGACGGCGCTCATCAGCGTCGGCCTCATCGGCACTGGCGCGGGCGGTGCCGGTGGCATCGCTCACGCAGCCCACCTTGTCGGCCTCGTCATCGGACTGGCCTACGGCGCATACATTAAACGAACGAAGAACGTCCGCACCGCGAATCAGTTCCAACTCGGTGGCGGTGGACCGGGTGGCCCAGGCGGTCCCGGTGGCCCAGGCGGCCCCGGCGGACGGCGTCGCTTCTAACTCACCGACCGTCACCCGAAACCCGTTCTCACACTGCTACCCAACTCCAGGTGTCGCCTTCAGCATCCAGCAGCCAACCCAACGCCTATTTTCGTCCGACCGTACCAACCCGTATCAATGACTTCACCTCGCTCCGAATCACAACCGCGCCCCGACCTCGCACCCGATCCGTCCCTCGGCCACGCGGAGATGGAAGCGCTGCAGCGCGACATCGCCGGCGCTGCAGTGTTCGAAGACGAGTTCGGATTCGATCCCGAACCGCTGACCAACCCGCTCGCTGCGAGCGCTGCGACAGCGACGACAGACACTGACTCCGCTGCCGACTCTCCAAACGCTTCCCAGCCCACCGTCGTCGGCGTCGACCAATCGTTTCTCACCAACGAGGCAGGCGATCAGGACCGCGCCCTGAGCGCCGTCGTTGCCATGCGCGGCGGCGAAGTGGTCGAACGCGTCCACGCCGTCACCGACCTCAAAACCCCCTACATCCCCGGTCTCCTCTCGTTTCGTGAAGGTGGCGCAATTCTGGCTGCACTCGAGTCCCTCACAGTCGAACCCGATCTCTTCTTGTTCGACGGGAGCGGACGCATCCACTTCCGACAGGCGGGCATTGCGACGCACATCGGGGTCGTTCGTGACGTGCCGAGCATCGGAGTCGCGAAGAGTCTGCTCTGTGGTCGTCTCCAGGGCGACACCGACAATCTCTCTGCAGGCACGCGCGTCGCCATCGAGGCCGATGACTCAGTCGACGCGCCCGCGGGAACGCTGCTCGGCTACGCGGTGCAGACGCGCCAGTACGACTCGCCGAACCGGTACATCAACCCGCTGTACGTGAGCCCCGGCCATCGCGTCGGTCCGGAGACGGCTGCCGACCTTGTGCTCGGGCTCGCGGGCTCCTACAAGTTGCCAGAGCCGGTTCGATTGGCGGATCAGTATGCCAGCGAGGCCAAACGCGAGTTCCTCGATTGAGTTGCGGAGGCATCCTGACAGTCACACGATCCGGAACTTCCACGTAGCGCGACAAACCGTCGATACTTAGGTATCGTCTCACGAACGGGTCACGTATGGCCACCGCTGAGGAAGCCGATCGTCCCGCGGACTCCGACGGGGTCGGGGCCGATAGCGCCGACACGAATCGGGAGACGGATACGCGCACGAACACGGGTGCACAGACGGATCCAGAGACGGAGACGGAAACAGAAACGGAAACGGATCCGAAGACCGGCACAACCACAGCCGACGACCGCTACACCCGCAAACAGTGCGTCCTGATCACCGGCTGCTCCTCCGGGATCGGTCGCGCGACCGCACTCGCATTTCTCCAGCGCGACTGGCAGGTCGTCGCGACCGCCCGCAACACCGACGACATCGCCGAGCTCGCAGAGGCCGGCTGTACGACACTCGAACTCGACGTCACCGACCCCGAACAGGTCGCCAGGGCCGTCGAGCAAACCGTCGAGATCGGCGGCGCAATCGACTGCCTCGTCAACAACGCCGGCTACGCACAGACGGGGCCACTCGAGGACGTCTCCACGGCGGACCTCCACCGCCAGTTCGACGTGAACGTCTACGGTCCACACCGACTCACTCGCGCCGCACTTCCACACATGCGCGCTCAGGGCGAGGGTCGAATCATCAACGTCTCGAGTGTTGTCGGCCGCATCTCGGTGCCGGGGATGGGATCCTACGCTGGCTCGAAGCATGCACTCGAGGCGATGACCGACTCGCTTCGTGCAGAGGTTGAGGGATTCGATATTCAGGTGACGCTGATCGAACCCGGGCCGGTGCAGACGAACTTCTCCGAGCGTCTGGACGAGGAATTACCGGAAGACGAGCGGACGCCAGCTTACGAGACACTGTACGAGTTGCTCGACGAGGCGGAATTGATCGGTAGCGGTGCCGGTGGCCCGTTCGCCTCGGAACCGAAGGACGTTGCGGCGGCGATTCTCGACGCGGCGTCGACGCCGGAACCGCCGGCTCGGTACCCGGTCGGGCCGATCGCTCAGTACGGTGTCTACGCCCGCTTCCTGCCGGATCGACTGCGCGATGCGGCGTACGGACTCATTCAGCGGCTGGTGTGAGTTTTCGTCAGAGTTACGACGAGTGAACACGTAGAACGACCACAGAACCCGGATGTCTGATTCGAACAGCGCCGTCGTTGCACTCGCTGACACCGTCTCTGAACTCCTCTACGGCATCGTCGGCTGGCTCCTGATCGGTCTCGGACTTTTCGCTGCGGTTACGGTCTCTCTGAACGCTATCGGAGACGGATTGGCCGGTATGGAGGCGCTGTTGACTGCGCTCATGCTGGCGGTTTCGTTCGTTTTTGTCGCGCTCGGTATCTTCGTCAACCCACGCCTCCGTCGCCGGCTTAGTCGGCGTCACTCACTCTCGACGTTCGGCCGCGTCCAGTCCGTCGACCAGCGCGTGATTCGCCCCGAGGAAGACTGCACCGAACGCTGTGTCGCCTGTCAGTCACCGATCGAGAAGGGAATGGTTCGTCGCTACCGAACCGAATTCGCACTCGCGGGCGTGCCGGTATACACCGATTCCGTGGGACACAACCACTATTGCCTCGCGTGTGCAGCTGCGGAACTTCAGTTGCCGGACGCTATCGAGGCGGAAGAAATCGAATCTGGGAACTGGCGTGAAGCTTTCTCCGAGGTCGACGGGAGCACCACTACAGACAGTGATTCGCAGACCGATCTTGCGACCAAGACCACGGCTGACGCTGACCTCGAAGCCGAGACCACCGACACTTGACCAACACGGAACGAGACCGCAGAAGACACTCTCGAGCCAGCCCGTTCAATCCGCAGCTGTCTGCCGCGTCGACGCACCCGCTCTCGTCAACCGATACGCGCCACCCGGTCCGCGGTTCAGATATCCCGCCTGTTGTAACGCCCGGCAGCGACGCTCGACCGTCATCGGATGTGGCCTCGACTCGAGTACGTCCGCGAGTTCGGCGACGGTCGCCGGCTGTGCGCTGTCGAGTGCGGCGAGAATCGATCGGTCCTGTGACGAGAGTCGAGTCATTGGTGGTGTGAGCAGAGGGGCGTTTGGGTGAGAGGGCCGGTGGAAAGCGCAGCGGGCGAGTCGGCAGTGGCGGACGCTGCTGTTCTGTGGGGTGTGTTTGTGTGCACAGCGTCGATGGGCGCTGAGTGACGAACTGTATCAGCGTCCTGGTATACCGGGGTCGAGCGGTTGTCTCGAATCGAAGTCGGCAGCGCCATCCTCGTTGTCTCCGTTATCGAGTTCGACAATCAAGACGCGAGCCGATTCCCAATCGGTGGGAACGATGTGAGTCGACGGGGAGTCGGTGAGCGAACAGCGGGGAGCATGGACACCGGTTCCGGACACGGCGTGAGGGGACACGTCGCGAAGTGGCGGAGCCCGGCTTAGCCGTCCCAGGCCTCGACGAACGCCGTCGGAATTGACGTGAGGTCGATTCCCCAGGCGACTGGCAACCAGAGGAGGGCGACGAGTGTAATCAACGCGATTCCGATCACGTTGAGTCCTGCACCGACGCGGGCCATCTGTGGGAGCGTGATGTACCCGCTGCCGAAGACGATGGCGTTCGGCGGTGTCGCGACCGGGAGCATGAACGCGAACGAGGCAGCAGTTGCGCCCGCGATCATCAGTCCGTACGGGTGGACGCCGATTCCGACCGCGACGCCGGCGAGAATCGGCATGAGCATCGCCGTCGTGGCCGTGTTCGAGGTGACTTCCGTGAGGAAGACGGTCATCGTGACCACGGCGAGCAAGATGACGATCATCGGGACGCCCTCGAGGAGCGCGAGTTGTTGACCGATCCAGGCAGCGAGGCCGGTTTCACCGAAACCGGCGGCGATGGCGAGGCCGCCACCGAACAGGAGGATGACGCCCCACGGAATGTCGACGCCGTGGGTCCAGTCGAGCAGGAAGGTGTGGCCGCCGTCGTCGGTCGTCGTCGGCAGCGTAAAGAGCACGAGCGCGCCACCGATAGCGACGATCGTGTCGACATCGTCGGGAATCGGAAGCGCCAGGATCGGATCGAGCACCGTTGCCAGCAGCGACGTCAGGAACAGGACGAGTGTTCCGATGATGGCGAGATCCGGTTCTGCGACGGGGAACTGATCGAACTGGTCGATCAGACTGGCACCGATCCAGGCGGCGGCCATCCCGACGAAGACGACGAGCACGAGTTTCTCTTGGCGACTCGTCGCACCGAGTGCTTCGAGTTCGCGGTCGATCGTGTCCGCACCGATCGGGAGGTCATCGAACTCCGGGGCGATAGCGACGCGAGTCACGTAGAGGTAGACCGTCGCGAGCCCAATAATCGCGATCGGAACGCCGTAGAGCATCCACTCGGCGAATCCGATCGTCGTGTCGAACAGTTCGCCGGCCTGACCGGCAAAGAGGATGTTCGGTGGCGTCCCGATGAGTGTCGCGACACCGCCGACGGAGGCCCCGTAGGCGATACAGAGCATGAGTGCGACGCCGAAGGAGAAGTTCCCCTCGCTGGTGTCGATCGAAAGGCCGGTCTCGTCGACCAGATCCGCGGTCTGATAGATCACCGCGAGCGCGATCGGAACCATCATCATGACGGTCGCGCTGTTCGAGACCCACATCGAGAGGAACGCCGTGGCAAGCATGAACCCGAGGATGAGTCGCGAGGGCTCCGTGCCGACGGCCTTGATCGTTCGGAGAGCGATCCGTCGATGGAGGCCCCACCGCTGCATCGCCATCGCGAGGAAGAATCCACCCATGAAGAGGAAGATGAGCGGATGGGCGTAGGAGGGCGCTGTCGCTTCGACCGGGAGTGCACCCGTCAACGGAAAGAGGACGAGCGGCAGCAACGAGGTAGCCGGGATCGGAATCGCCTCGGACATCCACCAGACGGCGATCCACGCGGTGACGGCTGCAACTGCCTGTCCTTCGGGCGTCAGTCCCTCGGGTGTCGGCGAGAGAAACAGGAGGGCAAACAGCAGTGGGCCGAGGACGAAACCGACCTTCTGCCGGAGCCCGTAGCTCGCGTCGACGTCGAAGGGTGACTTGCCGCCGTCTCCGTTTCCACTTCCGTTCCCGTCCCCGCCCCCGCCCCCGTCCCCGTTACCGTTACCATCGGGGCTGTCGGCAGCGGTGACGGTCTCGGCGCCGCCATCGTCGTGTTCTGTCTCTCGGTTCGTGGCACTGGCACTGCTGTCAGCCACGTCCCGCTCGTCGTCACCGGGAGCCGATTGAACGTGGCGGTGTTCGGCTGGCAGGTTGTCGTCCATGTCCGCGAGCATGGCTGGCCCGTCGAGCGTCAGATACGCTTTCGTCTGCTCGTTGAGACGCCACAGGGACGACCAGAGCTGTTGTAAATATATTTGATATTTCTCTCTGCGAGTAGACGCCATCTTTCTACAGATTTCAGGTACGGGTATTAAACACCGATGATTCGGGTTGACACGCCATGTTCGGAACTGACATGTTTGGTCACGATGCGTGAACAGATTTCCTTTCTGACATACAATACTGGTGCTCAGAGTTCTATCAGAATTATGATATTAAACCGAGCCAACGAGGATTCTAATCGCACCGGCGACAGCCAGGACGAGCCAATCGATGAGCAGCAAACCACTTTAGGACCGTACGTCGAACGGTCGGTCATGTATCGCGTGTTACTCCCTGTCGACAAACGGGACTCACGAGCACGAGCACAGGCCCATGCAGTCATCACTCTCCCGCAAGCGGACTCTCACCCGGCCGACTCGGCGGATCCAACAATTACCGTCGACATCCTCCACGTCCATGGAGACGTCACCGGACCCGATGCGGAGTGGGCCGCTGGCGGTGGCTTCTCCGAAACCTACGCCGAGGAGATGGCCGAAAACGTCGACCGGTTCGATCGACTTCCGGAGTCGGTCAGCGTCGCAAGCGAGGTACTCGAGTCCGCCTCGATCGTGCACACGGTTCACGAGACGACTGGTGACCCGGCCGAGACGATTCTCGAGGCAGCGACGGAGTACGAGAGCGACCTCATCGTGCTGGGGGTTCAGGACCGCTCGCCGGTGGGGAAAATCCTGTTCGGGAGCGTCGCGCAGGCGGTGCTTCTCGACAGCGATCGACCGGTGATGACGGCTCCGGTGACGGAGATGGAGTCGTAATCTCCGACTGCGACTGTGGCTGCGATTGCGACTGCGACTGTGGCTGCGATTGCGACTGCGACTGTGGCTGCGATTGCGACTGCGACTGTGGCTGCGATTGCGACTGCGACTGTGGCTGTAACTGTAACTGTAACCCGCCAGCGGCGGAAGACGAGCGTGAGCGCGAGCGAAAACGACCACCGTTATCGCAGACAGGCCGCCACGACCTCGAGCATGCCCTCACCACGGACTTCATCCGCGAACAGCGGGACGCGCCGAACGTCCGGTCCGCGAAAGAGGTCCTGTGCCTCAGCAAGGGCGGACTGCTGGACATCCCAGCGCCGTTGGCAGAACTCACAGTCGTCCAGATTCGGCTGTAAGAACTCGCCGCGCACGTCGTCGGTTACGTTCGACAGCGGCTCCATCACACGGTTGACGACGACCGTACCGACCGGAATGTCGAACTCCTGAAGCTGCTGGCGCAGCCGCGTCGACTCGTAGACGCTCATCTCCTCGGGAATCATCACGATCCGGAAGTCCGTCCGTGTCGGATCCTGGAGCGCCGCCCGCAGGCGCTCGATCCGCTCCTGGAGTTCGTCTAGATCGGAGAGATCCGGCGTCTGGTCTGCCGGCTGGTCCTGTCCGCCGAACATCCCCTTCATTCCCTCGAAGAGGCCGCTCATACGCTGGCGGAACTGCAGAATTTTCCCGACCATCGAGTCCATGATTTCGGGTAACTGGAGCAGTCTAAGGGTGTGACCCGTCGGCGCGGTGTCGATGACGACGCGCTCGAATCGCGGGTCATCCATGTACTCGAGTAGCAACTGCATCGCGGCAGCTTCGTCGGCACCTGGCATGGAACCGCCGAAGAGGGCGTCCATGGGATTGTCATCGCCGAGGAGTTGGCCGATGCCGCCGAGGCCGCCCTGGTCGTCGCCGAAGGGGCTGCTGTCGCCGCCGAAGCCGTCGTCGCCGAGTCCATTGGCTTCCCACTCGGGGTCAGTGTCTGAGTCTGCACTCGCGTTACTCCCAAAGACGGCCTGTCCACGCTCAGCGGCCGCCTCGGGGTCAATTTCAGCGCCGTACAGTGGGATATCCTCGCGCAGCCGGGCGGGTTCTGCGGGGACGTCCCTCTCGAAGGTGTCAGAGAGGGAGTGGGCGGGGTCCGTCGAGACGACGAGCGTACTGGTGCCGCCGCGGGCGCTGTCGAGTGCGGTGGCCGCGGCCATGGTCGTCTTGCCGACGCCACCCTTGCCGCCGTAGAGGATATAGTCGGGGCCGTCGATTGGCTCGTCGGACGGTTCGACATCGATGGTTGTGCGGTCTTCGTCCGGCTCTACGTCTGCGGAGTCGGTCGAACTGGTGGGCGTGACCTCGATGGTGTTGTCCGACTCGCCATCGCCCTCGTCCCCGCCGTCTGCTGCAGTATTCGCGTCGTCCTCGTCGACGACTTCGACGTCGATTCCACTCATGACAGGCGGTTCGGGGTGACCACACGAGTATTCGTCGGTCCTGTGTGCTCGGTCAGCTATGTGCTGGTCTCGATTCCGATTCCGATTCCGATTCCGATTCCGATTCCGATTCCGATCCTGATCCAAGTACAGCTCAGCTATCGAACCACCGTCACCGGAACCGGTGCCCGGCGAACGACCGGCTCTGCAACACTACCGAGCAACACACGCGAGGCCCGGGGCCGCCCGTGAGCCCCGATAACGATGCAATCGTAGCCCTCCCCCGCTCGCTCGACGATCCGCCGCTCCGGTCGACCCGTCGCGATTTCGGTATCGATTGTCCGGTCCGCAGCCGTCGCGCGTTCCGTCGCCTCCTCGAGTATCCCGGCTGCGTACTCCCGTGCCTGATCCGAGACTGGCAGCGTGAGATCTGGCCCGTCGATGCGCTCGAAATCCAGTTCCGGTATCGGGATGACGTAGAGGACGGTGATGTCGGCCTCAGGATGCGCGTCGAGTGCGTACTCGAGTGCGGCAGTCGCCGGCTCCGACCCGTCGTAGGGGACGAGCACGCGGTCAATCATACTGGCAACTCGGACGGCACGGCGCATAAACGTGAAGGCGTCGTGTCACTGGCTGGTTGACCAGTACCGAGTGTCACTGGCTGGCAGACCAGTACCGAGTGTCACTGGCTGGCAGACCGGCATCGAGAACGAGTTGCCACCCACCTACTCGAAGTACCGCGCCAGCCGCTCTGCTGCCTCCTCGACGCGCGGCGAAACCAGCGCGAATCGGAGCCACTCCCGACGGGAGTCGCCGAACGCCTCGCCGGGCATCCCCGCGACGCCCGTCTCGTCGATCAGTCGCTCGACGTTCTCGAGTGTCCCCGGATAGCCGTCGAAGCGCGCCATCACGTAGAACGCCCCCTGCGGTGTGGTATACTCCGCACCCGCAGCGTCCAGCGCGTCGGTGAACGTCTCAACGCGCTCGCGCAGGCGGTCCCGATTCTGCTCGTAGTAGTTGGGACCCGTCTCCCGAAGTGCGTGCAACACTGCATACTGCGACGGCCGACTCCCTGCCACGTTCACCAGCATGTGGCGGCTCTTCGCGTTCTCGACGAGGTCTGGCGGGAAAATCGCATAGCCCACACGAAAGCCCGTGATGGCGAGTGACTTCGAGAACGCGTTGGTGACGATCCGGTGATCAGAATCGAACTCGAGTGCGCTCGCGAACCGGCCGGTGAGGTCGAAGTGATCGTAGACCTCGTCGCTGACGAGGATCGCGTCGTGCTCCTCGGCGATGGCGACGAGTTCGCGGATCGTCTCTCGTGAGTAGACCGCGCCTGTGGGATTGTTCGGCGAGTTGACGACGATGGCGGCCGTCTCGTCGCTCGCGGCGGCGCGCACGTCGTCGGGCTCGAGCTGCCCGTCCGCCGCCGTCTCGACGAAGTTCGTCGTCCCGCCGAGCATCGTCGTCTTCCCCGGATAGTAGGGGTAGACCGGCTCCGTCAGCACGATTTCGCTCCCGCGGTCGCGTTCTAAGGCGCGCGCCATCGCGAGATAGTTCGCCTCACCCGCGCCGTTGGTGATGACGACCTGCTCGGTGGCGACACCGCGTCGCTCGGCGATTTCCTCGCGTAACTCGAGTACCCCCTCACTCGGCGGGTACTGGAACTGGTCGGGGTTGCTGTCGGCGTACTCGTGTAAACCGTCGCGAAGCGCTGCGGGCGGTTCCCAGTCGGGGTTGCCGCTGACCATGTCGATCACGTCGGTGTCCGCGTTGCCGGCGTACTCCATGACGTGGAAGAAAAGCGGCGTCTCATACTCCGTGTCCATAGGTGAGTGTGTGCACGCCGGAACCGTCGTTCTTTCCGTTTGTCTCGTTTGCTCCTCTGTGAGGTACAGACACCGCCGAAGACCGCGCCTTGACAAGCCTGGCGCTCCTCGTGCCAGCCATGAACGACGACATCGACCGCACACTCCCGATGGACGTCGCGGATGCCTTACGAGAGACCGGGGAGACCCTCGCGGTCGCCGAGTCCTGTACCGGCGGGCTGATCGGCGCGGCGATCACCGCAGTCCCGGGTGCGAGTGACTACTTCGATTCGGGACTGACGACCTACGCCTACGACGCCAAGCGCCGCCACCTCGGCGTGAGCCGCGAGGCACTCGACGAACACGGTGCGGTCTCGGAGCCAGTCGCGCGCGAGATGGCTCGTGGCGTCCGCGACGTGACGGACGTAACCTGGGGAATCGCGACGACCGGTGTTGCCGGCCCAACCGGCGGCACCGAGGACGAACCGGTCGGGACGGTCTATATCGCCATTTCCTACGCTGGTCCCTGGGGAAGCGACGCCTCGTTCGCAACCGTCTCGCGCTACCAGTTCGACGGCGACCGGGCGGACGTGCGGGCCAAGACGGTCGATCAGGCGCTGCTGGATCTTCTCGCCGCAGTCGAGCGCCAGCACCCCGAGGCGGTCGACCCCGAGTCGACGGACTAACCCCGGAAACTTCCACGCCGACGGACGGCCCACGAACTGATACCGCGAACTGAAAGTCACGACAGAAAGCTATTCGGCGGTCCGGTCGCCAGTTGCTGGTAATGAACAAGAAGGGGCACGTGCTCAACGCCGTCCTGCTGAGTATTGGACTGGGGTATCTCCTCGAGCCGTCCGGGAGCCTGGCAACGTTCGAGATGATCATCGCCATCGGCGTCCCAATCACGCTCGGCGCGATGGTCCCCGATATCGACACGGCGTTCGGCAAGCACCGAAAGACGCTGCACAACCTCCCGCTGCTCGCCGGGTTCATGGCGTTTCCGTACCTCTTCGGCAATCTGGAGTGGGTCTGGGTCGGTATCCTGACCCACTACGTGCTCGACATCGCGGGCAGCAAGCGCGGCATCGCGCTCTTCTACCCGGTCCTGAAGACGGAGTACGGGCTCCCGACCGGTGTCGCAGTCAGCAGCAAGCGTGCCGACCTCGTGACGGTGCTCGTCACTGCAGGCGAACTCGTCATCGCAGCCGTCATCATCTTTCAACTACCACAAGAAGGGTTTGAGTTGGCGCGACAGTCAGTCGGACTGTAACGGATCTGTCGACTACAAACCGTTTCCTGCCGATCTATCGACGGTTCGGCGTCCACTCCTCACAGGCATCCATATCGTCCATCGCCTGCTCGTGACGACCGCAGTACGGCACCATTCCCGACGACGAACGCACGTACTCGAAGTGCTGACAGTTGCCACAGTATCGATCCGTGGGCGCAGTCTTCGACTCGTCGGCGTCCGACGCATCCGTCACGATTTCGGCATCCCGCCCGTCGCCGATCGGCTGGGACTCGAGTGGCGAGGAGATATCCTGGGTGGTCGAGCCACCGTCGCTGGTGACGGCGCTGCGTCCGCCGACCCCAGAGTGGGAGGCGTTCGACTGTGATTTCGATTGTGTTCGGCTCGTAGTCGACTGTGATTCGTCGTAGGAGAACGTCGAGTCGCTGGCGGCCGTTTCAGACTGCGTGCCGGCTGCGGCGGGTCCGGTCGTGTCCTTGTTTTCGTCCTCGCTCGAGGCGTTCGTCTGCGTCTCGACTTCGCCATCGGGCGTGCCACCGAGGAAGCCAATGCCACTGAAGCCACCAGTGTCGGTCGACTCGTCGACCTCGACGACGGTCTGGTTGTGCCGCGTCACGTTCATCTCGAGCATACCGCCAGGGTCGTTCCGGGTCTTGAAGTTGACGACGGCGACGAACAGACACCAGACGGCGATGAAGAGGCCAAGCAGGTAAATCGCAGAGACGTGAAGCGTGAGGTCCTCGCCGTAGCCACGCCAGTGGTGGGGGTATGCGTACCAGAAGAGAACGACGCCGAGGAGACAGAGACTCGCGCTAATTGCGGCAGCGGCCCGAACGCGGGGGCTGGCAGGGAGAACAGTGAACACACCGACGAGTGCCGCCGGCACACCGGTCCCTGCGAGAACGCCGGCAATTGCCACGATGGCGAACTGGTCGTTCATTCCCCAATCAGTGAGTCCAAGCACGAACTCGGCGAAGACGTCCGTCGTCGCGACGAGCACAGCGACCACTGCAAGCGTCGCACCGAGCAGGACGAGGGCAGTTCCCGCGTACAGCCGCCGGAGGCTCGTCACCTCTCGTGCGTTCCCCTGATACGCCTCCGTCAGGCTTGTCATGCTGGGTCGTTCGTGTTCCCAGCACAAAACGATACGTCAGACATATGTCAGCGTCAGAGGAGTAACCACCCCGTTGACAGCCGATCGGTCGAGGGTTATTCGTCAGTCACCGGTACGTCGACAACCGCAGGCCCCGCCGTCGTCAGTGCGTCCTCGAGTACCGACTCGAGTTCCCCTGGCTCCTCGACAGTCACTCCCGTCGCACCGTGGGCGGCGGCACTCGCTGCAATGTCGACGGGCGGCTCGAAGTCGAAGCCGTCGTACTCGTACTCGTCGGGGTCGCCGCCGAGCAGGTTCGCCGTGTTCTCCTTCAGGATGCGGTAGTTGCGGTTGTCGGGGACGACGACGGTGAGATCGAGGTCGTTTCGAACCGCCGTGTACAGCGTCTGCGGGTAGTAGAGGTACGAGCCGTCGCCGACGTAGCCAAGCACCGAGCGGTCGCCGCCGGCTTCCTGCTCTGCGACCGCAGCGCCCACGCTGGCCGGCAGTCCGTAGCCGAGGCCGCCACCTTTCGTTCCCAGGAGCTGGTTGGCCTCGAACTCGAACTCGTCGAACAGCGGCGGCGACGCGGTGATTGCCTCGCTGACCACGAGCGCATCCGGCGCAACGCTGTCGAACGCCCGAGCGAGCCCCGCTTTCGTCAGCGTCCCGTCGATCGTTTCGGGGGCAGGATCGGTGTCGTGTGCGTTCGCCCAGTCGCGGACGGACTCGAGTCGCCGTTCGCGTTCGCCGTCGTCGACAGCGTTGCTGACACGATCGGCGAGATCCGCAAGGACGGTCGCGGGGTCGCCAAGCACCGCAGTCTCTGCGGGAGCGTGCTTGCCGAGTTCCCACGCGTCGGGCGAGATGTGAACTCGTGTCGCCTCATCGGGGACGAGTTGAGTCGTCGGCCGCGTTACCGTCGTGTTCGTCGAGCAGCCGACGAAGACGAGCGTGTCCGTGTCCATCGCGGCGGCCGAGCCGGGCGCTTTCGTCGAGAGCGCGCCCTGCCACTGGCCGTGGTCCGTCGGGAAGTTCGCCTCGTAGGCGAGGATTTCGTTGTGGACGCGTGCGCCCGTCGCTTCAGCGAGGTCGACCGCAGCCTCAACCGCTGCCGGACCGCTGCGCCCAACCTCGTCGCCGAGGACGAAGACGGGTTCGTCGGCGTCGGCGAGCATCGTGGCAGCCTCCTGAATCGCCGCCTCGTCGCCCCGGCCCGCCGTCGGAATCCGACCGAGTGGCTCCGGTTCAGCCGTGGTCTCCTCCGTCTGGACGTCGACCGGAATCGAGAGGAAGACCGGTCCCGTCGGCGGCGTCAGCGCGGTCCGGACGGCCCGACGAACCATCGTCGGCAGCGCATCGACGTGTTTTACCTCGGCGCTCCACTTCGTGAACGGCTCGGCCATCTCGACGAGGTCGCCGCTGAGAATCGGTTCCTCCTGCTGGTAGTCCCGGCTGTGGGTTCCCGACGTGACCAGCAGCGGCGCGCCCGAAACGTCTGCGTTGTAGAGGTTCCCCAGCCCGTGTGCCAGTCCACCGGCGAGGTGGAGGTTCGCGACGCCGAGCGGGAGGACGTCGTCGGCATCGCGACCACCAGTACCAGTTGCCGCTTCGGTCGCGTGATGCCGCCGCCGCATTGCATACCCCGCCGCCGCTCCCACCGCTACGTCCTCGTGCAAGCCGAGCACGTACTCGAGTTCGCTCTCGACGAGCGATTGCATGAGCGGGAGTTCGGTGGTGCCGGGATTACCGAACAATTTCGTGACACCGTACGATTCGAGACTGTCGATGAAGAGATCAGCACCCGTCGCTACCATAGCGCTACGTCTCGATGGAGGGGCCTTATATGGATATCACGGATGGATTGACGTGTCTCCGAGTCCCCACGAAGGCCCGAATCTGGCTGCGGGCTGCGGCTGGAAGCGAAACCTTGAATCGACGCGCTTGCAAACCTCCGGCCATGAGTGACGAGGACGATTCCGAGCCGGCCGTCGAACTCGGCGAGCACGTGCCCGTCGAGGGTGCCCCACTCGCTCGCGTAAGTTCGCGACTGACCTGGCCGAAAGAGCGCAGCGAGGTCGACCGCATGGAAGGTGACAGCGTCATCCGCACGCCCGAGGGCCCAGTCGAACTCTCGACGGTACTCGAGTCGGTCGACGAGACGTACTTCCAGCGTCGACAGGAGTTCGAGTCTCACGTTCGCGACGTGATCGGAACCGGCCCGGTCCCGACCGCGGACGAGTAACGACCCGTGGCGACCGAGGACGACCGGCGCGTCGTCGGCCTGCTCGGCTGGATTCGTGAGCAGACTGATCGCCTCTCCTGGTTCCAGAAGACGTTACTGACCGGCGCAGTGCTCACGCTGCTGTGGATGTACGTCGTTCCCGGAGAGCTCGACCGCCGCGTCGTGGTCGACAGCGTCCTGTTAATCGGCGGTCCGCTTGCCCTCGGCCTCACCCACGGACGCCACATCGGCTGGAACATCAACCGCGTGGCCGTCCGCAACGCCGTCTTGCTCTCGATGTTCGTCCTCCCCTTCTACCTCGTCGGCTCGACGCTGCCGACGATCCGCGAGTTCTACCCGATGTGGGAGACCTCGACCGCACCCGGCGAGTTCATCCCACACGCGTTTCAGCTATTCATGCTCGCGCTCGCCGCCGAAACCTACTACCGCGGCCTCCTCTGTGTCGGCGTCAGAGATATCGGCTTCAAGGCGGTGTTCATCAGCCCTATCGTCTACATGATTCACCACGCCTCGAAGCCACCGATCGAATTCCTGCTTTCGGGGCCGACAGACGTGCTCTTCGGCGCAGTGGACTACAAATCGAACTCGATCCTCCCCTCCGTCATCGCACACGGTGCCGGCCTCGTCCTCCTCGACTGGCTCGTCCTCCACGACCCGCTATTCGATCCGAACCTGTTCCTCGGGGTACTCGAGTGGCTACCGATTCCGCTGTAGCGTGGGCTGAGTCGCAGCACTTCGGTTGACCCAACGGCTTTTCATCACCCAGTCCGAATCGCCTGTATGTCACTCCCCTTCGATCCCGCAGCGATCGACCCGGACGCGTACGGCGAAAAAGAGACCGTACTCGAGATGGACCACGACGAAGCAATCGAGTTCGTCCGTGAGGCCTGTACCGACTGTGGCTTCGGGATTCCAGTCGAGTTCTCACCCTCGGAACTGCTGAACGAGAAGGTCGATGCGGACCGCGATCCGTACTACGTGCTCGGTGCCTGCAATCCCGAAATCGCGAACAAGGCACTCGACGAGACCAAACGGATCGGCGGCCTGTTCCCCTGCAACGTGATCATCTGGGAGGAGGAACCGGGACGCCAGCGCGTCTATCACGTGTCGATCATGAAAATCTCCCGCCTGCTTGGCACCGCGCCGGACAACGAGGCCTGGGACGAGATTCTCGCGGAAACCGGCGAACTCACCGAAGCGTTGTTCGCGGAACTCGAGTCCTCCGACGCCGCCGTCTCGTCGTAAGTCGTTCTCCACGACACTCCGTTTTCATCGACTGTCTGTCTGTTACAAAATATCAAGACTTACGTGTCAGACGGGTCACGTAGCGCCATGGACGTTCGAACTGCCGCCTTTGTCCTCCTCCTCCTCGTCCTTGGCGCGATTGCCACCCTGATGGTCGCACCGCTGCTCCAGTACGTGCTGGGCGCTGCGCTCCTTGCGTTTATCCTCTATCCAACGCACGAGCGACTCGAGCCCAGACTCGGAACGCGTCCCAGCGCGCTCCTGTTAACTGTTGTCGCCATCGTCGGTGCTATCGTTCCGCTCATGCTCGTCTCCCTGATCGTCCTCGATACCGTCGTCTCATTTGTCGTCGGCTTCGACGCCGCCAGTACTGTTGACGAAATCCGAACGATTGCCCACGATGACTTCGGTATCGACACCGAACAGATCCAGTCGCTCGAAACCGCCGTCATCCAGGAACTCGAAAACTCCGCGGCTGGCGCGCTCGAACTCGCCCTGTTCGAACTCGTCGGCCTGCTCAATCGCGGCATGGAGATGGGGATCGGGTTGCTCGTGTTCATCTTCCTGCTGTACTACCTGCTCGTCGACGGCGACCTCTTCGTCGCCTGGCTTCGCGAAGTCGTCCCGCTCAAAGACCACATTCGTGAGGAGCTATTCACCGAGATCAACGTCGTGACCTGGGCGGTAATCAAGAGTCACGTCCTCGTCGCGGTGATAGAGGGACTGCTCGGTGGACTCGGCTTCTACCTGCTCGGTGTGCCGAACGTCGCCTTCTGGACAGTGATCATGATCATTGTCTCCTTCCTGCCGGCGATCGGCGTCTGGCTCGTCTGGGGGCCCGCGGTGGGGTATCTACTGATGACGGCGGGGCCAGTGGGTGCGGTCGCGATGTTGCTCTACGGCATCACAGTCCTCTCGCTGGTCGACAACTATCTCCGGGCGTACGTGGTCGACCGCGGCTCCGGGCTCCACCCGGCAGTCGTCATCGTCGGCGTCATCGGCGGGATCTACCTGCTCGGCATCATGGGGCTGTTCCTCGGCCCGGTCCTGCTCGCCGTGTTCAAAGCGGGACTAAACGTCTTCAAAAAGACGTCGCTGTCCGCCAGCCCGCAGGGAAGTGGACCAACACAGCCGCCAGAGTCACCCGAGCCTCCCGATCCAACCGATCCAACCGGGCCGACTGGACCGGGACCAGCAGACGCAGGTCCGAATACGCCAGGGGCAAACGACTGACTCCGCGGTCGACGGGACGACACAACGACGAGACGACGAGACGACGAGGCAACAACATACCGCAGCAAAAACACGGGGCATGGGTAGCGGAGCACTGGCTTCCGGAGGAGACTGTCGCTTCTGAACGATTCGTGACGAGCTGCCAGAACGCAAACCAGGGTCAGAGTTTGCATCAGAAAGCCTTCCAGCCGTGCGGTGAATGCACGGAAAAATTTCAGCCGCGCGAGCCGCGCGAGCAGTGCGAGAAGGGCCGAATGCACGCGATCAGGGGAGTGCCTACTGACTACTGACCGCGTCGGTCGTTTGCGTCCACGGAATCAGACGCCATCGATTCGTCGGCTTGTTCCCGGTGTTCTCGGTCGCGGTCACGGTCTGTTCGTGCCGGATTGTTCTGGATATCCGACCGGGCCGCAGGTTCTCCGTCGAACTCCGCGTCCTCCGCGTCCTCCGCGTTCTCGAGTTCGTCGAGATACTGCTCTGCGTCGTATCTCACGTACCCCGTATAGAGAAAGATGAGCGCAAAGAGGATCATCGGGAAGCCAATGAGCATGAACAGCACTGCCAGAATCGTCCCGAGATCAGACGGGAGCGAGGCGGGCGCAAGGGTGTTCGCAGGATTCACTGTCGGGAAGGGAGCGAAGAGCGACGAAAACGAAGACCTGAGTGTGACTGGAAGTGCGATCATACTGCAGTGAAGTCACCGTTCGGGCAAAGGCGTTCCCCTGTGTATGCGTCTGCCCCGCGGTTCGATGTTCGATGGATCACTGGACACGCGCTGGCGAGCATCGGGGTATCCGTGATACTGGACCGTCGTTCTCGTCTGCGAAGTCGCTCCCGCAAATGTACGTCTTTAGACACTCTTCCTGCAAGCACCTACATACATATGCAAGGACGGGGTAGTGTGGCAAGCAATGAGACGGCGGTTCGTGACGACACAAAACCCGGCTGGTCGCTGCTCATACCCGTGTCAGAACGATAATACAGTTTGCACACAACGCAACGCTCACTGCCTCGATACCACTGGCGGGGAACACTGTTGCCAGAATCAGAATCCGGAACAGGAACGGGAACGCGAACGGAAACGGAAACGGAACCAGTCCCAGACTCACTATCAAAACCCCCGTCCCCGATGAACCGCCGTCATCTCCTCCTCATCGGTCTCCTCGTACTCGCCGCCAGTTACCTGATCGCCGGTGGCATCATCGATCCGATAGGTGACCCTGGCGAACCCGAAACGATCGACCGCGACCAGTTAGTTCAACCCGCAGAGAACGGCAGCTACGTCTGGCCCTATACCAGTCGTGACCGCTCCGTCGACGAACGAACCCTCGCGATCAACCTCATCGTTCACGGCCCCGACGATCAGGTCCAGCAAACGCTCGTCGATCAGGACGAACTCGAGTGGGAAGAGCTCGACCTCGAGGAAGAAGAAGAACCGGAGATGTACGAGGATGCCGCCGATCAGATCCAGTGGGACGACGCTCACGGCTCGACGCGGTACACCTACGTCGACACCGAACCCCACGGCGGCCAGCCCGTCTGGATCGAGGAGAGTTACCAGCTTCATACTGGTACGTACCTCGGAAGCCGGTATCATATTCGAGCGTACACGACGGACCAGGACGAGTGGACGGCGATCCAGGTACACGAGGAGTACTTCGACTTCTTCAGGCTCCGCCACTCGGTGACCGACATCCAGGGCTCGCAGAACGCACTTGAAGCGCAGTTTCTCGACGAACCGTACGTCGAGGAGGTACGACGCGAGTATCACGGGACCCATCAGGGCTGGAACGACGGCTGGGCGTCAGTCGTCGAGTTGGCAGCCATCGGCCCCACCGTGGCTGGACTCCTCTTCGGCATCGGTGGCCTTGGCCTGCTCGGCCTGATCGGAGGTGAAACAACGCGTGGCATCGTTCGCGGAACGCGGACGCTGCTCAGGTGGGCCTACCGGAACAGTCGCGGCTTCGTCCTCGCTGGTGCACTCACTGGACTCGTGGTCGGCGTTCGGGCTGCTGGCCTCGCCGTGGAAGCGGCGGTGCCATGGATCACACCGCAGGCGTTCGTCGGCGTGCTGTATCCGGCGCTGGTGGTCGGCTTGCCGGTGGTGACGATCGTGCTCACGCAGCCACTCGAGCGGGCGACGCGATTCCTCAGGCTTCAACGTCTCGCAAGCTGGCTCGGACGGCCGCTCGAGCCCCAGTCGGCGTTCGTGTTCACGATCGTCGGCCTTGGGCTGGGATTCGTCCTGGATATCGTCGGCATCGGAATCACGACGTTGCCGCTCCAGTTACTGTTGCACCGGCTCGGATTGCTGTTCGCACTCGGATTGCTCGCCGCTGGATCCGCTCGCAGTGATGCCGAAGGTGCAGTACTCTTCGGTATCGGGATGCTGGGATGGGCCGTCGGACTCGCGATGCCACTGTTTGGCTACATCTAAGTTCCCGCAAGCCAGCAGCGAACCCGCGTCAGTTACCCCGGGAAAACGCGTTCAAATTCGTCTGTAACCCCGCCGAAAGTTCTGACTTGCGCTGTAAGCGCGCGTAGGACACCGGCAACTGCGTCGCAATCTCTGCGATTGCCCCGTGGAACGTCTCCGCCTCCCCGTACTGGCCGTCGAAGGCGTTTCGCACACTCTCTCGAACCTGCCAGACGCCAACGGGAGCCCAGTAGTCGTCCGACACCTCCCGGAGAACCAGACACTTCGCCTGCCGCCCGATCGACTCGAGGTACTCGAGTACACCCAGTCTCGCCGCGTAGTACGCGCCGGCGGTTTCCTCGACGTAGCTGGTGCGGCCCTCGTAGCCCTCGCTGGCGCTCTGGAGCCAGATGTCGCCGTCGCTATTTGGATTCCAGATGCTGCCGGGGGCTTTCATCTCGACGAGTTCGAACTCCCAGGTGCCGGGGGCGAGGACGACCCAGTAGCGATTGCCCATGTACTCGTTGGCCCAGACCTGAACCTCGTCGATGCTCTGTTCGGTCCGGATACCGCCGCGGAGGAACTGGCCGACGGTGTCGTCGACTGCGGTGATCGACCAGCGGGTGGGGACGAGCCGGCGCTGCTTGGTTTCACCAAGCGCACCGGCGGACAGAATAGAATTGATCTCGTAGACGTCGAAGCCGCGCCGGTAGAGGTAGGTCATCGCGCCCTGAGCCTGCCAGTCGTCGTCTTCTAAGGTTTTCTTGACCGGCTTCGGGACGTATGGGTTCTCCCGGAGTTCGGCGTTCCGTGCGTTGGCGCGCGGGCCGCGCGGCGTTGCGACGTCCGTTCCTGCGTCGAGCCCGAGGTCGGGCGTGTCGTCGAGACCGATTTCGAGGTCGACCGGGTTGCCCGCGATGGCGACCTCACGCTGGACGCCGACGAAGCCGTCCCAGGTGTCGTGAACGGAAGGTGTGAGACGGCTCGCAATGGAGGGCGAGTCGACGTTCGCGCGCTTGTTGGAGTTCAACAGACTGGTTCGGCGCTGGAGCACGTCGTCGATGGCGTACCCCTGCTGGTACCAGTTGCCGTCGGTGACGTACTCCTCGGCGTCGTCCTCGTCGCCGACCGGAGAGAGCAGTCCAACCGGAATGTCGGGGTAGTTCGACCGGCCGACGAAAATCGAGGGAGCGGTCGAACCGACGAGGGTGTCGCCGCTCAACGCGTCGTCGAAGCGACGCTCGAACTCCTCGAGGTGGTCTGTAATCGCGTAGGACTTCTCCTTTGCGAGGCGCCGTCGCTCGGCCTCCTCGTCGGGTTCGAGGTCCTCGATGTAGTCGTCGAGGCGCATTCACTCACTGTAGGGATGGCTGGGGTTTGAATGTTGAGTTGCACGGCGCTCCGCGGGCAGGCGGTGCGCGTCCCCAGCGAAATGTCAGAGGCACGGCCAGGCACTCCACCACCCATCGGGCAGCGCCGAGACCGATATTGCGTCGGTGTCGGCGGCGTGTGGGACCAGGCCGTACCTACTCCTTCTTTCGGGGTTATAAAATAGACAGTCCAGCATTTTCTGGGTGAGAAACTACCTGGCACAGGTGGAGCCTGGGCAGGGAGGAGAACTGACTCGGAACAATCGGTTGGGGATAGGACAGTTCGGGACAGCAGACCCGGAACAGTACGGCTCGGGACAGCGGATCTAGGTCAGTTCAGTTCGGGACAGCGAGTCTGGGGTAACACAGTTCGAAACGCACGGGCAATTATTGCAATTGCACACAAACAGGGCTACATGGAAGCCGACGGCGAGGAGCCGGTGTACTACGTCATCAGCGACCTCCACATCGGCGGCGACGAGCAGTTGGGCGACATCGATTTTCTCCCCGAACTGCTCGCGTTCCTTCGCCGACTCGAGACGACGGACGAACCGGCCGAACTCGTAATCAATGGAGACCTGTTCGGCCTCTGGGAGTTCACCGAGTCCCAGGGTCTCGAAAAGTTCGACATCCTCGTCGAGCGCTATCCGAATCTGTTCGAACAACTCCGCGCCACGGGTGCGGAAATCCCGATTACACTGCTTCCAGGAAACCACGATAGCGAACTCGCCGCATACGAGGCGTACGAACGCCTGCTGGCAGAGTACAATGTCACACTCGTTCGAGCCGAATCGGTGACCCGAGAGCTCGGCGACCGGACGATTCACTTCGAACACGGCCATAGACAAGACCCCAACAATCGGCTCGAAGACTTCGGGAATCCCTACGAGAAGCCGCTCGGCTACTACTACAATACGCTGGTGACGAGTCGAGCGGGGCGACTCTCAGACCGCGGTCGATACAACTGGCTCAAGGACGTTCAGGCGGTGACGCCAACCGAACGCGTCCCCCGCTGGCTCCTCTCGAAGTACTTCTACCGGGAGATGAAACCGACGCTTCGGTATGCCTTGCTTCCGGTTCTCCTGCTATTCAACGTCAGCATCGCCATCACCGTGTTGGCAGCGCTCGACGTCGCAGGTATCTGGACCATGCCCGTCACGACGACGGACGACGTACTCGCACAACTGGGACTCGTCGGTGAAGCGGTCCACTTCCTGCTCGTCGCTAACGTCATTGTCGTCGGTATCTTGCTGCTCGCGAGTATTCCGGTCTACCTCGTCCTTCGCGACCTCAGCGCGACCATCGATCGGTTCGGCATCCGCGAAACTGACCTCACCATCGATCCCGACGAACCGTATCGGAGGGCCGCACGGGACGTCTTCGAGGAGCGGCCGGACACCGCCGTCTTCTGCTACGGCCACACCCATCGACCGATGATGTCGGTCGTCGACGACCGCTTGCTCGTCAACACCGGCACCTGGCTCAAGCGGCTCCACCGCCGGGACGTCGTCGCCGGACTTCTCCCAGCCGTCTACTATCCCTCATATCACCTGTGTATCGTTCGCATGTCGACCGACGACGACGGACTCCTCGTCTCGTACGAGCCCGCCGACAAGCCGAGTCCCGCCGCAGACGAGATGACCCTCGTCGAGCGACTGCTGACACTGGGCCGCGCGCCGGCACTCGAGTACCCCGACCGGGCGCACGTGACGGAGTCGGGGACGACGATCGATCCCGACGCGTGACACGGTCTGGCGAGGCCAGTGGTGTGAGTGTCGACGAGCGGGGATCAGCAGACAGCAACAGGGATGAAGGGAGAGAAACAGGGAGAAACAGAGAGGGACAGAGAGGAACGGGGATAAACAGGGACACCGGTGGCGCGTCGTCGATGCCGTGGCTGGCCTACGTGTCGGGGACACACACCAGGAACGCACAAAAGACAACCGTTAAAAACGGCGGGCGGAAAGGAAGGGGTATGAGTACGACGGACGATCAGCAGACACGATCCTGTGTCTCCTGCGGGATCAACATCGCCGGCACGAACGCCGCGGCGTTCAAGTGCCCAGAGTGTGGCAAGCAGATTTACCGCTGTGCCAAGTGCCGCAAGCAGAGCAACCTCTATGAGTGCAACGAGTGCGGATTCACCGGACCCTGATATCCATGGGAAAAGTAGCTGCTAAAATCAAGGTCATGCCGGACAGCCCCGAGATCGATCTGGATGCGCTGCAGGAGCGCCTCGAGAGCGCACTCCCAGAGGGTGCAAAGATCAACGGCGTCGAGCGCGAGGAAGTCGCGTTCGGCCTCGTTGCACTCTACCCAACCGTGATCGTCCCTGACGGCTCCGGCGGCACGGAAACCGTCGAAGAGAACTTCGATGACGTCGAAGGCGTCGAAAGCGTCGGCGTCGAGAACGTCGGTCGTATCTAACCGGATCCGAACCGCATTTTCGATCCGTTTCACTCTCTGCAGGTATGAGCAACAGCACTGTGCTGTTCGATGGAAACACGTTGCGCTGTCCACCAGTTCCGTTCGTCGTCGACGCAACTCAACTCGAGTAGGCTGGTGTCCACTCGCCGAGTAACTGCCGTTCGATCGACTGGTGTTCATTCGCCGAGTAGACAGCAACACCGGGCGACTCAGTCGAGCGTCCGCCGCGTCTCTGGATCCACCGCCCGTAGATACTGCTCTAGGAGCGTCGGGAACTCCCGGCCCCGAATGAACCGGAGGCCGAAGTCCTCCGTCCAGTCGATGATCCCTCTGTCTTCGGTGACCACACCGGCATCGAGTTCGCGCGCCAGAATCAACAGGTCGAAATCCTCTCGCGAGTCGAGCACACCCGTCCGCATCGCGGTACGATACTTCTCGCGCAGATCCGAGACGATAGCGTCGATTTCCGTCTTGTACTCGTGGTCCTCGAGTGGCTCGTCGACTGCGCCCTCAGCGCGCCTGACCGCCTTTTCCGACACCCGAAGTCCGCGGTCGACGCGGCCGCTCATCTCGTCGACGAAACTGAAGACGACGTTCGCGGGGATTGTCACGGCGTAGCGGTCGGGATGCTTGCGGATCACCCAGGTGTTCAGTCGGGAGTATACTTCGTCGCCCACGTCGCGGGCCGCGAGCATCGTCGTGAACTCGTCGTGGATCGTCGGCGGCATGTAACACGAGATGCCCAGATTGAGTCGCGCGTTGGCGATCAACTCGAGGAGGTGCAGGATGGCGTCCTCGAGTGACTCGCCATCGCGGCGGATCTCCTCGGTGAGGAAGAGGGAGGTGTCGAGGACGAACCGTTGCTTGAAGGCCTCGCTGGAGGTGGTCATGGGGTGTGTAGGGGACGAAGGAGGAAATAACTACGTTGCGAGTGCAGTGAAGAAGCGTCTTGCGAGTGCAGCGAAAAGATCAGCCAGTCGCGTCAGTCGTCAGGTTACGGCCCTGGCGATGGTCCCGGCCCCTGGCCCTGCCCGTCTCCTCCCTGCGGTCCCTTGGCACCAAGATCTGCCTGCGAGACGATCTGTGCACCGCGCTCGGAGAGGTCGACAGTCACGTCCTCGTGGACGGCCTTGCTGATCTCGTCAATGTTCCCTGCGAGCACCGTCAGGATGTCGCTCGGGTTCGCGTACAGCAGCATGTTTCCGTCCTGGCCCTCCGCGACGAGCTGGGTGTCGTTGAGGACAATCTGGTTGTTCTGGATGGTCGCCGCGACGACTGGCAGCGCCTCCGGCTTGCCCGGTTCGTCGTCCCGAACGCGGCGAATGTGGACCGCATCGAGGTCGAGGACGTGCTTGTACTCTTTGATTTTCTCGGCACAGGCCACCATGTCCTGCAGCAGCTTCGACTTTTCCTCGGTCGCGTGATCGCCGTCGAGACAGTGCTGGCAGACGCGGAGTTCGATTCGCATTACCACTCGTTTGGGACGCCAGCCCGATGAGAATTCCGTTTCAAGAACTACGATTCGGGAACTACGATCCGGGAACTACGATTCGGGAACTACGATCCGGGAACTGTCACCTGGCAACCCCGATTCGATGCCGACGGTCGCCACTGAGTAGTGGGCCGGGATTCTTTCTGCTGCTCGTCGTACGTTCACCGATGGGCACACCAGACGACGGTACAGAGGCAGACACGGGCACAGAGACAGAATCAGAGACAGATATGGGCACAGAAACAGAGACAGAGACAGATACGGGCACAGAAACAGAGACAGAGACCGACCCAGAAGCAAACGCCAACCACACCACCGACTCCGACGACGTCGATGTCGACTACCACCGCCTGCTCGGCATCGGCGACGCCGCCTTCGCCAGTCTCGAACCACACCTCCAGCAGCGAAACTATGAGGGACTCGAGTACCGTCACGTTCCGGACTACCGTCGCGGGGTCGAGCGCGGGACTGTCCTGATCGACGGCGAGGTGGTTCGGGGCTTTCCGAAGGTACCCCGAACGCTGGTACTCGAGACCGGCATTCCAACGCAGTTCGACGAGCACGAGCAGGTCGCTGTCGAGGAGAAGCTGAACGGCTACAACGTTCGTGTCGCCCGGATCCACGGCGAACAGCTCGCGTTCTCCCGAAGCGGGATGGTTTGTCCGTTTACGACACGTCTGCTTCGGCGGCTGGTCGACCTCGCTGCGCTGTTCGAAGAATATCCCAAAGCAATGGTCTGCGGGGAGATCATCGGCCCCGAAAACCCCTATACGGCACACGAGTATCCGGATGTCGACTCGATTGCGTTCCGGGCGTTCGACTGGCGCGACCGGGAGTCGGGCAAGCCACTGCCGATCCGAGAGCGACGCGAGCGCTACGAGGCGTTCGGCGTCCCGCAAACGCCGCTGTTCGAGATCGTCGATGTCGACGACGCGGCCGCGAGCGTGCAGGAACTCATCCACGAACTCGACGCCGAAGACCGCGAGGGGGTGATACTGCAATCGCTCGACGGAGACACACTGCTCAAGTACACGACATCGGCGTCGACGAACTCGGATCTGGCGTACGCGTTCTCGCTCCCGTTCGACTACGGCCAGGCGTTCATGTTCCGCCGGCTGCTCAGAGAGGGGTACCAGACCGTCGAGTGGGACGAGGACGACGAGGCCGCCCGCGAGCGCGCACACGAACTCGGTGAATCGATCCTCTGCTCGATGCGCGAGGCGATCCAGTCGGTCGAGGACGGCGACACGCTCGGTGAACGCCACACCGTCCGCGCGAGTGACGAGACGATCGACGTGCTCTTCGAACACCTTCGCGGTCAGGGGCTCACGATCGACATCGAGGACGACTTCCACGAGGACGGCGACCGCGTCGTGACGTTCTGCAAGCGGACACCCTCCTCCAACGACACGATTCGGAACTATCTCGATGGGCACATCGTCCGCGAGTAGCGGTGTTTGCTCTCAGTGTCGGTCCGTTTCTGCAATCTCGCGAATCCGATCCGCTCCCGCCGGAACGTAGCCGCCGTGATAGCAGAGCGTGTGTTCAACGTCGAGTTCGGCGAGCGCCGCGGCGGACTCGAGTGCCCGCTCCATCTCCGGTGTGAACTCCGGCTTCGGACCGGAAAGCTGGTCGGCACCGTCGCCCGGACCGTCCGCGACGAGCGCGTCGCCGGCAACCAGCAGCCCGCCGTCGGGGAAGTACAGTGAGATGTGGCCTGGCGCGTGGCCCGGCGTCTCGACGACCTCGAACGGGCCCGCGAGCGTCGGAACGCGAACGCCGCCAGTAAGTTCGATATCGAGCGACACTGGCGGGTACCTGTCGTCACCACTACCCTTGATCGGATCACGCTCGCCCGTCACGTACGGCGTCTCGTCGCGGTGGGCCGCGACTACCGCGTCGGTGCGTTCGAGCAACGTCGCGAGCGCGCCCGCGTGATCGCCGTCGTGGTGTGTGAGCACGACCAGCCAGATGTCCGTGAGGTCGTACTCGAGTGCGCGCAGGTGCGTTTCGATGGCGTCGACCGCGCCGGAGTCGGCAGGGCCGACATCGAACAGGACGAGGCCGCGCTCGGTTTCGACGACCGCGGGCGTGATCGAGAGGTCCTGTCCGCCGTAGTCGACTGTGATCGGCAGTGCGTGCAGGCCGGCATCAGTGTCCATGTGTGGCGATTATGGGTCGCCGTCCGGATAGCTCTGCGGGGTTCTCTCACCGCACGACAGCGATGCAACTAAGGTTCTTAGTTTCCATTGGTAATGTGATGGAGAACGAGTCAACCGTCGGACACCACTCCCCGCTCGTCCCACCAGTTCCCGCGCTCGATAGCGACACCGATCCGATTACGGACCGAGAACAGGACCCGCTCCCCGAATCGGTTACCGACCTTCTCGCACGCTACGAGGAGTGTCTCGGGGACCGAGGGTACTCGAGTTGGCGCTGGCTCTACAGCGCGTTTCCCGAGTTTCGGCTCTCGTGTGTCGCCGACGACTGTGAAGAGAGAGTCCGGACGGCAAAGCTGCTCTCGACGCTGTTCGTCACGATCGCGGACGATGTTGCCGAACTGCACGGTGACCGGGAGACGTTCGCACAACTGGCAAACGTCCCGTTCGACAGCCAGCGCGCCGACCCCGAACGCGCGGGCGTCGATGGTTCGGTGGTCGACCTTGCAATCGACGTCTGGAACCACTTTCGGGAACTGTACGACGCGAGTCCGCGTGCGGACGAATTTGCCGACCTCCTCGCGTTCGACCTGCGACAGGTGTTCGACGCCATCGAGTACTCGCTGCTCGCGAATCGCGACCCCAATCTCGTCTCGGAGCAGGAACTGTGGACCTACGATTCCTCCAACATGATGGTGTTCGTCCACGCCCTCACCGACCTGGCGAACGCGCCGACGTTCGACCGGGCAGAACTCGCGTCGCTCCGACAGGTACTCGACAGAACCCAGCGCATGGCCCGGATCGGGAACTGGCTCGCGACCTGGCGGCGCGAACTCGTCGAGGGCGACTACAGTTCTGGCGTCGTCGTCCGCGCGGTCGAAACAGGTGTGATCGAACGCGACGTGTTGGATGGAGATGGGTTGTACTCGAGTCCAGCTAGTGATGCAGAGACGAATCGAGAGACGGGACCCGAGTCAGAGACGGGCATAAAGACAGCTACAGGTCGAGACACGGGAGCAGAACCAGCCCCGACAAAAGACGTTGACACACTCATCCAGGCGATCGAAGACTCCTCCGTCGAGGCCTACTTCCTCGACCGCTGGCATATCGAGTGCGCCGACGCGGCACGCTTCGACGATGCGCTCGCAAGCGTGGCTCTCGGAGCCTACCTCGATGGACTCCAGACTATCCTGTGTTCCCACATTGGGAAACGGAACGCGCCGCGCTAGGTGGGACGTCGGGTAGAATTTGAGGCGTCGGGACTCGAGTCGAGTACGACTGCACTCAGATGACCCCGTTCGCAGGTCCCAGGTCCCAGGTCGCAGCAGCTCAGGACTCGAGTGCGCCGTCGATCGCCTGTTCGAGGTCGCCGATCAGGTCGTCGACGTGCTCGATGCCGACCGAGACGCGGACGAGGCCGTCCGTGAGTCCCGCCTCGATGCGCTCCTCGCGTGGAATCGCGGCGTGGGTCATCGGCGCGGGCTGTTCGATCAGGCTCTCGACGCCGCCGAGACTCTCTGCGAGCGTGAACACTTCGGTGTTCGAGACGACCTCGCTTGCCTCCTCCAGGCTGGCGTCGAGTTCGAAGCTCAGCATGCCGCCGAAGTCGGCCATCTGTTCGCTGGCGATCTCGTGGCCAGGATGGGACTCGAGTCCGGGGTAGTAGACGCGGTCGACGTCGGGGTGGTCGTCGAGCCACTCGGCGATAGCGCTGGCGTTCTCGCAGTGGCGGTCCATCCGGACGGGCAGGGTCTTGGTGCCCCGGAGGACGAGGAAACTATCGAAGGGGCCGGGCGTCGCGCCGACGGCGTTCTGGTAGAAGCCAAAGCGCTCGTCCAGTTCTTCGTCGTTCGTGAGGAGTGCGCCACCGACCACGTCGGAGTGGCCGCCCAGGTACTTTGTCAGCGAGTGCGAGACGATGTCTGCGCCGAGGTCGAGCGGTTGCTGGAGGTACGGCGTCGCGAAGGTGTTGTCGATCGCACAGAGCGCATCGTGGTCGTGAGCGATGTCCGCTGCGCCCGCGATATCGACGATCGACATGAGTGGGTTCGTCGGCGTTTCGAGCCAGAGCAGTTCCGTGTTCTCCTGGAAGGCCGCGTCGATGGCGTCGAGGTCGGTCATGTCGACGAACGAGAACTCGATGTCGTAGTCCTCGTACACCTGGGTGAAGATGCGGTGGGTGCCGCCGTAGACGTCGTTGCCGGTGACGACGTGGTCGCCGGAGTCGAGCAGATTGAGCACGGTGTTAATCGAGGCCATCCCGCTCGCGAACGCGCGGCCGTACTCGGCGTTCTCGAGGCTGGCAAGGTTGGCCTCGAGATCAGATCTGGTCGGGTTACCGGTTCGAGAGTACTCGTAGCCGCGGTGTTCTCCCGGGGCGTCCTGCTCGTACGTCGAGTTCGCATGGATTGGCGTCATCAACGCGCCAGTCTCTACATCTGGCTCCTGACCGGCGTGAATCGAACGCGTTTCGATTCGGAACTGCTCATCGTCGGCGTCAGTGTGGGTATCAGCGTCGTCGTCCATACAGAGCAACGCGTTGCGCGGTCGGATTATTGTTACTGTTACTATCACGGCGACTGTTGCGAACAGACGTCACTTCGTGGTGGCCTGTGGGAACCATCTACATTCGAACGGGCCAAACTGCAGCGAAAGACGTGCGTTTTATAACCATCACCGGTCAAGACGGGCGTACGACTATGCCGAAATCTAATGGCCCTCGTCAGGGAACCCGGAACAAGCTATCCAACAGTCCACGAGACCGCGGCTCCTCGCCGCCACAGCGTGCAATTCAGCAGTACGAGGTCGGTGAGAAGGTCCACCTGAAGATCGACCCAAGCGTTCACAAAGGTCGCTACCACCCACGCTTCGACGGTCACACCGGCGAAGTCATCGGTACGCAGGGCGACGCCTTCAAGGTCGAGATCAACGACGGTGGCAAGGACAAGACGCTCATCGTCACCGCAGCACACCTGCGCGCCCAGGACCGCTCGGAAGAGCGTGTCTGAGACCGCACAGCGCCCTCGAACACAGATACCACTATGACGATCTTCAAAGAGATCGTCGACGAGGAGTTCCTGACGGTCTCGGAGACGAAGGGGCTGCTCGCCGACATCGAAGCCGACCGCGCACTGGACGAGGAGCGGGAACTGCCGTACGAACTCGCGCGAGCGATCGATCACGTCAACCAGTTCACCGTTCTCGAACCCGACGACGCACAGGACCTCGTCACCGATCTGCAGGAGATCGAGAAAGTCGACGAACCAACGGCGTACAAGATCGCTAACCTGCTGCCGCGCAACCGAAGCGAACTTCGTTCGGTCTACGCACAGCAGCGCTACTCCCTCTCGGGCGAGGAACTCGACGACATCCTCAACGTTGTCGCGAAGTACGCCTGAGCGATCACCATCCGATCGAACGATCGAACGACGGGGGACCGACACACGACTGCAGCGCTCGCTGCAAGCGGGCCGACTCTTTAAGTATGCCGTACCCGTATCGCCTGACAATGAGCGAAGTCGATAGCGATGGGACGGACGTTCGGCGCGCGGTCGTGTTGGACTACCTCGCACATGGCCTCTCCGATGACGGCCGACCGCAGTACGCGAAGTCACCCGCAGGCTACGCCCTCGGCACGACGGCGTTCCAACTCTACGAAGTCGCCTTCGACGAGGACGAGCGCCTCACTATCGGCAGCGAGGTCGTCGTCGAACCCGCGTCCGAACGCGACATCGTCACCGAGAGCAACCGCGTCGAGTACGAAGACCTCTCCTCGGGTGCCCAGTCTGAACTCGAGTACGTCGTCGCAGACCTCGTCGAGGAGGACGAACAGCGCTTCGTCGACTTCTATAACGACGCCCAGCCGATCACGCTGCGGCTCCATCAGCTCAATCTGCTCCCGGGAATTGGGAAGAAACTCCGAAACGGGATTCTCGACGAGCGAAAGCGAAAGCCGTTCGAGAGCTTCGAGGAGCTTTCGGAACGCGTCTCCGGTCTCCACGATCCGGACGAGATTATCGTCGAGCGTATTATTCAGGAGTTGCGCGACGAGGATCTGAAGTACCAGACGTTCGTCGGGCGGCGTGAGCAAGAACAGAATCAATAGGGCGGCGCGGC
This sequence comes from Natrialba magadii ATCC 43099, assembly GCF_000025625.1. Classification (NCBI taxonomy): domain Archaea; kingdom Methanobacteriati; phylum Methanobacteriota; class Halobacteria; order Halobacteriales; family Natrialbaceae; genus Natrialba; species Natrialba magadii. The sequence goes on along the minus strand of NC_013922.1, from coordinate 1,118,454 downwards.
GGTCGGTTCCGTAACTGAGTGGTGACAGCTCGGCGCAGATGGTGACATATTTCCCGTCGGTGCGAAGTACTGAATTGCTGAATCACTGCATTGCTGTATCACTGAACCACGAATCGACAGCCGATATCGAGCCACGTCACCACCCAGACTATCGGTCCCGTGCTACAGATCGTTCGTTCAGGGCCCTGAATTGCGCTTCCGCCACAGCTACTCTGTTCGCTGCTCTTGTGCTGGCTCCACTTCCGCCGACTCCGGTGATCCTGGCGACTCCGCTGACTCTGATGACTCTGCTGGCTCCTGTACAATCGTCAGCCAGAACTCCTCAACCGACTGGACGAACTCGAGAAACTCGTCCGCGGAGACCGGCTTCTGGAGATAGTAGTCCGCCTCGATATCGTGTGACTTGACGATTCTTTCACCCGTACTCGAGCTGGTCAGGACGACGACAGGTATCTCACACAGTGCTGGTTCGCCCTTCAACTCCGCGAGCACTTCGAAGCCGGTTGTTCGGGGCAACTGCGGTTCGAGGAGGATTAGATCGGGTGTCGGCTCGTCCGCGTAGGGCTCGCGCTGGTTGACGAAATCGAGCGCAGACTCGCCATCCGTGACCGTATGAATCGTATTAGTCAAACTGGCATCCTGGAACGATTCCGTGAAGAGACGAGAGTCACCAGGGTTCGGCTCGATGAGTAAGATGTCGATCGGACTGTCTGCGGCCGTCATTACAGTGCGTTCCCACCGAGAGAATAAAACAACGTGGGTCGACCACACGAAGTGCCACCGCGACCGAACTGGACACCGCGAGACGGTGCGTTTACACCACTGCCATCCATACAGCCAGCAATGAGAGACCCAGACGGACTGATCGCCCGCGCGGGCGTCCGGGGCGATCCGAACCGCGATCAACACTTTCTCGTCGACGATCGCGTCCTCGACCGCCTGCCGACCTATCTGACCGATATCGACGCCGATACGAGCCACGTCCTCGAAATCGGCGGCGGCACCGGCGTGCTGACCGACCGACTACTCGAGACGATCGGCGCGGATGACCAGCTCACCGTCGTCGAGCGAGATCCACCGCTCGCCGAGTTCCTGCAGGAAGAGTTCAGCGATGCGATCGACGCGGGTCGCCTGACGGTGATCGAGGGCGACGCACTCGAGGTCGACCTGCCCGAGTTTACGTCCTCGGTGTCGAATCTGCCCTACGGCGTCTCGAGTGAGATCACGTTCCGGCTGCTACCCGAACAGCGTCCGCTCGTGTTGATGTTCCAGCAGGAGTTCGCCGAGCGGATGGTTGCCGAGCCCAACACGTCGGAGTACGGCCGGCTGTCGGTGTCAACCCAGCACTACGCCGACGCCGAACTCGTCGAGTCGATTCCGAAGGAGGCGTTCTCGCCGCCGCCAGCGGTCCAGAGTGCGGTGGTTCGACTGGTTCCGCGGGAGCCGGAGTACGACGTAGAGAACGAGGCGTTCTTCCTCCGGTTCGTCAAGGCGCTGTTCACGCAGCGGCGCAAGACGATCCGCAACGGGATTCGGAACACGGCCCACATTTCGGGGCTCCAGAAGCCAGATGCAGTTGTCGATGCGGCTGACGACGAGGTTCTGCAAAAGCGCGCCGGTGCGATGGCACCGGCTGAGTTCGCTGCGCTCGCGGAACTCGCAAGCGAGGTCGGCGAGCCGGAGGCGTAATCGGTGAGTGCAACGGGTCACCGTGGTACGGAACTGTAGCCGACGCGAGTCGATTCGGCACTGACCGACGGATACTCAAAGCTGCACAGATGAGAGAGTCGAGAGACGAACAATTGCTATGGATGTCGGGATAACGGGGTTCGATTGGCTCGCAGAGACGTTCCAGGCGACCGAACTCAGGGTCGTCGTTACCGTCGCAGCCGCCGGGTTACTGGTCGCGGTGTTGCTCACCTACAGGCGATTACAGGCCTGGATTAGCAACCGCAGCCGGCCGCTGTACGGTGATATCGCCTCGACGGTCGTGTTGATCGGAACCTGTGTCCTCTCGCTCGCGATCGTCCTCGGCGTCTGGGGGCAGACGGACGAAATATACGAACTCTCGGACCGGCTCGATCTGAGCGGCGCAGTCGTCGCACAGGCGATCGTCTCGTTCATCCTGATCGTCGGTTCGTTCATCGTCACGCGATTCGTCAAGCGCGTGCTGGACGAGGTGCTCGGCTCCGCGTCGGCCGTGACGGACCACCAGCGCGAGATCACCCACCGCGTCTCGCAGGTCATCATCTGGTCGGTCGCGCTCGTGATGATCCTCGGCATCTGGGTCGACGACCTCGGCGGCCTCCTCGTCGGTGCCGGCTTCCTCGGCATCGTCGTTGGGATGGCCGCCCAACAGGTCCTCGGTACCGTCCTCGCCGGCTTCGTCCTGATGTTCGCCCGCCCGTTCGAGATCGGCGACTGGATCGAAGTCGAGGACAACCAGGGAATAGTCACCGACATCTCGATCGTCAATACGCGCATCCGTTCCTTCGACGGCGAGTACATTATGATCCCCAACGACGTCATCTCCTCGAGTATGGTGACGAATCGCTCGAAGCGCGGACGGCTTCGCGTCGAAATCGATGTCGGCGTGGATTATGACGCAGATATCGAGCGCGCCGCGGAACTCGCCGAGGAGACTGTCGACGACCTCGAACAGTCACTCTCCGCACCGGGACCACAGGTCATCACCAAACAACTCGGTGACTCCTCGGTCGTGCTTGGCGTCCGCCTCTGGATCGACAAGCCAAGCGCCAGGCGGTACATGCAGACCCAGACAGCCGCGATCAACGCGATCAAGGAGGCGTTCGACGAGGAAGGAATCGGCATCCCGTACCCACAGCGCGAACTCTCGAGTCGACCCGACACGGAGGTGCCCCTCGCGGGCGTCGGCGCAACACCGGATGGCACCTCGTCGACGGACGAGGAGAACAGCGGCACGGAGTACCAGATGACCGAACCGGAGGACCACTGAGATGGATCTACGAGAGCAACGCGGTATGGAGACGGAGGTGTACCAGCCCGCAGAGGATTCGGAACTCCTCGCCGAGGCGGCGTGTTCCCAACTCAGCAAACGCGGACGCGAGGGACCCGACGCGACGATTCTCGAGGTCGGCACCGGTTCGGGCTACGTCGCTAACCGCGTCGCCGACGAAACGGGCGCGCGCGTGATCGCATCGGATCTGAACCCACACGCCGTCCGGCAGGCGCGGAGCGAGGGCAGCGAGGAGAGCAGCGAGAAGGGGACGGGCAGGAGCGGGGCCGTCGAGACCGTGCGCGCCGACCTCGTCTCACCGTTCGCCGACGACACCTTCGACGCCGTGCTGTTCAACCCGCCGTACCTGCCGACCGAACCCGAAAACGAGTGGGACGACTGGATGGAACACGCCCTGTCGGGTGGCGAAGACGGCCGCGCCGTCATCGATCCGTTCCTCGCCTCCGTCGGCCGCGTGCTCGCCCCCGATGGCGTCGTCTACCTGCTCGTCAGTAGCCTCACCGGTGTCGACGAAGTGGTCGAACGCGCCGGCGAGGAAGGCTTCAGCGCCGTCGCCATCGCCGACGAGTCGTTCCCCTTCGAGACGCTGACGGTACTCGAGTTACACTACTGAAGTCCCGTACCTGGAATCCGAAACTACTTTTCAGGCGGATTAACATTCTCGGCTAATGCCCTCCACACGTCGCTCCCTGCTGGCGAGTGCACTCGTTGGTAGTGCCGCCCTCGCCGGCTGTCTATCGCGTGTCCGGTCACCGTCGCCCAGCGAGCCGCCGGTCGCTGGTGTCGACGAACTCCCCGACCCCGGAAACCACATTCTCGGTGCGAACGGCTCGTGGTCGAGCGTCGGCTGTAACGCGGCCAACACTCGTGTGGTAGCCGACGGCGAGGCACCGGTCGAGGGTGTGACCGAACGCTGGCGTATCGAAACCACACAGACGACCTATCACGAACCTATCGTCGCCGACGAAATCATCTATTTGTTCGAGTCACAACAGCGGCTTCGTGCGCTGGACACAGCCGATGGCGACGAACTCTGGACGTTCGAGGACGCCAGAGCACCACCGCTGGTCCGCAACGGTGTCGCGTACGTCCCGTCATCGAGTGCGATGTACGCGCTCGACGCGACCACCGGCGAACAGGTGTGGGACCAGTCGTTCGACGAGCCAGGACGCGTGACGGCACCGGCGACCGACGCTGGGGACGAACTGCGCTTCGGTGCAGGCGAGACGCTCGTCGCACTCGAGTCCGACACCGGCGAGGAACTGTGGCGACGCGAGTTGTTCGGGCAGATTCACGACCACGCTGCGTTCTACCGAGGGTATGGAACCGTCGTCGCGACGGAAGCGGGAATGCTCTGCGTCGTTGGCGACAGCGGCACTGGATTCCGCCGGTGGCAACTCCCCGCCGCACCGATGGCACCACCAAGCGTCGACTCGAACACGATCTATGTCAGTTGCCGGGATGGGATGACCTACGCGCTGACCGACGATGCCGGCCACGCGGACGACATCTACTGGTCGGCAGACACCGGCTGGACGGAACGCGGCATCGCTGTCGCGGACGGCTTCGTCTTCCTTGCGGGGAGAGGGTCGCTCTCCGCACTCGAAACCGACACCGGCTCGGCCCACTGGGAGTACGACATCGGCGACTGGCGACACACCGCGCCCGCGTACGGCCGTGAGACAGTGTTCGTCGGTGGTGACGCGCTGTACGCGCTCGATCCGACACCTGGCGAGGTTCTCTCGGACGGCCCCGCGGTCCGGTTCCGTCGAGAGTTCGGCGGTCGCGTCGGCCCCGGTCCTGTCCTCGACGACGGCGTGCTCTACGTCGTCGCCGAAGTCGACGAACAGGAGTTTGCACTGCTTGCACTCGAGTAGCACCAACCACAGCCGGGAGTCGTGCAGTCGTGCAGTCGGGAGAGCGCCTCCTACCAGTATCTCCGCGTTGCTGTTTCCCGCTGTTGGGTCCTCTCCTGCCGTCCAATGCCAGTCCGTGAGAAGAACCCGCCCCGGCGGCGTCCTGACAAAATTACTGTAATGCATTACAGAGGATGGAAAATATTAAGCACCGGTATAGCCTAGCCGGCAGTACGATGACTGAGTACGTTTCGACCACACCGGGACTCTTTCCGCTCCCGGACTGGGCGAAAGACGACCTCTCCGACCTGAAGGGCCACCAGAAACACGACCTCATCAGCGGCGACGAGGGCGGTGAAATCACCGCCGCCTACGAGGACGCCCGTGAGGAAGTGATCGGGGTTCAGCAGGACGCCGGCCTCGACCGCATCAGCGAGGGCCAACTGCGCTGGGACGACATGCTCGCCCACCCGCTGGCCGTCAACGACGCCGTCGAAACGCGCGGCATCGTCCGCTACTACGACAACAACAACTTCTATCGAGAGCCCGTCGTCAACGCCGACCTGGAGGCCTCCGGTGACGTGGCGACCGAACTCGAGACGGCCGCCGAACTCGCAGGCGACGATGCCCTGCAGGCCGTCCTCCCCGGCCCATACTCGCTCGCCGATCTGGCGACCGACGAACACTACGGTGACGAGGCCGCGTTCCTCGGCGCGATCGCCGACTTCCTCGAGGCGGAGGCCGAGGCCTTCCCTGATGTCGAGACGCTGTTCCTGCTCGAGCCATCGCTCGTCGAGAACGCGCCCGAAGACGGCGTCGACGAACGCGCAAGCGAAGCGATCGACCAGGTCGCCGGCGCGGTCGATGCCGACGTGGTCGTCCAGCCATACTGGGGTGCACTCGAGGAGAAGGTCTACGCACACCTGCTCGATGCCGACGTCGACGCGGTTGGCTTCGACTTCGTCGCGAACCAGGAGGACAACCTCTACAACATCCAGGAGTACGGTGCGACGGATGACGTTTCCCTCGGCCTCGCCGACGGGCAGAACACGCTCGTCGAAGAGCCCGAAGCGATCCGCGACCGCGTGGATTGGGTATACGACCAGATCCCCGTCTCCGAGTTCGAGACGGTGTACCTGACGACGAACACCGAGACGTTCTACCTGCCGTACGCGAAGTTCGAGGAGAAACTCGCCGCCCTTGCTGCGGCCGCAGAACTCGCCGAGGTGAAAGCCACATGAGCGCAAACGAGGACACACCCGTGACAGTCAACGAGAACAAAGACCAGTTCCGACCGGAGGACCACGAGCACGACCACTTCCTGCTGACGACCGTCGTCGGCAGCTATCCGAAGCCAAAGTGGCTGAACCGCGCGAAGGAACTCTACCAGGACCCTGACCACGAGTTCGACGAGGACGACTGGCAGGAAGCGAAAGACGACGCCGCCCGCCTCATCACGGCCGAGCACGAACGTGCCGGCCTCGACGCTGTCGTCGACGGTGAGATGCGCCGCACTGAAATGGTCGAGTTCTTCGCGCACCGAATCGAGGGCTACGAGTTCAACGGCCCGGTCAAGGTTTGGGGCCACAACTACTTCGACAAGCCCTCCGTCGTGAGCGAAGTCGAGTACGACGAGAGCTGGCTGGTCGATGAGTACGAGTTCACCGCGGACGCAACCGACCGCCCGGTGAAGGTTCCGATTACGGGTCCCTACACGCTCGCCAACTGGTCGTTCAACGAGGCCTACGAGGACGACGAGGCACTCACCTACGACCTCGCGGATCTCGTCAACGAAGAGATCGAGAAGCTCGTCGAGGCCGGCGCGCGCTACATCCAGATCGACGAGCCGGCGCTCGCGACGACGCCGGACGACCACGCCATCGTTGGCGAGGCGTTAGAACGCATCGTCGCCGACATCCCCGAGGAGGTCCGCATCGGCCTCCACGTCTGTTACGGCGACTACTCGCGTATCTACCCCGAAATTCTGGAGTTCCCCGTCGACGAGTTCGACCTCGAACTCGCAAACGGCGACTACGAACAGCTCGATGTCTTCAAAGACCCCGAGTTCTCGAAGGACCTCGCACTCGGCGTCACGGACGCCCACGTCGCCGAAGTTGAGTCCGTCGAGCAGATCGAGGAGAACATTTTGAAGGGGCTGGAGGTCGTCCCACCGGAACAGCTCGTCGTCTCGCCGGACTGTGGTGTGAAGCTGCTTCCCCGTGAGGTCGCCTACGGCAAGATGGCGAACATGGTCGAAGCCGCCCGCAACGTCGAGGCAGACCTCGACGCGGGCAACATCGATATCGAACGCGGCGCACCCGCACCGGCCGACGACTGAGGCGGTCGGTAGACTTCTTTGTGCCTTCGCGATTGCGTGGCCCTGTACTCGCGACGGAAACGGCTAACTGCGCGACGACTGAAGGCACAGCCATGAGCCTCGACGTCGGCGTTCTCGGCTATCGATTCATGGGAAAAGCACACGCAAACGCGATGGCGCGCCTGCCAATGTTCTTCCCGGACGCGCCCGAGATCGAACGCTCCGTCCTGGTCGGCCGCGACGAGGACAGTCTGCGCGAAGCCGCCGACCAACTCGGCTTCGATTCCGTTTCGACGGATTGGGAAGCCGTCATTGACAACGTCGACGCCTTCTACAATCTCGGCCCGAATCACGTCCACCCCGAGCCATCGATCGCCGCACTCGAGTCCGGCACGCCAGTGTTCTGCGAGAAGCCACTTGCACCGACGCTCGAGGATGCCGAGCGGATGGCCGAAGCAGCGGCCGACGCCGGCGAAAGCGTCCCTGCTGGTACCGCGTTCAACTACCGATTCGTGCCGGCGATCCAGTACGCGAAGGGGGTACTCGAGTCGGGCGAGCTCGGCGAGATTCGGCACGTCCGCGGCAGCTACCTACAGGACTGGCTCGTCGACCCCGAGGCAGCCTGGTCGTGGCGCAACGACGCGGAGATGGCGGGTGCGGGCGCGCTCGGTGACCTCGGCTCGCATACGGTCGATCTGGTGCGGTTCCTCGTGGGTGACGACGACCTCGCGGGTGATATCGAGCGGGCGAGTGGACATCTACAGACGTTCGTCGACGAGCGGCCGGTAGAGGGGGGCGGCGACGGAGACGACGACGGCAACGAAACCCGACCCGTCACCGTCGACGACGCCTACGCCGCCCATCTCGAGTTCGAAAACGGTGCGATGGGGACACTCGAGGCGACCCGCTACGCGACGGGACACAAGAACGATCACACGATCGAGATTCACGGCTCGAAGGGGAGTCTGCGCTTCTCGCTCGAACGGCTGAACGAACTCGAGGTGCTGCGCGAGGGCGACCGCGGCTACGAGACGATTCTCGTCACGGACGAGGACGACCCGTACGTCGACCATTGGTGGCCGCCGGGCCACGTCCTCGGCTGGGAGCACACGTTCGTTCACGAGAACTACGAGTTCCTGAGCGCTGTTGCGGAGGGTCGCGAATTCAGCCCAAGCTTTGCCGACGGACTGGCCGCCCAGCGCGTCCTGACGGCGATCCAGGAGAGCGACGAGCGCGGGGAGTGGGTCACGATCGGGCAATAGTACCAGCCCAGATCGGGAAGCGCTGAAACGCTATCCACTTACTCCATTATTCTAGAACGATGCACGTCCGCGTGTGGCCGACGTTTTCGATAGATTGGATGTCTTCCGTGACCACCGACAACAGTTCCTGGTTCGACGCTGCTTCGACCTCGGCGATAATATCGAACTCACCGGCAATGATGCGTGCACGGCTGACCTCATCCAGTTCGGAGATCGTCTCGGCGACTGTACGGGCGGTTCCGGCGGCAGCCGTAATCATCACGTACGCCTCAACCATGGGTGGCTGCTCCTGCTGAAACGGCGTCTGGACGGCGCCACATCTCAGAGCCCACCGGTGTCGGCGTCGACTCTCGTCACAATACGCAGCTCATCGTACCGGGGACTGCCCTCGTCGGGAGATTTGCCGTCGAGTTCGAGATAGCCAGGTTCGACCCCTGTTACCTCGCCGGTCATCGAGGGGTCGTCACCACCAGTACGATCCGCTTCGCGGACTTCGACGTAGTCGCCAACTTCGACGTGTTCTTTGACCAGTGCAGAGGCCTCATCGGTGTTGGCATCCCGCGGAATGGTAAGCTCTGTCATCGAACCTGATTCAACGACGGCGAGGCGGGTAAAAGCGCACGCGTCAGGTGACGGCCGCTTTTGTGTTAGTGTCGGTCCAGCACACTGGCTCGGTTTGCTCGTGAGGAGCACAACACACCAACGCCGGCGAGAACGGTTATGTGATTTCACACGAGTCACTACTACGAAATGCCGGATCGACGAGCCACGCAAGAGACGGCCCGGATCGACCTCGAGAACGGCTTTACGATGCACGACTACCGAACGAAGCTCAAACTCCTGAAGGACTCGGGAACGACACGGACACTCGAGAACCGGGAGGGTCTGCTATGTCCAGCCTGTGGCCGCGAGTTCGATCGGCTATTCGTTACCGAGGAGGAGACCACAACGTTCGAGACGCCGGCAGAGCGGCCGTTCTGTCTCGCCAGAACTGACGAGAAGTTGCTTCTGTGTACTCACTGAACGTCCGACCAGCAGAACTGATACCACCACTAACCGACAGATTCGTACACCGGGCTCTCGGGCGCTCACGACAGTTTTTCTACGATAGCGCCGCAACGGCGGGTATGAAGATCATCAAGGACAGCGTCCACGACCACATCTCCGTGGACGGCGTCGCCCGGGATCTCGTCGACACCCCTGCCGTCCAGCGACTTCGGCGGATCGCCCAACTGGGCACTGTCTCACTCGTCTACCCCTCCGCAAATCACACCCGCTTCGAACACAGCCTCGGCGTCTACCACATCGCCTGTGAGGCCCTCGATCACCTCGGCGTCGACGGAAAGCAGGCCGATCGCGTCCAGGCCGCAGCCATGCTGCACGATGTCGGTCACGGCCCGTTCAGCCACAACCTCGAATCGCTGACCTACCGCCGGACCGGCCGCTACCACGACGACGTCCACAGCCTCCTCGCGGACGGCGAAGTCGGCGACGTCCTGCGCGACCACGACATCGATCCAGACGCCGTCGCCGACCTCGTCGCCGGCGAGGGCCGCTTTGGCCAACTCGTCTCCGGCGAACTCGACGTCGACCGCATGGACTACCTCGTACGCGACGCCCACCACACCGGCGTCCCCTACGGCACCATCGACCACGGCCGGCTGATCCGCGAACTCGTCTTCGTCGACGACGAACTCGTCCTCGACGAGGGCAACGTCCAGGCCGCCGAGAGCTTGCTCGTCGCCCGCGCACTGATGAACCCAACCGTCTACAGCCACAGCGTCGCCCGGATCAGCAAGGCGATGCTCCGGCGTGCCAGCGAGCGGCTACTCGAGTCCCCTGATACCGACGTCGACGCAGCAACGTTGCAGCGGATGGACGACTACGACCTGATCGTCGCACTGCGCTCGTGTGAGTCGACCCAGGAGTTTTCCCGGCGCTACGACCAGCGGGACCTGTTCAAGCGGGCCGTCTGGGCCGAAATCGACGACGTGCCGGGCGGTGTCATCGAAGCCGAACACGAGGCAATCCGCGAGTTCGAGCAGGATATCGCTGCACGAGCGGACGTTGATCCGTCGAGTGTCATCCTCGATGTGCCGAGTCGGCCGTCGATGACTGAGTCGTCCTCGCGCGTGATGGTGAACGGGGACATTCGCCGACTCGAGCAGCAGTCCCCGCTGGTCGAGGCGCTGCGGGCGGCGCAGTACTCCCAGTGGCGACTGGGCGTCTACTCGCCGCCGGAACTGCAAGAGCAGGTCGGCCACGCCGCAGTCGACGTGCTGGGCCTCGATATCGACGGCGCGCTGGTCAGCGAGGTTCGGGACGGGCTGGATACGACGCTGGATCAGTTCGCGGAGTAGAACGGAAACCGTCCCAGCACTGTTCGCTGCCAGTCCGGAATCGAACGAACCGTTCAACCCGGAATCGAACGAACCGTTCAACCCGGAATCGAACGAACCGTTGATGGAACTGCCCACAAACACACACGCATGGAACGAACGGGCACGATTCTTTGCGGCCGCGAGTTCACTCCCGTCGAGGGACGGATCGTTATCGACGACGACGGCCGAATCGAGGCCATCGAGGAGGAATCCGTCGACTCGACTGATATCATCCTCCCGGCGTTCGTCAACGCCCACACCCACATCGGCGACTCCATCGCCAAGGAGGCCGGCGGCGGCCTCTCGCTCGAGGAACTCGTCGCCCCGCCGGACGGCCTGAAACACCGCCTGCTCCGGGCCGCCTCGCGCGAGGAACTCGTCGCCGCGATGACCACCTCACTCGAGTTCATGCACCGAAGCGGAACCGCGGCCTGTCTCGAGTTTCGCGAGGGCGACGTGGCGGGTGTCGAGATGCTCCGAGAGGCGACCACCGCCGCAGCTGGGGCCATCGACGCGCTCGCGTTCGCCCGCGGCTCTATCGACGCAATGCACGCCGGGGACGGCTTCGGCGCGAGCGGGGCCAACGATTCCGAGTTCGGCGAGGAGCGGACGGCGACGCGCGAGGCGGACAAGCCGTTCGGCATTCACGCCGGCGAGGTCGACGCGAGTGACATCGACCCGGCGCTCGATCTGGAGCCCGATTTCCTCGTTCACATGGTTCACCCCGAACCGGACCATCTCGAGCGGGTCGACGAACAGGACGTGCCGATCGTCGTCTGTCCGCGCTCGAATCTGGTTACTGACGTCGGACTCTCTCCGTACACTGAACTCGCCGAGCGGACGACGCTCGCGCTCGGCACCGACAACGTCATGTTGAACTCGCCGTCGATGTTCCGTGAGATGGAGTTCCTCGCCAAACTCTCAGACCTCTCTGCGACCGAGATTCTGCGGATGGCGACGATCAACGGGGCCGAAATCGCCGGCCTCGACTACGGCGTGATCGAACCCGGACGAGAGGCACGCCTGCAGGTCCTCGACGGCGACTCCGCTAATCTCACGGGAGCACAGGACCTCGTCCGCGCCGTCGTACGACGGGCCGGCGTCGACGACGTGCGCGAGGTCCACACGGCACCCCCCTCCGAGTAATCTATCCCAACTTCAGACGGATTGAGGGTCACGATTTTCACGAAAACGTTCTTATAGCGCCCATGCCATATACTATCATAGCACAATGTACGACTGTATCCTCGTTCCGACGGACGGTTCCGCCGAGGGCGAGCGCGCACTCGAGTACGCGTTCGACCTGGCTCGCGCCCACGATGCGACAATCAGGGCGCTGTACGTCGTGAACGTCAGCGGGTACGGGGGGCTGCCGATGGAGACTGCCTGGGATGGGATTAGCAACGCGTTGCGAGACGAGGGTGAGGCGGCGGTCGAGCGGGTCAGAGAACTCGCGCCGGACGACCTCGATGTCGAAACGGCGATACTCGAGGGGTCGCCGAGCCGGGTGATTGTCGACGAAGCGAGACCGTCGAGGTGCGATCTGGTGGTGATGGGGACTCATGGACGAGGTGGGATCGACCGATTACTTCTCGGCAGTGTGACCGAGCGCGTGGTCCGACAGGCACCGGTGCCGGTGCTGACGGTGCAGGTCGATCCGCCAGAGGTGCCAGAGCAGCCGAGTGAGTCGCAGGTTGCGGTAGAGTGAGTCGCAGCGCGAGGGACAGTTGCGAGAGACGAACAGAGTCGTTCACAAACCGGTTGCAGATGCTCGCAATCGGGCTCAAACCGGACGTAAATGCTCGCAGTCGCCAGCAGCGACTGTTTCTCGTTTCCCCGACTCCTCGGATTCGACGACGAGTGCGCCAGAATCGGAAATGTCGACCGCCTCACCGACGAGCGCGCCCGATGATCGGTCGACACGGACGCGCTGACCGAGCGTGAGCGCAAGCTCGCGCCAGGCTGGGACGACGCCGTCGAGGTCGGCCCGCACAGCGTCGAACTCCTCGAGGAGTCGCTGGACGAACACGCGCCGGTCGACGTCCTCGCCGGCTTCGTCGCGGATCGTCGTGGCACCGTCGGGCAATCCGTCTGCATCGAGGTTCGCGTTGACGCCGATACCGACGGTGAGCCACTCGACACGATCAGTTTCGCCCTCCATCTCGGTGAGGATTCCTGCGAGCTTTCGGTACGCGCCGTCCTCGTCGACGGGAACGACCACGTCGTTGGGCCACTTGATACGAGCATCGACACCTGCCTCGCGCGCCGCGCGGGTCGTCGCAACTGCGGCGGCGAGCGTGTAGAGCGGCGCGCGGGCCGGCGTGATCGCCGGGCGCGTCACGATGCTCAGCCAGACGCCGCCCGCGGGCGAGGACCACTCGCGCTCGAGTCGGCCGCGACCGCCCGTCTGTTCGTCTGCGAGGACGACCACGTCCGCCGCGCCGTCGGTTGCACGATCACGCGCTACGGCGTTCGTACTCCCGACTGCGTCGTGGTACTCGACAGTGAAGGGGGCTTCAAGGCCGAACTCGACTGCGGGACCGCTGTAGGCGTCCGCCGAGACGAGTTCGTACCCCGACGGGCCGCTCTCGATTTCGAAGCCGGCCTCACGAAGTGCGTCGACGTGTTTCCAGACGGCGGCCCGCGAGACGGACAGCGAGTCCGCAAGCTCAGGACCGGAGACGGGGCCGTCAACAATCGCGTCGAGAATTGCACGTCGCGTCTCGTTCATGCGCGAACGCGGGAAGCGCTCGTACTTCAATCAGCAGGATTGACGCGAGCCAATCGCTTCGTTCGTCGCCGTTCATACTGCCGACAGAACTATTCGAAGATCGGTCGCGCTACTGCGGCCGGCCCCGAAGGTGACGGCCACGACTTCGCGACCGACTTCTCGCTGACTTCTGTCCGGCAGTATCAGGCCCGAATCTCGCGCAACTTCTCGCGACCCGGCGCGATGAGTTCGTCAAGGTACGTCGCGAGCGTCCCCTTCGCATCGGCCGGATGGAGGTCGCCGGACTCGAGATCAGCCGCCAGCGTCTCGTAGTCGTCGTAGGTCAGGTCGCCACCGTACTCCTCGGGGCGCTCGACGACGATTTCGTCGAAGCGCGGGAAGACGTGGTACTCGAACAGTTCGAGCACGGGGTTCTCGAGGTCACCCTCGGGATCACGCGTCGGCGGACAGAACGCCGAGTTGACCTTCTCCTCGAGTTCCTCGGTGGAATCTTCCATCGAAATGGTGACGCCCTCGCTCGAGGACATCTTGCCCTCGCCGCTGGTGAGGTCGGCGATGATGGGCGTGTGGAGTGCAGGACGCACGTCGTAGCCCAGCTCTGGGAGTTCCTCGCGGGCGAGCATATGGACCTTGCGCTGATCCAGACCGCCGACGGCCAGATCGAGGTCGAGGTACTCGATGTCGAGCGTCTGCATCAGCGGGTAGACGACGTGGCTCACCTTCGCGGTCTCGCCGCCCTGAATCTCGGCCATCGCGCGCTGGGCGCGGTTGAGCGTCGTCGCGAGTTCGAGTTCGTGCAGGTCGAGGGTGTACTCCTCGTCGAGCTGGAACTCGGAGCCGTAGACGAACTCGGTGTTGTCCTCGTCGAGTCCGTAGGCGATGAACTGGGCTTTCATCTGTTCTGCAGTCTCGCGGATCTCCTCGAAGGTTCCCTTCCCGTTCAGGTAGGCGTGGACGTCCGCGAGGAGGACAACGACCTCCATGCCGGCGTCCTGAAGGTCGATGAGTTTGTTCGCAGTTAGCAGGTGCCCGAGGTGGAGCACGCCCGAGGGCTCGTAACCGACGTAGGCGCGCGTTCCGTCCGGCTCATCGGCGAGCTCGCGCACCTCCTCATCGGTCACGACTTCCTCGGCGTTTCGCGTGATCAGATCGTACGTCTCCATGGCTTGTCTCACCTGAATCAACGGACGGGCTTATGCGTTCTTGAACGATGTTCGCATAGCGGACGATACGCGATGGTCGTGATTCGAACGACGGCCGGCCTGATCACGAAGCCGACTCGAGTTCCTGCACTTTCTGATCGATCCGGTCGAAATGGGCTCCCAGAAGCTGGTGGGCGGCCTCTCCGTCGCCAATTAGTGCTGTTTCCGCATAGCGGTGGTTCTCGAGCCGTTCGCCGAGCGACCCGAACAGGAGCGACTCGCGGTCGGCGAGTACGAGACGGCCGACAGTCTCTCCCTGGACGGAGAGGGACAGCCACTCGTCGGTCGGTTCCCAGAGAGAGATTGTTGGAGCGTTCGCTCGGACGAGTTCACGGACGACCGGATCGGTCGTGCCGAGGTAGACGTCGACTCCACGTCGGGCCGCGTCCATAGCGCGCGCAAAGCAACCGGACTCGAGTAGCCGCGGCGACGTGAAGACCGAGAATAGTTCCTCGTCGGCTCGCTCGAGGAGCGACTGGCTGTAGGCGACGATCGCCTCGCGTCCATCGATCGATCGGACGCCGTCGTCCGGCGAGGGCTCTGTCAGGTGCATCCGGAGGTCGGGGTTGAGAACAGAGTGCAACCAGGAGACACACAGAGCCGGATGGCCGCTGTAGGAAACCGTCCGCGCATCGGTATCGAAGTCGATCAGGTCTGCTGCCGCAAGCGTCGGGAGGTGCGTGTGTTCGAGGCTGGCGAGGAGCTGGTCGGTGACCAGTCCGGACTCGGGTGCTGTCGTGTCGGTGGTGGCCTGCTCTCTCGTCGCGACATCTCGGGCAAGCGTTTCGAGGTGAATTTCCTGAAAGGAGTGATTGAGACAGGCGAGGATACTACGCCGGCGGGAGTCTGCGAGCGCATCGAACACCGCATCGAGCGAGTCGGCACGTGCCCTGTCCGCTGACCGAATCGTGTTGACGATCGCTGAATCCCGATACGCAGAGTGATCTGCGAGCGTCACAGTCTGAGTGGCAGTGTCGCGGTCGATCAATCCGGCGTCGGCGAGTTTTGGCAGGTGAACGTGATGGAGCGAGACGCGCAGTTGCTGTATGGCCGTTTCCGAGACGTTTTCACGCGGTGTGTCCGTCGTTCTGGAGACGACCCGCGTTGCGCACGCGGACAGTGAGAGTGAATCGGAGGCGTGCTCGTACAGCACGCCGAGGAGGTGACGACGAGGCTCGCGGGCGAGAGAGGCAAAGAGCGCGGATAACGAGTCGCCCTCGTCCCCGGTTGGTCCGGTTCCGTAGTCCATCAACCAATGGTCTGTCCGCAATAGCCAAAAATCCTTGACTGTGTCTGGGAGCGACAGACGAAAGCGTCGACTCACAGCAGCGCCAACACAGGAAAACGCCGGGACCCAGCCCACACGTGACCGTTGCCTGCCGAACACTCATTCCCATCGAGCGCGTGGAGTCTCACTCGTATGGGGTACACCGAGGACTTCGTCAACGCCGTTCGCCGCAGTTTCATTCCACAGATCCACTACCTGTTGCAGGGTAGTTTCGACGGCTACGCCATCAGCCACACCTCCGCCGACGAGTACGCGCTCACCGCCCACTGCTCGGAGGAGACGCTCGAGGAGATTCTCTCCTCGCTCGGCTTCTCGCGCAATCCCATCGCGGCGCTGAAGGTGCGTACCGACGGCAACACCTCCGAGGGGTCGTGGGTCTGGCGACCGTCGCCACTCTCGTCGTACCAGGTCCACATCGTCTTGCACGAACTCGAGAACGAGGCCGGCGTCGACGTCTACGCTCACTGGGAGTGTTCGTGGATTCGCCATCCGTACAAACACTACGCTACACACGGCTACGACGCCGAGAAGGGCGTTACCCTCGCCCGGCGCTGGCTCACGAACTACGCGGGCGAGGAACTCGAGGGACGGGGGATCGAGTTCGAAATCGACGACTCGCCAGCTCGCCAGGCGAGTGAGTATTTCTCGCTGTCGTACTACCAGATAGAAGAGCACCTCGCCGCAATACGGTCGACGCTGCCGTTCATGGACGGCGACGGCTCACTGACGATCGATCGAGACGACGAACGGGACGGTGTTTCGCCGCGGATCGTCGACCAGTAGTGGCCGGCGGTCTCCGTCAACCACAATTATAATAGTGAGAGAGCTAACACAGAGAGTCGATGCTCGAGTGGATCGGTGGCCCGGCAGGTCTCACGGATCTCGCGCTGCCACTGGTCGGACTCCTTCTCATGTTCGCGGGCAGGGCGTACACGACGCCACACAGGAGCTGGAAGTACTTCGCGTGGGGCTTTGGCTTCTGGTTCGTGTTTACGCTCGTTCTCAGGCTCGAAGAGGGGACGCTCGTCTCGATTCCGTCCGCCATCGGGCTGACGGTGGGCGGCTTGCTGTGGCTCTGTCTGCTAGGAAGTTTCGGGATGGCACTGGTAACGTTCTGGCGGGATCGGCCGTCTCGGTGGCGACATCTCCGTTGAGAGAGGAGTAACTGGCGTCTCCACGAGTGATTCGATTAATTATGGGGAGGGCCTTTCCGCGCTGACCGGACAAACCGTCAATTGTTGGCTCTGATGATGGATAGCCGTATGCTGAAGTAGAAAGCGCCAGTGCAACAGTATATAAGCCATGTATTTATGCCTGTATCAGAGAAGTAAAGTGTGGAGAAATACGCACAATCGGTCTGTTTAGGCATAGGTGCGCTGACAGCCGCTATCTTGGCGCTGCAGTCTCTGCCCGAAAACAGTGGTCCGTTCTTTGGGTTTGTATATGTGTCACTGGCCCTCTGGGGACTTTCGCTTATACACCCGGTACAGACGCTGGTGATGGATACGTTCGACACCGACCCACGTCTGTAGCGAAGCCGTAGACTCAGTTGTGTAGCGACAGCGACGCAAAAGATGGAAACGACACGACTGCCCGTCTAGACACCGTTCCGGATCCGTTCCTCGGCCGCCTCCAGCGCGTGCTCGCGGTCGAACTCCTCGATAATCGCCCGCAGTTCCGCCTCGCTCGCCGTCGCAAGCTCCTCTGCGTGTGCCGTCATGTTCGGCACCGCTCGAATGATGTTGTCGACGATCGGAATCTCGGCGACCTGCGGCGAGCGCGAGAGCGGATTCAGGTCGATCACGATTTCGGTCTTCTCCATCTCTTGGAGGGCCTCCGCTCGGTCGCCGTCTTCGAGGGGGACGACCACTACATCTGCCGCGTAGATGCCGTCAGCGTCGACTTTCGCCCGCTGGTGGTCAAGATTCGGGATGCGAGCGTCCGCAGTCAGTCCTTTCACGCCCTCGGCACCGTGCTCGCGCAGGTGCTCGGCGATCGCTTCGATTCGCTCCGGCGTCCGGTTGAAGAGATTCACCTCGAGATCAGCATCTACGGCGTCGGCCAGGTCGACCATCTCGCCGGGCACCAGTGCGGCGACGTTCCCGTTGATCGACAACACCGGCTGCTCGGCCAGCAGAAGGTGCGCTGCCGCCGCCCGCTCTGCCGCGTCGGCGCTCGGAATCGTCTCCTCGCCCAACAAGTAGTCGAACGCGCTCCCGCGTCCCTCGGCGTGCATCCCCTGCAAGTGCGTAATCCCTTTCTCGACACCGTTCTCGATCCGGTGGCGGGTAATCAGATCCTGATATCTGGGATGGTCCTCCGGTATCTCCTCCTCGTGTTGGACATCTGCCGAGACGGTGTCGTACTCGCTCACGACCGAAGACTCGAGTGCGTCGATAAAAAGGAGACCGATCTGCAAAAAACAGGGGCCGTACTCAGTTGTTCGGCACCGTGCTACAGTGCGATTACTCCGTGAACGTGATCCAGCCCTCTGGGGCTTCCGCTTTCACGTTGTTCATCGCCTCACGGGCGTCCGTCCGGGACTCGTAAACCTGCGTGCTCTGGGCCATCGTCGAGCCGTACTCGTCGACCAGCCGCCAGACCCAGCCATCCTCGTTCTCGTCCTCCGCGGTATGGAGTTCGAAGGAGACGCTGTCGATCTCGAGGATGCTCGCTGCGTCGATCAGTTCGCGGACGTTCTCGAGTGCCTCACGAGCGGCCTCGCTCGATTCGTGTGATTCGGAGCCGGTGGCGACCGTGTGGCCGTCCTCGTCGATGAGCCGCCACTGCCAGCGGTCGTCCTCGTCGGCGACGAGTTCGAACGAGGCAACGTCGAAGTCGACACGGCCGGCCATCGGTGCGAGCTGGCGGACAGTTTCGATCTCCTCGTGAAGTTCCTCGCGGCTCGCCACCGTGTCGACGGCGCTTGCGAGGACGGTGCGCTCGCGGTCGACGAGGTCCCATGTCCAGCCGTCGTCCGTGTCAGCGTCAGTGACGCGGATCGCGGCGTCCTCGATCGTGAAGATCGGGGCATCGTCGGCGTGTGCTTTGAGATCTTCGACGATCTCGAGTGCGGCGTCGCGTTCCGCGTAGGTGTCAGTCGCGTCGGCAATCTCCTTGCGATCGCGGTCGAGGAGTCGGAAGCTCCAATCACCGCTGCGGTAGAGCTGGATCGTGACGTTGCCGATCGTGTAGTCCTGTGCGGATTCGGCTGCGTCGCGAACGGCAGGGATGGCATCGACGAGTTCGTCGCGTGTCGCGTAGGTGTCACCGGCAACGGCGACCGTTTCCCCGGTTGGCAGGACGAACCGCCAGTGCCAGTCGTCCGCTGCGTACGGCTGGAAGATCGCATCTTCCATGGTCCGCACGTCAGAGTCGAGGTACTCGAGGAGTCGGTTCATCGCCTTGCGCGCGGCACCGCGGGTTGGGTGCGTCGACGGATCTTCGGCGACGAGCTGACCGGCTTCGTCGATAAGTCGCCAGCCCCATTCGTTGTCCTCGTTGACGAAGAGCTCGAAGGCTGCCGTTTCGATTTCGAGCAGTTCGGCGTCCGGCGCCTGCTCTTTGAGCGTCATCATCGCTTCTGCGGCCTCGCCGCGGGAGGTGTGTTCTGCACCGCTGTCTGCGAGGACGTTGCCGTCCTCGTCGATGAGCCGCCAGCGCCACTCGCCGTCATCGGCTTCGTAGACCTGGAAGGCAGCCTCCTCGAACTCGATGAGTTCGGCTTCGCTCGCTTGCTCGCGAACGCGCTGGATCGCTTCGGTCGCCGTCTCGGCGTCGTAGTGGGGTTCGGTGCTTCCGGCGATCACGTCGCGGTCTTCGGTGACGAGACGCCAGTGCCAGGAGCGGCCGTCGTCTGCGCCGTCCTCCCCCTCGGCCGTCGCCGTGCCGCCGTCGGTCGACACCATCTGCTGCTCGTCGGACGTTGCAGGCAGTGCGTCGCCCTCCTCGTAGGTTAGTTCCTGGCTGTCGGTCGGATAGACCTCGTACTCCGCGTCCTCGATTTCGACGACGTCGGCGTCGCGGGCGTGTGCTCCGAAGGTGTCGGTCTCGTGAGTCGCGTCGGCCTCGGTTTCGGCGTCGCTTGGACTTTGGGCGACAACGTGTTCGGACTCGCCGACCAGCCGCCAGCGCCACTGGTCGCCGGTCTGGTAGCGTTCGTAGGTTGGTTCGCCAGCCACCGTCACCGACGCACTGCCGAGTTCCGAAAGCAGTGCATCCGCAGCTTCCTCTGCGTCGCGCCGGGCGTCGTACGCGTCGGTTGCGGCGGCAAGCGGTGAATCCTGTTCGTCGACGAAGCGCCAGGACCAGCCGTTCGCGCCGCTGTCGTCCGTTCGGTCGTAGAGTTCGGCACCAACGTGTTCGAGGTCGAGTACGCGTGCCTGGTCGAACCGCTCGGCGAACGTGCGTGCGGCCGTCTCGGCGTTCTCCTGGGTGCCGTGGCCGTTCGCACCCGAAGCCAGCGGCAACCGCTCGTCGTCCACCAGTTGCCAGTGCCACTGGTCGCGTTCTTCGGCGTACGTGAACGCCGCGCCGTCGATTTCGATCACGTCTGCCGTTGGTCCACGATCTTTGAGGAAGCTCACGGACTCCTCAGCCCCATCGCGCTCGCTAAACTCGCCAGCACAGGTGCCGACGACGCTGCCGTCGTCTCGGGCGAGCGTCCACTGCCAGCTCCCATCTCTGTCCTCGTAGAGCCGGAACGCGGACGTGGTGAGCTCCATCAGTCCAGCTGAACTGATCTGGGACTGGACGCGTTCAATTCCCTCGGTGGCCTTCGGTCGAGTCACGGCGCTCTCGTTGCTCGTCGCCAGCGCTTCGAGATGGAGAACGTTCCACTTCCAGTCGCCGTTGTCGTCACGGAAGACAGCGAACTGTGCACCCTCCAGTGCATCTCCGGTGAGAATCGGCGGATCTTCCGTTTCTCCTTCCTCCTCGACGAACATCCCTTTCCGGCCGGTCAGAACGGGAACGAGCGCAGTAACACCCGCGATGATCCCAATCCCGACCGTGTAGACGAGGATGACGTGAACGCTGTAGTCCGTGCCGAGTTCTCGCCAATTGTACGGATACGCCCACGCGAAGAACGCAACGCCACCAAACGAAATCAGCAGTCCCAACACACTCGCCTGAATTCCTCGTCTTCGAACTGGAAGCATGAGAACGATCCCGAACAGGCAGAGTGCAAGCCCTGTCGCCGCGGTCACACCCGAGGCCCTGATTAGCCCGTACGTATCTGCATCCCCCGCATAGCCGGCAACGAACGTGAATACGGCCGCCGCAGCAACGACGTAGCCGACGATGAACAGCCAGTAGCCGTAGACATCCTTCGTCGAGTCGGGTTCGCCGACGTAGCGTTCGTACAGCCGGTACAGTTTGTGGTGAACGTCACTTGGTGAAGACATTCGAAATGTGAGCGGAGAACTGCAACCCATCATAATAAACCTCCGGCCACCTGGCAGAACAGACATATGTATGAATGATTTGGTGAGGCCGACAACGGTTTCAACTTTGATTTTTAGAGCCGGCGTGCTGTTCGGACGCCAGTACCGGTCAAACAGCCATCTACGAAACGAATGGGCTGCTTGAAGTAATACCAGCCCACCTTGTTGACGAACGTGTCTGTCTTATGACTATCTTGGGAAGTAAAAGTAAGTCAGCAAACTAATCTGACAGTCGAGTGGTGTCCCAGCACACGTGATAGGAACGAACCGGCGAGACGATTCCAGTGTTGCGTGTACTAATGACGACCGCTATCGCAACAGCGCACCTGCGGGATGGGTTGCACAGACCGACGGATCGTAGCCAGCATCAGACAGTCCGGTTCCGAGCGCGAAGACGGTCTCCCCAAGCATCGCCATCGAGGCCTGACCGTTGACGTCGGTCACGTCGCCGATCGTCTTCGCAACCTGGTCAGTCAACAGCCCTGCTTCGCGCGTGAACAGGCGCGAGGCGTACATGAACGACAGCAGGGTCGGCTCCTCGACGACACGCGAGAGCGCCTCTTTCCCTGCAGCCGTCAACTGGTCTGTATCGCCCGCGAGCACGTCAGCCGTCGACAATTCGCCGAACGAAACGTACTCGACTCGCGCCCGCGCAGGAATCGCATCGAGTTTGTTCTCCTGTGGCCCACCCGGTTCGAGTCGAATCGGGACGCCACCACAGGCCTGTGCAACGACATCTCCGAGTCCAGTCCCAGCCTGTACTTCCGCGCCGTGAGCAATTGTGACGAGTTCGTTTCGAGAGAGCCTGCAGCCGAAGACGGCGTTCGCCGCGAGTGCGGTTCCGAGCGCCATCGCACCCGAAATACCGAACCCAGCCCCGAGCGGTAGGTCCGACTCCGCCTCGACGCGAGCGACCACGTCGAGCGCTTCGAGGACGATGTCGACCGGTTCGATTTCGATCATTTCCCCGTCGAGAATGACGATCGACTCCGAGGCCTCCTCGGCTACCGGTTCGACTGTCACCGTCACGCCGTCGGTCAGCGTCAGCCCTGCCCCCCGCGATCCGGCTATCGTCGGATCGTCGGCCGGATGAGCGCTGAAAAAGCCCGTTATGTGCCCTGGTACGAACGCCGTCGCCTCCTCGCGCATTGGCGACCCTTGCGACTCGGGCAGTATAACGTTGCGGATTTGGGCGACTACGACCGCTGCTGCTGGCGTTTTGTCGTTCTCATCACACTTCCCGTTCGCGACCGGAAGGAGTATTCGAGACGGTCGCGCCGCTGGGCGCTGCGGCCGACGGTTCGGAGGGCTGTGGTGATGGTGGCGACGACGATGACGACGATGACGATGATGACGGTGGTTGGTGGTGACGACGGCGTCGGCCGCACTCCTCGCTACCGAGTCGGACTGCATCGAAAAATGGAGCTGCGGCCCTCCTGTGGTGAGGGCCGTTATACTGGTTACGGGCTCAGCCGCTGGCGGTCACGCGAGACTCGTTTCACTCGCCTCGCTTGCTCCCAGAGACCTCGTGCTACGGACTCAGTCGCTGGCGATCTCGCAAGACGTTACTCGTTGACGCTCGCAACGACTTGCTAGCTCTCAACGTCTTCGTCTACGGACTCAGACGTTGACGATCACGCGGGAAGAGCACAGCCTCCCGGATGTTGTCCAGTCCGAGAATCGTCATGATCAGGCGCTCGCCACCCAGCCCGAAGCCGGCGTGGGGCGGCATGCCGTACTTGAACATCTTCGTGTAGTACTCGAACTGGTCGGGGTCGAGACCCTGCTGCTCGAAGCCTTCGATCAGGTGCTCGTGGCGGTGCTCACGCTGGCCACCCGAAACGAGCTCCATCCGTGGGTGCATCAGGTCGAAGCCGGTCGAGAGCTGCTCGTCGTCGTCGTGGTCCTTGATGTAGAACGGCTTGATCTCGCTCGGCCAATCCGTAATGAAGTAGTGGCCGCCGACGTCGTCGCCGAGTGCCTTCTCGCCCTCGGTCGGCAGGTCGTCGCCCCAGACGAGCTGCTCGTCGAGTTCGCCCGTCGCGTTGATGCGCTCGATTGCCTCCTCGTAGCTGAGCCGTGGGAAGTCACCTTCCGGAACCTCGAACTCCTCTTCGAGGCCGAGCGCCTCGAGTTCCTCGCTGCAGTTCTCGGTAACTGCCTCGTAGGCTGCCTTCACGATGCCCTCGGCGACGTCCATGGCGTCGTTCTGGTCGCAGAAGGCGCCCTCGAAGTCGATCGAGGTTGCCTCGTTCAGGTGGCGTGGCGTGTTGTGCTCCTCGGCGCGGAAGATCGGTCCGATCTCGAAGACGCGCTCGACGTTGGAGCCCGCGATGAGCTGCTTGAACAGCTGTGGGGACTGGTTCATGAACGCCTCCTCGCCGAAGTACGTGATTGGGAACAGCTCGGTACCGCCCTCGGTACCCGTCGCGACGATTTTCGGCGTGTTGATCTCGGTACAGTAGAACTCGCGGAACTGCTCGCGGACCGCGCGCAGGATCTCGGCGCGAATCTCGAAGACCGCCTGGACCTCGTCTTTGCGCAGGTCGAGCGTGCGGTTGTCGAGGCGGGTCGAGAGGTCGGCGTCGACCTTGCCCGATGGGTCGAGTGGCAGTTCGGGGTCCGCGGCAGAGATGACGTCGACCGATTCGGGGGTGACCTCGACGCCCGTCGGGGCGCGAGGCTCTTCCTCGACGGTGCCGGTGACGCTCACCACGCTCTCGCGGGAGACGCCAAGGCCGGTGTCGACGAGCTCGTCGTCCATCTCGTCTTTCTCGAACTTGACCTGAATCTTTCCAGTTGCGTCTCGGAGAATCAGGAAGGCGATGCCGCCGAGGTCACGGATCTCGTGCACCCAGCCGGCGACGGTCGCGTCGTCGCCCGGCTCGGCGTCGGCAGTGTAGGTTCTGTCCTGCATACCACCCGATTCCCGTCGCCGCAACTTAAGCGCAATCGTTCTGGGTCGGCAGGTGTGTCTCGAGTGTGGCTGTGCGATTGGCAACTCGAAACCCGAGGTACCCGCACAGTCCGACCTATTTTTGCCGCCGACCGACTGTGATCGGGTATGACCGACCTCGAACACCTGGCGTCCAGCATCGACGACGCGGAGACGGCAGTCGCGTTCACCGGTGCCGGAATCTCCGCGCCCTCCGGCGTCCCCACCTTCCGCGGCGACGACGGCGTCTGGGATGCGTTCGACGAAGGGCAGTTCACCTACGGCCGATTCCAGCGCGATCCCGCGGGCTTCTGGGCGGATCGCGTTGACCTCTACCGAACGATGTTCGACGAGGAGTACGAGCCCAACGCGGCACACGGCGTGCTCGCCGAGTTTGCTCGCGACGATGTGCTGGAGTCCGTTCTCACGCAGAACACGGACGGGCTTCACGCGAAGGCGGCGACTCGGGCGAGCAGCGGCGGCGAGACTGGCGAAGCCGAAAGAGAAACCGATGCCGACGAGTTCGCAACCCACGAGTCGATCCTCGAACTGCACGGCAACGCGAGGCGCGTTCGCTGTACTGACTGTGGTACTCGAGTGGGCAGCGATCCGATCGTCGAGCGAGCCGAGGACGGCGAACTCCCACCCCGCTGCGAGTGCGGTGGGATCTACAAACCGGACGTGGTGCTGTTCGGTGAGCAACTCCCGAAGACAGTCCTCCAGCGCGCCAGGTCGCTCGCACGCGAGAGCGATGTCTTTCTCGCAATTGGCTCCTCGCTGGTCGTCGAGCCTGCGGCTTCACTCCCCCGAATCGCCGCGTCGAACGGGGCGACAGTGGGAATCGTCAATCTCGAGTCGACGCCGGTCGACAGCGTGGCGGACGTCTGTCTGCGCGACGATGTGACGACGGTGTTGCCGCGGTTGCAGGAACTGGTTGACTCGTCAGTATCGACGTAACTCGCGAGTGAAACGGACCTGGCAGATGAACCGGGTCTCGCAGGTGAAACAGACAGCGTACGGCTACGAAGAACAGTCCAATTTCAGGCGTCGGTGGCCGCCTCGACCGTCTCCCGAACCGCGTCGACGCCCTCGTCGTGTGCGAGATCGCCAACCACGATGACGTCGGCGTACTGGGCCATCGAGTACGCCGAGTCATAGTCGTGGATGCCGCCGCCGTAGAACAGCGTCGCGTCGTCGACTGCGCCGCTTGCGGCTTCGACAATGTCCTCGTCGCCGAGCATGCCCGAGTACTCGACGTAGACGATCTCCTGGCCGAACATGCGTTCTGCGACCTCGGCGTAGGCCGCCACGTCGTCGGCGTCCAGATCACAGTCGGCTTCGGTGTACGTCGCGACGTCCGCGTCGGGGTTCATCACGATGTAGGCCTCCGTCGCGGTTCGGTCCCAGTCCAGACCGTTGTCGATGCGGACCCACTCCTTGTGTGCACCGGTGATCCAGAACGGCGAGCCAGCGTTGAAGACGGTCGGGATAAGGTAGCCCTCCAGTGCCCGGTTATCGATGACGACGTCAGGGCTCGATGGTTCTTGGTAGAGCGGCACGTCGTGTTCGGCACAGGCCTCGACGACGGCTTCCATCTTCTCCTCGGTGATTCCCATCGTGCCGCCGACTTCGATTGCGTCGGTGCCGGTCGCACAGAGGTCCCCGTAGGTGACCCCGTCAGGTAACTCCTTGTCGGGATCTATCTTGAGAATATGGTCCCACTCATCCCAGGGCGTCTCGGCAGTCATACCGCCTCGTTTCCCGAGAGGTGAGAAAAACGCTACGAAACGAACCACCGCTGATAGCAACGACAACACCGATTTGTCGCCTCTCGTGGCCGCCAACCGCCAGCCACCAGCCGGCGCTCCTACCACCACTCCGTGAACTCCTGCCCTCACTCCGCGAACCAAACCATCTCCTGTGTCGCCGTCTCGAGTGACTCCAACTCGAAGCCACCGAACACGTTCCACGAGGTAAACGGCGAGAGGCGAAAGAGCAACTCGAACTCGGCTTTCGAAACGAGCGACAGTTCGTGGCTGCTGTCGACGACCAGTGACTCGTCTGCGTCGAGAACCTCCGTTTGGACGCGAACGCGCTGTTCGACGGCGTCGACGACGGTGGATCTGGTCCGGTGGGTGTAGCGCTCGCCGTCGATTTCGAGCTTCCGTGCTCGCCACTCACCGTAGTGTTCGGCGACGATTTCCGGATCGGGAACGAACGCGTTGAGCGCCAGTCGGCCGTCGGGGCCGAGCGCACTGTGGAAGGACTCGAGTGCCGCCAGCCTGTCATCGACCGTCTGCAGGTAGAGAAACGTCCGGAAGGGGACGATAACGAGCGCGTACTCGCGGCCGGGTTCGGGATCGAACGTGCGCATGTCTGCCTGTCGAACATCGACCGCCAGGTCGTCCTGTGTGGCTTTGTCGCGGAGTGCGTCCAGCGAGTCCGCAGAGATGTCGATACCCGTGACATCGACACCAGCCCGACGGAGTTCGAGATAGATCCGGCCGGTGCCACAGCCGACCTCGAGGACGGGGCCGTCGCACTCGAGTGCGAGATCACGGTAGAACTCGATGTCGGCCTGCTGTTGGTGTACTGCGTCGTAAAAGGGTGCGATGCTATCGAACGAGTCGGCAGCGGTCATACCGGATCAACACACACCGTTGACAAGTACGTGTTTGTGGTGTGCTATCATTCAACAGTAGAATCCAGCACGGCTCTCGTCATCTCTCGACACCCCTCATTTCGACACCTTTTGGTTCGACGCCGCTTTTTTCGACACCGCTCAACTGTAGGTCGAAAACGGAGACGAACAGCGAAACAGCCCTATATTCCCTGACTCATCAGGTGACTTCGCAACACGTCCGCGTCCTTGTTCCCCGTCCCCGTATTCAGGATGACGACCGTCTCGTCGCCGTCGAACTCGCCGCGCTCTGCGAGCGCCCACGCGCCGCTGGCTGCGGCCGCGCAGGTCGGAGCCATCTCGATCCCCTCGTGCTGGGCTACCTGGATCGCCGCGTCGAGAATCTCGGTGTCATCCGTCGCCACCGCACCGCCCTCGCTCTCGCGCAGCGCCTCGAGTACCCACGGGCTCGCGCCGGGGTCCGGGATCTCGATCCCGCCGCAGATCGTGTCCGGTGTCTCGACCGGGTCGTGGACATCCTTCCCCTCGTCGAAGGCGTCGACGATTGGCGCACAGCCCGCCGATTGGGCCGCGTAGAAGCCCGGCAGTTCGTCGGTGAGTCCGAGGTCGACGTACTCCTGGGCCGCCTTGTACATCCCGACCAAGCCAACGCCGCCGCCGGTCGGATAACAGATCGCGTCCGGAACTTCCCACTCGAGTTGCTCGACGAGTTCGTAGAACATCGTCTTCTTGCCCTCGTGGCGGTAGGGCGTGACGAACGTCTGGAGCGGATACCACTCGTCGTGCTCCGCGAGCCCTTCCTCGAAGGCCGCGCCGGCGTCGCCGATCCGACCGCCGACGACGTTCATGTCGCCGCCGTGGACGTTGACCATCGCCTTGTTGGTAAAGCCAGAGCGCGCGGGGAGGTAGACGTTCGATTCGAGGCCGGCGCGACCGGCGTAGGCGGCGGCGGACTGCCCGGCGTTGCCAGCGGAGGCGAGGGCGACCTCGCTTGCGCCGTGGCGCACTGCGGCCGTGACGGCGAGCGTCTGTCCGCGGTCCTTGAAGGTGCCCGTCGGGTTCCGGCCTTCGTCCTTGATCAGGACGCGCCCGACGCCCATCTCCTCGGCCAGTTTGGGACAGTCGACGAGCGGGGTCGCGCCCTCGTCCATCGTGACGGCCGAGTCGCGAGTGAACGGCAGCAGCTCCTCGTAGCGCCACATGGAGTCGAACGATCGCGATTCGAGCGTCTCGCGGTCGAGTTCCGCGCCGATCGCGTCGTAGTCGTAGGTGGGATCGAGAATGCCGTCACAGTCGGGACAACGATGCGTCACCTCGTCGGCATTGAACGTTTCGCCACAGTCGTAGCACTCGAGTCCGGTGAAGGTGCTGGTGGTTTCGACCGAGGGTTTGGTCTGTGGTTCCGTTTCGGCAACTGACTCCGCATCCAACTCTGGGTCTGATTCTGATTCCGATTCCGATTCTGACTCTGCGCTCGGGTCCGGGTCCGGGTCCGCCTCGTTAGTCATACGCGGCCGTTCGCTGTGTAGGCCTATAGTAGACACTAAACCGGAACGAGTCACCAGTCAGTAGCCGAGAGGTGAAACTCAGTGCGCAGTGCTCACGATTGAATCAGAAACCGAAAACCGGCACCCGCAATCGTCGAACAGGAAACAGATGTCGACAGGATCGTCTGCGGGTCGGTCAGTTGTCGCCGGCTTTCGACTGCCACTCGTACTCACGGCGCTTGGCGGACTTGCCAAAGCCGCAGGACGAGCAGACCTTCTTCTTCGTGTGGTAGGACTTCTCTCCGCAGCGACGACACTTGGTGTGGGTCGTCTTGTTCTTCTTTCCTTGGCTCGGGGTTCCTGCACCAGTCATGGAGTGATCGAAACGACGTTATCGCCGCGTATAATGGTTGTGTCTTCGACCGGCTCCGCTGCTTGCGATTCCGTCTCAGCCTCGTCGTCGCTGTCAGCGCCGTCGGCGCCGTCCGCGGCAACCTCGAGAACGAGATTCATGTGCTGGTCGTAGCCAGCGAGTTCGCCGGCGAACTCGTCGCCACTTTTGAGTCGTACCGTCACGCGTTCGCCGAGCGACGCCTCGAGGACGTCTAGCGGTCGTCCACTCATACGAAAGACCGCAGTTGACGGACACTTAATCGTACCGGTCCAGTGCCCGTATGCGTGCGGTCCGCTCACTCCCCGTGAATCGGGCTGTTCGGTGTACGCAGAGGACTCCCTTTCGCCGCCGTGAGACAACTCACGTTCCACGTTCGCACTCAGATCCGTGCAAACCGAATCGATAAGTGGTCGCTCGTTGACTCCCCTCCCATGGGTGACGTCAAGTTCACAGTCATCGAGTTGTACGTCGACGGCGAACAGGTCGGACCGCGCTCCATCGGCTCCCTCCTCCCCTTCGGCACCGTCACAGGCGAAGAACAGGCCGAGCTTTCCGAGGCCGCAGCGGAAGGAGAAAAAGGCGTACTCGAGTCCGAGTCCGAGTCCGAGTTCGACGCCGAGGCCGAGATGGACACCGACGATGACGACTCCGGCTCGAGTCTCATCGGCGCGCTTATCGCACTCGCGCTGCTCGTCGCTGCGGGCGTCGCCGTGAAGAAGTATCGCGGCGGTGACGAGGAGCCACCGGAGTACGAATCCGAAACTGAACCCGACGTCGTCGTCGACTGAGCCGTCATATACTTCGGTGGGATCTGCCAGGGGCCAACCGGTCCATCCCACCGCAGCCGAACGCTTTTGCGCCTCCCGGTCGTACTGACCTGCGTGAACCTCTATCGTAGCGCCCGGACCGTCGCCGGCGCATCCGGGACCGGTGACGACGCGATCGACTGGCAGTCCGCGGCCGACGCTGCGAAGGCGGCGACCGAGCCCGGCTCACTCGCACTCGAGTCCGGCGAGCGCGAGGGCTATGCACGCGACGTTCGTGATGCTCGCGCGGCTGTTCGATCGGTCGCCGACATGGAGTTCGACGTGCCAGAGACGGTCGAAATCCAGAACCGCCATCACTGGATCGACGCCAACGTCGCCACCTTCGAGCGCGTGATGGGCACGCTCGAGACCCATACCGAGACGTTCCCGGGAATCGCCCGGACAATCAACACGGGCACCATGACCGTTCTCCTCGCGTTTCTCGGACGGAACGTGTTGGGACAGTACGATCCACTCTTACTCGCCGAGCGTCCGGCGGACGACCACGCACTGTACTTCGTCCGGCCGAATATCCGCAACGCGGCGGAGACACTCGAGGTCGACCCAGACCGATTCCGCCGCTGGATCGCGTTCCACGAGGTGACCCACGCCGCCGAGTTCGGTGCCGCGCCGTGGCTCTCGGACCACCTCGAGGATCGAATGGAGTCGGGCATCGCCGCGCTCTCAGACGGCTCGTTCGACCGGGATGCGTTCCGCGATCTGGATGCGGCGATGACGGTCGTCGAGGGCTATGCCGAACTTCTGATGGACCACGCCTTCGACGACGAGTACGAGGATCTGCGCCGGAAACTCGATGCGCGTCGGCAGGGTCGTGGTCCGCTGCAGAAGCTCTTCCGACAACTGCTCGGTCTGGGTCTCAAGCAGCGCCAGTACGAGCGCGGTAAGGAGTTCTTCGAGCACGTCATCGCCACCCGCGACCTCGAGACGGCGAGTCTGGTCTGGGAACAGCCCGAGAACCTGCCGACGCACGACGAACTGGACTCGCCGGGGCTGTGGATTCGGCGGGTTGAGCGCTGAGCGTTTCTTCTGGCTTTGCTGTCAGCACAGTGGACATTGTTGTCACTGGTGGCACTACCTTCACCATCCTCGCTGTCGTCACTGGTTTACATCCGTCACATCCGGCAGATTCGTCGTCTCCAATCTGCGCTAGCTCACGATCCACTGCAGATACCAGAGCAACGCACCGCCAGCGACCAGAAAGCCGAGCGTCGAGAGGGCGACCATCTGGAGTGACGCACCACCTTGCAGCGCCATCGTCCCACCCGAGAGCCCGACCAGTAACACGAAACCGAGTCCGAGTCGCCGGAGCTGTTGCTTGTTTCCGTGCGCTGCCTGTCGCCGTGGGTCGCGTCGCCCGCTCATACCTCGTCGTCAGTACTCACGTGCATCGACCCAAATACCCATTCACTTTCGTCCGGCGCGTGCTCCGTTTCACTCCCACCATCTCCGTCCACCCCTCCGCTCCCTTCTTCACTTCTGTCCACTCCTCCGCTCCCTTCTTCACTTCTGTCCACCTCTCCCTCGCCCTCACGCTCCGCGTCCGCCACCGGAAGCCGAATCAACGTTCCACTCCATCGAGTTCGAAACCCCCGGCGCGCTCCGCTACTCGAGTCCGTCCACGCCATCGTCACCTCGTCTCCGAACATCGCACATCCCCGGTCTCCGTGTTCGGTGACCGTGAGATTCGAACTCTCGACGGTCCAGCCCTCGGTCGTCTCAGTCTGTTCCTGCAGCGCATTCGCGACCGCCTCGTAGCCGAATAGCCGCTCACTGATGCCGAATTTAACTGTCGACTCGTCTTTCAGGAAAAAGGACTCAAGTGGGTCGCCGTTCCGCAGGGCGTTGTAGTACGCACGAACGGTCGTCTTGGGGTCGTCGGTCGGTGCTGGTGTCGTCGACATAGCTCGTAGCCATTCTCACTCTCGGCCCGCTGGCTGCAAAGGTGCGCTGGACGCGATTGCAGGGATGGGTGTCAGGAGAAGGTCGGAGAGGGACGGAACGGGGAGGGTGGGAAGAAGCGGGAAGAAGCCGGAAGGGATGCCGCCCAGCTCACATAAAGCCCCGATCGACCTCGTCCGTCTCGATCAACTCATCGAGTTCGGCGTGCAACAGCTCGTCGGCCTCTTCGAACCGATCCGCAAGATCCTCAAGCGCTTCGGGGCGGTCGTACTGGTCGTACTCCATCGGTCCGAACGCGGGGCTCTCGAGTGCTTCCATCACGTCGTCGAACAGATCTTGCGGCCGGGTCGGTGCGTCCGAGTGCGTCTCGAGAACCGTCTTGAGACGCTTCGAGACCGTCTCGGCCTGTTCTTCGTCCGCTGGCGGGGACTGGACGGCGAAGCGGCCGCCCGACTCCTGCTGGGGCATGAACGAGCCAATCTCGTCGTCGAGCTTGCGGGCGACCTGTGTGCCGACGCCGCGGACCTCGTAGGGGTTCTTCGCGTACGTCTTGAGGAAGAAGACGCCGGCACGAGGGTGTGCGAGGTACATATCCTCGCCGACGCCGCCGGCCCGGTCGCCGGCGACTGCGCGCCAGTCGTCGGGGTCGACAGCTCGGTCGGTGACGTCCTCGAGTATGTCCTGCCACTCGCGAATCCGCATACTATCGTGTGTTGTTGGGACGGCGGGAGAAAGAACGTATCGGTCCCGGCGAACGTCAGGCAGTGAAAATCAAAAGGGATACAGCGCTCCCCAAGACAGGACACGTAACGAACGGTTTCGTATGGCAGGAACTCACACTACGTCTCTCCTCGAACTGTTTCGCGCGACACCAGTGACGAGTTCATTACTCTCCCTCGCGCCGCTTGCACTTGCGGTCGGACAGCTCGGGAACAGCTACATAAACGGTGTTTCACCGATCGTTTCGATCGTTTTCGCGATCGGTATGATCGGCTTTTCAGTCGTCGCAATGGGCCACCACGCCGCCGAGTATCGCCTGCGACAACTCGAGTCGGGTGCGCGATTCGGGGGGGCACTCGAGACCGAGCAGGAACCGGACTCGAAATCGGCGCAGTAATAATCCACACAGGCGCGAGAAGCGGGAGGAACGAGCGAACAGTGACGTGACCGGGGCCACGTCAGAGACGAACATAAACAGCGTGGTCGTCCCGAGCAGCGCAGTGTCAGGACCCCGTTCCCTCACCAGTCACGAGCTGCGCTTCACGCGCTTCGTAGGCGTTGTATCCGGATAACGCGGCGATGAGCAGGCCGGTGGCGAGCGTGCTCCAGAAGAGCCCGCCGAGCATCTCGAACAGTGCCGCGGAGATGATGAGCCAGATGCCAAGCACTGCAGCAAGCGTCGCAACGCCGACACTCAGCGGCACGTCGGTCGCGAGCCGGTAGTAGTTGTACGCGCCGGCGACGAAGATGACTGCGCCGACGAGGACGTTGTTCCAGAACGCAGCTTCTGTTGCGTCGTAGATGAGCAGTGAGGCCGCCACCCAGAGGCCGAGCACGGCGACGACGGCGCTAATAAGCGAGATGTTTCGGCGTCGCTCCTCGCTGACGATTTGCGTGCTCTGATCCCGCGGGTCGCGGTCGTCTGGGTTGTCGCCAACGCCGGTTCCGGAGTCGACCTCGGAGACTGGATCGGCGTCGGCTTCGACGTCTGCACTCGAGTCGATGTTGGTGTTGGTTCTCGAGTCCGTGTTTGTGTTCGTGTCCGCGTCCGCGTCCGCGTCCGCATCCCTGTCCATCTCTGTTTCTGTGCCTGTGCTCGTGTCCGGATCTGGATCTGAGTCTGAGTCTGGGCCTGGGTCTGGATCTGAATCCGAGTTCGCCGTTATCGCTGCCTCCGCCGCCGACTCCTGCTCGGACTGGTGGCGTTCGCTCTCGTTCTCGTTCTCGTTCTCGCTCTGGTTCTTGTGCTCACGCTCATGGTCCGATGCGTGGGCGTCGCCTGGACCGGAATCTGCAGGAGGACGGTCTCGATCCGACGGCTGGTCCGCGTTCGACTCGGACCGGTCGGTGTCGGACGGATCTTGGTCGGGGTCACTCATCGTCACTGTTGACTCGGTCGACGGGCAAAAGCGGTCACGACCGTTTCGATTGTGCGGGTTCAACCCGTCGCGAGTAAGCGACTCTTACGGTGACGGCGGCCGGATCCGTGTTCGCCAAGACACCCAAACTGGGGTGAATTGACGGTCGACCCGTGTCGTCGGGAGCTGGGAAAAGGGAGTGGGTCGTCGTACGCAGCGCGGACCGACACCGAGTCGCGACCGATAGCGTTTTTGATCGTTCGGTACTGCTAGAGAGCCGTGCACGTACGCGGAACCGTCGCGGGTGAGGTCGAGGTGCGAACGGTATCGACCAGTTACGGCGAGAGTGATCTCGCCGAGGTCCCCGTTCGACTGGCGACAGCGGCCGACGGACTCGACGACGGGAACAACAAGGACGACGGAAACAACGAAAGCGACGCGACGACGTTCGAAGAGAATCGCGCGCAAATCACAGATCGCAGCGGGCAGGTAACGCTCGGGGAACTCGAGTCCGATTCTGAGCCTGGACCGGACCTCGATTCAAGCTCTGGCCCCACCACCGACACCGATATCGGTGCGGACACGGGTTCAGACGCCGACGCCGACGCCGACGGCGAAATCGAGCCAACCACCGTCACGCTGTGGAACAAGTGGACCGAATCCGCCGAGCTACTCGAGCCGGGCATGGAACTGCTCGTGACGAACGCCGCGGAAGACGAGTACCAGGGTGAGCAGCGGTACAAGACGACCGGCGACTCCTACGTCGTCGTCGAGCCAAGCTTCCACGTCAACGTCACCTCGATCCGCAACTGGGTGGAGTGTCCACGCCTCTACTTCCTGAACAAGCTCTCCGGCGTGCCGCTGAACTACCCCGTCGTGAAGGGGACCCTCGTCCACGAGGTGTTCGGCGACCTGCTTCGCGGGCGCGACCTGGAAGAGTCCATCGACGCCCGTGTCGACGAGCGCGGCCTCGAACTCGGCCTGCTCGGTGAGACGGCCGACGGTGCTGCCGAGGACGTCCGCGAGAACGCGAAAGCGATCGAGGGCTGGCTCGAGCAGGGTCGCCTGACCGACAAGGATAGGGCGGCGACAGCCGCCGACAACCCGGAGCGGGCGTTCGAGCCCGCGGAGGGGAGCTGGCGCTCTGAACAACTGCTCATCAGCGAGACGTTCGGCATCCGCGGGCGCGCTGACGCCATCCGCCGCGGCGCGCCGGTCGAACTCAAGACCGGGAAGAACCTCAAGAAAGAACCCCGGTTCAAGGACAAGGTGCAGGCCGCCTGCTACGCCCTGCTACTCGAGGAGCACGGCGGCGACGTCGACACCGGCACGCTTCTCTACACCAAGAACTCGGCGCTCGACCGAAACGAGGAAACCGGCGACCTCACGCCCGCAAAGGAGTTCTCGATGGGCAGCGGGCTGCTCAAGTTCGTCGTCCGCCTGCGCAACGAAATCGCCGCGATGGAGGTCACGGGCGACATTCCGACCGGCTACGAGGGCAGCGCGAAGTGCGAGTACTGTTTCGAGCAGGACACCTGCATGGTCGTCTCGGGCCGCCTCGACCAGGAGTCGAAGGCCGGCCAGATCGGGCAGCCACTCCCCGCGGAGGAACGCGAGTTCTTCGAACGTTTCTATCACGCTATCGAAGAGGAGCGTCGAGAAGTCCACCGCGAGTTCGCCAAACTCTGGGAGCAGGACGCCCAGGAACGCGCCGACGACGACCGCGCGCTGATCGACCTCGCGTTCGAGGAGAGTCGAGCACTCGAGGAGGGCCGCTGGGAACTCCGCGCGCGCCGGACCGGAAGTGCGACCTCGAAGCTCCGGGAGGGGGATCTGGTACTCGCGAGCGACGGGCATCCGGTTCGCGGGAGTTCCGAACTCGCCCGAATCGAACGGCTGGGAGAGGACGAGGTGGTCCTCACGGCCGACGAGCGGGTCGAAGTGAGTCGCCTCGACGTCTATCCGTCCGAACTCACTACTGACCGCCTTCTCGCCGCGCTCCACGACGCGCTCCTGAAGGGAGACAAGCGGCGCAAGGACGTGCTGTTCGGCCGGGAAGAACCCGAGTTTGATTCGCCAGACGAGGTGTTTATCGACAACAACGAGGCCCAGGACGAGGCCGTGCGGAAGGCCGTCGGGGCGGAAGACTGCGCGCTGATCCACGGGCCACCCGGCACTGGAAAAACCTACACTATCGCTCGCGCGATCCGCGCGATGGTCGAACGCGGCGAGCGCGTCCTTCTCTCGGCGTTTACGAACCGCGCGGTCGACAACGCGCTGGAGGCGCTGCTCGACCAACTCGAGGGCGTCATCGACGAGGATCGGATTGTCCGCGTCGGCTCCGAGAGCGGCGTCCGCGAGGATATGCAGCCCTACCGGTTCGACCGCTCGGGCGACCCCGGCGACCGCGCTGCCGCGTTGCAGAACGCGCAGGTCGTCGCCGCGACCACCGCGACCTGCGGCTCACGAGTCATGAAGGAGCAGGCGTTCGACGTTGCGCTGGTCGACGAGGCCGCGCAGTTAACGGAGCCGGGGACCTTCGCGGCGGTCAACCTCGCGGACCGGTTCGTGCTCGTCGGCGATCACGAGCAGCTTCCGCCGGTTGTCCGTGCCGAGAACGACCTTACAGAATCGCTGTTCGAGCGCCTCGTCGAACTCCACCCCGAGGCCGGCGTCATGCTCACCCAGCAGTACCGGATGAACCAGCGCATTCAGGCGTTCGCCTCGCAGGAGTTCTACGACGGCAAGCTCCGGCCCGCGAACGGCGCGGTCGCGGGGCGGACGCTCGACGACCTTGCCGGTGTCTCACGCGAGGACCTGCCAACCAGAATCCGAGACGCCGTCTCCTTCGTCGCAGTCGAGGGCGAGAGCAGTCGATACACGGACAGCGCCGAGGCCACTCGCATCGCTGACCTCATCGAAGACTATCGCGCTGCCGGACTCGACCCGTCGGATATCGGCGTTATCGCTCCCTTCCGCGCACAGGTCTCGGAGATTTCGAGACACGTCCCCGAGGCGGTTGCCGTCGACACCGTCGACCGCTTCCAGGGCTCGAGTCAGGAGGTCATCATCGTCTCGTTCACCGCGACGGGGACACTCGAGGGCCCCATCTTCGACGACTACCGGCGGATCAACGTCGCCCTCACCCGACCGAAGCGCGCGCTCGTGCTCGTCGGCGATCCGAACGCACTCGAGACGGACCCGGTGTACGCACGGATGCTCGAGTGGGCGCGGCGCTGACAGCGGACTGGTTGCGATTTCGATCGGGGTTCACGAACTCACGGTAGGCAGCTGGACGCAGGACTAGTTTTACCGCGCTCGGTGGTGTGTGATTGCTATGCTCGATCGGACGCGCCGTTCCCTTCGGCGGGTGACCACACAGCACCAGCCCAGTGTACGGGTCGTCGTCTGGCTCGTCACCACCATCGCAGTGGTTTCCATCGCAACTGGTCTGCTCGCGATCATCACACAGCCGTTGGTCGATGCCGGCGGCACGGTCGGTCTCCTCCAGTCGGCCGCCGAGTTCAGCGGCACTGTCCTCGGCTTTGCCCTTCTGATCACCGCCTGGGGAATGCGCCGGGGCTACCGAATCGCCTATCTCGCCGCGGCGACCCTCATTGCCCTCGCAGTCGCCCACGGTGTCGTCCAGTTCCGGCTGCTGTCGATTCCACTGATCATCCTCTCGATCGGCGGACTGGTCGTCCTGGCATTTACGAGTACGCGGTTCACCCGCTCGAGTGCACTCACGCCGACGCAGCTGGGCAGTCTCGTCGCCATCGTCGGCGTCGGCTGTTACGGAATCGCTGGTGGGTACACGCTCAGACACGAGTTCAGCGAACTGCACACCGTCGTCGACGCGGCGTACTTCACGGTTGTGACAGCGAGCACGGTCGGCTACGGCGACGTGCACCCGACGAGCGAGGCCGGCCGCCTGTTCGCCATCTCGCTCGCCATCCTCGGCCCGACGACCGTCGCCGTCGCTGCCGGCAGCCTGTTCGGTCCCGGCCTGCAGGCCCGTCTCACGAGAACCGGCCGGCGGGCGACGGCACACGCGAGAGCGGAACTGCCACGCGAGCGCGTCGTCGTCCTTGGAACCGCCGGCCTGGTCTCGAACGTCGTAGCCGAACTCGCGAGTCGGGAGTCGTCAGTGCTCGTGGTGACGGCCGACGACGAGAACGGGGCTAAACAGACAACTGAGGACCGAACAGGTGAAACTACCGTCCGCATCGGTGATCCAACCGATGAAGAGGTACTCGAGTCCGCCCGCCTCGACGAGGCCGATGCAGTGCTGGTGGCGACGGGCGAGCCTGCTCAGGATAGCTACGCTGTGTTGCTGGCGCGCGACAGGACAGACGCGAGAATCGTTGCGATTACCGACGATGCGTCGACGGGGGCACTCGAGCGGGCCGGCGCTGACGTGGTCCTCTCTCCCGCGCAGGTACTGACGAACGCGGCGGTCGACGCGACGCTCGGGACGGAAGAGGAGGGTTATTCGTCGTCGGCGTCAGCGGCTTCCCAGAGTGGATAGAGCTCGTCCTGAATCGGCTCCGTGATCGTCTCGACGTCGAGGTCGAGTGCTGGTTCGCTGCCGTCGTCACTATCGCGAACGACACCGATCGATTCGGCCTCGATACCCGCCTCCGAGAGCGTTTGCAGACACTTTTCGGCCGAGCCGTCCGGAACGGTCGCGAGCAACGCACCAGAGCCGAAGATCCGCAGTGGATCGACGCCCGCGGCTTCACACAGTGTCGCGGTCTCCTCGCGAACCGGAATCGCGTCCGCGTCCACCTCGAGCCGAGCGTCCGACGCGCGGGCGAGCTCGAGTAGCCCCGCGGCGACGCCGCCCTCGGTCGGGTCGTGCATCGCCGTCGCGAACTCCCGGACGATGCGAGCGTCGGGGACGACGCTGATCTCCTCGAGGAACGATTCAGCTTTCGTTCTGGTCTCTTCGTCTACGCCGAGTTCGTCACCGAAGTCGGCGGCGAGAATCGCGGTGCCCTCGACGCCGGCGGCTTTCGTGACGATGACCCGGTCGCCGGGTTCGGCACCACCGGTTGGGACGAACCGCTCGGCGGCACCCATCGCGGTCAGCGAAATCAGCGGGCGCTCGAGTTGGTCGACGTACTCGGAGTGGCCGCCGACGATGGTGGCCCCGACCGCCCGTGCAGCGGTGTCCAGATCAGTCGTGATCGTCTCGAGCGACACGCTCTCGTCGGGCAGCAGGATGACGACGGTCAGCCAGCGTGGGTCCGCGCCGGAAGCGGCGACATCGTTGCAGGCGACGTAGACGCC
This sequence comes from Natrialba magadii ATCC 43099, assembly GCF_000025625.1. Lineage (NCBI taxonomy): Archaea > Methanobacteriati > Methanobacteriota > Halobacteria > Halobacteriales > Natrialbaceae > Natrialba > Natrialba magadii. Next base: position 1,079,422 of record NC_013922.1, on the reverse strand, counting down.
GAGCGAGCCGACCTGCGAGGCCGCGAGCGAGATTGGATCGGAGCTGACGACCAGTGCCCCGCCGGGCCAGTCGACGGCAGCGGCGTCCTCGCCGTCTGCAGGCCCCTGCAGGATCGTTTCGTCCGCGTCGGCCCCCGTCCGATCGAAGACGTGTGCGAGCAAGTCGTCCGGCGATACCTTTCCGGGCATACCACGAAATGGGAGGATCGACGGCTTGTACCTGTCGACGTTTACAATGGACTCGTTCTCCCAATGGCTGGATTCCGGAAGGCGGCTCGACAGTCGCTCTGTGGGCCGACGTCCGAACGCACTGTGTTCAGCCCCAGTGACAGCTCAGTGCCCGCTTTCTGCGGGCGCGAGCACGTCCATCGTCTGCGTCACGTCCGCTTCGTCGGCCCCGCGCGGGAAACTCACTGCAACCGCGTCGATACCGTCGACCGCCTCGTAGCGTTCGACCTGCTCGCGGACGTCCTCTGGGGTGCCGGCCGCACAGAGATCGTCCAGAATCGCCTCGTCGACGAGGGAGAGCGCGCGCTCGCGGTCACCCGCCTGCCAGGCATTGTGGATCTCGGATGCCTCGTCGTACCCCTGGCGCTCGAGTGCATCCCGATAGAACGTTCCCATCCCGCCGATGTAGAACGCGGTGTGCTGGCGTGCGAGGTCGCGGGCACGGGAGGCGTCGTCGAGTGCACAGCAGGTGACACCGATCGTGACCTGCACGTCGTCTGGGTCGCGGTCGCCGAGGTCGGCACCGCGTTCGATGTCCTCGATCCGATCCGCCACTCCCTCTGGGGTGAGCATGATGCCGTGCCAGCCGTCGGCGAAGCGGCCAGCGAGTTCGACCGCCTTGGGACCCATCCCGGTCACCTCGACGGGCGGGGACGGGTCGGGCACCTCACAGCGAAGCCGGAAGCCGGACAGCGAGAAGTAGTCGCCGTCGTACTCGACTGGTTCGCCCGAGAGCACCGCACGGACGATGTCGACGGTCTCACGCGTTCGCTTGAGCGGGTTGCCGTACTCGATGCCGTGCCAGTTCTCGATCACGACGGGACCGCTCGGTCCGAGGCCGAGACGGAAACGGCCGTCGGAGACCTCTTGCAGCGTGGCAGCGGTCTGGCCGAGCAGCGCGGGCGAGCGCGAGTAGGTGTTGACGATGCTCGAGCCGAGGTCGATTTCGTCGGTGCGCTCGGCGATCGCGGTCAGAACCGTCACTGCGTCCCGACCCCAGGTTTCGGGGAGCCAGGCACAATCGTAGCCGCCCGCTTCGGCCGTTTGGGCGTACTCGACGAGCGAATCGACGCTCGGCTGGGCGGCGACTGGCAGGTGAACGTCTCTCTCAGTCATGCTAGATCTGGTTCATAATCGACTGACAGTGATTTGAGTGTGTGGGAACTGGTGATGATAGCGGGCGGCGTTCACACCTCGTGATCCTCGCTAATCTGTGGAACACCCTGTGCAGTGATCGTCTCACCGACGACGTAGGAGGCGGCCGGACTGGCGAGGAACTGGGTGATGTCCGCGATCTCGTCGACGGTGCCGATACGCCGCGCGACCTCCTCGCGGTCGATGTTCTCGGCGGAGACGCTCATCTGGCTCTCGACGCCCGGCGTCGCGACGAAGCCCGGCGCGATGCAGTTGACGCGCACATCGTCGTGAGCCCACTCGTAGGACAGCGTCGTCGTAAGGTTGACGACCGCCGCCTTGGCCGCGCCGTAGGGGCTCATCAGCGGCGAGCCGCGCTGGCCGGCGACGCTCGCGAAGTTGATGACGGAGCCGCCACCGTCTTTGAGGTACTCCGCTGCCGCGTGAGTGCAGTGGTAGGTCCCGTGGAGGTTGATGTCGACGATCGTCTTCCAGCCGTTCGGGGAAATATCGTCGAAGTCGGCCATGAACGACGCACCCGCGTTGTTCACCAGCACGTCGAGGCCGCCGAACTGCTCGACAGTTGCCTCCACGAGCGCCTCGACGGCCTCGCGGTCGGTCACGTCACACTCGAGTGCGAGTGCCTCACCGGGCAGTTCACTGTCGTTGATCGCCGCAGCGACCGGATCGACGTTCTCCTGCTCGCGTGAGCAGACCACCACGTCGACACCGTCCGCAGCGAAGCGCTCTGCGATCCCCTTCCCGATGCCACTCGAGGAGCCGGTGATGATGGCGACATCGCCGTCGACACTGAACTGGCTCGTACTCACGTCCGAACACCCGCAACTGCGGCCGTTTCCATTACCATTGTTAGTTGTAGAAGACAATACGGAGACACTGTTAATAAAGATGATTGTGTGTGCCCTATTGTTAAGTGTCCGGGTAGCCACTGTCAGCCATACGCACGCATAAACGGGGTGACGACGGTCGGAGACGAGTAAGTGACGACGTATGACGACGGTCGGGGACGAGTACTCAACGACCCGACCCGTTTACGAACGGACCCATGACCACAGACAATCCACAGTACGGACCGAACAGACAGGTTGAGGTGTCACGCCGCGGCATGCTCGAAGCGGAACAGCCGGCGTTTCACGCCTCTTACGAACACCGCGTTGAGCAGGCCCGCGAGAAAGTCGACGAGGTCGATCGACCGACGATCCGGAGGGCGGACTGATGAGCGGCGACCGCGACGAGGCGGTGGTCCAGCCACCCGACCCGCCCGCGGACCCGGACGACTGGGAGGCCGTCTTCTGGGACATCGGCGGCGTCATCCTCGAACTCGAGTCCGTACAGGCCGCCCACGCCGAGTTCGTCGCCGACCTCATCGAGCGCCACGAGGTCGCTCTCTCGCTCGAGGAAGCGATCGATATCTGGCGCACGACCGTCGGCGACTACTTCCGCGAGCGCGATGGCACGGCGTTCCGGGCCGCCCGCGAGGGCTACCACCGGGGCATCGAGGCCATCGTCGGTGAGGAAGTACCGATGGACGAGTGGAAGCCACCGTTCCAGGAGGCCGTACAGGCGTCGATTGAACCTGTCCCCAGCGCACCGGAGACGATCGCACGGCTGGCCGAGCGTGACCTCCACGTTGGCGTCGTCAGCGATGTCGACGACCGAGAGGGAAAGGAGATACTCGAGTACGTCGGCGTGCGCCGGCACGTCGACTCGATTACGACCTCCGAGGAGGTCGGCCACACCAAACCTCACCCCGCGATGTTCGAGACGGCCCTCACAAAGGCCGACGTCACCCCCGAACGATCGCTCATGATCGGTGATCGATACGATCACGACGTGCGTGGCGCCGCGCGGATGAACATTCACGGCGTCGCTTTCGGGGCCAAGGAGGGTCCCGCCGTTTCCTACCGGATCGAGTCTCCGAAGGAGGTGCTTGCAATTGTCGAAGGCGATCGCTGAATCGGCTTCGGCGGTCGATATTTCGACGCCATAGAACCCGCACGAAAGCTCGTTCCTCGTGGCGGTTCTCGAGTACCGCCTCGACAACGTTGATCGTGCCGTCGACGCGGCGGGCGCGATCACGGAAACCGACGATTCGGCGGACGGCATTACTGCCCGCTCTCGCAACAGATCCCGGCAGTGACCACCTCCCACGGCTTTCGCCTCGATACGCTGTAACTACTGTCACGGCTATGAAGATGCCTGGGGCCACCTGCGCGTGGGAAAGCGGACGTCCTCACTGACGGGAACAACGCCCTTTCTGGACGAGCGCACGTGGAGGTAGTATACCCATTCAATAAATGAACTCATTCTGGTACTTTTCTAAATATACTGTTTAGATAATCAATATTGGCCTGTGAGTCACGCTGGGGATTTCGGTGAGTCCCCAAAACACACATCCTGGCCTCGAATGCAAAATGACGGCTGTAGATCGATACCTTCGCTAGATTATCCAGGAACGGTATTGATTTCCGAGCCGTCGACAGAGGATCCCTCGCACGTCGGTAGAAAGACCATTTCTGCCGTTAGAGCCGCCTCTGCGCCCCATAAATCCATTTCAGTACTAATTATCCACACAGGTGAGCGACCCAGTATATGTTCGTATACATACTATAGTTTGAATTTGTTATATTGGCCTATCAATGGAAATCGTGCGGAGGGATGCGAACGACGCCTCGCAGTCAATACCAGAGCGCTCGTTGACCGAACGAGCAATTATTGATCGTACTTACGCCATTTACAGACATACTATTGTAAACGGTATCGCAATATTCGTGGGAACAAGCGCCCGAGCCGGCTGACTGGAACGGTCGTGGCGCCGCGCTCGTTGTCGGGACGAAAAAGCTGTATAGGTACAAACCGTAGGCACATCTAGTTCAGCCATGGCGGAAACCCAACCCGATGAGGCGCTCGACGACCTCCCACCGAGTTCAAAATTCATCTACAAAACGCTCGCAGATAACGGGCCGATGACCCTCAAGGGGCTGACCGAGGAGACGATGCTCTCGTCACGGACGGCCCGCTATGGACTCGACCAGCTCGAGGAAGCCGAACTCCTCGATTCGTCGCCAGCGCTTCACGACGGCCGGCAGACGTGTTACAAACTGACCGGGACATCCGCCGGTGCCGGTGACGAAAGCGACTCGACAGTGCTCGTCTCTCCCGAGTGGGTCGAGGAGCGACTCCAGGAGTTCAAACGGGACGATCCGTCCCTTCGACTCGTCGAAGCTGACGGTGAGTACGACGACGGCCACGTTCCAGGCGCCGTGCAAATCGATGTCCTCGCCGACCTCGTCGACGTCGACGGTTGCGGAATCGCCGACAGGCGGTGTTTCGAAGAGTACCTCGGCAACCGTGGGATCACGGACGAGAGTACGATCGTCGTCTACAGCACGCACCAGAACCAGTATGCAGCCTATCTGTTCTGGCTGCTCAAATACTACCGCCATACCGAGGTTCGGCTCCTCGACGGTGGCAAGCACCGATGGGAGGAAATCGGCGGTCCGATGACGACCGACGAACCGGACGTGTCCCAGCAGACGTACGAGGCACCCACTCCCAACGAACAGATCCGCGCCTACCGAACCGACGTGGAAGCGGCGCTCGCACAAAACGTGACGATCGTCGACGTTCGATCGGAACTCGAGTACGAGGGCGACCGAACGAAGCCACCAGACAAAGTCCTCCCTGAGGCCCGTGTTGGGGGCCACATCCCCGGCACCGTCCATATTACGTGGTCGGAAGTAATCGACGAGAACAGCCGGTTCAAGGATCGATCCGAACTCGAACGACTGTTCCACCACCACGGCGTCGACCCGGACACGGAGACGATCGTGTACTGCCACGTCGGCGAACGATCGTCGATCGTCTGGTTCGTCCTCTCCGAACTGATCGGCTACGACACTGTTTCCAACTACGACGGGTCGTGGATCGAATGGGGGAACCTCATCGACGTCCCCGTCGAAACGGAGACAGACGAGTGATCGGCACGTGACCGACGGTCTGATTTTCCACTCCCGATCACCGCCCGGCGTCTCGTCCCTCGAGTACCCACGTCGTCCCTCGAGTACCCACGCTGTGATCGCGCCGGGGCGACCCATCCAGGTTCCCGCAATATTTTCACTAACGAGCCAGTTGTCGTTTGTCAGTCGGCATTATTTCGCCTACGTACAGACTTAGGTGTTATAGCACCCTTATTCGATGATGTATGGCTAAGATAGTCGTTGCAGGTTCTGGTTCCGGCGGTGCGATGACCGCGAACCTTCTCCGCCGAAAACTGGACGCGGACGAGGCCGACATCACCGTCGTCGACAAGAGCACCGATCACTACTACCAACCGTCGTTTTACCTCATCCCGTTTGGCTACCTCGAACCCGATCAGTCGCGAGACGTCGATGAGCTCCTCAAGCCGGGCGTCGAGTTCGTTCACGACGCCGTCACCGGCATCGACCCTAGCGAGGAAACCGTCTCGCTCGAGGACGGGGGCGAACTCGAGTACGATTACCTCGTCGTCGCGACCGGACATCGACTCGATCCGAGCGCGATGCCGGGACTGGTCGAAGCCTGGGAAGAACACGATGACGTCTACCCGTTCTACCACTACGAGGCTGCCCTCCAGATGCGCGAGGCCCTCGAGAATTTCGACGGTGGGACGTTCCTCGTCACCCAGCCCGATACGCCGATCAAGTGTCCGGGTGCCCCGTTGAAACTGACGATGCTCGCGGAGGACTACTTCCGTCGACAGGGTATTCGCGACGATGTCGAGGTAATCATGACCCGAAACGCCGAACACCACTTCGGCGTGCAGCCCTACCGCGACAAACTGTACGAGATCTGGGACGACCGTGATATCGAGTTCGTCGAGAACTTCTCCGTCGACCGGGTCGACCCCGACGCGGGCGTCGTCTACGGTGCTGACGGTGAAGAAATCGAATACGACCTCTACGCGCCGGTCACTCCACAGTTCGGCCAGAAAGCGATTACCGAGGAATCGCCGCTTGCGGACGGCTCCGAGTCCGGCGAGTACATCACTATAGACCAACACACCTGCCAGCACGACGACTACGACAACGTCTTCGCGCTGGGAGACTGTGAGAACGCCCCTCACTCGAAGACGGCCGCGGCCGCACGCAAACAGGCACACGTCGTCTCGAAGAATCTGACGTCGCTGCTAAACGATCAGCCGATGCTCGCGGAGTACGACGGCTACGCTGCCTGTCCGTTGCTCACCAAGAAGGGCAAGGCGTTGATCGCCGAGTTCGATTACGAGGGGCCAATCTCCGCGCCCGTCGAGAGCAAGATGAACTGGATCATGGACGTCAACGTCCTCCCGTCGGTCTACTGGGACGCCTGGATGAAAGGCTACGATCCACTTCCGTAACATGGCTCAGAAAGACCAATCGGTAGACGGTGACTTCGACGATACGCCCTTCGAGGCCGCCGAAGTAAACGAACTCGCTGAGACGCTCGAGGAAAACGACGAGGAACTCGCCGAACTTCTCGAGACGCTCGTCGTCGTCCAGGAGCTGTCGGCTGATCTCGCGCCCGAACTCCGCGAGGCAGCCCACGACTCCCGCGAGCCCATCGCCGAGTTACGGACGGCCCTAGAGCAAGAGGAAACGCTCGTGCTCGTCCAGCGGGTCGGCGAGAACGCCGATACGCTCGTCGAACTCCTCGAACTGCTCGAGGTCGTCGACGAACTCGTGGGCGATCTGGTTCCGGAACTCAAGACGATCGTTCGCGAGAACCGCGAGACGATCGCGCGGATCCGGGTCGCACTGGAACGTGAGGAGACGCTCACGCTGCTCGAACGACTCGGTGAGAACGAGGAGACGTTGATCGAACTACTCGAGTTGCTCGACGTAACCTACGAACTCGCGGAGGACCTGGTGCCCGAGGCTGTGGCGGTCGTCCAGGAGAACCGCCAGCCGATCACGGAGCTTCGGATGATGGTCGCTGGGTTCAGCCACGCCTACACCGACGCCGACCTCGAGCCCTATCAGCTCGGACAGAATCTCGGGAATATGCTCGTGTTAGGGTGTCAGCTCGGCGATGAGGAACTCATCAACTCCGTCGAGTCGGGTCTCGGTGCGTTCACCGAGGAGGAACCACCGAAAAAGATCGGTCTGCTGGGGATGCTCGGTGCGCTTCGCGACGACGACGTCCGGCAGGGGCTCGGTGTTCTCGTCGAGTTCCTTCGGCGGATGGGGTCGGCACGGTCGAACTAGGTGCAGTGCAGATCGTTTCGTTTGTTTCGTTTGTTTCGTTTTGTTTTCGGCCCTATGTCCCACCAGCGTACGTTATTGCCACCCACGGAGCCGTTTTCGAATGGAGAAAAAACCACCCGTATTCCCGGACCTGAATGAGGAAAGGGAAAAGATTTCTTTTTGAATAGGAGTTATAGTTGGTGGGTCCGTAAGCCAAAACGCAATGACTGACGAAAGCGACGAGAGTGGATTCCCACTCATCGGCGACCAGTTCCCTGAACTCGAGGTAGAGACGACCCACGGTCCAAAGTCGATTCCGGACGACTACGAGGGTAAGTGGTTTATCCTCTTCAGTCACCCCGGTGACTTCACGCCGGTCTGTACGACGGAGTTCGTCGGCTTCGAACAGCGCCGCGAGGCGTTCGAAGAGCTGAACACCGAACTGATCGGCCTCTCGATCGACCGCGTCCACTCACACATCAAGTGGACCGAGTGGATCGACGAGGAGATCGACGAGAAGATCGACTTCCCAATTATTGCCGACGAAAGCGGCGATGTCGCCGACGCGCTCGGGATGGTCCATCCCGGCCAGGGGTCATCGACTGTCCGTGCGGTCTTCATCGTCGACCCTGATGGGATCACGCGCCAGGTTCTCTACTACCCCAAGGAGATCGGCCGCAACGTCGACGAGGTGCTGCGCTCGCTCGAAGCACTCCAGACGTCCGACCAGGAAGGTGTCGCACTGCCGGCCAACTGGCCCGAGAACGAGAACTTCGGCGATAAGGTCCTGCTCTCACCGCCAGGAACCGTCGACGAGGCTGAAGCACGAACTGCCGAGGCTGACGAGGAGGGCTACGAGTCCTACGATTGGTGGTTCACGCTGAAAGAACTCGAGTCGTAAGCGAATCGCTGTGACGAGACGGTGAGTTGCCCGGCTGAGTCTGTTCCACGATAGACCGGGCTCACTCCCTGCCAGTTTCATTTTTGTCGGCGACAACACGAGTCTGAGCCGCCAGTCTGTCGAAAGCGTATAAGTAGCTTCACCACCGAGAGTGATGTATGGGTGAAGCTACCGTGAGCAGCGACCCTGATGAGCTGGTCGAACGGATTAACGAGCTTGCAGCCGGCGGCCCGTCGACTGACGGCCAACAGTCGTCAGTCAAACAGTTCGCACTCGAACTCGTCCGGCAGCACCACGATCGGATCAACGAACACTACTACGAACGTGGTCTCTCGGACGCCGAAGCAGAGGCCCGCACGCTCGACGAAGCTGGCCTCTCGACAGCCGGCATTGTTCTGGCCATGAGCGCGACGGGTCGGCCAGACGTTTCCGAACGGATGGTAACTGCGTGTCTCGAGTAACACGTCGCCAGGTGGAGGTTGCGCTGATGTTGCAGGGCGCGTGAGAAGGGACTAGACACCCGTTAGGATACATTTTTACCTGTCCGACGACATCTTTCGACACATGCATACGGGATTCGATTACGACGTTGCAGTCGTCGGTGGCGGGCCCGCTGGGTTGACGAGTGCGCTGTACACGACACGGTTGGCACTCGATACAGTGGTCATCGACCGGGGCGGTGGACGTGCCGCAATGATGCAAGAGACGCACAACGTGATCGGGATCACGGAAGCGGTCTCGGGCAACGAACTGCTACAGACCGCCCGCGAACAGGTACAGGGATATGGCGCCGATGTCGAACGGGGGTTCGTCGAGTCGGTGACGCCACTCGGCGAGGCGGCCGATGACGGCTTCCGCGTCGAGACGGATGCTGAATCCTATCGGGTCTCTCGGGTCGTTCTCGCAACGGGCTTTGCCGACAAACGGCCCGATCCACCGCTCCCGCCGACCGGTCGGGGACTGCACTACTGCCTCCTCTGTGATGCCTTCATGTTCGTCGACGAACCGGTCTACGTGATGGGGGCGGGCGAGGCTGGCGCACACGTCGCGATGATTCTGTTGAACTTCACCGACGACGTCGACTTGCTCACCCGAGGCGAGGACCCGTCCTGGAGCGACGAGACGGCGACGATGCTCGAGTACCATCCTGTCGATGTCGTCACTGCAGAAATAACAGGGATGAACAAGAACGACGACGGCTGGCTCGAATCCTTCGAGTTCGAAGACGGGCAGGTTCGTGCCTACAGCGGCGGCTTCCCAATGTATGGTTCAGACTACCACGACGAGGTCGTCGAGGGACTCGACATAGAGCGCACCGAAGACGGTTCCGTCGCCGTCGACGACCACGGCCAGACGTCGGTCGACGGCGTCTACGCGGTCGGTGACCTCACGCCGGGATACAGCCAGATTCCGGTTGCGATGGGTGAGGGCGCAATCGCCGGCATTACCATCCACAAAGAACTACGAGCATTTCCGCGTTCACTCGAGGAGTTCGAGACGGAGGGTTCGGTTACTGATGCGGACGTGCCGGCACTCTCCGCTGAACTCGCCACAACGGCAGTCGAACACGACGGTCACGCACACTCTCCGGACGACCCTGATACCAAGTAACATTCTATAGTAACAACTGCAACTATTTACACACTGATCGCCGAGCAGGCTGGCGATCAGGTGTGCATTGACTTGCAGTGGCTACTATAGTGTCGGCAACTTCTGTCCCTTCTTGCCCCGAGTTCGTCACAGACTGCCCGAAAGGACCAATTATTCTGGCTGCTCGAAGTCTTAATATTGGGCAGTTCGAGGTTTGTACTGTATGCCAGAGGCCATTTCGGCAGCAGAGCTACGAGACCGAATCGAAGCTGACAACCTCGACGTGCTCTTTGACACGCGAGCACCGGAAGACTACGAGGACTGGCGCATCGCCGAGGCTGAAAACGTCGAGTACTCCGGTAGTGACGACGAACTCGTTGGTGACTTCGACCCCGAAGCGTACGACACGAACGACGAGATCGTCGTCACGTGTGCAACGGGGCGCTCGGCTGGCAAGTTCGCCGCGTACCTCGATGAGGTCGAGGGATTCGAGAACGTCGCCCACGTCGAGGGCGGGATGGAAGACTGGAGCCTGGTCTACGATGTCGTCCCAATCGCGACCACGCGGGATGACCTCGAACTCCTCCAGTTGCAGCGTCGTGCGAAGGGCTGTCTGGGCTACCTGATCGGTTCGAAGCGCACCGGCAAGGCCGCGCTCGTCGACGTCACCCGTGCGACCGACGCCTTCGAGGACGCTGCCGCCGAACGCGGCTACGAGATCGATCGCGTCTTCGACACCCATATCCACGCCGATCACATCTCCGCGGGACGAGGCCTTGCCGAGAAGTATGGCGTTCCGTACCACCTCGGCGAGCCCGCCAACACACGTGATCCACAGTTCGAGTTCGACCCGATCGAACCCAACGAGACCGTCGAGGTCGGCGACGTGTCCATCAAGGCGGTTCATACGCCGGGCCACACGACCGGTATGACCGCCTATCTCGTCGAGGACGAGGCACTGCTGACCGGTGATACGTTGTTCGTCGAATCGATCGGGCGCACCGAACTCCAGTTCGCCGGCGAAGACGCCAAATCCGGCGCTCGCGTCCAGTACGAGACGCTCCAGCACAAGATCGCCACGATGCCCGATCACGTCAAAATCCTGCCCGGACACTTCTCGCTGACCAACTGCGGCGAGTACATCGACGTCGAACCCGGCATGCCGATGTTCTCGACCGTCGGCGAGATCTGGGCGAAAAACGAAATCATCCAACTCGAGGAAGACGAGTTCGTCGAACACATGTTCGACAACCTCCCATCCAAGCCTCCGAACTACGAGAAGGTCATCAAGACGAACCTCGGCGTCTACGAACCCGACGACGAGGACGAGCGTAACGAACTCGAGCTTGGTCCCAACCGCTGTGCCGCGACCGAAGACAGCGCTGTCGCTGACGATTAATTCGAGGACACGCCTATCTACACGACTATGATCGGAATCGAAGGGGGAATCATCGGCGCGTTCGCTGTCGTCGGTTTCATCCTCGTACAGGCGATCGCCCTCTATGTCGCCTACGGCTGGCTCGAGTCGATCATCAAGACGATCCGCTCCGACAAGGTGAACTAATCGATGGAGATACTCGGACTCAGCCTGCCGCTGCTCGCGTTGTTCGTGAGCTTCGGCTTCATGGTCGGCGTGTTATTCGGCTTCTTCGGGATGGGCGGATCCTTCCTGATCACGCCGACCCTGTTGATCCTCGACTACCCGGCCTCGGTTGCGATTGGCAGCGGGCTGGCGTTTTACTTCGGCACCTCCGTCATCGCCGTATTGAAACACTACGACATCGGCCAGGTCGACTACAAACTCGGTGCGATTCTGTTCGTCGTCCTCTCGGTCGGGATCGAACTCGGCAGTCGGCTCGTCTTCGCCCTCGAGGCACTGGGGATCGCCGAAGTCGTCACAGGAATCGCGTACATTGTCCTGCTCGCTGGGATTGGGGCGCTGTTCCTGCGACGCGCCTACAACCTCGAGAACGACGAGAGCGACGCGAACGACGAGAGCGACACGGACGACGAGAGCGACGCGAACGACGAGATCCCAGCGATCGGACAGAAGATCCAGTCGTACAACGTGCCACCAATGATCTCGTTGACCTCCGGCGGTCGGGCCTCGGTGTGGACGATCTCCGGCGCGGGCGGCGGCGTCGGTCTCGTCTCGGGGCTGATCGGCGTCGGTGGCGGCTTCATCCGCATGCCCGCCATCCACTACCTGATCGGCACACCCCTGACGGCCGCGGTTGGGACGAGCCTGTTCGCCGGGCTGTTCTCGGGTGCGTTCGGAACCTTCACCTACGGCATGTCCGGCAGCGTCGACCTGACAGTCGTCTCGCTGTTGCTGGTCGGCAGCGCCCTCGGCGCCAAGATCGGCTCCGCGGCGACGACGATCGTCGAGGAGAACGACGTGATCGTCTACTTCGGGCTCATGATGGTGTTTGCCAGTATCGGCATCGCGCTTTCCGAACTCTCCGACTGGCTCGGCACCGGTTCGCTCGAGTTCGTGAGCGTCCTCCTGTTAGTCGGGTCGTCGTTTTTCGTCGCCGCGATGATCCTCTACCAGGTCGTTCAGCAAACCGGATCGGACGAATCACACGCGCAAACGACCCTTGACGGAGGCGACTGATGTCTCCGCGGGGACGACAGCACAGCACTGCTACTACCGGACAACAGCCAGCATACATTCGATCACGTCTCGGCACCTGTCGCGTCCCGCGACGGCGTCTCGAGTGCGATCGGCGTATGTATCGTTTTGTCCGGCAGTATGAACTACCCGGGGCCATCGATACCGCACTGCTGCGTGTTTCGCCGTGATTCCCGTCGGCTGTATCGTTGGCCTGTACACCCACCAGAACGGCACGGCTGATGTGTGGGCCAGCGATCACGGATTGCAGGGCAGTGACTGCACGACGTTACTCGCGCAGACGGACGCGGACGATAAGGCTATCAAGCGGTTTCATGCCACACGATTGAGCGCCCACTTCACAGACTCAACGCTGTAATCAGAACGAATCTAGACACACACTCATATACAATGACACGAACACGATGGAATCGGTGCACGACCTGTTACTTCCGGTCTCGTAGTGATACTGCCGGACAGAGACCACTGACGAGCGTTCGACAGGTTGGAACAGCGAACCCCCAGATCCGGCAGTACGAGTGGGGACGACTGTGCCAGCAACGGCCGACGAGAGACCGGAGAGTCACGACCGGCAGCTCCAGGCGAGGTGATGGCAAGCGATGACGAGCGATTTGCAGCGCGATCTCGGTCTCCCAGCGACGACAGCGATCGCGATCGGTGCGATGGTCGGGAGCGGCATCTTCATCCTCCCGGGAATCGCGTATGCGTCGGCTGGCCCGGCAGTGGTCCTCGCCTACCTGATCGCAGGACTGCTCGTGTTGCCGGCAGCGTTGTCGGCGTCCGAGATGGCAACGGCGATGCCGGAAGACGGCGGCTCGTACGTCTACGTCGAGCGGGGAATGGGGCCATTGCTCGGGACGATCGCCGGTATCGGGAACTGGTTCATGCTCTCGTTCAAAGGCGCACTCGCGCTGATCGGCGGCATCCCGTACCTCGTCTACGTCGCACCCGGGCTCGCGGAGTACATTCTTCCGATCGCGCTCGGGCTGGCGCTGCTGTTTACGATCCTGAACGTCGTCAGTACGAAAAGCACCGGCAGCCTCCAGTTTGCGATCGTCGGCGTGATGGTGCTGGCTATGGGGTACTTCGTGGTCGGTGGCCTCCCCGACGTGACGCCATCGCAGACTGCTGGCTCGTTCGATCTCGCATCCGAGGGAATCCTCGCAGCGACGGGACTCGTGTTCGTCTCCTACGCTGGGGTGATCAAGGTCGCTGCGGTCGCCGAAGAGGTCAAAGACCCCGGAACGACGATTCCGCGAGCGATGATCGGTTCGCTGCTGGTAACGACCGCCCTCTACGTGCTGATCGTCTACGTCGCCATCGGTGTCGCACCCGACCTCTCACCCGGTGGCGGGTTCGTTCCCGAGGGTGGTGAAGAGGTCGCGTCGATCGCGTACGCGGCCGAGGCTGTCCTGGGCGAGTTTGGTGCGGTGATAATCGTTATCGCGGCGCTGCTAGCACTGGCATCGACGGCGAATGCAGGCCTGCTGTCTGCCTCGCGATTCCCGTTCGCGATGGCCCGCGACGGCCTCGTTCCCGAACGATTCGAACACCTTCACGACCGATTCAAGACCCCCGCATTCGCGGTCGCCGTCACTGGCGGCGTGATGATGGTCATGATCGCGACGCTGCCGATCGAACAGGTCGCGAAGTTCGGATCGGCGTTCCAGATCCTCGTGTTCATCCTCGTAAACCTGGCCGTCGTGGGCTTCCGTGAAGGTGTTGTCGACGACTACGATCCCGAGTTCGTCGCGCCGCTGTATCCCTGGACCCAACTCGTCGGGATGGGCGGCGGCGTGATCGTCCTCACGCAGATGGGAACGGTCCCGTTCCTCGGCGCAGTCGCCATCACGCTCGTCTCGATTGCCTGGTACGTTGGCTACGCCCGACCACGGATCGACCGGGAAGGAGCAGCACGGGCCGGCGCTCGAGAGAACGTCAGCCGAAGTGCGCTCGACCGAACGCGAGAACTGTTCGAGTCGGACGAGGAGTACGACGTTCTCGTGGCGATTACCGATAATACGTCTCCCGATGCCAGACGTGATCTGCTTCGGATGGCAACCGACATGGGACGGCTCCGGTCGACGACGGTTTCGGTCGTGGAGTTCGTCGACGTCCCCCATCGGATGTTCGACGGCGATCACGCCGACGTGTTCGCGGACGATCCGCCCGAGTGGCTTCCCTCCGGTGACGAGACCCCGTCGTGGTTCCCCGAGAATCACGACGTCCATCGACCGGCACGCACGTCCGGCGGAGCCACGGACGACGATCGGCGACCGGTGACGGACACGCGTATCGAGTACCGGGAGATCGACAGCGAAGATCACAACCGGGCAATCGTCGACTTCGCTACCTACGGCAACTACGATCTGATCGTTGCCGAACGCGACCGGGCACAGTTCCACCAGCGGCTGTTCGGCGGTGGTACTGACTGGCTACTCGAGAACGCACCCTGTGACGTGCTGCTGGTCGACGACGACGGCTTCGACGGCGCGGACGAAGTTACCGTCGTCGCCAACCGCGGGGCCTACGATCCACTGAAGTTGCTGTTCGCCGACGCGGTCGCCGAGGAGACGGGTGCCGAAATCAATCTCTTGCAGGCGATTTCGGCGGACGCCCCGGAGAGCCAGCGCGAGACGATCGAACGGTATCACGAAGAACTGTTCTCGATACTGACGGTACCGGCCCGATCGACCGTCATCGAGACCGACGACGAGATCGCTGGCCTGGCGCGATTCGTCGGCGATGCCGAC
Organism: Natrialba magadii ATCC 43099; assembly: GCF_000025625.1. Taxonomy (NCBI): domain Archaea; kingdom Methanobacteriati; phylum Methanobacteriota; class Halobacteria; order Halobacteriales; family Natrialbaceae; genus Natrialba; species Natrialba magadii. The sequence goes on along the minus strand of NC_013922.1, from coordinate 1,063,957 downwards.
CTGCTCGTAACTGGCATCGACCGCACCGGAATGAGCGCACGGCTCCTCGGGCGTCCGGGTAATCGACTCGTCGAACGTGTGGACACGACTGCCGTTATGGTCCAGACCCACGACGGCCGTCGTTCCGGCCTTCTCCAGCGGCTGTTGATGAATCATCTGTTCAACTGACGACCACCGTCCCTTCGTGGTTTTTCTGTCTCGGTCCGTGTTAATATCTGACACAGCCTGAAGGCAACCGTTCGTCTGTCTCCTCATAATTCCCATCAAACGGTACTTACAGGTAGTACAGTGGACCAGAGACCGGTTTCGATGGTCAAACCAGAACAAACAATCCGCCGCCGATGATACCACTAGTCATGGGGGAGTCTAGCGAGACAATAGAGGTTAGCCTGCGAGATGAGAACAGAAACTCGAAACCGAGTCTCGTAACTACCGAAGCGATTGCAACGTTTGAAGAGGTCGAACCAGAATCGCTTTCAATAGATCGTGGAATTAGATTATACGACCACGTTGATCCTGATGCCCTCGATAAACTAGTGTCCGGCGATGGAGACGTTTCTGTGCGCCTCGATATTGAGGGGTACCAGGTGGAAATGACAAATTCCAAATTGACAGTAGAGGAGGCTTAACGTTTGTAACTAATTGCTGAGCAGTTCGTAGCTGCAGTGAACGGGTGGATCGGTCTCGAGAGAACGATAGGAACACGATGGAACTCCTTCTCCGACAGCCTCGTCCGCCTCATCAACTATCCGTCGTCCGCAGATTGCGCAAGTAGCGGCTGCAGTCGGTGTAACCAGAAAGCGAGTCGATCAGGCGGTTCGTCCCGGCGGAACGAGGAGGACGTTCCCGTCTGCGTTCGCGATGACCGATTCGGAGACGCTCCCAAGCAGCAGTCGCCGGATCCGACTCCGGCCACGCGAGCCGAGCAAGGTCGTCGTCGGTTCGTATTCGGTCTCGGCCGCGAGGATTTCGTCGACGGGATCACCGTCTCGAACGTCCGTGGTGGCATCGACACCCCACTCCTCGAGTCGACCAGCTAGTTCGGCGAGTCGCTGCTCGGGGTCGTCATCCCCGTCAGGACCTGGACTGGTTTCTGTCTGGACGTGGACGAGCGTCGCCTCCTGGGTCGCGTGATGGAGATAGGAGAACGACTCGAAGGCGCGGTCCGCGTTCTCGGAGAAGTCCGTCGCGTACAGCGTTCGTTCGAACAGGTGTTTCTCGACGAGTTGTGGCTCATCGACCCCGCGTTCGATTCGGTTGACGAGCAACGGAACGACCGTCGTCCGTGCGAGGTTCCGCGTCGTCGATCCGATAAGTCGGTTCTCGAGTGGACTCTTCCCACGTGACCCGACGATCGACAGGTCGGCTCCGATCGATTCCGCGATGCCGTTGATCCGACGATGGGGTGTCCCACGGACGACGTGGGTTTCGACACCGAGTCCGACCGCTTCGATCACCTGCTGATAGCGCTCGAGTGTTCGTCGCCGCCGCTTCACGTGATCGATGCCAGGCGTTCCGGCGTGGACGTTGTCCGGAACGACCGTGACGAGATGGAGTTCATCGACGCCGATTCGGCCGAGACAGTCGAGACACGTCTCGGTTTCGATCGCGGCTTCACTGGCTGCAGACAGGTCTGTCGCGTAGACTGCTTTCATACGTTCTACTCGGCTCGGGCACTACCTATTTGTGATGGTTCACGCATCTAGAGCGACCCTGGTCGATCGTCGCCCATCCTTCCGTCAACATTTTCCGCTACTCGACGATCCACTCCGCAATTGACCGAAAATCGTCCCGTTCGACTCCTTTAGGCGTCGCAACTCCCTAGCCACAACCTGTATGATCACTACCGTTACGCCCGACAGCCGGTCTGACCACCCGTCACGACCGACGCCGAATCGGGTCCAGACTGTACTACGGGCTCTCTGTCCAGAACGATGAAGACGGATCGTCTTCGCGAGTTCACGTTCACGCTGACGTACGACGAAGGCGAAGACCCGGTGGCAGACATGTATCACAGCCACCCGAATCTCGAAGCACTAACGATCGACGTCACGACCGGTCGGACGTCGTTCGTGCGACTCGTCCAGCTCAGGGGCCCACCGGAAGTGGCCGACCGCCTCCAGACGGTCCTCGAGGACCGTGATTATCTCCCGCGAGCAATCGGAACGGATCGATGTTGTGGGACGAGTACCTCCTATCGCCTCGAGTGTGCACCGAGACAGCGGCTAATATACGTCTACGTCGAAGACATCTGCGACTGTCAGTCAGTCTACAATATCGCCTCGGAACACCTCCAGCGGGGAACGATTATCGAGCGAAGACAGCACGATGGTCGGGAACGGTGGCGGCTCCTGATGCGGTCCGACGAAGCGGTCGGTGAGCTGTTCGAACACATCGAAACGGCCTGCAGGAACGGTGTCACCGTCGAGGCTGGACAGCTCGGAGAAGCGACCGAGTGGCACGGAGACGCGTTCGTCGATGACGAGTTGACCGGGTCACAACGAGAGGCAGTCGCACAGGCGGCTGCACGTGGGTACTACGAACGGCCCCGTGAAGTCACGGTTGGGGAGCTTTCGGCCGAACTCGATATCCCGAAGTCGACGCTCTCCTATCGACTTCGGATGGCCGAGTCGAAACTTGTCAAGCGGTATCTGGGCCGGTATACCGATGCCGAGACTGACGACGCTCTGGGAAGTTGACGTTCGTCTTCGCGACCCTGCTCAGAACAGTTATCGGTCCCCGTTCGGAGTCGACGTCGCTGCCACAACGCGTACCCAGACCGCGAATGGCCAACGCGTGCCCAGACCGCGAATGGCCAACGCGTACCCAGACCGCGAATGGCCAACGCGTGCCCAGACCGCGAATAGCTGTCCCTGTTGTTTCATCGTCGATACACCCGCAGATCAACTCTGAGGCGGCTGTCTGATCGGTATCGTCACATCGTGGTTCATTCTCCGCTATAATTACCAAAATTTCACAACACTAGGTTGTGGTTCGGCAATCGAATGTGCTTTTATCCGAATGATTAGCGTGGTTTGGGTATCGAAACTTGGACATAGACGAAGAATTACTTACCATGGCTGAACCGCTACGCACGGATATCGAGTGACACCATATGCACGCTAGCCAACCGACGTCGGCAACCGACGCCGTACTTACGGTTTTAACGACCGAGATCTGGCCGATACTGGCGTTTCTCACGCCGGAACTCGCCAGCCGGATCCAGTTCGGCTGGACGATTACGATCCATATCATCTTCGCTGCACTCTCGGTCGGACTCGCACCGTTTCTCGTCTATTTCACCGTCCAGGAGGTTCGGACGGGAAAGCAACGCTACGCGCGTCTCAGAAAGTTCTGGACGAAAATTTTCGCCGTCGGATTCATTATGGGAACCGTCACCGGCATCCCGATGGGCTTCATGTTCGGGACGAACTTCGCGGCGTTCTCACAGACCGCCGGCGAACTGATCGGCGGCCCGCTTTCCTTCGAGGCCAAGATGGCGTTCATGATGGAGGCCGTCTTTCTTGGCGTCTTACTGTTCGGCCGTGAGCGCGTCTCCGACTGGTTCTACGCGCTCTCGTCGTTCATGGTCGCACTCGGTGCCTGGCTCTCTGCGTTCTGGATTCTCGTCGTCAACTCCTGGATGCAGACGCCACGCGGGTACGAGGTCGTGATGGAAGACGGCCTCCCGATCGCCCAGCTTACCGATCCGATGGCGGCGTTTTTCAATCCACGATTCCCCTGGATGTACGTCCACATGCAAAATGCCGCGGTCATCTCGGTGACCCTGCTGATCGCTGGCATCGCCGCCTACTTCGTCTGGAAGAACCGCGACAGCGAGGTCTGGAAGACCGCCCTCCGCGTTACCGTCGTCGTCTTGCTCCTGACATCGGCGTTCCAGGCCATCCACGGCGACATGTACGGCCGTCACGTCGCCGAAACCCAACCCCACAAGTTTGCCGCCATGGAGGCCCACTACGAGACCGGTCAGGCCGACCTCCACCTGATCGCGATTCCAACTGAACTTGAGTCGATTACTGATCCGCGAGCGGATAATCTCTATACGATCAGTATCCCGCACCTGGCGTCGTTCCTGGCGGAGGGTGATCCGACCGCCGAGATCACCGGGCTCAACGACTTCGAGTACGAGTCACCGCCCGTCGCCTGGGTGTTCTGGTCGTTCCGGGTCATGGTCGGACTTGGCTTCTGGTTCATCGCGCTCGGGGCCTGGGGGACCTACCGGCTCTGGCGCGGTGGGCTCGCCGACGATGATCGGCTCCTGAAGGCGCTGATGGTCTCTTCACCACTCGGGTTCATCGCCCTGATCACCGGCTGGTACGTCGCCGAGATCGGTCGCCAGCCCTGGATCATACAGGACGTGCTCACGACCGCAGAGGGGGTCTCACCGCCGCTTTCAGGCACGGAGGCGACGCTGACACTGATCGCGTTCGTGATCGGTTACGTACTGCTGTTCAGCGTCTTCCTGTACGTCCTGAAACGGATCGTGGACGAGGAAGCGTCCCGACACGAGGTTGGGATCGAAGAGGACAATCGCCCAGACTCACCGGGGGTGACCGCCGATGACTGAGATACTCTCGGACTCGTCGTACATGATCGAGTCGTTGCCAGAGGTATGGTTCGGGCTGGTCGTCTTCGCGCTCGGCGTGTACCTCCTGCTAGACGGCTTCGACTTCGGGCTCGGCATCCTGTTTGCCGAGGCTGACGAGTCGGACCGAGAGGTGCTGCTCGCGGCTTTCGGCCCGCTGTGGAAGGCCAACGAAGTCTGGCTCGTCCTGTTCGGGACGGTGCTGTTCGCCGGCTTTCCCGCGGTCTACGCCAACATTCTGTCGCGTCACTACCTGCTGGTGTTTGCGATCTTGCTGGCGCTTTCCCTGCGCGGACTGGGATCGAAACTCCGGGAGGAACGCGACGACGAGGAGTGGGTTCGCTTCTGGGATGCCTGTTTCGTTGCCGGGAGCATCGCGTCACCCTTCTTGCTCGGCGTGTTCGTCGCGAGTTGGGTGCTTGGCGAGGCCTCCGCGCTGGCGATCGCCCCACTCGTCGTCGGCGTGACGGTCGTCGCGCTCTCGATCGTTCTCGGTGCAGCGTTTCTCGGCGTCAAAACGCGGGGGGAACTCCGTGATCACGTCACGCGACGTGGGCGTCAAGCAACGGGAATTTACGTCGGCCTGTTCGTACTGACGGCGATCACGCTGTTCGTCCAGTACCCTGGCCTCCACACCGTATTGCTGTCGGCGTCGACTGCAGCGATCGTTGTCGCCACGGTCGTGTTTTCGATTGCCACCGTCTTCGCCGCGTTCCGCGAGCGCTACCACGCGGCGTTTCTCGGAGCGGCAGGACTCGCGGCCGCGTTCGTCGTCTTCGTCGGAACGCTGCTCTACCCTGCGATCGATCCCGCAGCCGGACTCTCGGTCCGTGATGCCGTCGTCTCTCCGCTCCCGCTCAACATGACGACGATCTTTGCGGCCATCTTCATGCCGATCATCGTTGGCTACTTCCTGTTTCTGTACTCCCTCTTCAGCGGACCGGCGACGCCCGAACAGAGTTACGGGTAAATCGATTCGGGCCCGATCGAATCGGCGTTCGAACGACGGGGTGCGAGCAGACCGCCGGCTACACCCCGCTGGTCGGGACCGAGACAGTCGATAGTCGAAGCCAGAGATGTAATATCGAACATTATTATGTTAGTCTAGTAAGAAAGGCGTACAGCGATTCCCGGGCACTTATCAGAGAAAGCGTGGCAACAAACGTCTTTACCTCTCTGTTTTGCATTCTTTGATTGCACAGCGTTTCAATTGCATCGTTTCTAAACAAGCGAGGGACATCAAATTGCCGTCGGGCGAAATCTGTATTTCAAGCGGTTTGGTGGCGATTTTCGGTCAGAGGTACGCTTGTCGACCAGCCCTATCCAGAATATATCGTGTTTCAGTCATTATACTGTGTTTATATGATTTCGTAACTGTTCTTTAGCCGCTCTCTCGGTCTGAGCAGTGATGCGACTAACCACTATTTGATGACTGATCAAGCCGAAGTCGCCCAACCCAGGTCGCTCGCGCCGACGGAGTTGGGCTCCCCGTCGACGAATTCACGGATGTCTCGGTGAGTTTGCGTGCCCGATCGTTGTCGTGATCTCACGCCCCACCCCACCATAAACATTGTAAGGCAAATTCTCGTCGTAACTATTTTCGTTAAGGAGAGTGGAGGTAGTACCGTACATATCCATGGCATTTGTGAACCGGGATCCAACGGAGACGACCGTGCTGAGCGGCCATCGCGCCAAGACACCTACCTGCACATCATGAGCGAGAACTACTACGAGCGACTCGTCGACGAGAACGCACTGGCGGCCTACCTCACGGAGCACCTCGGCGAGGTCGACGACTACGCGGTCGAGCGACACCAGGAGGGCCACTCGAACGAAACGCTGTTCGTCACCTGGGGCGACCGCGATCTCGTCATCCGCCGGCCGCCACCGGGCGAAACCGCTGACACCGCACACGATGTCCTCCGGGAGTATCGCGTCACGAACGCCCTCGTCGACACCGACGTGCCCGTTCCCGAACCGTTGCTCGCCTGTGACGACCACGACGTCATCGGGAGCGACTTCTACGTCATGGACCAACTCGAGGGCGACGTGCTCCGGGCGGGCGAACCGGAGCGGTTCGCCGACCCCGACAGGCGAGCACGGATCGGTGAGGAACTTGTCGACACGCTGGCGTCGATCCACGCCGTTGACTACGAGGGCGTCGGTCTCGAGGAGTTCGGTTATCCACCGGGCTACACCGACCGGCAGGTCGAACGTTGGGGCCAGCAACTGATGTGGGCCTTCGAGGTGACGGCCGAGGAGCGCGAGGTGCCGGCCCTCTACGAGGTCGGCTCGTGGCTCCAGGAGAACGCGCCCGACGAGCACCCGCACACGCTCGTCCACGGCGATTACAAACTCGACAACGTGATGTTCGGTCCCGGCGACTTGCCGGAGCTGATCGGCGTCTTCGACTGGGAGATGGCGACGCTCGGTGATCCACGGGCCGACCTTGGCTGGATGCTCTCCTACTGGCGGGACGCGAAGGATCCCGAGCCGGCGATTCCGGAGTTGACGACCCGATTCATGGAACGTGAGGGGTACTCGACACGCCGCGAACTCGTCGACCGCTGGGAGGCTCAAACCGGCTTCGAGTTCGAACACGAGCGCTTCTACCGTGCACTCGCGGTGTACAAGCTCGCCGGCCTCGGCGAGATGTTCTTCCGGCGGTTCCTCGAAGGAAACAGCGACGATCCGATGTACCCGAAGATGGAAGACCGCGTTCCCGCACTCGCCGCGCGCGCACAGCGAATCATCGACGGAGAGGAACCGCTCTGACCGCGCCGTCGATCAGCCCGTCATCCCAGAGCAGTCTTACTCAAGTTCACACAAGCGCGCCGACAGCGAACAGCTGTTACACTGGACTCCCCGGACTTAACGATGGTAACTTTCGCCGGTGGAGTTAAGGCACTCCCGGTCGACGAATCGCGTATGTCATTCGACAGCATCGACCGCGTCACCGTCCTCGGCGCGGGGAACATGGGACACGGCATCACCGAAGTCACCGCCATGGGCGGCTACGAGGTCACGATGCGCGACATCGAGCAGGACCTCGTCGACGACGGCTACGAGCAGATCGCCTGGAGCCTCGAGAAACTCGAGGAGAAGGACCTGCTCGCCGAGTCGGCCGACACCGTCCTCGGCCGGATCGACACGACGACTGACCTGAAGGAGGCAGTCGCCGACGCGGATCTCGTCATCGAGGCCGCACCCGAAAATCTCGAACTGAAACACGACATCTTCAGCGATCTGGAGGAGTTCACGACGGAAGACACGCTGCTCGCGACGAACACTTCCAGCCTGCCGATTTCGGACATCGCGGAAGTCCTCGACACACCCGAGCGCGTGCTTGGCCTGCACTTCTTCAATCCGCCGGTGAAAATGGACCTGGTCGAGGTCATCTACGGTCAGGAGACGACGGACGAGGTCGCTGACGCCGGCTACGAGTGGGTCGAGTCGATCGACAAGACGCCGATCTACGTCCGCAAGGACGTCCGCGGTTTCGTCGTCAACACCATCGTCGGTCCGTTCGGCGGCGAGCCCGCGTTCATGGTCTCGGAGGGCGAGGCGACCATCCGAGGGGCCGACGCCACGATGGCTCACGAGCGCGGCTACCCGATGGGACCGTTCGAACTCGCTGACCTGACCGGGATCGACGTGGGTTACCACGTCCGCAAGGAGGGCGGAAGCCCGATCCCGCCGATCACCGAGGAGAAAGTCGAGGCCGAGGAACTCGGCCAGAAGACCGGGAAGGGATTCTACGACTACGCAAACGGCGACGGCGCGGACTACCAGCCCGAGGACGCGGGCGACTTCGACTGGCTCCGCGTCGAAGCGCGCATGGTCAACCGCGCCGCGTTCCTCGTCGGCGAGGGCGTCGCCAAACCCGAGGAGGTCGACACCGGCGTCCAGCTTGGCCTTGGCTTCCCTGAGGGGATCTGCCGCCGCGCGGACAAGATCGGACTGGACACCGTTCTCGGGAAACTCGAAACGCTCCACGAGGAGACCGGCGCAGACCGATTCGAACCACACTCCTATCTCGAGGACCTCGTCGAGGAGGACAAAACCGGCGAAGACGCCGGACAGGGCTTCTACGAGTACGACACCGACGACGGCGCGCTGGATTCGTACCACAACATCAATGTCGACCTCGCGGACGGCGTGCTCGCACTCGAACTCGACCGCCCCTCCCGGATGAACGCCATCTCAGGCGACCTACTCGAGGAGGTCGACGACCTGTTCTCGACGGTCGACACCGACGACGTGCGCTGTGTCACCATCGAGGGCGTCGGCGACCGCGCGTTCAGCGCCGGTGCGGACATCGGTGGCTTCGGCGGGACGGAGCCAACTGACATGATGGACGTGACGCCCGCCTTCGAGACGGTCAACGACTTCCCGCGGCCCGTCGTGGCCAAGATCGACGGCTACTGCCTTGGGGCTGGACTCGAGCTCGCACTTGCCTGTGACCTGCGCCTTGCGACCGAGCGCTCGTCGTTCGGCGCGCCAGAGATTGGTCTCGGACTGATTCCCGGCGGGGGCGGCACGCAGCGCCTTATGCGCGTACTCGGCGAAACGCGGGCAAAGGAACTCGTCTTCCGTGGGAACCACATCGACGCCGACCGCGCCGAGCAGTGGGGGCTGGTCAACCGCGCGGTCGCTCGCGAGGAGTTCGACGACGTGGTCGGCGAGTTCCTCGACGACTTGCGAACCGGCCCGCCGATCGGCCTCAAGGTCGCAAAGAAGGTGATGAACGAGGGCCAGGACGCGAGTCTGGAGGCTGCGCTCGCGATGGAGAGCCAGGGCTTTGGACTCCTGTTTACGACCGAGGACATGCGTGAGGGGACGGCTGCGTTCGCGGAGGATCGCGAGCCTGAGTTCGACGGAAAGTAACGGACTCGTTACTTGTTACTCGTCAGCTCGCTCCTCTCCCAGATCCTCGTAGATTCGCGGATCCGTCTTGAACTTGAGGACGTTGTGCACCGCCGAGTTGCGCACGTTCGCGATTACATCACCGTACTCCGTGTAACAGTCGTGAATCCACCGCGAGACCTCCTCGCGGTTGCGGAACATCATCACCGTCTTCCACTGGTACTCGCCGTCCGAGAGGAAGAAAAACAGCGTGTGCTTGTCCTGCTTGATGTGCTCCATCGCGTCCCGCCAGCGGTCAGCGAAGTTCTCCGCGTTGAACTTGAACTCGAAGAGCGCAAAAATGTAGTACTCCTCGTTCGGGATGATTGCCTCACGGAACACGCCCTCGTCACGCATCCGGCGAATGGACTCGCTGACGGTGACGTGAGAGACGTCGATGTCGTACTGCTCCTCGAGTACGGTCGTGAGTTCGCGCGAGGAGAGTTGCGGGTCGTTCGAGAGTTCACAGAGGATGGCGATGTCGCGGTCTTTGAACTCCCAGCTCGGTGCGTCGTCGTTCGTGGATTCGTATGTCATCTGTGGTCTGTGTCGTGGGTCGGTAGGGGCCGTTGGGTATCGTCAGGGCCGAACGTACTGGCCACGTCGGCCGTGCCGGCTGTGACTGCAGTCGAAAGCTGATCCAGGGTGACGTGTGGCCAGAGGGGCTTCACAGTCGCCCGTTGATCAGCCCGATCGTTCAGACGGTGACTCTGTTTCGTTTCCATTGTAAAGTCACTTTGGGAGTAGTCAAGAAGAGAACCCGAAATGATGGGTTACCGAATTAGTAAGAAATATTGTGGGAAGAGTGGCGAACTCAGCAACTGCAGCGAAGGATAACGTGAGCCAAACGAACACCACGTGGCGTGAAACGCAGACGCCCTGTGACAGACCAGGGCCTGCTCCGTTCTGGGTGAGTGTTCTACCGGAAGCCGAACCAGACGCAGATACAAGAGATAACAGTCGTGATTGGTCCCGATGAACGAATCACTACGCAGTGGTTTCGGCTCACTCGAGATCCGTTCCCAGAGCGAGTGTCACTGCCGCTCGTTCAGCCGGTATCGGTATGAACAATCAGATAGGAATGTATATCAGACCTCAGTTATTTTGGTCCGTGTCCTCACGAGCACTCCCGTCGAACGACGGCGTCCGCCGATTCAGGAACGCATCCACGCCCTCCTCGTGTGCCGGCGTCCCGTACGCCAGTGACTGGGTGAGTGCCTCGTACTCGAGTCCATCCGACCACGACCGGCCCAGGTTGTCGTGGATGGCGCGCTTTGCGAGGCCGATGTTGGCGGTCGGCTTTGCAGCGAGTGTTTCGATGCAATCCGCAACGCGGTCGTCGAGATCGTCGTCGGAGACCGTTTCGTTGACCAGATCGAGGTCTGCGGCCGTCTCGGCGTCGATCAGTCGGCCGGTGAGCACGAGGTCCTTTGCGGTGCGCAGCCCGACGAGTTGCGGGAGCGTGACCGAGCCGCCCATGTCGGGGACGAGGCCGACGTTGATGAACGTCGCGCCGAATCTGGCGGAGTCGGCGGCGTAAGCGAAGTCCGCGGCGGCGACGAGCGAGAGACCCGCGCCGACGGCGTCGCCGTTGACCTTCGCGATGATCGGCACCGAACTCGTTAGCAGCTGTTCGGCGACCCGGCCGACGGTTTCCCGAACCCGGTCGGCGGCTTCCTGTGGCGTCTCGTCGCGCTCGGCCATCGCCTCGATGTCGCCGCCGGCGCTGAAGGCCTGTCCCTCGCCCGTCAAAACGACGGCGTCGAGGTCGTTCGGGTCGAGGGACTCGAGTTCGGCCGCCAGCTCGCGGGCGACCTCGGCGGTGAACGCGTTCCGGCTGTCGGGGCGGTCGAACGTGAGGTAGCGGACGGCGTTGTCGTCGTGAACCCGCATCTGTTCTAGGCCGACTCGCCGCTTGTGGTCTTGATGAGGAACTTCATGTCGCCCTCGAAGACGACAGTGTCGTCCTGGTTCGTCATCACGGTATCGAGGACGACGAGGCCGGCGTCGTCACGGCTGCTGACGTCCTTCTTCTCGGTGACCTCCATCTCGAGCGAGAGCGTGTCGCCGATGTAGACCGGGTTCGGGAGGTCCATGTAGTTCATCCCGAGGAAGGCGAAGGCGGTCCGCTCGACGATGCCGGTCCGGTAGACGAAGCCGGTCGCCTGGACGAACGTCATCGGGCCGTGGGCGATGCGCCCCTCGAAGGGGCCGTCCTCGGCGTAGTGTTTGTTCGTGTGCAGTTCGGTCCAGTCGCCCGACAGCGCCGAGTGCATGACGAAATCGGCCTCGGTGACGGTCCGACCGACGCTTTCGAACTCCTGGCCTTCTTCGAAATCCTCGAAGTAGTGTGGCTCGTAACTGTATGCCATACCTAGAGCTTCGAACCAGTCTACAAATAGTTTGTCACGAAGACGGGTCGGCGCAACGCACCGGTGGATTGATATCGCCGACGGCGAGGGGTTCGGCTTCAACGCCAACCGCGACGACCCGCCCAACAGCCGCAACCGCTACCGGTGGTCGTACACCCGTTTCACCTTCCCGACCTCCGTCCGTTCGATCTCACCAGGCCCGACGAGCGTCAACTCGTCCGGCGTGAACGAAAGCACGTTCTCGAGTCGCGTCAGCAGTCGGTCCCGCAACGTCTTACGCTCAGCCCCACTCAGCCCAGCCTCGTGCTCGACCGTCACCGCCATCCTGTCGAGGCCGTCCTCCCGCGTAAGATCGATCCGATAGTACGGCTCGACGGCATCGAACTCGAGTACCACGTCCTCGATTTCGCTCGGGTAGCAGTTGACGCCGCGGACGATGATGAGGTCGTCGGCGCGGCCGGTGACGTTGTCCATGCGGACCATCGTTCGGCCACAGTCGCATTCGTCGGTGGTCAGCGTCGTCAGATCGCCCGTCCGATAGCGCAAGACCGGGAGCGCCGCTTTCGAGAGCGTCGTGAGGACGAGTTCGCCCTCCTCGCCCTCGGGCAGCACCTCGCCGGTCGTCGGGTCGATCACTTCGGGATAGAAGTGGTCCTCCCAGATGTGCAGGCCGTCCTGGGCCTCGTGACACTCGATCGAGACCCCGGGGCCGATGATCTCCGAGAGGCCGTAGAGGTCGATACCGGTGACGCCGAGGCGCGCTTCGATTTCCTCGCGCATCGGATCGGTACAGGGCTCAGCACCAAAGATGACGGTCGAAACGGGGAGGTCTGCCACGTCGATACCCATCTCGGCCGCCGTCTCCGCGAGATACAGCGAGTACGACGGCGTACAGCAGAGCGAATCGCTCTCCAGATCCTGGAGGAGTTCGATCTGGCGCTGGGTCTGACCGCCGCCGACTGGGATCACCGTCGCGCCGAGTTCCTCGATGCCGTAGTGGAGGCCGAGACCACCGGTGAACAGCCCGTAGCCGTAGGCGTTCTGGACAGTGTCACCCGGTTCGACGCCCGCTGCGGCGAGCGAGCGGGCGACGACCTCGCTCCAGACGTCGATATCGCCCTCGGTGTAGGGGACGATTTTCGGCTTTCCGGTCGTCCCCGAGGAGGCGTGAATTCGTTGCACATCCTCGTCACCGACGGCAAAGAGGCCGTCCGGATACTCGTCACGAAAGTCCTCCTTCGTGGTAAACGGCAGGGCGTGAATGTCTTCGACGGTCTGGATATCCGCTGGCGCGACACCGGCCGCCTCGAGTTCGTCGCGGTAGAAGTCGACGTTCTCGTAGGCGGTTCGAACCGTCTCTCGGAGCCGTTCGTTCTGTAACTCCCTGATCTCCGTCCGTGGGACCGTCTCTCGCTGCGTGTAACCCATCTTCGATCGAACATCTACGGCAGTAAACAAAAGTGGTGGGGTGTGAGAACACACCACTGTTTAGTGAGTGAAAGAGGTGGTGAGGACCGACAGTACAGCGACGAACCGACACCGGAGTTCAACTGAAAATCTGGCGGAACAGTGCCTCTTCTGCCCGCCGAAGCCGTTCCAGAAATGCCGACTTGCTGATCCCCAGTTCCGCCGCGACCGACTCCGAGGACGTCTCACGAGGAATCGCGAAGTAGCCCATCTCGAGTGCCGTCCGGATACACTCCTCCTGGGCTGGGGTGAGGTCCCACCGCTGGGTCGGCGTCTCCCTGGCTTCGGCCTGGAGCGGGTAGACGCGTTCGAGTCGGACACCGACCGTCTCCCCCGCGGCTTCCATGACGCCCTTGAGAACGTCTCGGCCAACCACAGCACCAAAGATCATAGCCGCACCGTCGCGGTACTGGAGGGTTTCGACAATCAGGCCGGCATCGACGAGCCGGTGGACCACGCAGGGCTGTTTCGAGAGACAGCGGTACCGAGAGCGCCCGTTCGTTCGGGAGACGTGGAGGTAGCGAATGCGGTCATCGGACTCGAGTTGGTCGACGAGCGCGTCGGACTGGGCGGAACTGAACTGGAGGAGGTCGTAGCCGTCGTCGCGCCGCTGTGGTGGACGGGCGTCGACGTCGATTCCGTCGCCGACGGCGCGGGTTGCCTCGGCGAGCGGGCAGTCGTCGTCGTGGACGCGAAATTCGACGGCGAGACACTCCTCGATCATGGTACCTGTGGTGTACCGGACACCACTGTGCTATTTAAAGCCCGTGTATATGGCAGTGAACCGCTAAGGGCGTTTCTAGCCACTAGTGTGGTATGATGGATCTTAACACAGTGAAGGAGCGCGCGGGGCCGCGGGAGTTCAGCCCCGCGGACGACCTTCCCAGGGAGTACCGGGAGGCGGCGACCCGGATGATCGAGTTCCACGCCAACAGCGAGATCATGGGGGCGTACCTCGAGCGGCCGTTCATCCGCCAGTCGCCGAGCATCGACCGCAAACTGGCGTTCTCCGCGAAGGTCCAGGACGAAATCGGCCACGGGCAGTTGCTCTACCGCGCGGCGGAATCGCTCGGCGTGAAGACTCGCGAGGAGATGCTCGACGACCTCGCAAACGGCGACGGCAAGTTCCTCAACTGCTTTCACTACCCACTCAAAAGCTGGGTCGAAGTGCCGATGATCTCGTTCTTCGTCGACGGTGCGGCCATGCGCCGGCAGGCGACCCTGCGCCGGACCAGTTGGGAGCCCTACGCCCACGCCATGGATAAGGTGTGCTTCGAGGAAGGCTTCCACGTCAAACACGGCGAGGATATCCTGAAGGAGCTGATGACTGGCTCCCGAAAAGAACAGCAGTTGACCCAGGAAGCCTTCGAAGAGTGGTGGCCGCGTATCATCCAGTTCTTCGGCCCAACTGACGACAAGAGCACCCACCACGACTTCGCGTCCGCAGTCGGGTTAAAACAGCAGTCCAACGACGACCTGCGAAACGCCTTCCTCGATCAGTACATTCCGAAGGCGCGCAAGTACGGCCTCGAGATTCCCGACGAGCCACGCATTCGCGAGCGCGACGACGGCACCTACGCCGTCGAGGAGGACGACCTCGACTGGGACGAGTTCTTCACCATCGCGAAGAACGAGTACGAACCGGGACTGGGCCAGATCAACGGCCGCAAGCACGCGCAGGAGGCCGTCGACTGGGTCCGTGAAACGATCGAAGCAGACACACCCACCGCCGGTGGCCACGAGCCACAGGCGGCCGACTAATCATGATCTGGGAAGTCTTCCGCCAGGCGAAGACCGGTGAGTACCACACCCACTGTGGCAACGTCCACGCACCCGACCGCG
This sequence comes from Natrialba magadii ATCC 43099, assembly GCF_000025625.1. NCBI lineage: Archaea > Methanobacteriati > Methanobacteriota > Halobacteria > Halobacteriales > Natrialbaceae > Natrialba > Natrialba magadii. The sequence goes on along the minus strand of NC_013922.1, from coordinate 1,048,765 downwards.
AGATGGCCAAACAGTTCGCCGCCATCCAGCACGGCCGGCGCAAACCAACGAACAGCCTCTGGGTCGTCCCACGCGAAGAAATCGGCGAAGTCGGCAGCGACGAAGTCGCCTTCGGCGGCACAACGGACAAGAGCTACCGCTGGGCGACCGCCTACAACACGACCGGCACCGACGCCCGCGAGGTCGTCGAATCCGAAGACGAGCAAGCGACCGCCGAGAAACAACGAGGTGACGACTGATGGCGACATCAGATTTCAGTGACCCCGAGAACCTGAGCGCTCGCGAACGCCAGGCACTCGAGTCCCTGATCAAACGGCTCGCCGACGACGAGTTCGTCCTCGCCGAGCGCTACACCGAGTGGCAGGTCCGCGCGCCGACACTCGAGTCCGACCTCGCGCTGGCGAACAACGCACAGGACGAACTCGGACACGCCCGGCTCTGGTACGACGTGCTTGGAGACCTCGGATACACGGAGCGAGAACTCGTCTACGAGCGCGATCCGGCGGAGTTCCGTCACAGTACGCTCGTCGAGCTTCCCTTCGAAGAGGGCGACTGGGCGGACGCAGTGCTCCGGTCGTATCTCTACGACGTGGCCGAGGAGCTTCGACTGGAAGCACTCGAAGACTCGTCGTCACCGAAAATTGCGAACCGAGTCGCGAAGATTCAGCAGGAAGAGGGGTATCACCGCGAGCATGCCCAGAACTGGCTCGAACGGCTGGCCGAGGGCGAGAGCGACAGTGGAGAAGGCCACGAGCGACTGCAGGCAGCGCTCGACCGGCTGTTTCCGCATGCGCTGACGATCTTCGAGCCGTGTGCGCCGCCACGCGACGCGAGCGACGCGAGCGGCGACGAGCCGCGAGCAGCCGGCTCCGACATCGAGGCAGACATCGTCGACCTCGGTCTCCGAACCGCGACACTCGAGGAGCTCGGTGAGGAGTGGCTCGCGATCGTCGTTCCATACCTCGAGTCGCTCGGCCTCGACGTTCCCGAGAGCGGGCAGACAGGTGACGGCGAGTTCGAATTCGAGGTCACCCAGGAGACGCTCCCCGACGAACGCGGCCGGGACGGCACCCACACCGACGCGTGGGTCGACCTCTACGACGACTTCACGCACACCTACCGCGAACTGGGGCGCAGCGAGCCAACGAAAATCATGGAAACTCCGGAGTGAATCAGAATGAGTAGCAATCGTCCAGAATCGACCGAGACCGATGCAACGCCCTGCGCCTACACCGAGTACCGATCGGCCGATGGCGACGTTGCCGCAGAGCTCCCAGCAACTGGTGCGGACGCGACCGGACTCGAGTCCGATATCTGGGAGGCCCTCTACGAAATCGAAGATCCGGAGATGCCGATCAGCATCGTCGACCTCGGGCTGATCTACGGCGTCAACGTTGCTGAGGGCGTCGCGACCGTCGACATGACGCTCACCTACTCGGGCTGTCCGGCGCGAGAAATGCTAACCGAGGAGGTCGAGGAGACGGCAGCGGCGGTCGAGGGCGTCGACGACGCCGAGCTTCGGCTCGTCTGGAATCCGCCGTGGACGGTCGATCTGGTAACCGAACAGGGGAAAGAAGATCTGCGGGAGTTCGGCCTAAGCATCTGACAGTGAGCGTGAACCCATGAGGAGACACACCAACCCGGACCCGAGCACCACGACGAGCGGCGAGACGACGGGCGCGTCGTGTCCGTACTGCGAGTCGACGAACACCGTCCGCGAGCACCCGAAAGGGCCGTCGCTCTGTCGATCGATGCACTACTGTAACGAGTGCGAGCAGCCCTTCGAAGCGTTCGGGTGACTGGCAAAGACCGACCGTCCACGCCGTCCGTTCGGACCCGTTCGCTGACAGTGCGAACGGTGCAAGTCATCGTCAACGACCTGCAGAACTAGCCACCCGACTGCCACATTTATTATCGATCGTGCGACACTGTGAGGCATGGACACCGAAGCCTTCTTCGAGGGTATGCCCTTCGCATCGCTGCTTGGCATCGACGTCACGGAGTGCGCCGACGGTCACGCCGAAGGGGAACTCGAGATGACCGAGGACCTCTCCTGGAACGAAGATCAGTTGATGGCCCACGGCGGCGTCACGTTCACGCTAGCGGATACTGTCGGCGGGGCTGCACTCGTCTCGCTGGTCGACCAGCCGGTGCCGACGATCGACATGCGGATCGACTACCTGTCGGCCGGGACGGGAGATCTCTATGCCGAGGCCGAGGTCGTCCGCTGTGGCAGCGACGTGGGCGTCGTCGATGTCGACGTGTACGCGGCTGAAGACGAGACGCACATCGCCGATGCGCGTGGCGTGTATAAGACGGGATAGCGCGCGACAGCAGAAACAGCCAAAATCAAACTCGAAGCCTCAGACCGACTCGAGTCCGTGCTCCTCCCGAAGCACGTTGATGTACTGGCGGAAGCCGGATTCGAGATCGTACTCGGGGTCGTACCCCAGATCGGACTGAGCAGCCGTCATATCCAGATTCTGCGTCCAGGGAAGTTCGCCGTCGTCGGAGACGTCGATGTCGGCGTCCGGGAGCACGGTTTCGACCGCCTCAGCAGCCTCGCGAACCGTCGCGAGGACGCCCCGGACGTTGTACACGCGCTGGGTGAGCTCGTCCTCGGGTGTAAAGGCCGCCTTCCGGAACGCCTGGGCGATGTCCGCGACGTGTTGCCAGTCGATGGCCTGGTCGCCGTAGTCGACGCTGTAAGGCTCGCCGAGCGCCGGCTTCTCGATGATGTTCGCGAGGAACGCCGAGCCGCCGGTTTCGCGGTACGGACCGTAGGCGACGGTCGGCCGGAGTGCAACGTGGTCAAGGCCGTACTCCTCGTGGTAGACTCGTGCCTGGTGCTCGTTGTACTCCTTCGTCGCGCCGTAGAGCGTATCCGGGTAGACGAGTTCGCCTTCGTCGACCCAGTCGGCGTCGTAGTTGTGCGGCGGGGCGTAGGCCGCCGCGGAAGAGGCCCAGGCGACGCGCTCGACCTGCTCGTCGAGCGTACGCGCGGCCTCGAAGACGTTGTTCGTCCCCAGGATATTCACGTCGGCCGCCGCGCGCGGGTTCTCCCGCGCCGTCGTCGTCAGAAGCGCAGCGAGGTGGATGATGTGCGTCGCGCCAGTCTCCTTGACCGCTCGGATGACTTCCGTCGGCTCCGAGATGTCGCCGCGGCGGACCTCGACGTCGTCCGCGACGCCGAGTTTCTCGAGAATCTCCGTGTCCGTCGAGAGATCGTAGGCGACCACATCGTGGCCGTACTCGAGTAGGTCGCGAGCGACGTAGGAGCCGATAAAGCCGGTGCCGCCGGTCACCAGGACGGTGGCGTCGGCGTGCTCGCTCGTCATCGCTCGCTCACCACGCCATCTCGAGTGCGGTCTGTGCGGAGTAGCCCACGAACGGAACAGCCGCTGTGCGCGAGGGGTTCTGTCATACAGTCTCACTGTCGCTGGCTAGTGACTTTGCTCTACCGGTGGGGTGCACCCGGAGAGACCTGGGCCGACGATCGACCGGTAGTGAAGCCCAACCGCGAGACGAAACGCGCCGGTACGATTTATGACACTGTGTGTGAAAAAGAACCGTGATCACGTGATGTACAAGCACGTCGCACTCCTGGTCCGTCAGGATGACCGCTCTCACGAGGAGTTCGTCGACTACTGGCAGACCAATCACACCCCCATCGCGAAGGAAATCGAGGGCGTCGTTCGCTACCAGCAGGTGCTCCCGACCGACCCCGAGAACGCCGAATTCGACGGCATTGCCGAACTCTACTTCGAGACGCTCGAGGACTTGCACGCCGCGCTTGGCAGTCCCGGTTCGCGCGACTACGATCCGACAAAGGATGTTGCCGCAGAGGCCCGGCGAGACGTGGACAACTTCCTCGCGATCGACGAGCGACCGCGCCTCATCGGCGAGGAAATCGTCCAGAAAGACGAGGTCAGCGGCGATACTGACGGTCTCTACAAGCACTCGGCGTTCCTCGTCCGCCAGAACGGGATGAGCCACGAGGAGTTCGTCGACTACTGGCAGGAGAACCACACGCCCATTGCCCGCGAGATCGAGGGCGTCGTGAAGTACAACACGGTGCTTCCGACCGACCCCGAAAACGCCGAGTTCGACGGTGTCGCCGAACTCTACTTCGACGATCTGGAGAAGCTGTACGATGCGCTCGGCAGCGAGGGCTCACGGGACTACGATCCGGACCGCGGCAAGGCAAAGGAGGCCCGCGAAGACGTGAACAACTTCCTCGCGATCGACGAACGCCCGCGGCTCATTGGCCGCGAACGACTCGTCACAGACGAGGGGTGACGAGCTGATGACTGACTTCGAAACACAGGTCCGCGACGCCTTCCCCGAACTCGAGTCCATCGAGGACGAGGGCCTCCGCGAGCAGGTCGTCGAGGCGTGGGTGCTCGGACTCGAGCGCGGCGGCTGGCAGGATATTTCGGATATTCCCTACGCCTGGAATATCGACGAGGTGACCAACGTCGAGCACGTCCGCGGTGTGGCACGGATCGCGATCGACGCCGCCGCACAACAGCGTGAGTTCCACGGCGCTGCCCCCGATCTGGACACCATCGTCGCGGCGTGTCTTCTCCACGACGTGGGCAAGTGCTACGAGTACCCGCCGTTCGTCGCGGACGACCTGCTCGACGACCCCGACCCGCGCTACGTCAGCGAGGAGATTCCCCACTCGATTTCGGGCTATGCGCTCGCCCACGAGGTCGGCTGTCCGCTCGCAGTGCAGCGGGCGATTCCGCACTTCCTGGGAGAAGTTCCGACGCGGACGCTCGAGGCCGAACTCGTCAAAAGTGCCAACTCGGCGTCCTCGAACGCGATTACGCAGTCCGCGATGGGGATCACGCTGCAGGAGTGGGTCGAGGAGTACTCGCAAACGTCCTGACGACGTCATAGCGGCACATGAGCGGACAGACAGCTTGTGTTCGAATAGCGGGAACACACTTTTTACAGTTCCACGTGAGAGTGGATCTATGACAACACACTCGGATCACCGACCCGTCGAAACCGTCGAGACGGCGATTGACCTGCTCGGCGTGCTCAAACAGGCCGGACGGACAGGCATGGGCGTTACCGAGGTCGCAACCGAACTGGGACTCGCAAAGAGCACCGCACATCGCCACCTCCAGACGCTCGCCGACCGCGGCCTGATCGTCCGTGCGGGCGACAGCTACCGCCTCAGTTCCTGGTTTCTCGACTACGGGATTCACGTCCGGAACCAACACCCACTGTACGACCTCGCTAGACCGAAGGTGGACGAACTCGCCGCCGAAACCGACGAGAAGGTCTGGTGTGTGATCGAAGAGGACGACATCGGGGTCCACCTCTACGGCGCAACGGGAAAACACTCGGTTACGACCCACGCTCGCGTCGGCAATCGCACGCCCCTACACCAGTTCGCCGCCGGCAAAGCGATCCTCGCGAACCTCCCGGACGGACAGATCGACCGGATCATCGACGGCCACGGGCTGAACGAACGGACGCCGCAGACGATTACGGACCCGGGCGAATTGCGGGCCGAACTCGAGTCCATCCGCGAGCAGGGCTACGCACTCAACCGGGAAGAGTCCGTCCCGGGCGTCCACGCTGTGGGTGCGCCAGTCCGAGACGAAAACGGGCACGCCATAGGGGCCATCAGCATCGCCGGTCCCGCAAACCGGCTTCGCGGTGAGTTGCTCACGCAGGACCTGCCTGATCTCCTGCTCGGTGCGGTCAACGAGGTCGAGGTCAATCTGGCTCACGTCTGAGCAGGCCTCGTCAGGGATCCTCTTCGCCACTACTCGTAACAAAATTGGGTTAGAGCCCTATTATCGCCAATTCTGTAACTGTGTTCGAACAGATCGAACAGGGGTCTACGCGCGAGAACTGACGGTTAATCACCCACGTATTACAGGTGTACACCCGTAATATGCTGTGCTGTTCCGTGTACGTAACTGGAACTGTGTGCCGACACTGCCGGTTACTCGTGATTTCGCCATATTGCTGTTCCCACTATTCGAACAGGACGGGATGGTGTGGTGGTGAGAAAGATGGAGGGGAATGGATAGAGGGGACTCGAGTACCCCTACCACAACCTCACTCATCCAGTCCGAGGAATTCTTCTGCGTTTTCCCAGAGAATCTTGCGCTGGGTTTCCCCGTCGAACTCCAGTTCAGCGAACTGCTCGAGCCACGGTTTGGGTTCGAGCATCGGATAGTCAGTGCCGAACATGACTGTGTCTGAGAGCAGCGTCTTGGCGTAGTGCAGCACCTGATCGTCGATATAGCGCGGCATCCAGCCCGAGAGGTCCATGTAGACGTTGCCCTTCTGCTGGCAGATAGCGAGTTGTTCTTTCTCCCAGGGGTAGGCCGGGTGGGCGATGAGAATCTGCAGGTCGGGGTACTCGGCCGCCACGTCGTCGATCAGCATCGGATTGCCGTACTTGATCTTCAGCCCGCGACCGCCGGGCGAGCACACGCCGAGCGTCGAGTTTCCGCCGTGGAAGACGACGGGCACGCCGAGGTCCTCGATGGTCGCCCAGAGCTCGTCGTGTTCGGGGTCGGAGGGATCGAATCCCTGGGCGATTTGCTGGAACTTGAATCCCGACAGCTCGAGGTCCTCGACGCAACGGATCGCCTCCTCGACGCAGTCGTCCTTGAGCGGGTCGACGGAGCCGAAGCCGATAAAGAAATCGTCGAACTCGTCGCGGACGTCGGCGACGTAGTCGTTCGGGACGGGCGGGTTGCCGGTGTTGGTCTCGGCGTCCCAGCCAAGCAGGATTGCTCTCCCGACGCCGGCGTCGTGATACTCCGCGCGCATATTCTCGTAGGTGTCCGTCTCGAGATCAGCGCCGAAGCGGTCGGCGGCGTCGCGCATCATCTGGCCGCCGGCATCGTGGAGGAACTCGCTGGTCGGCTGGTGGGCGTGCATGTCGATTGCGCGTGGCTCGTCAGCGTCGAGCACCGTCGGCAAGTCCATGTGTGGATTGACAACGTGCGTCTACATGTAGCTTCGGACGAATGTACTGCCGTCGACCGAACAGTATGAAATCCGATAGTATCTAAATCATACCAGAAGGTTATATTGTCGGCCACCGTCACTACCCAAATCCCATCTCGAGGGCATAGTTCGTATAATGGCCGTTTGCAGTCCGAGAGTGTCGCCCTATACTCAGGTCTGTCCTGTGTTCACAATCACTTCAGGGTGAGAGAGTTCGCCGCTCTTACGGCACGTGTGGGCAATATGCTAGCATACCCGAAGTATCCAGTACCGAATGTCCCTCACCAAACCAATACTATGACAGACATATCTTCTTATCAGACATATAGCTACGAACCAGACGAGAGTTCCCGAATCGACTCGTCCCCAATCTCGTCGAGGACGTGCTCGTGAAACGCCTGGAGTGCCGCACTCTCATCCTCCGCGAGCACCACGTCGCTCGCCGAAAGCGTCGCCAGCCCGAACGCCCGCGGCGTCGGGGAATCGAGCAGCGTACGCTCGACCTCGATTTCGTCGGACTCGAGTGCAGCGACGAACGACTCGAGTGCGTCCACGTTGAGTTTGTCTTCGAGAATTTCGCGGTAGGTCTCCTCAATGACGGCGAACTCCTCCAGATCCTGCGCAAATCCGAGGAGCATCTCGCTCGAGACTTGCTGTTCGCTGGCGGACTTCTCGTAGCCCTTGTAGCGTTTGAGGATCATCAGCGACCGGGTTGCGTTGATTCGGAAGTAGCGCTGGAGGAGGTCGGTGCCGTCGATGGCAGCCCGTAGGTCTTCGCGGACCCGCTCGGGATCGAGGTCGTCGAAGATGCCTTCCACGTCGACCTTCCGGTTGAGCGGCATCGAGAGCACGAAGCCGTTGTCTGCGACCGCGACGCGGACGTTGGCCGTCGCCTCCTGGGCGCAGTAGTAGGCGAGCAGCCGCGAGAGACCGTCGTTGAATTTGCGCCCGTACGCGGAGTGGACGTAGTAGTGGCGCTCGTACTCCTGACGGTCGCGTTCGACCTCGATCGCGAGCCGGTCTGGTGTGCTCACGCTCTCCGCGCCGGCGTACCGAAGCTGGTGGTCGAACAGCCGTGCGATCGCACGGACGCTGTCGTCGTCCAGCGGGAACTCGCGGAGCCAGGCACGAACGCGCGGCGGGCCACCCGCTTCGTAGTGGGCGAGCAGTTCTGCCTGAAAGTCGAGGATCTCACAGCCGAGGTCGTAGGAGAGCGGGAGTCGCTCGGAGTACCACGACGGAACTGTTGGGCGGGCACTCGTGCGGTCGACGTAGACCTTCGAGCCACGCCGATAGCGGAACTCGAAGTGGTCACCACCGAGCACGAAGACATCGCCCTTCTCCAGGGTGTCGAGGTAGTTCTCGTCGAGTTGGCCGACCCACTCGTCGCCGGCGCGGGTGGAGACGTCGCAGGTGAACGAGTCCGGAATCGTCCCGATGTTGGTCATGTAGATCACCCGCGCCAGCCGACCGCGCTTGCCGATCAGCGGTTTGCCGACGGGGAACTCCTCGTAGTGGTGCTCCCCATCTGGCGCGTCGTTCGTATCACGCCAGACTTTCGCGTAGACGTTCTTCTCCTCCATGCCCGCGTACTCGGCAGTCAGATAGCGCATGAGCGACTCGAACTCGGCTTCGGAGTAGTTGCGGTACGGGTAGGCCCGGCGGAGAATCTCCGTGATCTCGGCCTCCGGTCGAATCTCCGCGATTGCCATCCCGTAGACGTGCTGGGCCGCCACGTCCTGGGCGTTCTCGGGAATCGAGACGGAGTCGACGAACCCGTCTTCGGCCTTCTTCAGCATGACCGCGCACTCGAGTAGCTCGTCCCGGTCGAGGGCGATCACCCGGCCCGTCACGGTCTGTCCGACGCGGTGGCCCGCGCGGCCGACGCGCTGGAGGAGCGCGGCGACGGATTTGGGTGAGCCGACCTGCACGACGAGGTCGACGTGGGGCATGTCGATTCCCAGTTCGAGGCTCGTCGAGGAGGTGACGACGTCGAGGCTGCCTTCCTTCAGCCGGGACTCGATATTCTGTCGGACGTCCTTCGAGAGGCTGCCGTGGTGACAGCCCGAGTTGTCCTCGGTGTAGGCGTCGAACTGCTCGCGAAGGGTGTGCAACACTCGTTCCGCGCCGGATCTGGTGTTCGTGAAGACGAGCGTGTTTGTGTGGTCCTGGATGTGCTCGTGGAGCATTCGGTAGAACCGGTCCTGGACGACCTCGCGGGAGGTGTTGATCAGGTCGTCGGTGGGGCACTCGAGTTCGATGTCGAACTCGCGGGCGAAGCGGGCGTCGACGATGTCGTAGTCGCGTGGTTCGCTTTTCGGTTCGGCTTCGGAAGGCGCTGGTGCTGTGTCGGCGCTCGTCGCGTCGCCAGCCGCTGCGTCAGCGGCCGACGAGCCGTTAGCAGCTGCGTCGCCGCCCGTTGGCATGCTCGGCTCCTCGCGCCCGACCAGAAACTCCGCAACCTCCGAAAGTGGTTCGATGGTCGCCGAACAGCCGATTCTGGTGATTTCGTGGTCGGTCATTGCCGCGAGTCGTTCGAGACTGACTGACAGGTGGGTGCCTCGCTTGCCCGCTGCGAGTGAGTGAATTTCGTCGACGATGATGTACTCCACCGTCCGAAGCTTCTCGCGGAACTTCGGCGAGTTCAGCAGGATGGCCAGCGTCTCGGGCGTCGTATTGAGGATATGTGGCGTCTCCTCGAGCATCTTCTGGCGGTCGCTCGAGGACGTGTCGCCGTGGCGGATGGCGTGGCGTATTTCGCCCATCGATTCCCCGTCGTCCCGGTCGTCGACGATCGATTCGATTCCCTCGAGTGGCACCTCGAGATTGCGGTGAATGTCGTTCGCGAGGGATTTGAGCGGGGAGATGTAGAGACAGTAAACGGAGTTTTCGAGGCCGTCTTTGGATTTGCGGTCACATCGGTAGAGTTCATCGATAATTGATGTGAACGCTGCGAGCGTGTTATGGAGATATAGCCCGCCACGACCGCCGACGTAGTTGTGTGTATCCGGCACACTGAGGTCAACGATCTGACCGCTGTATGAGGAGGCCTCGTTCGATTCGACAGATACCCAGGCAATATTTTGGGATTGGATATCGTCAATCTTTGCAGCGAGTTTGCGTGTCGTCTCGTCGGATGGGAGTGACTGGAGCGTCGTAGATAGTTTCCCCAACGCCCGTTCTGTAAGATATCCACTTCGTCTGGCCACTTCGTAGATATTGCCGAGTTCGGCGTTGAACTCCCGATCATTCTCGAAATATTTCGACAGTGCACGAATGTCCCGATAGTCGAACGCGTGTCGTCCAATGTGATTTCCGTTACGCTCCTTTGAGACGTGTGCTTCTATCTCCTCAAGGTTTGGATGGACGATCGAACACTCCGTGAGGAGCGTTGACAGATTGTCGATTCCACGAATCGTGAGCGAATAGTACGTTCGCCGCGTTTGTTCGTCCGTGTTCGCTGCGTATTTCTCCCGTCTGCTGCGGGCCGGGATAATTCCGAACGAGAGGAGAAGGTATATCAATTGCTCTATCTTTAGCTCGTTAGCTTGTCCGAGACGGATTTCATTGTATCGAGCCTCGGCCTCTACCGACAGAAATGTCGAAAGGAACGACCGTTTGATTGGTTTCGACGCGTTCAATACCCAGTTCGGAAGCGGGACGTCTCGTCCCGGACCGGGTTCGATATCGAGTAATTCTGCAAAGAACACGGAAAACGCCGAATCGGAGATGATGTAGTCACTCTCTGACTTTTGTTCGAATTCGATACCGAATCGGTCTCGCATGGTCTCTATCGTGCGTTCGAGAAGTTCGGTCCGATTCTTCTGCGAGATCAGTACAAACCGGCTCCGTTCATACTCGCCGATCAAGCCCTCTGCGAGGACAAATGCTGCCAGTTCTGCGAGTTCGGAATCGAGCGTGGTAGGATAGCAAAATCGGGAAACGCGACCGTTGTCTGTTTTAACAAGTACCTCACCGGACCGAAGCGGCGTATACGATTCTCGAATTATCTGGAGAAATTCTTCAGAACAGTACTCGCTTCTACCGTGTACGAGATTTGAGACAGATGCGAGGCTAATCGACAGTCTGTCTGCGACGTCTGAAAAAGAAAGGCCTGCGAGTGCAAGCGCAAGCCGTCGTTCGTACTCGGCAAACGCCGAAATAGGTGCCTCATCCTCGAGATGAGCGAGGACGCGATCCGACTCAGCCTCGGTCGCAACAAGCGGAAATTCCGATCGAAGCTGATCGTGTGCTGCACTAACGTCAAGCTCGATATCACGTTCGGGGAGATTGATATGTTGAGGAATCCCGATCCGGTCTCCGTCTTCAATCTTGCTTGCGGATCGCCACTCGGGACCCGACGATGTCTCGACAAGAAGCGGATGGTTCGGTGTGACTTCGATCTCTCTCCCGTACGACGTTTGAATTCGATGGATCGGTCCGTCGTAGGTCTCCGAATAGACCATCGACTGCTGGAGTGTGAGTTCGTCTTCGTCAAGCGAATACGCCTCGACTGAACTCGTGTACAGTTCTCCGTCTTCGTCGACATCCGTGACTTTTCGATTCCGTCGTTCGAGAAGCTCAGTTGCTCGAAGGACTGTTGCCTCTCCATCGTCTCGAACGATAATCGGCGTATCCGGTTTGACACACTTTCCGCTACCGGTCGGCGCACAGATCAGCGTGTTCTGTCCTTCGTGAATCTTCGGGATCGCCCCCTGCTGTGGTGGCGTAAAGAAACCGTCGTTCTCGGGGACGAACTCGCCGAACTCCGCGAGCCACCACTCCTGGACGGCGGGTTCGAGCAGGTCGAAGACATCCCGGTCGTCGACCGTCGCAGTCTCGGGATCGAAGGGGAGAGCGTCGTCGTCGATCGGCAACTCGCGGCGCGCGGACCCATCCATCACCTCCGTCTGGGGGACCGGCGTGTAAGAGGGTTTGCCCACCGGAGCGAAAGTGAAACAGTGGTGACTCCAACTGATCCGGAGTGCTCCCGCGTCACTGGCGTCGCCGCAGCGTCCCGCGAACGATCGGCGTCGCCGGGAAGATGCCGCGGTCGATCCGTTCGATCTGCTCGACGGCGAAGGCGTCGTGACAGACGAACCGCTCGACGGTGTCGCGAGTCAGTTGACAGCCGCCGGCGACGCGCTCCCAGAGCGGATTCAAGACGTGCTGTCCAGTCCCGCGCCAGCCGTCGGCATGAACGTGCTCGAGAAAGCGAAGTTCGCCGCCAGGTTTGAGCACGCGCGCGACCTCCTCGAGTGCAGCGTCAGGCTCCTGGATCGTACAGAAGACGAGACTGGCGAGCACGACGTCGAAGGCGTCGTCCGGGTAGGGAAGTGACTCGGCGCGAGCAGCTCGAAGGTCGACCGCGCACCCGGAGTTTCTCGCCTTGGTAACCGCCTGGCGGCGCATGTATCGGTCCGGTTCGATCGCGTGAATCTCGACCGACGGAGCGGCCTCCGCGAGGTACGGGAAGTTCGCGCCTGTCCCTGCCCCGATGTCGAGTACGCGACCCGAGAGGTCTCGGGTTAGATACCGCCGGTGGGATTCGAACAGGAGTCGATCCGGCACGACGAGGTCGTACACTGTCGCGACTAGCGGATGTGAAATGTCGCTCGTGTCGGCAGATGCGCCCATATTCTATCCATGGTAGCCGGCGTGATATCGATTCGGTCGGCCTCCGGGGCAGCGGCTACGATTCATCGGATCGTCTTCGGAATACACTCGATCACGTCCGTCGCAACCACGCCCGGCCCGTACTCGGCCGTCGCGAGTTCGCCACTCTTGCCGAGAATCCAGGCACCGAGCTCCGCTGCGTCCTGACGATCCATCTCCTGACCCAGCAACGACGCCGTGATGCCGGCCAGTGTATCGCCCGTTCCCGCGACGGTCAGCGCCGACGTGCCGGTGTCGTTCTCGAGTCGCTCACCCGTCGTCACGATTACGTCCACGCCACCAGTCAGCGTGATGACTGCCCCTGTTTCTTCGGTGAACGCCCTGAGCGAGCCGTAGGCCTCGTAGATCGGACCGTCCTCCGACCCACTCGGCGTGAGCACGGCCCTCGAAAGATCCGACTCGAGTGCGGGTTCGATCGCGAGCGCGTCGACGACGACGGGGATGTCGGTTCGCTCGAGGACATCACGGATCGCGTCCGCCTCGGCGTCGACGAGGCCGGGGCCGATGACGAGTGCGTCGGCCCACTCGCAGATATCGACCGCGTCGGCTGCTGCGTCCTGATCGAACTGATCGCCGTCGTAGGGGCTCACGAGCAGATTTGGCGACGAACCGGCGACGGGTGCGTAGAGCGCTTCCGGGACCAGCGTTCGAACGTGATCCGTTCCAGTTCGGAGTGCTGCACGTCCGACGAGTGCAGGTTGGTTTGGATACTCGATGCTACCGCCGACGACCGCGACGCGGCCGTTGTCGGTGTCGCTCTCCTCGGAAATGTTCGAGAGCGTTCGTTGCAGGCGACCCATACAGAGTGTACGTCGTCACGGCGGGTTGGGGATTCGGCAGGCGTGTTCCGGTTGAAGCAGGTGCTCTCGATGGGTGAGTGTGGTGAGTGGGTCCGACTGACGAGGACTGGCGGCCGTGAAACGACCCTACTCGATCGGTGTTCCGCGATTTCGCATGTCGTCGCTGCAGTCGGGACAGGAGCCGGGTGCAACCGCCGTCACGACGGTTCCGCAGGCGAAACACTCGTAAACCGATTCCTCACTTGGGTCGAGTTTGACGTCTTTCATTGTTATGGGTAGCCGTGACGCACCAGTCGCCACATTCAGGAATATTAGGGATAATAGGTTGAAGGTATTCGTTGAGTATCTAGCACCACCTGGAGGTAGTGGTTCACTATTCAACCCGCTACGTGTGTGTCGAAATACCAAGATCGTCGAACAACACAGTGAAGAGCTTTCGCTGGACCGTCCGATGGTGCCGATAGAACGCGGCCGGCGAAATCGAAAGTGTCGACGAAATCTCCTCACCGGAGCGCTCGCGCGGCGACTCGAAGTAACCGCTGTAGTATGCGTGCTGGACCACCTCGAGTTGCCTGTCGGTTAGGCGCTCGAGTAGTTCTGCCCGAATATCACGCGGCGTCGTCCGGTCAACGCGACGTTTCGAACGGAGTTCGATATCGGAAAAGGCGGTTGTCACGATATCGGTGCTCGCACCGGTGCCGACACCGCCAGCAGCGCCACTACCTGTCTCGACATCCGCCGGAACGTCGACGACGACGCGAGTCGACTCCGGTGTCGCCCGGACACTCCGGAGAATCGCGCCATGATCTGCGAGCGTGAGTGCCGGAAACGGCCGAGCGAGTTCGAGCCTGATCGTCCCACCGCGCTCACCGTTCGCGTTGCTGTCGGTTTCGTCGGCGTTGGCCCTGTCGGACTCGGATAGGTCGGTACTCGTGTTCGAGTTCGAGACCGGGTTCGGGTTCGAGTTCGAGTTCGAGTTCGCGTCCGGGTTCGGGTTCGAGTTCGAGTTCGAGTTCGCGTCCGGGTTCGGGTTCGAGTTCGAGTTCGCGTCCGCGCTCACAGTTGCGCTCGCGTTCGCGTTTACACTCCCGTACCCCCCTCGTCGATGGTCACTGACGACCTGTGCATCGGTGACCGCGACGAGTTCTGTCGCGGCAGCGGCCACATCGGCTGCCGGCGCGCCCTCGACCGAGGCGAACACCGTCGCCCCGTCCTCGTGCTGGCGAACGCCGCCGTCGAACGAGATCGTACAGTCTACGCGTGTCGCGAGACGGGTGAAAACGAAGTTCTCGTCTGCGACGTCGAACTCGAGTCGCGTGTTCGCGTTCGAGAGAAGTGCGCGCTTGCGGTCGACCGCAGCGATGGCCGAGGCGATCGTTTCGCCGAGTTCGGTGAGGACAGCGCGGGTGACCTCGTCGAAGGCGTCGGGTCGGTCCGCGTAGACGGTCAGGACACCGTATGAGAACTCGTCGTAAGAGAGTGGGACGCTGATGACCGACTGATACTCGCGAGCGAGGGCCTCGCTCCGCCAGGGCTGCTCGCGCAGGTCGTCGACGACGTTTGCGACGACCGTTCCCTCGCGTGTGACGGCAGTTCTGACGGCGGGTTCGCGGCCGTGGACGGATGGTGCGGTTGCAGTTGCGGTTTCTGTTGTCGCTGTCGATTCGTCTCCTGTGGCTCCGTCAGCTGGCTGTGCAGCGTCTGCGGGCTCTGCGGACTCTGCGGGCTGTACGGACGCTGCGGACTCTGCGGGCTGTTCGGGAAGCGAGAGCGAGACGCTGTCGAGGTAGTCCCGACCGCGATCCGTCCCGCCGTGGGTACGAGACTCGAGTCGCTCCCCGGATGGATCGTCAGTACCGATCCAGGCGAACGAGAAGCGGTCGGTGGCCGTCAACCGGTCGCAGACGCCGTGTTCGATCTCGTCGCGCGTTTCGGCCTGGACGAGTTCCTGGTCGATCTCGCGGATGATCTCGTTGATCTGGTTGAGACTGGTCAGCTGGCGGTTCTGACGCTTGAGTTCGCGGTCGCGCTCCCGAAGCGTGCGCTCGCGTTCGACGCGGTCGAGCGCCGCCTCCGCTGTCGTTGCAAGCAGGTCAGTCACCTCGCCAGAGACCTCGTCGAAGACACCCACCTCGGGCGAGCCGGCGACGAAGACGCCGTGATCGCCGAGCGGGACGAACGCGGCGCTTCTGATCTCCGTCGTCGGCTCGGCGAGTAGCGGCGAGTCGTGAACGTCCGCCAGGAGGCGGCTCTCGCCGTCGACGAAGACGTCGCCGACGATACCCTGACCAACCTGCTGGGCTGAGAGCGGACCGTGAAGCGCCGCCATCGACTCCGAACGAGCGGCCGGACGAAGCACGTTCTCGTCGGTGTCGAACAGGTAGATCGCACTCGCCTCGAGGTCGAGCACGTCCGTCGCGTCGTCGACAGTGATGGCCGCGATTTCGCGATCCGTCTCGGCGTACAGCAACTCGCGAGCGGTGCGGTGAAGCGCCGTCAACGCCTCCTCACGGCGCTTGCGGGTCGTAATATCGCGACAGCTGTAGAGATGCGTTCCGTCCTGAATCGAGACCTCGCGGACGTTGACCAGCAGGGTATGCTCGCGACCCGCCTTGTCCGTCGCCGTACACTCAATATCCGTGAGCACGCCGTCCTCGGCGAGTTCCGCACGGTCGAACAGGTCCGCACCGAGGAGTTCGTCGATCGACCCCATCTCGTGGATCTCCTCGTCCGTGTAGCTGAAAATGAAGTGCACGTTCGGGCAGACGTAGGTAAACTCACCCTCGTCGTTCGTGATGAGGACCGTATCGGTCATGTGATTGAGCGTCACCCGATGAAGTTCCTCGGACTCGCGCAGATCGGACTCGAGTGCCGCGCGCTCGGTGACATCCGTTGCGCGGACGAGGATCGTCGTGACGCGGTCGCCGTCGGTGACTGGTCGGACGGTCAGATCGAGCGTCTGGCGGTCGTTTCCTGTCGCCTCGTCATCACCTCCGGTTCTCTCGACCTCGTTATTCGGCCGCTCGCGCGTTATCTCCCGACGTACCACCCGGCCGCTCGCAGCCGTCTCGACGGCCTGTTCGATCGTGTCGCGACAGGTATCGAATCGGCCCCACGAGGCGAGCGACCAGAGTTCGCGCCCGCGAACGTCGGACGGCGTCGCGTCGAGGTCGGCGAGCGCACCCTCGTTCGCCCGTCGGACGATTCCGTCGGAATCGAGCACCCAGGCGTACGCCGAGGGATCGTCGAAGATTGCCTCGAACTGGCGAGCCTGCTCTCGGTGTCGGTCTCGTCGCTCAACCCGCGACAGTACCCGCTCGACGGCTGCCAGGAGTGGGTCATTCTGGACCGAGCTGGTATCCACAGCAGGAGCTGAATCTGTCTCCGTATCTTCGCCCGCTCTCGTCTCACCGACACGTGGGACGTACTCGGTACTACCGGCAGCGGCGGCTGCTCGCGCCAGCGCATCACTCCCGTCACCTGCCGCCGGCGAGAGGACGATGGGGATCTCGCTGTGGTCTCCACTCGTTGCGTCTCGCCTGCTACTTATCGAGTCTCCCCTTCCCACTCCCTCTCCGGCTCCTGTGCTGCGCCCCCGAATCGCCTCGAGTAGCGCCAGTCCCGACCCGTCGGGAAGATCGGCCGCTGTCACCACGCAGTCGACCCTGTCGGCGTTCGGCTGCTGGTCGAGCCACTCGAGTGCAGCCGACGACGACGGGACCGACTCGATGTCGGCACCGGCGAGCCGTCCGCCGTTCTCGGCGGAGAGAGAAGCGAACTCGTCCGCAAGTGTAGCCCCGACGACGAGCAGTTGCGGCGGGGGAGCGTCGACAGTCCGTGCGGTATCCATTCAGTGGGAATATGTGACAGGGGTGAGTGAAAGCATCGGTTCACAGTCTCGACGAACGAGAACCCGAAACGGAAGTAGGGACAGCTCAGACGAACCGGAACAGCCCAGCCAGGATAACGAGCAAGACGAGTACCGGCACGGCTCTGAGCACGACGTTTCGGATCGGAAGCAGTCTCGCCTTGTTCGACCAGTTGATGACAGCGCAGCCGACCTGAACCGGTCCGAAGATGTCGCGCCGTCGCAACGGTGTGGCGGCTGCCATTAGCTCGGTGACCCACTCGAAGAACGGTTGTAGATCCGGGTGGTCGATGCTGTCCCGGACGAGTTCGACACTCAACTCGACGTTGTACTCGAAGGCGACCTGTGTGATATTCGCGGAGCCGATGATACAGACCGGGTCCGGCCCATCGCGGAGGTAGAGCTTCACATGAAGGCCGCGTGTGTGCTTGTACAGCGACACCTGTTCGTGGTCGTCGTGCGCCCAGAGGTCCCTGGCGATTCGCGCGGAGAACTGGTCCGAGGCGGGGCCGACGATGACGATCAGTTCGTTCTCCCGCGAGCGCTCGAGAAACGAGACGATGGCGTCTCGAATTCGACTGTAGCCCTGGTAAGTGAAGTAGCCGCTGATGAGGTAGACCGTGCCGTTGTCGTCGAATAGATCGATCAGCGCGTCCTCGAACCGGCGTGTGCTGTCAGTCGTATTCAACAGCCGGACAGCAGGTTCGGCGTCGATCATGCGTACCGCAACGATGGTCAGGTATATTGAATACAGGTATCGAACGCAGTCACTGCCAGCGCACTCAGCGATCCAGTTCCAGCACAATCGGCCGATGATCCGACAGCTGCACGTCGAGAACGTCACACCGCCCCACGTCGAGTGACGGTGAACAACAGAACAGATCGAGACTTCTCGAGCCGACGAGCCAGTCGTCGAACGGACGCGCCGGCACCGTCTCGCCTGGTACCTGTAACTCGAGTGCAGCCTGATCTGTGAACTCGTGCAGTTCGTCGGTCGCGGCGAAGGTGTTGAAGTCGCCGGTGACGACGACCTCCCGGCCGCCAGCGCGGTCGCGGATCAGCGTTGCGAGTTCGGCGAGCTGACGTCCTCTGCTGCGAGTGCCCAGCGAGAGGTGGACCATGAACAGGACGACGTCGGCGGCGAGTTCCACTTCGAGGACGAGTCGTTTGCGACCGGCCGAGAGGTAGTGCGGAACGATCGTGCGGTTCCGGTTGGCACGCGAGAGCACAGCGTTGCCGAGTTGGCCGAAGAACGGTAGCGACTGGACGAGGCCGCTATCGCCGTACTTGTTCGCAACGTCACCGTCGTAGGCGAGGCCACGTCGCTGGAGCGAGTCGCGAAGCGTCTGGAACTGTCCGTCCGTGATCGTACGGTGAGAGCCACGGTCGACCTCGAGCAGCGAGACGACGTCGGGGCGTTCGCGCTCGATGAGCGAGACGAGTCGTCTGAACGCCTGTCGCTCAGTGATGGTGTCGCCGAGGGTGGCACCGATCGGCGGTGGGACGTAGCCGCCAAGGACGTTTTCGTAGCCGAGCAGATAGCCAGCGTTACAGGAGAGGATTTTCATGGTTGAGAGCGAATCTCACGGTGGAGACCACGGAAGACCCGTGAACAGGGGAGAGTCGCGGGTCACATCCCGTTGGTCGCAGGTCAACAGATTGTGGCTTTACTCAGGCGGTGAGGCATATAACGATTCCCCCCTACAGCATCCTACTCACACCCTCACAGGATCCGTCTCACTGGCTCGTACGCGAACAGTTCAAAGGCGGAGAACGGCAGAAAGTGAGAACCGCAGCAAGCGGTTCGTCTCCGGCAGACGGTCGCATGAGAGTCGGACGCGCTACGCATCCGACGCCATTGCACCCTGTGCCGGCTTCCACTCCTCGTCGGGGTCGACTCGACCTGCGCGGACGGCGTTGAGGATCGCCCCGAGCAACAAGCAGAAGCCGCCGAAGTAAACCCACGTGAGAATTAACAGGATCGCCCCGGCGATGCCGAACAACGCGACACTCTCGGACGTTGCGACGTAAAGCCGGAAGCCAAGCGCCAGCACCGTCCACGAGAGCGCCGCGAACGCCGTCCCCGGCAGGACCTCGCGGGCCGAAACGTCCGCCTGCGGAAAGAGGTAGTACATCGGGAAGAAGAGCGCAGTGAGAAGCACAAGGAGGACGACGCTGCTGACGGCCGCTGCCGCCACGCCGCCGAGGAACACGGAAGCGCTGACG
Organism: Natrialba magadii ATCC 43099; assembly: GCF_000025625.1. Taxonomy (NCBI): domain Archaea; kingdom Methanobacteriati; phylum Methanobacteriota; class Halobacteria; order Halobacteriales; family Natrialbaceae; genus Natrialba; species Natrialba magadii. The sequence continues at coordinate 1,029,208 of NC_013922.1, read as the reverse complement.
CCGACGATACTGATCAGTGCAACCCCGAGGGCGACCGTCACAGTCAGCAACGCAGTGTTGAACGCCGTCACAATCGTCACCGTCACCGCACTCCCGACGTAGGACTGGTCCTTCCGAGAGCCATAGATATCCGTAAACGCACTGTTGACGGCCTGGAAGAGCCGCGCGCCACTCCACAGCAAGATCGCCAGAGCGAGCACGCCAGCCCGAGCGAGATCGATACCTGCACCGCCAGTCACCTCGCTTGCATCAGACGTGAGCATCCCCTCGAGTCCGGCCGCCTCCTCGATCGTCTCGAGTAGCGGCTCGAGTGCGTCGACGAGCGACATGCCGACGAGCAGGAGGATGACCAGCGGAACGAGTGTGTTGAACGCGTGGTAGGCGAGCCCTGCGGCGGTGACGCTGATCTGGCGTTTGCGCGCGACGGCAGCGACGGAGCGAGCGAGTGCTGGGAGCGAGGTGGCTCCGGGGCTGGGTGTCGATTCGGATGCGGGTGCACTCGAGTCGCTGCCGGAGGACATGACTGTCAGAAGGAGACAACGGTGGGTCGGAAGTGGTTGTTGGTGGCGACAGTGGGTGCTGGTGCTGATGTTGGTGTTGGCGCTGGTGCTGATGCTGGTTCAGGCGCTGGCGCTGGTGCTGGCGCTGGTGCTGATGTTGGTGTTGGCGCTGGTGCTGGTGCTGATGTTGGTGTTAGCGCTGGTGCTGATGTTGGTGTTGGCGCTGGTGCTGATGCTGGCGCTGGTGCTGATGTTGGTTCAGGCGCTGGCGCTGGTGTTGATGCTGAGACGCGGACTGGCGCTGAGATGCGGACTGACCGTCCGTAGCTGAAGACGGAACTCACTCGTCGTGAACGACTGACTGGACGTGGCCGACGACGCCGCTTTTCAGTTCGACCTTCGGGCCAGACGGATCGTCCTCGTAGACCGTCCCGACCTCGCCGACGATCGGTTCCTGATCCGTCGATTCGACATCTTGGTCGCCCTGGACGATTTCGACGGTGATCCCTGACGGAGTTCCTCCGCGGTTGGTCGGTCACTAGACATGGGCGATGATGGGGCAGGTCGCTCGAAAAGGGTGGTGCCTGCGTTTGCGTTCGCGTCGCCAGGACAGAGTGAAACGGCTCAGTCTTCAGTTCTCGCGTCTCACGTCCCACGTCTCGCGTCTCACGTCTCACGTCTCGCATCTCGCATCTCGACCGACAGTCCCTAGTCCTCGGTCTCCTCGTCCTCGAAATCCAGCGCGACGGAGTTGATACAGTAGCGCTTGCCGGTCGGCTCTGGCCCATCCTCGAAGACGTGGCCGAGGTGGCCGCCGCAGTTAGCACAGAGCACTTCCGTTCGTTGCATCCCGTGGCTGGTGTCGAGTCGTGTCTCGATCCGGTCGTCGTCGACGTCGTAGAAGCTTGGCCAGCCACAACCGGAGTCGTACTTCGTGTCGCCGTCGAACAGTTCGGCCCCACAGCCGGCACACTCGTAACTACCGTCAGCCTTGTGGTCGACGTACTCGCCGCTGAAGGGAGCCTCGGTGCCCGCTTCCCGAAGGATTCGGTACTCCTCCTCGTCGAGTTCCGCGCGCCACTCTGCGTCGGTTTTGTCGACCGGCGACTGCTGTTCCGACGCTGTTGCGCGCTCGTGGTCGTCGTTTCCCATGGGAATACCAAGAACTGAGACGGCCAAGAGTCTGTTGTAACACGACATCGGTACGTCGGTACGTCGGTACGTCGGTACGCCGGTTCAATGCTCGCGAGTGGGACAGTTCTGAATCGACTCTTGTGCGCCTCAACGTACGTCCCCGGCTACCTGCTCGTGATGACGTCCGTGCTCTCACAGTCCGGACACTGCGTCATTCGGCCGAGTTTTGGGACATCGATTCGGTGCCACTGTTCGTCCCCGCCAGGGGCTTCGAAGCCACACCGCCGGCATCGCGACTGGCCGTGGGATGTTGGTGTGCTTGCCATGTGTGACAGTATGGCAAAAGCTGCCATATAGGTTGGCACTCTCTCGCACACTGATACAGAGGAAAGGCAACAGCGCTGTACACCAACCCGGTGCGCAATGCTGGTCGAAGACACACACCTTCACGGTGGTCGACCGCCAACACGTCCTAATGACTGTTTCCCAGACCGTCGAACTCGAGGGCCACATCATCGACTCCGGGTCGATGGGTCACTGTTTCGGGGCCGTCATGGAGATGGGCGGCGAGTTCGAAGTCGAGGAGTTCGAGGTTGGACGCCACAAACACGACGAGACGTACTGCCGGATGACTGTCACCGCGGAAACGCCAGAGGACCTCCGCGCGATCCTCCACGAACTCAACCAGCAGGGTGCGACTGTCACCGACCCGCGGGATGCGACCATCGAACCCGCACCGGACGACCAGGTCGTCCCGGTCGACTTCTACTCGACGACGAACCACCCCACCTACGTCCGCGTCAACGGCGACTGGGTGGCAGTCGAGGATATCGAGATGGATTGTGCGCTCGTCGTCGAGAAACAGGAGTCTGGTACTGAGGAAGGCGACACGAAGCCACGTGTCTACACCAAAGTCCTAAACGCCGTCGAGGAAGGCGACCTCGTCGTCACCGGCGAGAGTGGTATCCGCGTCGAACCACCCGAGCGCCCGCGCAACGGCGGCGGCTCCTTCGGATTCATGCAGGGCGGCGTCTCCAGCGAACGGCCGTCCAAATCGCTAATCGAGGAAATCGCCGACGAGATGCGCGACGTACGCGAGAACGACGGCACCGTCCTCGCTGTCTGTGGCCCCGCGATCGTCCACTCGGGAGGACGCAACGCCCTTGCTGAACTCGTTCAGGAGGGGTACGTCGATGCGATCAGCGCGGGCAACGGCTTCGCCGTCCACGACCTGGAACGAGACCTCTACGGTACCTCCCTCGGCGTCGACACCGAGAGCCTCGAACATCCGCGGAAGGGCCACAAACACCACATCTACACGATCAGCGAGATCGTCCGCCACGGCGGCATCCCCGAGGCCGTCGACGCCGGCGTCGTCGACGAGGGCGTGATGTACGAGTGCGTCCGAAACGATGTCCCCTACGTACTTGCTGGCTCGATCCGCGACGACGGCCCGCTGCCGGACACCATCACCGACGCGATCGAGGCACAGGATGCGATCCGCAAGCAGGCCCAAGACGCCGACCTCGTGCTCATGCTCTCGACGCTCTTGCACTCCGTCGCCGTCGGCAACTGCCTGCCGTCGACAACCAAGACCGTCTGCGTCGACATCAACCCTGCAACCGTCACCCAACTGCTCGACCGCGGCAGCGCACAGGCAATCGGCCTCGTCACCGACATCGGCGCGTTCCTCCCAATGCTCACCGACGAGTTACTCGAGTCCGACTCGACGTGAGCACCATCGCGTCCGAAACAGCGTCACTGGGAGAGTCAGGTGGGACAGCACGCCCAGAACGCCCATTCGCCCCGATCAATTTATCAAATTGTAGTCAGGGCAAGGTATTTTATATCGTTGTGTGGTATCCCGTATCCATCACTCGGCAGCGGTCAGCGGGCCGGCACCGATACCAGTGATTGTGATACGGAGGGAGGATGCAACAGGAACACATCGACGCCAGCAAGCAGATTCAGAGACGGACCGGAAAGACATTTTACCTCGCAACCAAATTCCTGCCCCAGCGCGTCCGCCACGCGACGCACGTCTTGTACGCCTTCTTCCGCATCGCCGACGAAATCGTCGACGACGCTGACGGCGTGCCCCCCGAAACCCAGCGGGCCGAACTCGAGTCCCTCCGCGCACAGGCACTCGGCGAGACCGAGCCCGAGGACCCGGTCCTCGAGGCGTTCCGGACGCTCTGCGAGCGCTACGAGATTCCGGACGAAGAGATCAACGTCTTCATCGACGCGATGGCGACCGACATTACGAAGAGCCGCTACGAAACTGCCGCCGAACTCGACGACTATATGCGCGGCTCCGCGGCCGCCGTCGGCGTCATGATGACCGCGATTATGGAACCCGAGTTCCCGGAAACGGCCCGTCCGCATGCCATCAAACTCGGCGAAGCCTTCCAGTTGACCAACTTTTTGCGCGACGTGCGCGAGGATATTCTCGACCGCGACCGGATCTACCTCCCGGAAGAAACCCTCCGTAAACACGGTGTGTCCGACGCTCAGATCGAGGCACTCGAGTTCGACGACTCGTTCGCGGCGGCGATGGCAGAGGAGTTACAGCGGACGGAGGCCCGGTACCGGGCGGGAGTGGCTGGGATTCGCTACCTGCCGGACGATTGCCAGTTCCCGGTGCTCGTTGCAGCAGTGCTCTACGCGGAGCACCACGCGCTGATTCGTGCGCAAGGCTACGACGTGCTCACGTCGGAGCCGTCGCTGTCGACGGCACGAAAGCTTCGGTGTGTGCTCCAGACGCGCTGGCACTGGCAGTGGAATCGCGACCCGGAGGCCGTGTTTCAACGTGTTTCGGCCGTTCCCGCTGCTGACGCGAGCAGGGGGACGAGACATAACGAACACGGTGAACGGACGCCAATTCAATGACTGGTAAGTGAGTGCCGGTTCACTGACCGTCGAGACGGCAATTCCGGTTCACGCCGGAACGGCCGTTCGAAGCAGATCACGATCGTACCGGCCCGTGCTGAACAGGCCGAGACAGAACAGGCCGGCGATGGCAGCGGGGATCCAGTTGCCGTAGAGCAGGTTGATCGACCCCCACAGCAGGACGAAGCTCACCAGATCGTCGAGGATGAACTCACAGGAGCGGACGCGCTCGAGCAGCGCCTCGCGGTCGAACGCCAGGTCGACGAGCACGACTGCGATGGTCCCCGAGAGCAGCCAGCCGAGGTAGTTCGACACCGGAACCCCGTAGTAGACACCCGCAGGCGTGAACTCCCAAAAGCCGATTGCGACGGCCGCTGGATCGAGAACGAGGTCGACGGCGATCACCGCCGTGACGGCACCAGCCAGCCTGAGGACGGGATTCCGGTGGCGCTCGCCGAGCACCAGCAGCGTCAACAGATAAGCGTTGAGCACCAGCGGGATGAAAAACAGCGGCAGCGCCAGTGGCACCTCGCCGAGGAGCATCGGCCCGAGCTGGATCGTATACTCGAACGCGCCGTAGGGCCAGTCGGTCCGTACGCCGACGATTTCGATTGCATATGTGTACGCAGTCAACACGCCGAGACAGCCGAGCGCCCACCAGCCGATTCGGGGCAAGAGGCCGACGAGCAGCGGCGAACGCATCACGGCGGTCCCGAACAGCAACAACAGCGGGTTGTACGCGAGGGGTTCCGGCAACAGCCCGAGATCACTCGCCACGAGCGTCACCGCACCGATGACCGGGAACACCACCGCGATGGTGAACCGGTTCTCACGGATGATGGACTCGAGTCGGTGCTGGAGCACAGCGCGTGACCCCTCGCTGGTTCGAGTTGGGGTAGTCGAAGTCGAGGCAGAGGCGGAACCAGAGCCAGAAGCGGATTCTGGTGACGAGTCCGCTTCGGAGCCCGAGTCCGGACTATCCATAGAGCACCACCCAGAGGCCACCCATGGTCATCGCCGCGCCGACGACAGTATTGATCGCCGGGAACCACCAGTAGGCGCGGTCGACGTCGATTCGCGTCGCGACAATAGTGGCGATGAGTGCCGGATAGACCAACAACAGCGCGCCGAGTCGGACATCGAGCGCGGCGAACGCGAGCGCACTGCCCAGCCAGCAGGCAGCACAGTAGCCGTACGTCCGCGTCTCACCGAGAACGGTTGCAGTCGTACGGATTCCAGTCTCCCGGTCGGGTACGATATCGGGAATCGCGGAGAACGTGTGCATCCCCATCGCCCAGAGCCAGGCACCCACGACGGCGAGTACAGGGGGCTGCGTGCCGGCAACCGCGGCATAGGCCGCCGCACCCGGCGCGATGTAGAGGCCGTTCGAGACCGAGTCGAGGAACGGCGTCGTCTTGAATCGGACCGGCGGCGCGCTGTAGGCTGCGCCGAGAACGAGGAAGACGGCGATCCAGGGCCACGCCGCGCTCGGCACGAGCGGAACGAGTACCACTGCCAGCGACGCACAGAGCGCAACCGCGACTGGTACGTACCCCTGACCGCGGTAACGCGCTTCCCGTTCGTCGGCCGCTTTCTTCGGGTTCTTCGCATCTATCTCGCGGTCGTAGATGTCGTTAATCCCGTAGAGGAACACGTTCGCCGGCACGAGGAAGTACGCGAACAGTGCGACCGTCGCGAGCGTGATCAGGTCACCGGTGCTCTCGGCCGCGTAGGCGATGCCCACTAGCACCGGACCGGCGAGGTAGAACCAGAATCGCGGACGCGAGAGGGTGAACAGGTACGAGAGCGACTCGAAGCCGCCTCGGCCAGCGGTCTCGCTGGCTCCGCTGGTTTCACCGCTGTCAGCACTGGCTGCAGGGGCACTATCGTCCGAGACGCCGTCGGCGTGAGAGGGTGGAGAAGACAGCGCGGTACTCGAGTCCCCCACCAAACGCAACCCCGACCTCACGAGTCCGAGTACGCTCTCAGGCACCGCCATGGTCCCCCAGCACGGCCTCAGCCGTCAGCTCGCCGCTGATCAGACACATCGGGACGCCGATCCCCGGCGTCGTGTCGGCCCCGGTGAAATAGAGTCCGTCAACCTGCTTCGAGCGGTGTGGTGGCCGGAACAGGGCCGTCTGTCTGAGCGTGTGGGCGAGCCCGAGTGCGGTCCCGTCGTAGCTGTTGTACCGACTGGCGAAGTCGGAGACACAGAAGTCCTCCTCGAAGACGATCCGATCCCGGAGGCTGGTTCCCGTATACGTCTCGATATCGTCGAGGATGAGTTCTCGGTACTGGTCGCGCATTTCGGGGGTGTCCTCGAGTCCCGGTGCGATCGGAACGAGGACGAACAGCGCGCTGTGGCCGTCGGGTGCGACAGTATCATCGGTTTCGGAGGGCACACAGAGGTAGTACGCCGGGTCCTCGGGCCACTGCGGATCCTCGAAGATCTGATCGAAGTGCTCCTCCCAGTCGGTCGGGAGAACGAGCGTGTGGTGGGCGAGGTCGTCGACGTCGCCCTCGACGCCGAGATAGAGCAAGAACGCAGAGGGGGCGTAGGTTCGGGACTCCCAGTAGTCGGCGTCGTAGCCGCGTCGTTCGGGCGCGAGCAGGTCCTGTTCGGCGTGTGCGTAATCAGTGTTGCTCACCACCAGATCCGGTCGGAGCGCACCGTCGGTCGTTTCGACGAGGAACGCGCCCGTCCGGCCCTTGATTTTCGTCACCGGTCGCCCGGTGTCGTATTCGACGCCGAGTTCTCGTCCGAGGTCGACGAAGGCGTCGATAACGGCCCCGATACCGCCGTCGGGATACCAGACGCCGAGGTTGAAATCGACGTGGCTCATCAGGTTGTACAGCGCCGGCGTGTTCGACGGCGACCCGCCCAAAAAGACCAGCGTGTACTGCATGATCTGTTGCAACTGCGGATGGTCGAAGTAGTTCTCGACGTGGCCCTGCATCGATCCGAGCAACGAGAGCCCGCGCGCCTGTCGCGCAACGGCCGGGTCGATGTAATCTCGCAGCCGTGGCCGATCCTTGTAGACGAAGTGCTCCATGCCGACCTCGTAGTTCTCCCGAGATTTTTCGAGATAGCGCTCGAGTGCCTCACCAGCGCCCTCCTCGTACATCTCGAACAGTTCCTTCGTTCGCTCCAGATCCGGTGTGATGTCGATCCGGTCGCCCGGTATCTGAGACGAGGCCGTCATCGTGGTTGTCGCTGGGGTGTCGCCATCCGTGCGTACTCGAGTCCCTGCTGATTCGAGATCTGGGTTCGTGCTGTCTTTGAAGAAAATTCGGTAGTGGGGGTCGAGGTGTGTCAGGTCGTAGTAGTCCGTTGGCGTTCGGTCGAAGTTAGCGAAAAACCGCTCGAAGACATCGGGCATCAGATACCAGGATGGTCCCATGTCGAACCGGAACCCGTCGCGTTCGAGACGGCTCGCGCGGCCGCCGAGTTGGTCGTTTTGCTCGACGACGCGGACGTCAGCGCCGGCGTCGGCGAGATAACAGGCGGTCGAGAGGCCGCCGACACCGCCCCCGACGATGACGACGGAGTTCCCGGATAGTGGTTGCATAGTCGACACTGACTCTTGGTGTAGTGAAAAACCTAGGTCCTGACAGTGTGGGGCGCAAGGAAATAGCGGGACGCCTGCTGGGAGAATAGCTGCTGCTGTGGCCGGTCCGATGGGGAGTCGAGCGATGAAAACGAACCACGACCACGGTGTGATGTCATCACCCTTCCTATAAGACACGTTTGCGAGTGCGTGATCGGCGTTACAAGTGCGTGACCGGCGGCTCTGTGGGTTAAAGGACGGATGTGAACGTGGCAGGAGCTATGGGCCTAACGTGGATATAGGTATAGGGGTCAGCGCAGCGCTACTGCCACCGAAGTAAAATCAGTCGATGTGGCCTTCGCGGCGGAGCTGGTCGGCGTCCTGGCTGGTGTAGCGCCACTCGATCGTGGCCTTCTCGTCCTGCCAGTCCCAGGGCTCGGCGACGACGATGTCGTCTTGCTCGATCCAGGTTCGGTATTTCATTCGGCCTGGAATACGGCCGAGACGTTCCTCGCCGTCCTCACACCGCAGTTGCACATGGTTGCCACCGAGGTGTTCGGTTACGACGGCGAATACTTCATCGCTGTTGGGCATACGGAGATTCCGTCGCCCGGATTCTTCTGTCACACCTGACCTACGTTCGGCAGACGTTTAAATCATCGGAAAGTCGTGGTACCACGCACCACGGCCCTGGTGTGGGGAAATCGGTCGTTTCAGCGTATTTGTATCAAGTGTATTAGAGCTCGCGCTCTGAATCAGGGTTCTGGAGTTCCCACAACAGTTCCGGCAGGAAGGCCTCGAGATTGTCGATGACGCGGCGCTCGCTGACGTTCAGGCCGTCACAGTGGTCGTGGGCAGATTCGCGGATGTCAACGTGGAGGTCGCCGTCCTCGAGCCAGACGCCGAGCGGGAAGACAGAACACCGCGCCGGCTTCCAGTCCTCCTCCAGATGCAACGAGCAGAGGCCGTCCTCACGGAGAAACGCGCAGGCGGAGCCGTCGTCTGCGACGTGTTCCTCTCGGTCTTTTGCCTCGCGCGTGACGAACTTCTCGCCGCGGAAGTCGGTCGTCGTCTCGGCGAGGTTCGCCCGCTGGGCGAGTTCGAGAAGGTCCCGATCGTAGAGGAGGACGCCGTGGTGACAGCACCAGGTGCAGTCGTCGACACACTCGAAAGTGAGATTGGGATCGAACTCGACGACGGCCTCGCGGTCGGGGTAGACTTCGACACGTCGTGTCGTGTCAGCGCTCACGTGTTCGTGGAGACGGTTCGCGCTGAAGTGCCTTTCTACCGGTACCGGGTGCGAACCGGAGTCGTCTGCGGACAACTGTTCGAGACGAAAACGTATAGTCGTCGACAGAAAACTGCATACCAAGCAACAGATGCCCGACCAACCGCATAACGAGCAAGAAATATCCGACCGATTCACCGAAATTCTCGGCGGGGCTGGCTTCGTCTTCCTCGTCTCGTACGTTCTCACGGTGCTAGCGCGTGTCACCTGGTCGACGGTCGAAGCCTGGATCGGCGAACTGTGACTGATGCTCTCACTGGTACTCATCTGCGCTGTCTCCGGCGCACTGTTCTCGCGGTTCACCGGGGTGCGCACCGATTCTCTCCTTGTCGGTGGATTCTTCGTCTACCTCGCCTGGTGGGGCTACCTCGAGGTGACCACGGGACCGTTCGACAGCCCGGTGCACATCCTTCTGGGCGTCTTGTTCCTGATCGGATTCGGTCTCGGCGCAACGGGCGGCGAACGCCTTGATAGTGGGAGCGGCCGACGGTCGAGTACCTCCAGATGAGGACAGCTAGTCGGTCGTCTCGGCAACCGTGTTCCGCAATGTACCGACACCTTCGTACGTAATTTCGATCGTATCACCCGGTTCGACGAGGCCAGGGTTTGCGGGGCTGCCGAAGGCGACGACATCGCCCGGCTGGAACGTAAATCGCTTCGAAAGATAGGAAACGACCTCGGCAACACCGAACAACATCAGATTCGTCGTCGCTTCCTGGCGGCGTTCGCCCGCCACGTCGGTGTGCATCTCGAGTTCCGTCTCCGTCGCGTCGAGTTCGGTTTCGATCCACGGACCGAGCGGGCCGGAGCCATCGAATGCCTTCCGCGCGGTGCGGCCCTGCTGGTCGAGCGCGTCCACGTCGTTCATGATCGTGTAGCCGCGGACGACCTCGGAGACTTCGTCCTCGGCCACATCGTGACACTCCTCGTCGATGACGGCCGCAAGTTCGCCGGCGTACGTGAGTTCGTCGGTAAAGTCAGGGTACGGAATCGGTTCCTCGTGGGCCAGTAGCGATGCCGGTGGTTTGATGAAAAAGTCCGGCTCCTCGGGACGTTCGTACTCCATCTGCTCGAGCGTCTCGGCATAGTTTCGACCGACGCAGTAGAGCGCCGTCGGCTCGCAGGGTGGGAGCAGGTCGCCGTCGACGCCGACCTCGTACGTGCTGTCGTCGGTGTCGTCGGTATCGCCGCTCCCGTCTATCGGGTGAACGACGCCGTCCTCATATCGTCCAACTACAGGTCCGCTCTCGGTCTCGATCCGTGCGAGTCGCATACAGGGGGTCGTGAACCGATCGAAGTAGGCCTACCGGTTCGGTTTCGGACGTGTCCGACAACCGCGTGTTACGCTTTTGACGGTGCTCGTCGGAGTAGTCGCCGCATGTCCGACTACGACACCGACGTACTGGTTTCGGCGGACTGGGTCGAAGACCACCTGAACGAGTTTCAGGCAGCCGAATCGGAGTACCGGCTCGTGGAGGTCAACAGCCCTGAATCCCCCGACAAAGGCGACTTTCCCTCGCGGTACGATGAAGGCCACATCCCCGGCGCAGTCAGGATGCAGTGGGACGAAGACCTCTCCGATCAGGACCAGCGAGACATCCTGAAGAAAGACGATTTCGAGGCGACAGTCGGCGAACACGGTATCAGCGAGGACTCCACGGTCGTCTTCTACGGCAACGGCTGGATCCCGAACTGGTTCGCCCTCTTCGCCTACTGGGAATTCAAATACTACGGCCACGACGACGCACGCGTCCTCGACGGCGGCAAGGACTACTGGGTGAACGAGGAGTATCCACTAACTGAGGACGAACCCAACTTCGACGCCGTCGAGTACACCGCGAAAGGACCATTCGAGAGTATTCGCGCCTACAAGGACGACGTGGACAAGGCCCGCGAGGCCGGCATCCCGATGGTCGACGTTCGCTCACCCGCGGAGTTCTCCGGCGAGATTATCGCGCCCGAGGGGCTCCAGGAGACCGCCCAGCGGGGCGGGCACATCCCCGGCGCGTCGAACGTCCCGGTGAAGACTAACCTGCGCGACGACGGCCGGTTCAAAGAGCCGGACGAACTCGAGGAGCTGTACGCAGACGAAGGCATTGACGGCGACGAATCCGTCGTCACCTACTGTCGCGTCGGCGAGCGCTCTGCGATCGCGTGGTTCGCGCTCCACGAGTTACTCGAGTACGACGACGTGCACAACTACGACGGCTCCTGGACGGAGTGGGGGAATCTCGTCCGCGCGCCGATTGAGCGCGGCGAGTCGGGGTGAGAGTGTGTTTGGTGGGGTTGGTGTGTTTGGTGGGGTTAGTGTGGGTGGAGCAATCGTGTGACGTGACTGCGTGTGGCTCCGTCAGAACCGTCTTTGCTGGCTGACTGCCCGCGACTGCCCGCGACTGCCCGCGACTGCCCGCGACTGCCCGCGACTGCCCGCGACTGCCCGCGACTGCCCGCGACTGCCCGCGACTGCCCGCGACTGCCCGCGACTGCCCGCCGACAGCCGACTTACTCCTCGAGGACGAGGTACGTACGCGCACCTCGGTGCTCGAGTGAGACCTGATCGGTGTCGACGTCAGTCTGGTCGTGGATGAACTCCTCGACGCCGGCCGCGTGCAGTTCGGTGACTTCGATTCGTTCGCGCTGCGTGGCTTCGCTATGGCTGGCTTCGTCCTCGGTGAGGTCGCTACGGGAGCGGTCATCACTTCGGTCGACGATCAGTGTCATACTCATCACTTGGACTGACAGTATGTCAATCCGACCCGTCCGTGGTGAAAGTGAAAGTAGTCGGTTCCGAACCTCTCTCGCTCGAATTCCCCCGGGGAAATTCACTGTCGGTACGCTATACTGGTCGGCAACGCTGTCCGATCAGCCGAGTGACTTGACGTCGACCGGTCGCTGGCCGCTTTCGGTATCGATCTGCACCTCATCGAGAAGTGCCTCACGCGCACGTTCCTGCCACCGCTCGACAGCCTCGGCGTGATGTTTGCGGCGGTCGTCGGAGACAGCATCAGTAGCAGTAGTAGAATCACTCTCATTCGCCGCCCCATCCGCATCATCCGAACCGTCTACGCTTCCCTCTCCATCGGCCGATCTCCCACCGGTCGCCACCTCGTCGAACGCCGGGTAGGCCTCGATCACGTCGGACTCGAGTACGTCCGCCGGGCGAACGTGAACGGCACCGGTCAGTTCGGCATCGTCGTGTCGGTAGACGTGGATACGGGCCCGCATTCGGCCGTGGAACGGCGGTGTGATCCGAAGGACGGCCTCGCCGGGGTTCTCCTGCGTGTAGGCGTAGGCGTCGACGACATCCGCTGGCGAGACGGCAATCGAGCGAATCGCTGCCGGATCGGAGTCGACACCCATCGGCGGTGGCTTCGGTTCGGGGGGAGTTAATCCTGGCTGTCGGGGACGGTCGTTGCGTCCTGACTGGCGACTGAATCATCAGCCGGAAACTCACCAACCGTCGGTTCGAACACCGTTGCCTCGACAGCAGTCGACACACCGTAGGTCGCGTCCGCCACAGAATCGGGGAGTGTGTACGTCCCGTCCTCGTAGTGCGCGTGAAGTGAGGACCGAACCGCCTCGCGGACACAGGCCCGCGTCGCCGCGCCGACGCGGGTCGCGCTGCCGGTGAACGCCGCAGGCGTACCTGCCGGATCGTGGCCGACGATCACCGCGTCGCTCGTGGTCCCCGGGAAGCCAGTTTCGGCGAGGAGCGTCGCGGTCTTGGCCTCGACAGCGACTGCCAGGAGGTTCGCGAGCGCGCCGGACTCGAGTGCGCGCGTGGTTCCGACGATGACGTTGACGGTGCCGATGGTGGTCTCTGTTTCATCTGTCTCGCTAGTCTGAGCGTCCGTGGGAGGCAGCGAACCACCTGCGGGATCCATCGGAAGCGCGGCGGGGTTCGAGATGCCGGCGGTCGCGTAGGCTGTAACGGGGCCGCAGTGTGCGCCGCGGGCGTCGGTCATGTCGACACCAGTGAGGAGGGCCGGTCCTGGCTGCTGTGCGTGCGAGTTCGACCGGCCATCGCGCTCGGGAAACGCCACGTCCTGGAATCCTGCCCGCTCGAGTCGCGACGAAACGTACGCGCCGAGATCCTGGTGACCCCACTCCTCCGGCACCGAGATGTTGTACGCAGCCTCGGACTGCCAGCGGCCGCCGTTCCAGCCACTCGAGAGCCACTCGGTTTCGGATCGTGACACCCGAAGCACGCCGTCGCGACGAACGGCCTGGAAAGCTGGTTCGTCAGCGGTCATCAGCCACCACCACTACCACCTTCCGACTCCTCCGGCCCGCCAGCACCGAGTGCCGCGAGCACCCGGTCGTTCGTCTCCCGATCTTTGATCGCGATTCGAACGTGCGAGTCGAGCGCCCGGAACGTGCGGGCGTCGCGGATGGCCACCCCGCGCTCGCGCGCCGTCTCGATCACGTCGTCGACGTTGCGGTCGCCTACGTCACACAGCAGATACGGTGCGTCCGACGGCGCGACGTCGAACCCGAGTTCGGATTCGGATTCGGGCTCGGGCTCGGACTCGGGCTCGGACTCGGGCTCGGACTCGGGCTCGGTTTCCACCCGCTCGCGAACTCGCGCGCGCTCCTCGGCAACCCGCTCGCGTGTCTCACGGACGAACTCGTCCTGCCGAAGACAGTGTGCACCGACGCGCGCGGCCGGCGTTCCGAGCGACCACGCGCGGCGGGCCGACTCGAGTGCCCGTCTGTTCTCGCCGAATCCGATGGCGAAGCCAGCGCGTAGACCCGGCAGGCCGAACAGTTTGGTGAGCGAGCGGGCGACGATAACGTGCTCCCGGCCGTACGCGTAGTCGGACTCGAGTGCAACGGCTGCCGCGGAGGGCAGGTCAGTAAAGCCGAGAAACGCCTCGTCGACGAGCAGCGTCGTCCCCGCCTCCGCACAGCGGTTCGCAAAGGCGACGAGGTCGGCCGGGTCGACCGCGTCACCCGTCGGATTGTTCGGCGTACAGATAATCGCGAGCGAAGCGGACTCGAGTGCAGCCGCGCGCAGCGACGGCATGTCGTCGTAGCGGACGAACTGCGGCGTCGCACCCTGCAGGCGGACTTCGCGGGCGTACTCGCCGAAACTGGGGTAGGGGACGAGTGCCTCGTCGCCGGGCTCGAGCGCGAGTTCCATCGCCAGTCGAATCGCGGCTAGCCCGCCGGGCGTCGAAATTACCTGTTCGGGTTCACAGCCCACGAAGTCGGCTGCCGCGGCCCGGAACTCGGCGTACTCGTCGTCGGGATAGCGTCGGGACTCCTCGAGTGCGTTGCGGTACACCTCGTCGACGCCGTCGGGTGTGTTCGCGTTGGTGTTCGCCGAGGCATCGACGACGGCCGGGTCGGGCTCACCGCCGTGAGGAACGCGGCCGGTGGTGTGGATCGAGTCAGGGTCCATGATCGACGTTGGGTGCTGGTTCCGGGTCGGTTCTGGAAGGTGTGTCGATGTCGGTGTCGGGGTCGGGGTCGGTGTCGGGGTCGGTGTCGATGTCGGTGTCGGGGTCGGGGTCGGTGTCGAGGCCAGAACGCTCTCCAGACCCGTCAGATTCGATTCCCAGCCGCCGACAAACCATCTCGAACTGGTCTCTGACTGCCGCCAACTCGCCCGCTGGAACCAGGGAGAGCGCACCACCCATGCCGACGCCCTCCTTTGCCTCACCGGCGCAGTAGCGGTCCATCGCGACGTGCTCGCGCTCGTGGTCGGCGAAGCCGGGATCGGTCACCGTCAGTTCACAGTCGAGCGCAGCGCAGGCCGACTCGAGTTGCTCGCCCTGCTCGGCCGCGACGAACGAGGTCGTCGCAATCTCGAGCGGTGCGTCGACACCCGCGTGACGGAGGATTGCGGCTACGGCAACCATCTGCGTCCCGCCAGCGAGGGTGACGCTCGCAGTGGGTGTGGACTCGAGTATCCCCGCCACAATACCGGCGACGGTCGGCTGAACTGGATCACCGACGGCCCGAATCGCGTCGAACGGTGCGGACTCGCAGTCGCCGGCTGCGAGGTCGCTCGCGGCGAGGGCCTCGTCGACGACGCGGCGCTTTCGCTCAACGGGATTCTCCGGGAGCGACGAGGAGACGCTGGTCGGCTCGCCGAGCGCGGTGAGCACACCGAGTGCGGTCGTCGTGCCGCCGGGAATCGTCTCGCCGATGACGATGTCGTCCTCGCCGTCGGGAAAGCTCGCTCCGTAGCCGTGCGCGCGGTCGAAAATCGCCGTTGCGTCCGGGACGGCTGCGGGCTCGCGGATATCGTTCCCTGGCTCGACACCGAGGTCGACCGTGGGAACGCTCGTCGGCTTGGCCAGTCCGGCGTCGACCACCGTCACGTCGAATCCGCATACCTCGCGGACGGCCCGCGTGACCGCCGCCGGCGTCGGGCAGCCAGTCGGACTGACCGGCGTCACCGGCGAGCGCGCGGGCGCGCCGAACTCGAGTATCTCGACGTCGGCGGAGGGAGTGTGCGCCATCAGTTCGGGAGCCGCGCCGGCGGCGCTGATGCCGTCGATGAGCGCGGTTTCGGTGGTCCCTGCTGGGAGGATGAGACGCGGACGAGTCATTGTTTGTCACCGTGTCTGCCGTCCGTTTCGTGCGTTTCGTGCGTTTCGTGCGCTTCTTTCGTTTCTCGCATTGCTCGCGTTTCCGGATCCCGGATGTACGCGGTAGCAATGCGAGCGTCTTCGCGTTGGTTCACGTTGACCGCGAGTCGCGGGTCGTCGGTTACGTAGGTCATGGATGGTTGGGTGTCGTCTGTGGTGTCTTGGTCGGTCGTGTCGTCAGCAGTCGACTCGCCGACGACGTTGACGCCGGTCGGGACAAGAGCGGTATCGTCAGAGGCAGTGCCAGCGTCATGATCCGCCTGTTCGAGCCGCGAGTCGATGCTGACCCCGAGTTCTCGCTTCCGAGCTTCGGGAATGCAAATGGTCATCGATCCGGCACCACCGCGCTCGTCATACGCTGTAACCACCTGGTCGACGGCGGCTGCGGAGAGCAACGGGAGGTCCGCTGCGACTGTGAGTAGTGGCTGGGAAATCTCCGGCCGGTCGAGCGTAGTCAGCAAGTCCGCGACGTAACCCTCGCCCGCCGTCTCGACGAGATTGACATCTCGGTCTGATTCAGAAAGGTGTGCGTGCGTTTTCGGTGCGTTCGGAGAAACTGCAGCGTAGATCGTCTCGATCTGGCTGGACTCGAGTGCACCCACGACGCGGTCGACCATCGGAACCCCCGCGATGGGGTGGAGCGGCTTTTCGTGATCGCTCTCGAGTCGGGTGCCTTTCCCGCCGCACATCACAAGAGCGTCCACGCGATCACCCCCGCGTGCAGTCCTGCGACGCGGCCGAGTTCGTTCGCCGCGCCGAAGATGTCGCCGTTGATCCCGCCGAGGTGGCGAGTCGCCCAGTACCAGGGGAGACAGACGCCGGCGACGCCGCCAGCGACGGCGAGCGCGACCGGGCGCGGCCAGGTGAACGCCGCCGCCGAGAGGACGAGCGCTGCGGGGACGAGCCAGCCGCCAGGCGTCGACGCCTCGGTGAACTGTCGACCCATGCCTTCGTACGGCGCGCGGCCGAAGCAGGCCATCGTCGCCATCCCGAACTTCGAGCCGACTTCGGTACCGATGGCGACCGTGACGGCCGTCAGCGCCGGAAGCGCGGCGAGACCGAGCCCGCCGAGTGCAAGTCCCGAAATCGTAATCGCGACGGCGAGGATCGCACCGACGCCGGTCGTCGTGTCTTTCAGGACCTCGCGCCGGCGGTCGGCGTCGCCGTGGACGACGAGCGCGTCGCCGAGGTCGGCGACGCCGTCGAGGTGGTGAATGCCGGTCACCGCGTAAACGGCGAGCAGGTAGCCGAAGGCGACGACCGGCGGTGTGAGTACATCGGCCGCGAGCAGCGGCACTGCGGCGAGTGTGCCAGCGACGAGTCCGACGAGCGGGAACGCGGCCGGCGTGGATCGGAACGCCTCCCAGTCGCCATCACGGTGGTGAACCGGCAGTCGCGTCAGGAAGCCGAGCGCGCCGCGGGTTGCCCGAAGCCAGCGTCTTACGACCACTGCACCACCTCCGGGAGAGCAAGCAGTGGCTCCAGTAGGATGCTGTCAGCGATAAACGGTCCGTCCACAGTGCCAAACTCGGCTGCGAGAACGGCCACCCCCGTCGCGAGCGCCAGCGAAATCACGGCCGAGACGATAGCAGCGACGCGAATCACGCTCGTCGCGCGCTCGCCGTCCTCGGGTGCCGGCAATTCCGCATCGGGGTTGAGGTCGTACACGTTCCGTTTGCGGAGGCGAACCGAGAGCGCGCACGCGAGCGTCGCCATCGGCCACCCCGAGTTCGGCGACGGCGGTGTCCGAGCCCACGCTGCCGCGCGTCGGAGTGCAAGCGGCGCACCTGCGGCGAGAGCGATCGACACTGCGGAGAGACGAGCGGGGATCCACATCACGAAATCATCGAGGCGCGCGCTCGCGGTCCCGTGGGGCTTCGACGGATAGCCAAGCATCGAATCGAGCGTGTTGACGCCCTTCACCCACGCCGCAGCCGCTGCGGCAGCGGGCAACGAAAACGGGGCGAGCAGCGCGAACGGCAGGAGCGTCGCGACGAGACCGTCCGCGAGATTCTCCGCCGCGCTCTCGAGTGCCCCACTGCGAAGTTCGGCCGGCGAAAGCGATGCTGTGTCCCGGCCAACGAGACCGCGTACGCGGTCGCGAGCCGTCTCGAGTTCCGCCGCGGAACCAGCCGTCGCGCGGACGACCTCGTCGGTCAACTCGAGTAGGGATCGCAAACTGATCGTCAGCCAGAGAACGAGAGCGGCAGCCGCGATGCCGACGAGCGGCGAGAGGGCGGCTGCAGCGAGAACGAACCCGGCGGCCGCAGCGGCGGGCACGAGCGGGACGACGAGCGCGATTGGAACGCCAGCGAGGCGCTGGTACCGGTCGCGGTCGCTCCACTCACGGTCAAGTGGTGCGATGAGACGACCGAGCCAGGCGACCGGATGGAACGCGTTTCGCGGCTCGCCAACGATGTGATCGAGGCCGAGGGCGACGGCGAGGAGGAAGGCCGTGGTCACCACGGGTCAGCCCTCGCGCGTTCGATGAGATGGCCAGAAACAGTGATCGTCATCGCAGTCGGTCACCTCCGGACTCGGTCTTGTCGAGTGTGTCGGGGAGTGCGTCGAGTGCGTCGGGGAGTTCAGCGAGGGACTCGAGTACGTGTGTGTCTCCCGGCTCACCACTGGGACCCTCGGCTGACACGCTGCTGCCGTCTGTCATACGGTCGTCGGCGAGCAAGAGCGCGGTTCCGCCAACGGACGCGAGACCGCCGTCAGTTCGCGGGTCGTCGCCGACGTGGACGAGGTCTGTGGCGGAAACGCCGAGTTCGGCCGCGGTTTGTTCGAAGATTTCGGGTGCGGGTTTTCGCCAGCCACAGCCGACGCTCGTGACGATCCCGTCGAAGTCATCGCGCGAGAGTGAAGATCGGACGAGCGCCCGTCCGACGAGTTCGGGAACGCTGCAGTTCGAGCAGAGCGCGACTTCGTGGCCGCGGTCGCGAGCGGCGTCGATCGCCGCCCGTGCACCCGGTCTGGTTTCGACAGTAGGGTCAAACGCGGCAACGACCGCTCGTCTGGCTGCGTTTCCCTTGACTGCAACGTCACGACTCGCGAGCGCGCGAGAGACGTGTGCGGGAAGCGGGACTTCTGCGCCGTCGGGAGCGTCGATGTGAACCTCCGTGTACGCGTCCGCCCAGTCGTCAGGCACCGAAACGCCGCGCTCGGCGAGTTCGGTCGCGACGGCTGCAGCGGGGTCGGCCGGGTAGTCGGCGGTAACGAGCGTATCGAAGAGGTCGAACGAAACTCCCACGCTCGTGTGATTACCCCAAGTCAACTTTATCTTCGCGGTTCCCGCGAATCGTCGCTTCGGAACCGATTCCAGCGAACCAGTATCGACCGGTATCGGCACGTCAGAGGGGCAGCGACTGAAGTATCGTACCAGAGCGACAACGGCGATGGCGGAGACAGTGAGTCGGAAGAAGCGAAGAGAAACGGGTGGTCAGAAACAGAAACAGAAACAGAAACAGAAACAGAAACAGAACCCGCTCCGCACGCATTCGGTCGAAGCCAGCGATTCAGTCGAGTCGCGCGAACGCGAGGTTGCCCGAGATGTTCTTGATGTAGATATCGACGACGTCACCCTCCTGCGCGCCGGGGACGAAAATCGTGTACTCTCCCTTCTCGGCGACACCGTCGCCTTTGCGGCCAGTGCCGGTGATTTCGACGGTGTAGGTCTTGCCCTCCTCGACGGCGTCCTGCTGTTGCTGCTGGGCGGCGCTCGTCGAACGCTTGGTGACCGGCCGGAACGCACCACAGGCGTCACAGCGCAGCATTGGCGTACGATCCTCGCGAACGAGGCGGGTGTCCGGCAGGCCACACTCCGTACAGAGGACGTACTCGTCGACGTACGCGTCGACCGCCGCGTTGAAGTCCTGCTCGGAGAAGGTCCCGTTGTACCGGCCGCGCCCTTCCTCGAACTTGCCGCTGGTCCCCATCTCCCGCTGGACGAAGCGGTGGAGGTGCTCGTCCTCGCGCGAGAGCACGTCAGCGATTTCGCCCAGGTTCGTAAACCGGGTGAACGCGCCGTCTTTCTGTGTCTGTGCGTCAGGGATCTGTAACCGTTCTTCGTCGCCCCCAATGTCGGGAACGTCCTCCATCGCTCGGTCGAGACTCGACTCGTAATCCATGTGCGATGAAAGACGACGCTGACGTAAATCCGTTCTGCTATCACGATCCGGCGACGGAACCGGGACAGGAACCCGGTATCCCCCGGTATCCTCAGAGCGACTCGCTTCCCGTGTCGCTAGCCGACCCCTGCGTCTCGTCGTCGAGACTGTCCAGATCTCGCTCCGGATTCGCCTCTGCTCGACCACCCGCTTCGCCCGTCACTTCGCCATAAATCGCCTCCCGTGCCGCCGCTTCGCTCTCGAATTCCTCGTTCGCGAGACGGTCGAACACACTGCCAAGCGACTCCGTCTCGTTCGGCATATCGATCGGGTCGCTCCCGTACTCGGTCGCGATCTCCTCGCCAGTGACCGGGTACTCGAGTTCCCCGAGCTGTTGCTCGACGTCCTCGAGGACGGACTCTGTGGTGTTTGCACGCTGGGATTTGCGCTGTTCGGCGCGGTCCTGTACGCGATCGACATCCGGTTCCGGTTCTGTGTTCGATTCTGGGCTGGAAGCTCTCTCACTTCCGTTGGCGCCGCTCTCGTTGTTTCCGCCAGGGCCGTTCTCACTCATACGCGGCGCTATCATCACGCCGACCAAAAGCCGTCGGCCGGCGCGTGCGTGTCCGATCGGCAGGCTAGCGGGTGACGTATCCAGTCACAGCAGACCCTTCGACTTCGAAGCCGTGAAAACCTCGTTTGCCACGTCCACAGGCGCTTACTCTCGGCACCACGATGACACTGATGCCCGCGGTAGTGTCAGTTACCACCGTCACCACCTACCACTACCGCAGGGCACATTGCGTTCTGTCGGCGGTTGTCGTCGCTGCGAACCAGAAGAGGGAGTCACTGCTCAGGCTTCACTGGTTGCAACAGACGGTCCCCCCGACCCTATTGGATCAGATTGTTTGATGGTTTGAACGGTGCTGGCTTGTCTAAGCGCGGTCTCGTCGTTTGTAGATGTAGACGTGACCTCCGTGCGGAATAACGACACAATAGTTCTGGAACGTGAACCGTGTCTTTACGTTGGACGTGGAGTGCGTCACATCGTCGTAGAGACTGTTGAGGGCCTCTGTATCCACGTGCTTGTGCAATGGTTCTATCTCAGTCACAGGGACGTTTTTGGCACTTGCCAATGCTCTTACAACAGTGTGTGTTATTGACTCTGTTTCCGTTCGCTCTGACTGAGAAACCGCTTGCTGGTCCGCCAATGGAGGGCAGTAGTCGTTCAGGACCATATCAAGTTTTGAGAACGTAGAGAAAAAAGCACCGTTCCAACACACTTTGGTATCTTCCAACAATTATCTTAATATCCATTGACTATTTTCATCAAAGTCATCTATTCGTCTGGTGGTTGTTTAATTACGTTCATTTTTACAAATTATGTCCGTGACAGGGTGGCTGTAGAGCCGATTCCGTGGCGTCCAAGTGGCGCACCAAGACCAACACCAGAGCTCTCCTGGAGGAGGGAACAGTACGCGTCCGGTCTGTATTCACGTTCTCCGTGAATCGTTTTGGGTATCACTGGTACCGCTGTCTTTCACCGCGAAGCGCTATTGGCGGAGGTGGACACTACCACGGACGAGGGAGCGCACAAAAGCAAATTGCTGGACGCTTGCGATTCAGTATCGGCTTGGGAAGAAGTCCGCCCTCCCCGATTTGAACGGAGTGAGACGTTCCGGGCATGCAGCGCTACGCGCTGTTCCGGGGCTGGGACTCACAAGCTCAAATCGTGTCGGGATA
Source organism: Natrialba magadii ATCC 43099 (assembly GCF_000025625.1). NCBI lineage: Archaea > Methanobacteriati > Methanobacteriota > Halobacteria > Halobacteriales > Natrialbaceae > Natrialba > Natrialba magadii. The sequence goes on along the minus strand of NC_013922.1, from coordinate 1,007,398 downwards.
AACTCTCGACTGCTCACGTTGTTCGCAGCAAAAGTCCGCCCTCCCCGATTTGAACGGGGGGCAAGTCGATCTACAGTCGACTGCTCTACCAGTCTGAGCTAAGGGCGGTCGCACTCAAACATAGTCGCCGAGGTAGACATAAGGGTTATTATTTCAGCTCTCGCCCAAGTGTGGTAGCACGCAACAGTATGATTGATATAGGATGCGTATCAATATGCCTGTATATCGGCCATGAGCAAGATCACGTTCCGTGCTGACGACGACCTCGTGCAGGAACTCGAGTCCCTCGAGATTTCCAAGAGCGAGGCGATGCGTCAGGCGCTTCGGTCGTACCTCGGTCACGATGAGAACAGGACCGGGGCCACGAGCGAGGAGCGCGCGGAACGTCCCGCCGGCGAGACAGCGGGAGTGGGATCACAACTCGAGTGTCTCATTGAGTCGCTTGTGCGCGAGCACGTAGACGATCGGATTGACGAACGACTCGGTGGCGAAACAGCGAGAGCCGGCCACAGTCACTCACAGCAACCGAAGGCGATGTCTGACATCGGAACGCGACGCGGAAATGGCGGTCAAATGTGGCCACCGACGCGGGAGACACAGGATGTAAACGTCACGATTTCGCTGACGGATGGCAGCGAAGACATCGGTGTACAGCCGTCTGCTACGCAGGCCACGAACGAGGACCAGAAACAGACGCATGCACAGTCCCGCGAGGATGTCGGACAGGATCAGCCGTCGCCACACAGTAAACAGCCCCAGTCGGGCCCGCAAACGGAGTCCTCGGAAACGACACACGCGTGTGGACAGTGTGGCGAAAGCGTCGATGAGGACCATGTATACTGCCCAAACTGTGGAGAGAAAGCCTCGCGGCGGCTGTTCTGTGAATGTGGCGACGAGTATCGGTCAGACTGGTCGTTCTGCCCGGGCTGTGGGAGACGAACACCAGCAGCAGACGTTCTGGAGCCGCGCTAAGTCGGTGACAGTCACGTCTGACGGACGGTTGTAAGACACAGAAAATCTCTCTCGCCGATAGTTTTATTATGTAAGACAGTATTCCGTTTAGTTGCGTAAGACGATTGTCTTACACCGGCCGGAAGTCGGCGAAAAACGCCCGACGACCGCCCAATCCGGTGTAAGACACGGTGCGTCTGACAGGGGCGCGCCACCGTCTTACCCAACGGGGAATACAACAATGGAGCGTGTGACACTGCGAATTCCGAAACAGCAGATTGACGAGGTAGAGCAGCTGGTTGACTCGGGCGAGTTCCCGAACCGGAGTGAGGCAATCCGGTCGGCCGTCCGCGAAATGATCAACGAGCAGTACGACGGCCACAGCGAACAGGCCGGGAAACACAACTGGGCCAAGGTCTAACAATGCAGGATATTGTACAGGACGCCCTCGAGAACGCGGAACAGGAAGCCCGAGAGATGGACGCCACGATGGACGACGACGAGTTCGGTGACCCCCGAATCGTCATCGTCGGCTGTGGCGGTGCCGGGAACAACACCATCAACCGGCTGTACAACATCGGTGTCGACGGCGCTGACACCGTCGCGATCAACACCGACAAACAGCACCTGAAGATGATCGAAGCCGACACGAAGATCCTCGTCGGCAAGTCGCTCACGAACGGGCTCGGCGCTGGCGGCGATCCCTCGATGGGCGAACGCGCGACCGAGATGGCCCAGAGTACGGTCAAAGAGGTTCTCGGCGACGCAGACCTCGTCTTCGTGACGGCAGGTATGGGTGGTGGCACCGGCACGGGTGCCGCCCCGGTCGTCTCGAAGATTGCCAAGGAGCAGGGTGCGATCGTCGTCGGCATGGTCTCGACGCCGTTCAACGTCGAACGTGCCCGCACGGTCAAGGCCGAGGAAGGACTCGAGAAGCTTCGCGATCAGGCGGACTCGATCATCGTCCTCGACAACAATCGACTGCTCGATTACGTCCCGAACCTCCCGATCGGCAAGGCGTTCTCGGTCATGGACCAGATCATCGCCGAAACGGTCAAAGGGATCTCGGAGACGATCACCCAGCCGTCGCTGATCAACCTGGACTACGCGGACATGTCCACGATCATGAATCAGGGCGGCGTCGCGGTGATGCTCGTCGGTGAGACACAGGACAAGAACAAGACCGACGAGGTCGTCAAGGACGCGATGAACCACCCACTGCTGGACGTCGACTACCGTGGTGCATCCGGTGGTCTTGTCCACATTACGGGTGGCCCGGACCTCACACTCAAAGAGGCCGAGGGCATCGCGGACAACATCACGGAGCGCCTCGAGGCGTCTGCAAACGTCATCTGGGGTGCCCGTATTCAGGAGAACTACAAGGGCAAGGTCCGCGTCATGGCGATCATGACCGGTGTCCAGAGCGCGCAGGTCCTGGGTCCGACGACGCAGAAGCAGGCCGACAAGTCCCGCGCGAGCATCGAGGGGCTCAACGACACTGACTTCGACGCAAGCAACAACGTCGAACAATCAGGACAGAGCTTCGGTGCCCAGAGTGACGGCGGGCGTAGCGAACTCAAGAAGCAAAACGGCGTCGACGTTATCCGCTAACTGACGCACGATTTCGGCATAGTCACTGCGGTGCGGTTTCGTTTTCGTTCGTCTCGTTTTCGGGTGTCTTACTTGATAGTGGGTGCTGTATACTGCGTGCAGACTGCGTGTCGTATGATTCTGCCCCGTGCGATATCCAACCGGAATGTACAACAGGCCACACGCGGACAGTGTGAGACGACCATCGATGCACGCACTCGTGTTCGCTGCCGGTCGTGGCACGCGACTGCAGCCGTACACCGACGACACGCCGAAGCCACTGCTCGAAATCGCTGGGGAACCCTTGCTTCGTCGGACCCTGCAAACGGTCGCTGACACCGTTTCCGGAATCGAGCAGTTCACTATCGTCGTCGGCTACCGAGGCGACGAAATCGTCGACTGCATCGGCGACACGTTCGACGGCGTGCCGGTGTCTTACGCGTGGCAACGTAATCGTCAAGGCCTCGCACACGCTGTTTGCCGGGCGGCCGAAGACGGCTACGGTGTCACACTCGAATCTGTAGACGAGAACGAAGGCGAAGGCGAAGACGAGGGAGAGGACAAAAACGCAAACGTGTCAGACACCGCGTTCCCGGACGACATACTGATAATCAACGGCGACAACGCCCTCGACTGTGACCTCTCGGCGCTCGTCGACCGCCATCGCGAACCCAGCGTCGACGGGGCACTCCTACTCGACCGCGTCTCGCGAAACGAAGCCGAAGCGACAGCACTGTGTTCGCTCGCAGACGACGGCCGTATTCGATCCGTCGAGTCGACACTCGAACGTGGGCAGACGACGGGTTACATGGCCGCCGGCGTCCAGACCCACGACGGACCGGCCCTGCTCGACGCCTGTCGGACACTCGACCGCGCCGACAGCGGCGAGTTCGAACTCACGGCTGCACTCGAGTCCCTGCTCGCAGACGGTGCCCAGTACGTCGGCGTCGAACTCGAGGGCTGGCACCGGAACGTAAACACGCCGGCCGACCTCCAGCGGGCGCGGGAACGGTTCGAGGGGGCGGCCAGTGATGGGGAACGAAGCGAAAACGGCGGCAGGTGGTGAGCGACCTGCCGATGACACGCGGCCGTGATCATCCCTGAAACGTACGTGGCGTGAATCCGAACCCGGACGAAATGGCGGTCTCGCTTGCGCTTCGGATCCTCGGAACTCTCGCCGCCGGTTATCTGCTGTTCGTCACGCTGCTGGCGATGGGCCCGATCGGGATGGTGGTGTTCGTTCCGTTGCTCATGATCGGGGCCGTACAGGTGTATCGAACTCGAAATCGGCCCGAAACCGGCGAGGCGGACAACGAACTGCCGGACTACTGTCCGAACTGTGGCACGGCAGTCGAGGAAGATGTACTCGACGCTACGGCTACCGACGCTGTTGATGGCGAGAAATGCGGTCCGGGTCCCGAGAGCAATCGCCACGCGGACAGCGAGGGTTCGGATGGGCAGCCATGGCGTGTACACTACTGTGCCGGCTGTGGTGCACCGCTTGACGCCGTCGACGACAGTGATTCGAGATTCGAGGCGGGCGAAACGGACGCGACCGGTCGCACTGGCACGATTAACTGTCCTCACTGTGGCTCACCGAACGATTCGGGACAGGAAACGTGTGCGTACTGCGAGACGGTACTCGAGTAGCTACACCAGCGCCTCGAGCAGGGAGCACTTCCGACAGACCTCACGGGTTGTCGTGGATCCACACTCGGTACAGTCCTGGAGGTCTGCGCCGTTCTCGCCGCTGAATTCGTCGGACGTGATGCCTGCGAGTTCTTCGTAGCCGGAGAGAATCGAGTGACGAGTCCCGGGATGATTCTCTTCCAGTTCGTACAACAGCTGCTGGATCTCGCCACGGTAGGCCTCGCTCGCGTGTGGACACTCCGTGATGTGCGCCGGTAGGTCGTTAAGGTGGGCGTAGAGTGCGACTTCCTTCTCGGGGACGTCACGAAGCGGCTTGGCGCGCGGGACGAACTCCTCCTGTTGCTCGCGCTCGGAGAGCGGCCCGAGGCTCGCATCGAAGTGTTTGGCGATCTGTTCGACGTCGCCCTCGAGGAAGTTCATCAACGCGGTCTGGGCTTCGTCGTCCAGGTTGTGGCCCGTCAACAGGAGATCTGCGCCGAGGTCGTCTGCGTAGCGTGAGAGGATATCGCGCCGGAAGACGCCGCAGTAGGCGCAGGCGGCCATGTTTTCGGGGTCGTCCTCGACTACGTCGTCCATCTGGATGCCGAATTCGTCTTCGTAGCTGACGACCTCGTGGCGGATGTCGAGGTCGTCGGACAGTTCGACGCAGGCGTCGAGGCTCTTGTCGCGGTAGCCCTCGATCCCCTCGTGAATCGTCAGGCCGACGAGTTCGATACGCGGGTCCTTGGCGAACGTTTCGTGGAGAATCTGGGTGAGGACGACGCTGTCTTTGCCGCCGGAGAGGCCGATAACCCACGTTTGCGGGTTTTCAGGTGTTGCGTCCTTCGGGACGAGGTCGTCCCGACGCACCCGCCGGCGCACCCGCTTCTCGACCGATTCACGGAAGTGATCCGCACAGAGGTGTGCCCCGGAGTAGGCGGCGTGCATGACCGCCTCCTCGTCACACCGATTGCAGTCCATCGCGGTGAGGTTGCCGTCGGACGCGTATGTCGGTTTCGTCTCCTGCGTGCGCGTGGCTTCTGGGATCGTTGCTGGAGTCGTTGCCGAGATCACTACTGAACTCGCTGCTGGACTCGCTACTCGGCTGGTCCTGGCGCAGCCGGTGTCCGTGGCGGGACGACAGAACGGTCCTCGATGGCCTCAGCACCGTCCTGGAGTGAGTCGAGGAGCAGGTCGACGTATCGCTCGCGCGTCGGCGAGGAGAACAGTTCGTGGCCGCCGTCATAGAGCACGACGTGTTCTGCAGGGACGCGCTCACCGATCGGTTCGAGGTCGACGAGGGAGTCACGCAGCGTACAGAAGACCACCGCATCGTGGTCGATCGTCAGGAGATTTTGTTGGGCGTGGTGGATCTCCCGGACGAACGCCGGCGAGACCCAGCGCGGGCTCGTCGAAATCTGATGGTCCGTCGCCTTCTCACCGAGCACGTCGCGCCCCATCTCTCCAATGGGAATGCACGGGAGCGTCGTCGGGACGTTCGAGACGAGGTCAAGCGTCTGCTCGGGCAAGTCGACGTTGAACCCCCACCATGGACTCAGGTAGACGTGGTTGTCCGCGCCGTCGAGTGCCTGCGCGACGAGTGCGCCCGCACTGTGTGCGAGTAGCTGGTACTCCTCTAGGTCGAGGACGTACTCCGCGACCGGCTCGAGCCAGTCGGCTTTGAAGTCCTCGATATTCGTCGGGAGTTCGAAGGCGTGGACCCGATAGCCGGCCTCGGTGAGCTTCCCGATGAGCCAGCTGACGTTCTCGTGGGTCCAGCGGTTGCCCCAGCCCATGACGAAGACGAGTTCGGTCTCGCCGTCCTCGTTGAAGACGCGGTGTCGCATACGGTTCACTTCGGGCGGATCAGATAAAAACCTGCTCTCTTGACAGGACAGGGAGATGACGGACTATCGACGGTGGCGATACAATGGCTCCGCGGAGAGACAACGCACAGCCACGACCGCAGCGTTTGGGAACTGCTTTGAAACCGCCCGTGTGAGTCGACCTATGTTCGACTCCCTCCGCGCCCGACTCTACCGGCTCGGGTTCAACCTCTTTCCCGCGTATCGCCGTACCGGCGGCCGAGTCACCTACATCGCGCCCGACTGGCAAGAGATCCGAATCAAACTCCCACACACCTGGCGGACGCGCAACTACGTTGGAACGACCTTCGGCGGCAGCATGTACGCCGCAACAGACCCGTTCCACATGATGATGCTCCTGCAGAACCTTGGCGACGAGTACACCGTCTGGGACAAGGAAGCCGAGATTCGCTTCAAAAAACCCGGTACTGAGACGCTATACGCGCGGTTTACAATGTCCGACGCGGAACTCGACGCAATTCGAGCCGAACTCGACCGCGAGGGAACGGACTCGATCGACCGCCACTACACCGTCGACCTCGTCGATGCCGAGGGTACCGTCCACGCATCGATTCGAAAGACCGTGTACGTGACGACGGATCGGTCAAAGCGCGCCTGAGCAGGGATTGGCTGAGAAACCGTTTTGCAACTCGAGTACCCACCGTGAACAATGAGCGACACTGGTGGCGATAGCGAGCGCGAGACGGAGAGCGAGAGCGGGGGTCGGAACGGGGACGTGAACGGTAACGACAACGGCAACAGTAGCGGCAGCGCCAGCGGGTTCAACCGCGCCAACGCAGTCGACCGACTCGAGTCCCTCGTCGACACCGTAGAGAACGAACGGATGCCGGTTCCGGTCCGCGAGGTCTGGGCCTTCGGTGACGTTGCACTGGGGCTGGATCCGGTCGAACGGCTCGATATCTACCTGACCAAGGATATTCTGCTGCGTGACGAGAGCGCATCCGCTGGAGACAGCGATGAAGAAGGAGACGAGCAGGACCCAGATGCGCGGTTTCAGGAGTCCCACGGAATCGAAGGTGTCGGGAAATCCGTCCGCGCGGACTGGGCCGCGGAGTACCCCGAGTTCCTGCGTGCAAACGCGAACGGACACGCCGCACCGGAGCAGTGTCTCGCAGCGCACCTGCTCGGGACCGAACACGGGGCCGGCGACGAGCCAATCCACCTCGAAGTCTGCAACGCCTCCTTCGAGGACAACGTCACACAACGGCTTCGAGGTGCAAAACTCCGTGAGGACTATACCCAACTGCTCGATCCCCGCGGCGTCTGCCTCTGGGCTGACGGTACACGGAGCGACGAGGCGTTCCGAAAGCTCCGCGAGAGCGAACTGGCGCTGCCGACGCTGTCGGCGGCTCTGGAGATGCTTGGAATGGAGGACGAGGAAGCGACGACCGCGGCCAGGGAGCTCCACGCCTGGCGCGAGGAACAGGATGGAGTGACAGTTCGAGGCGACGTGGTCTAACGTTCGGTGCGCTCAACGGAAAAGTGACATTGTCGTCGTTGGCTAGCACCACCCGCAGTCCTTCGTCAGTCTCGCGAGACGATTACGACCAGACTGAACAGATCACAGGAGTAGCATAGTGATCGCGAATCGGCCGGCCGATTGGCGGGCAGTTATGGAGTGACCCAGCATCGACCACTCGCTGTTTCGAACGTAATACGAAGAATTTTGTCGCTGCTGTCGGTGGTCACCGATATGAGTTCGCTGTCGCCGTCTGCGCTTCTCGATCGGATTCAGTCGCCGCGTGCCGCGCTGCTCGCGAATGTCGCGCTCGTGCTCACCGGCTCCGTACTCGCGCTGCTTTCGATGGTCGACCTGCTCACTGGACTCCTTATCGTCACGATCGGTTTTATCGGAATCTACGCGTCGTTACTCGGGCAACGCAGTGAGGACGACGAGGAGTAGCCAGCGAACCGACAGCGCCCACCCGTCAAACAGCGCGTCAAACGCGACCGACGGTAACGAAAAACGGAACCGCCTCACGCCGGCGATACGCTCGCGCTTCCATCTGTTCGATCACGTCACGGCCCATCGCTCGCCACTCGCTTCGCAGGTCGTCATACTCCGCCGCCGTCAGCGTCCCCTCGAGCATCGTCTCCCGGTCGTCGGCCAGTCCCGCACCCGTCGCCTTCCGGCGCGCCGCAGCGACTGCCCCCTCGCTGTAGGGCGGTTCGATGGTCCGAACGTGATCGTACCGGCGCGTCTCGAGTAGCTCGAACTCCGCATCCGCCGCTGCAAACGCCTCACGGGCGTCAGCACCGAGCGCAACGTCGGTTTGGACACCGGCGAGGTAGGCATCGCGAGCCCGCCGCTCGAGGGCGTCCTCGGCACCGACACTCGAGTCCACCTCGACGGCGCCGTTGTCCGGTTCGACGGCTGCGACGAGGTCGCGCGAGACGCGAGCGAACTCGTCGAGCGCAGCCGACGGGTCGGGCAGGTTGATCAGCAGCGCCTGGCAGATGACGAGGTCAAAGGCGTCGTCGGGAAACGGGAGGCGGTGGGCGTCCCCGGCAACGGTTGCGATCGCCGGCGCGTGAGCCGCTGCAGCCCGAATCAGGTCGGGATCGGCGTCGCAGCCGACGACCTCGCCTGGCGACTCCGCCGCGAGCACGCGACTCAGTTCGCCGGTCCCGCAGCCGACGTCGAGAATCCGCTCGCGGGACTCGAGTGCGAGTGGCTCGAGTGCCGCCCGGGAGTCGTCCCACATGCCTTCGCGGGTCCGGTGAAGGTAGTCTTCGGAGAACTCGCGCACGGACGCCTGTAGAAGGGTGTCGGGTAAAAGCGGGTCGATTTTCCGGGTAGGGTTGGGGTGGTGTCGGGACGGAACCCGGGTGAAATCCACAGACACCCCCGAGCGCCACACTTCCACCCCTGCGCAGTGCTCGGACCGCTACTTCCGCCTCTCGCAACTCCCCATATTGTCGAGGCCGTCCTCGATGCCGTGGCGCGGTTGGTTTGCGATGACAGGTGGACGCGGACGTATTCTGGGACGAATCGTCTTCCAAAGAGGGTCGTCACTCTCGGATACTTCGAAGCACATCGATGAGAATAACCATTGGCACCAGAACGGCGAACGCGATCAGTGTCCACCCGATAAAGAAGCCCCCTGTAGGCCCAATATCCAGTTCGGAAGCGGCCCTAAATGCGATAACAATTGCAGCGAATGCTATTGTTCCAAGGTAAATCCGGCCGATCACATTCATACACTCTATTAATGGATAGTTATATTTAAGATATCAGGATCTATAATGTGTGAATAGTGATGATTAACTAGGTTTAATACTATCGAAATAAACTAAATTCACGATGTCCAACTCGACATCGAGCTGGCAGCGCCGAACGGTACTGGCAGCACTGAGCAGTGTTGGCACCGTTGGCGTTGCCTCCGGAGTCGCGAGTGCGGGTTCGGGACGTGGAACCGAAAAATCCGGAGAGGACAACAATCGACCGAGTGAGCAGAAACGAACCATCGATTTAGACAAAGACGAACCGACGGTTGACAGGCAGCAAGCACTAGCGCGAAGTGCAATCGCTCCGGATGCCACGCTTTCGAACCCTAGCCCTCCGGACGGAGATCTGACGTACGTTGCCGGCTGGGAAGATGATTGGCAGAGCGAACTGGGCTGTACGTTCGCCTCCGATGGGACAGTGGAGTATGACCACCATTGTTACGTGTGGATGTTAGATGAGGGAACCGGCGACCCGCCAACCGATGGCGATGGGAACTACCGGTACGTCATTGAGTTGTACGCATCGGCCCAGCGTCTCGAAGACTCGGGCTTAGGTTGTTCGGGGCCGTATGTGGACCACCTCATGAGCCACGTCGAGTGTAATCCGGACAGTGCGTCTGCGGATCTCGAATTCCACGACCGGAATCCGGATTCGATCCACTCGTACAACAGCCAGCCGGTGACTCTTTCGATGTCGGGGGAATACGGAGACGTCGGCTTCGGATTTAGTTGGACGCAATCGTGGCACGAGGGATATTACGGGCAGGACGAGTACAGTCCTGGTGTTGGCGGCGAATACGCGGTCTACTGGAAAAACGACGATGGTGATCCCGAGGACGAGGGCGTACAGGGATTCGTCGAAATATCGTTCCCCTACGAGATCGACTTCGACGGATGGCCGTACACAGGCCTTTCTTGGACGCCTGACGGGACGTCTTTCACGTCCGGAGACCCTCGGTAGAGTCGTCGAATAACGATCTTCCACCGTATCGGGTAAAACGGATCGATTTTCGGGGTGGCGTCGGAGTGAAGCTGGCTGTGACTCCCGAGTGCCACACTACCTTCGTATCCGTTGCAATGCTCAGGCTTTTACTTCCGCCTCTCGCAGCTCTTTGACCTTCTCGATGTTCCAGGCGAAGCCACGGCCGTCCTCGGTCGGCGTCTCGAGTGCAAACGGCAACTCGCGCAGGTCTGGGTGGTTGACGATCGCCTGCATACCGTCCTCGCCGATGTAGCCCTCTCCGATGTGGGCGTGTTCGTCCTTGTGCGTGCCCACGTCGTGCTTCGAGTCGTTCAGGTGGATGTACTTCAGGTACTCGAGTCCGACCTCGTCGTCGAATCGGCCGATGGTCTCGTCGACGGCTTCGGCCGTCGTGAGGTCGTTGCCTGCGACGAGCGTGTGGGCAGTGTCGATACAGATGCCGATCTCCGTCTCGGTGCGGTCGATGATCCCCGCGAGGTGGGAGAACTCGCCGCCGAGTTTGGTCCCGCTGCCCGCGTCGGACTCGATCAGGATCTCGACGCCCTCGGGAACGTCGAGTTCGTCGATCAGGCTCGCTGCATTGTCGAGGCCGCCCTCGACGCCGGCCCCGGTGTGTGCGCCGAGGTGGACGTTGACGTACGGAACGCCGAGTTTGTCGGCGGCGTCGAGCTCGGCCTGCATGCTCTCTTTGGACTTCCGGCGGAGGTCGTCCTTCGGAGTACAGAGGTTGACGAGGTACGAGGAGTGGATAACCCACGGTCCCTCGAGTTCCGCGTCGGTTTCTTCGCGGAAGCCTGCGGCGGCCTCGTCGCTGATCTCGGGCTGGGCCCAGACCTGCGGCGAGGTGGTGAAGATCTGTCCGCAGTTGCCGCCGAAGGCGAGCTGGCGAGGGATTGCGTTGCGAACGTCGTCGTACGGCGGCGTCTCGGTGTCGGAGGAGACGCGCGAACCGGAGATCGAAACGTGTGCGCCGACCTTCATGGTCATGAATCCTCGTCAGTACCGGTTCGTGATAGGTACTTCGGACCAATCCGATCGTTCGCTCGCTACCTCGACGATCAGACCGTTCGCTCACTACGAGCCGACCGTCCGCTCGCTACGTTCCGACCGGCGATCACTACGCGGCGGCCACCGATCGAAGTTCCCTGAGTCGTACCTCGAGCGGTGGATGCGTCGATCGCAGACCACCCAAGTCGCCACCCTCACCCAGCGTCGGCATGATGTTGATCGCGTTCGTCGACTGCGCGTGACGAAGGTCCGTCGATGGGCGGCGACGGCGACGGTGACGGCGATTCGCGAGTCGCTCGAGTGCCGACGCGAGCGCGCCAGGATCGCCGGTGGCTTCGACAGCCGCGCGGTCCGCCGCGAGTTCGCGCCCGCGGGAGAAGACACCAAGGCCGACGAGCGAGAGCGATGTGAGCGTCCAGCCGAGCGGGTCGAGTTGCCACTGTTTGTCTTCGTTGTCTTCGCTGTCTTCGTCGTCTTCGTGGGCTTCATACAGGAACTCAGCGGCAAACAGCGGAACGAGCAGCCACGAGATGAGTTGGAGATCGTCGTTCGCCAGATGGGCACACTCGTGAGCCAGCACGGCCTCGAGTTCGGCACTCGAGAGCGTCTGCACGAGTCCCTTCGAAACGACGATGACTGGTGAACTACGGCGGCGGACAGCGAGCACCGGGTCGGTCGGCCGGGCGGTCGTGTACGCCAGCGGCGTCGTGTCCGAACGCACCCGAACTTCGGGTGTTGCAATGTCGAACTGCGTCGCCAGTCGCGTCGCCGACGCCTCAAGCGTTCGCCCACCGTTCGCGTCGATCTCCGCGGCTGGAACGGTCCCCTCGAGAAGTTCAACGCGCTCCAGCCGGATTGCGTGTGCGATGACGATCGCAAAACAGGGCAGCACCGGAATCGCGCCGATGGCGAGCGCCCACAGAAATCCCGTCTCCGTGAACTCGAGTGGGCCGAGTTGCATCGCGACGAAGATGAGAACAGCCGCAGCGAAGACGGTGATGACGTACGCGCTCGCGAGCAACGTGACGGCAGTGATGCCGGCACCGAGCAGGGCTCGAACACCGATCCCGATCGGTCCGGTCAGTCGCATACTGAGCGGTACGACCGCCGGATCAAAAGCGGTCCGTTTTCGGTACCTGCCGAGCGGTCGGTAGCGCCTGAAGCGTTACTGCTCGTGCGCCTCGAGAACCTCCCGGTCTCGGATCCACGCCTCCGATCCATACTTCTGGTCTGCGAGTTCCCGAGCGGCCGTTAGCTCCTCGTTTCGCCACTCGCCCGGCGTCGCGTCACACCAGTCACCGAGCGCCGCCGCAAGGGTGTCGACCGCTTCCTCGCGGTCGATTCCGGACTCCTCGCGAATGCTCGTCACCCGGTCGGTGAAGGTGTCCGTCTCGAGTACCTCGTCGAAGACGCCGACGTGCTTGTCGGGTTCGCGGGCGTAGCTGAGCGAGCCGTGCTGGATGACGACATCGCGCTGGCGGTACTGGGCGTTACCGCTGATTTTCCGGGACTCTGTGGGCGAACTCGCCGGCGCGACCACGTCGTGGGCCGGGTTGATATCCCGCAGATAGCACGACGGTTTGTAGATCGTCGACTGCTCGGCGGCGGCGAAGTCGGCGTCGACGCCCATCTCTTCGAAGGCTGTGAGGATCGGCTCACAAAAGAGCGCGTAGCACTCCATCAGATCGCCCGGCACCTCCTCGGCCGGCGCGACGACCGTGTAGGAGATGTCAGCGTATCGGTCGTGATAGATCCCGCCACCCCCCGTCTGACGACGGGTCACGTCGATTCCCTCGCGGTCGCAAAAGTCCCAGTCCACTGAGTCGGCCTCCTGTCGGTACCCGAGCGACAGGGTGCTCGGCTCCCACGAATACACGCGAACCGTTCGAACGTCCTCTTCAAGTGCCGTCCGAGCGGCGACCTCCTCGAGTGCCATCTGTGTCGCGCCGTCGCGGGCCTCGTCGGTGATGAGTCGCCACTCGCGGTCGGCAAGCGCAGTCATACCTGTTTCTTGCCGCCGGTCGAGTTAGTGGTATGGGTTCGGTTCGTATGAGAGAGTAGGGAGTTTTGCCCCAGCCAGAATCCGGAAGACCTGTCCACATTCGATATAGCTCTATCCAGTTTACCTCGGCGGTGTGCCGTGTCACGACGTTTTTACGTACACGGCGGCTACGCCGACTATATGGTGCGGAACGTCGCCGAAATGTTGCCCGAGCTCGAGGAGCAGGATTTCTATCTCCTCTCGGGGGTCGAACAGGGGATGCGCTTCTCGGAGTGGGTCCAGCGCGAGAAGCTCCCAAAGTTCTCGAGTCTCACCGAAGAGGAGGTGGACTACCGTCTCGAGCGCTGTCTCAAACGGGGGCTCGTCGAGAAGAAAACCATCCAGTACGAGGGGTACACCCTGCAGTTCGAGGGCTACGACATCCTCGCGCTTCGGGCGCTCGTCGAACGCGAGACGATCTCGGAGTTTGGCTCGCCACTGGGCGTCGGCAAGGAGAGCGACGTCTACGAGGTTCGATCGTACAAACCGCTCGCGCTGAAGTACCACCGCGAGGGGTATACGAACTTCCGCGAAGTCCAGAAAGAACGCGACTACACGTCCGACAAGGAGCATGTCTCCTGGATGTACACCGCCCGGAAGGCTGCCGAGCGCGAATACGAGATTCTCGAAGAGCTGTACCCGGATGTCGCGGTTCCCCAGCCGATCGACCAGAACCGCCACGCCATCGTCATGGAGAAGATGGACGGCGTCGAGCTCTCGCGAACGAAACTCGAGGACGACCAGGTACTCGGTGTACTCGACCTGCTCGTCTCCGAAATCGCACGCGCGTACGAACACGGCTACGTCCACGCCGACATGAGCGAGTACAACGTCTTCTTGGACGAAGGGGGCGTCACGATCTTCGACTGGCCCCAGGCCGTGCCGACGGATCACGAAAACGCCGAGGAGTTCCTCCGGCGCGACCTCCGAAACGCGGTAGGGTACTTTCGGCGAAAGTATCCACAGCACGTTTCAGATGAACTCGATGGCGACGAGATCGCGACCGAAATTATCGACGGCGAGTTCGAGACGATTCGTCAGGAGTGAGGCGGAGACATCGGCGGCGCGCGGTGGTATGCTCCTGTGCTTGAGAGAACGCGAGTTGGATGCGCTGGTAGAGTGCAATGGAGACCGTGATCCGAGGTGAGACAACGGTAAGACGGGCTCTTCTGCATGGGTCGCTACTCCCGGGGTAAGCAATCTGGGACACCGGCAAGTGGCCAGTACTACTGTGACGAGGTGTTTTTCGGGACGTTTCTGTCTCGATAGCGACCACATATGTGAGAGGTATCGCACAAAACGTCGTCTAGCCACCAAAAGTGGGGGACAGATACACCGTACGTCGATATATGAAATCGGGCTTGCAGACGTGATCTAGAGAAACAACCGCCAAGAACGCACCTTTCTCACCCAGTTCGGCCGGTAACAGGTGTGGAACTCACGTAGCTAAAGCGGGCCCCTCAGGTCATAGGCAGCGGTTTGAGTGACAGTTGGACGGTGAGATATCGGTCAGGAATATTCGGACAAATGATGATCAGCGGAACCGAACCAGACAGAAGACAGCAACGACAGCGAGGAGGAAGGAAACACCGAGTGCAAGATTCCAGCTCACAAGCGAGGCGAAGAGTGCGGTGAGGATGATAACCGAACCGATCGTGACGTTGAGCGTCCAGAGATAGAGGGCGATCGCAACGAGGATGATCATCGCACCGGTTGCGATGTTCCATTCGGCCGAGAGAAAAATACCCACGAAGACCGCGACCTGTCCAAGAAGAATAGAGAGAAGGAGACCACGGTTAAAGCTGTTCGTGACCTGCATCGCTGCTGCGACGGGAATAACGAGCATTCCGGCGACGAGAATCGCGCCGATAATTTGCATCGCGGCGACGACGACAAGTGCGGTCAGGACGATCAGCAGTGTGTCGTAGAATCGGACGTTGATTCGTGCCAGACGTGCGGCCTCGCGGTCGAACGTGATGAACAACAGTTGCTTGTGTGTCAGTGCGATCGCCCCGATTACCAACAACGTGAGTCCAACCATCAGCTGGACGTTCTCGAACGGGACGAAAAGAATGTCGCCGAAGAGATAACTATCGACGGTCGAGTGAAACGTCACTCCGTAGGAGATTACCGCAACACCGAGTGCGAACCCACCGGTGAGCATAATTGCGATCGGAATATCGGCGTAGCCATCAGTTTTGATCGCGATGTACTGCATCACGAGCGCAGCGAGCGTCGCTGCAATCAGTGCGAAGACGAGAGGATAATCCATACTCGGAACCGCAGCACCGACGAACAATCCAATTGCGACACCTCCAAACGCCATGTGAGCCAGCGCCTCGCCGATCAACGCCATCTGGCGGTTAACAAGGTAGGCACCGACGATCGGAGCGGTGATTCCGATGAGGATACCAGCAGTGAACCCCCGCTGGAGGAAACCGCTACAAACCAGCCACGTGTCGACAGTTCCACAGGTCGCTCCCCAAAAACTCTCGAAGAGCGGTGGAAAGAGGACGTAGACGAAAATGTAAAAGCCAACCAGCAGGACGGGGATACCAGCGAGTAGTCCAACGGTTGGATTCCACTTTGTTACCCATTCAGTCGACATCTCAGTCACCCGTGGCGAATCCGGCCGATTTGAGCACGCGAGCCGAACTATACGCTCGTTCGAGCGCATCGCTCTCGAGGAACTCGGCCGTCTCACAATGTTCGTACAATTCGCAGTCGAGACAGGCCATCATATCGGCGTGTTCGGTGACGATGCCGAGATCGTGCTCGATCAACACGATCGTAATGCCACTCCTGTTGAGTTCGTCGAGGAGGGTGTAGAACTGATCGACAGACTCGGCGTCAACGCCGACCGTCGGCTCGTCGAGAGCCAACAGATCAGCCTCGGAGGCGAGGGCGCGAGCGATGTATGCCCGCTGTTTCTGTCCACCGGAGAGGCGACTGATCCGTCTGTCGGCGAGGTCCGAAATTTCGACTTTCGCAAGCGCATCGTCGATGATTTTCTGATCCGCTTCCGACAGTCGACGGACACCAACGTGGGGATATCGTCCCATCTCGACCACTTCACGGACGGTAACTGGCATCATCGAATCTGCTTCCGAAGACTGCTGGGAAACGTAGCCGAGCCGGGTACCGTCAGTGAACTCCGACGCAGGTGTCCCAAAGAGTTCAACTGAGCCGGTATCCGGCTGTCGCAACCCGAGCATAATCTTCAGGAGCGTCGTCTTACCCGATCCATTTGGACCGATCAACCCCAGGAAGTCACCCTCAGTGACAGAGAGAGTGATATCATCTACGACAACCTGATCGTCGTAGGCGAAACTAACGTTCTCGGCGTGAATTACGGCACTCATGATATATGGTTCAATAGCGACATATCTTGGTCTGTGTGTTCTCCGTTCTGCTCTTTCCCGCTAATTCGGGCTCGCTTCGAGGGCTTCTTCGAGTGTCGGGAAGTTTACCTCGCGATAGTGATCGACGTACCCCCAATCTGCTTCGTCGTACTCCGGCAACTGCGTCTCAACTGGTGAGATTGGGAGCACTTCGGCATCGGTTTCGTCAGCGAGATAGTTTGCGAGATCATCGGGCTCGCCGACGTCATAGAGGACATGTCCGATGTCGTTCTCTTCCATGATACGTTCGATCTCTTCGGTTTCCTGTGGTGTGGCTTCGTTGTCCGGCGAGGTACCGATCGGAGAATAGATATCGAGGCCGTATCGATCGTGCCACCACTGGAAGGAGTCGTGGGTTGCAACGATCAGGTCACTGGTCTCAGCACGATCGACGATATCCTCGAACTCTTCGTGGACGTCCTGGAGTTCCTCGTTGAACGACGCTGCGTTTTCCGCATACTCGTCGGCGTTCTCCGGATCGATCTCCGAGAGTGCGTCCGCGATATTGTCGACCCCTTCCTGGCAGGTCACCGGATCCATCCAGAAGTGCTCGTCGTCGTCCTCGGCAGGGCTGTCGAAGAATTCGATGCCTTCCGCGGCTTCAATGACGTGAACGTCGTCCTCGCTCTCGAGTTCGGCTGCCGTATCATCTTGCCAACTCGCGAAATCACGGAGATACACGAACGCATCAGACTCCTCGACATCTGCGACGACGCTTGGGCCGGGGTTGAAGTCGTGTCCATGCTCGCCAACGGGCACCAGATCGACGACATTCATGTGCTCACCTGCGATCTGCCGTGTGAAATCCCAGAGGGCCAAGAATCCAGCGGAGACAGTGTACTCTGCTTCGCCGTCACCACTGTCCACCTCGTTGTCGTCTCCACTAAGACAGCCTGCAACGCCAACGAGCAGCCCGCTAGCGCTAGCGAGTGCTGATCGCCGCGTCAATGCATACTGATTCGACATAGTCGTATCATCGACCATGGCGATATTCGAATTTGCTAAGTAAAATAAATTGTGTATCAATCTTCTAGATTAGATATGGCTAATCCTTGGATATCTCAAACTTAGTAACTAGTTGCTCCGCGCGCATTGACGACAATACTGCCATAGGACACCCCAATCGCAGAAGAACAGACTGTGAGACTGTGACCCCGATGATGTCTGTCACGTACGGGTTCGCTGCGTTTCGGAACAATGCCAGGAGTAGGGAAGGACTTGCGAATCGACCGCAGAACACTCACTGTTCGGGTGTAGACGAACGGTTCTTCGCCGCCCGAGCCAGGAAATCGCTCCGATGAAGAGCAGAAGACTCGAGTGACGGACGTGGGACCGACTCACCGTGAAGAGTTCTATCTGGTCTACCCAGCGTCTCTGTGAGGGCGTTTGCAAGGCGGTCGCTGAGATGGTGTTCCAATACGTCTGCTTCGTCACCCACCTCGTTTAGCTGGTAGTCGAACTCTGTCGTGAGATAGGCTTCGATAAGCCAGTAATTTCGCAGGACGTTCAGCGCGATCTGTTCACCTTCTGTCGTCAAAACCGCGCCCTTGTATTTTTTGTGCTCGATCAGGCCCCTCTCCGAGAGGTTTGTGTACATACTCGAGACAGTAGGAGAGGTAACATTGAGGTGGGCGGCCAGTTCTGATGTCCGCACTCTCGCCCTGTTACTATTCCACTGCAAATAGTAAATCGCTTTAAGATAATCCTCCATTATGACACTTACCATATCCAGGTTTAGTCGGGGCTAATAATTAATATTGTGGGGGCGAACACTGGTCAGGCCCACGATTAGTTCTCCCGTCTCTCCGAGAGTAGTTCCGGATTGTCTGTAAACAGCAAGCACGATAGTAGCCACTGTAAGTCACTGCGTACCTGATCGGATGACGGCAGCGCGGTTCGGAACGAGCGCGGTTCGGAGCGAGCGAAGTGAGTGAGAAACGCGGAATAACGAACGGGGAACAGCGTGACCCGTGAGCGAACGAAGTGAGTGAGAACCGCGAAAGTTCGATCAGCGTGTAACGAGTTGCAGTTGTTACCATAGCGGAACAACAATCAGAACAAACCGAACTTAGCAACGGTGAGAGACTACCGTGTGTACAGAACACTCCTGCAAACAAAACCAGGTCTACTCTGATACCGAACCGTTTCAGTAGGTGAAATATCAGTGTCTCGTCTCGGGATTTGTGGCGGCCAATGCGTCAAGCTGTACGTTCGGGTGACTGATCACACTCGTCGGCACTTAGCAGCCTGTTAGTCCTGTGGAAACGGTCTAGTGCTGTTCATAGCTATCAGTCACTGTGTCATCCGTTCACTCGGGATGTCAGAGACAGCACTCGAGTACCAAAAGCACGTGCTCGCAACGGTAATCGATGAGGCAGTGTACGTCGGGACGGCCTCAGAGGCGGAGGCCAAGCAGTTGCACGACCGACTCGCGGACGTCGAGTCAATGCAGTCGGTGGATCAGTTGTGGGACGATCTCTCGCGGGAGTACGAAGTACTCGAACGGAAAGAGATCGCATAACTCACCCTGATCGTCACAGCGGGACTGACCGCATCGGTACGGCACAACATGGTCCGCCCGCTTCGAAGCCCTTATACTCGGGAGTTGAATAGGTGAAACTGACTCGCTGGATCGCGGGCACCAGCGGGCACCTGTTCGGCACATTCGACGCCGCCACAGGACGGGATGTGATCCGACGCTCGGATTGAACCAGGAAACGCCCGCGGTGACAATCAATGGCAAAAAGCTTCTACTCCCACATCAAGGAGGCATGGAAGGACCCCGACGACGGTAAGCTCGGGGAACTGCAGTGGCAACGAAAGCAGGAATGGCGAAAGCAGGGCGCAATCGAGCGCATCGACCGTCCGACCCGCCTCGACAAAGCGCGCGAACTCGGCTACAAGGCAAAGCAGGGCATCATCGTGACCCGCGTGTCGGTCCGCAAGGGGACTGCACGCAAGCAACGCT
Organism: Natrialba magadii ATCC 43099; assembly: GCF_000025625.1. NCBI lineage: Archaea > Methanobacteriati > Methanobacteriota > Halobacteria > Halobacteriales > Natrialbaceae > Natrialba > Natrialba magadii. The sequence goes on along the minus strand of NC_013922.1, from coordinate 987,714 downwards.
TCAAGGCCGGTCGCCGAACCAAGCGCCAGGGTGTCAACCGCATCGGGCGGCGCAAGAACATCCAGCGCATCGGTGAAGAGCGCGTGTCGCGCAAGTACCCCAACCTGCGCGTCCTCAACAGCTACTGGGTCGGCGAGGACGGCAGCCAGAAGTGGTTCGAAGTGATCCTCGTGGATCCCGAACACCCTGCGATCCAGAACGACGACGACCTGAACTGGATCTGCGACGACGCCCACACGAACCGCGCGTTCCGTGGGCTCACCAACGCCGGCAAGGACAACCGTGGTCTCAACAACCGCGGCAAGGGCGCAGAGAAGGTCCGACCGTCCAACACGGGCGGCCGGGGTCGCGCGAAGTAAGCTCTCGAATTTCTCGACCCTCTCGAATTCGAGTTTTGCGTTGTTGATCTTACAGCCACACAGCGACGGCGACAGTCACTGCAACGGTCTGACCGGCATACGACGGGCAGCCACTTCAGCCACTCCACTGGAACACGAACCCACTCGGGCATCCCACCACCCGAGAGGACGGCCCGGAGTTTAAATCGCAGTCAGCCGTAGTGGCCACTATGCCACAACACGTCCTCGTCCCAATCGACGAGTCCGACCGCGCGACCGAGGCACTCGAGTTCGCCTGCCAGGAGTACCCCGACGCGACGATTACGGCACTGCACGTCATCGACCCGGGCGACTTCTACGCCGCAACAGGGATCGAAGGTGGTGCGATGGCGAACTACGAAGAGATTCAGAAACACCACGAGAATCGTGCCGACGAGTTACTCGAGTCGGCCCGCGAACAGGCAGAGACGCACGGGGTCGAGGTCCAGACCGACCGCGTCGTCGGCGGCATCTCGCGCTCGATCGTGAACTACGCCGAGGAGAACGACGTCGACCACATTGCACTCGGTAGTCACGGCCGAACAGGTGCGAGCCGGATTCTGCTTGGCAGCGTGGCCGAGAACGTTGCACGGCGGTCGCCGGTACCGGTGACGATCGTCCGATAAGTCGTCCCACCAGTTCTCGTCGACGCAGGCACTGAGCAGCCGTTCTGAGACAGCTACGCCGACTGCTGTGCCCGCGTCTCCGTCCCTCACACGAACGCTTAGTGCCTACGTCGAACGCGAGCGTGCCACTCGGGACGTAGACTGCCACGATTGGGACCACCCGGATCCACACGGACGAGACCGTGAGCAGGTACTCGACGGCGGTGTGAAACGGCGACGCGAGAACGCATAGTCGAGTAGACGGGGCGTGGGCGTAGCGACGGGAACAGCGAATAGATGTTAGACGGTCGTCAGCGCGCCAACCGGTGCGTCGGTTCGTTCGCGTGCGCGTTCGATTCCGTCATCGCCGGCGGCGATGAGCGCGAAGACGCCAGCGACCTCCGCCTCGGAGGTTTCGACGATATCGAGGAGCAGTTCCTGGGTCTCACCCGACCGGATGAGGTCGTCCACGACGAGGACAGAGTCACCAGCGTCGACGGCAGAGGCGGGAAGATAGTAGGTGAGTTCGATACCGGACTGGAGGCGCTGGCGGGCCTCGATGAACTCCTCGACGGCGGTTTCCTTGCTTTTCTTCGCGTAGGCACAGCGAGTGCCGTAGTAGCTCGCGAGCGAGGCAGCGAGTGTGATCCCGTCCGTCGCGGCGGTGAGGACGACGTCCGGTCGGTCGAACTCGAAGCCGTTGGCGACGACGGGTGCAACGAGATCGAGGAACGACTGATCGAAGACGGTGCCGGAGTTGTCGACGTACCCCTCATCGTCGACGCGAATGCGGGCGTTGAGTTCGTCCGCGATGGCCTCGCGACCGATGTCGTCGACGACCTCACGGGCGCGTTCGGTGCCGGGGAGGACGTGGCCGTTGACGTATCGGTTGAGGTCACCCGCGGGCAAACCCGTCGTCTCGGCGAGTTCGTCGTAGGTTCGCGTCTCCTTCAGCATCCGCAAGACGTCGACCGCCCGCAGCTGGAGGGCGGCCTTCTCGGCTCGGTTCATATAGATATGCACGATTCCGCAACTATGGGGATTTCGATCTCTTCGTGAGTGAGAGACCATCACGAACGTGGGCTTTCGAGGGAGAAATGAAACCGACCGTTAGAGAGAACGGATGGACGAACCATTGATCGACCATTTTCGACCGTATCGCCGCACCAGACGCCGCATCACACGTGCCTGCGCCTTCTGGAGTAGTCGCGACGCCGTACTCGAGGCACAGCCCAATTCGTCGGCGACCTCAGCAACGCCGGCCTCACGCGGGACTTCGAAGTAGCCGGCGTCGACTGCAGTTGTGATGGCCTCGAGTTGACGGTCGGTGAGGTCGGCAACGAGGGGAGCATGCCGACGGTCGTACTCGCCGATCGCGCGTACAGCGACATCGATCTCGTCGGGAAGCATTTCGAGCATCGTCTGCAAGTTCTCGCTGGTGCCGACGACTGTTACCGAGAAGGCGGCTGTCGAGTCGTATGCTATCGGTGGCACGATGACGAGATCCAGAGCGGTAAGCGCCTCTCGCCAGCGAACGTCCTCATCACGCGTTTCCTGACAGACGTAGAGGTAAAAGGCGTCGTCATCGACAGTCGTCAGGTCGTACCAGCGAATCGAGTCGACGCTCTCGAGTGCTGTCTCGTAGGGCTCACGATCCGCCTCGACGTAGAACAGTTCGTACTCGAGGGTTGGATCTCGGGCGTCGACGTTCCAGGCCTGGAGTTCTTCGTACCGAACTGCGTCAGTGTCTCTGATGAACCGCTGCATCGGGTGGAGCATCCAGTCGGGCTGGGAGAGGCACACGTCGAGGTACTTCATCGGTGTCTGCTCGAGGTTGGCACGGTCGCTTATAAATACACTAGTGTGTCCGTGAGAACGTCGAGGGCCTGGCCGGCAGAATCGCCACCCATGATGGAATCGAGTTCACTCGAGTCGCTATCGACAATCGTCTTCGTTGTTGGCGGGAGTGCGTTGCTCATCAACTTCGTCGGCGTCGTCGCCAGCGCAGTCGGTGCCACGAACTACTGGCCGCCCGGTGAGCGCGACTGGCGATTCTATGCACAGTGGACGCTCTCACAGGTATTTACGGTGAGTGTACTGATCGTCGCGCTGCTGGACTGGAACAGCCTCGGACTGCCGCGGCTGCCGTCGTTGCTCGTCGGCCTGGTGCTGTTCGGTTCTGGATTCGTCGTGGCTATCGCATCCGGATTCGATCTGGGTCGCGAGGAGACCGCGGGATTGACCGGTGAACTGCGAACGGGTGGCTGGTACCGCTATTCTCGAAATCCGCAGTACGTTGGCTACGTCGTTGCGAGCGTCGGCTTTGCACTGCTCGCGAACTCGGTGCTGGTCGCCGTCCTCTGTGTGATCTACGTCGGCTGGTGGCTAACACTTCCCTTCGCCGAAGAGCCGTGGCTCCGAAAGCAGTACGGCAGGGAGTACGAACACTACGCCGAACGCGTGCCGCGGTTCGTCGGGGTGGAAACGATTCGCGAACTCATTGGCGCACGAGATCGGGAGTCCACACTCACGGAGTGAGACCGCGACAGCAGCCCGTCTCAGTCCTGCAGGAAGTCCGGCTCGGAGCGCTGCTCGTCGCGTTCGGCAACGAGATGGTCGTGGAAGTCCTCGATTTCGACGTCGTACTCCTGGTCCTCGAAGCGGTCGCGGACCGAGATGTTGCCGTCTTCTTCCTCGTTGTCGCCGACGATGATCTGGTACGGCACCCGGTCGTCGTGGGCCGCGCGGATCTTTCGCTCGAGGGTGCTGTCGCGGTCGTCGACCTCGACGCGGAAGTCATCGAACTCGTTTGCGACCTGGTAGGCGTAGCCCAGGTTCGCGTCCGAAATCGGGAGGACGCGGACCTGCTCCGGCGCGAGCCAGAACGGGAACTTGCCCTCGTAGTGCTCGATGAGCATCATGAAGAACCGCTCGTAGCTGCCGTAGAGCGCGCGGTGGATCATCACCGGCTCGTGCTCCTCGTTGTCCTCGCCGACGTAGGAGAGGTCGAAGCGGTCTGGCATGTTGAAGTCCAACTGGACCGTCGGCCCGTCCCACGCGCGACCGATGGCGTCCTCGAACGCGAAGTCGATTTTCGGCCCGTAGAACGCACCGTCGCCCTCCTCGATATCGTACTCGAGATTGCGCTTTTCGAGGACGGTCTCGAGTTGTTCCTCTGCGTGCTCCCAGATCTCGTCGCTGCCGACGGATTTCTCGGGGCGCGTGGCGAGTGCCATCTCGTACTCGAGATCGAACGTCTCGAGCACGTCGATGATCATGTCCATGATCTCCTCGACTTCCTGTTCGATCTGGTCGGGGCGGATGAACAGGTGGCCGTCGTCGATCGTAAAGGCCCAGACGCGAGAGAGACCGGAGAGCTCGCCGCGCTGTTCCTTTCGATACACTTTGCCGTTCTCGGCGTAGCGGATCGGCAGGTCGCGGTAGCTCCAGGACTGATCCTGGAAGATGGCGGCGTGGCCGGGGCAGTTCATCGGCTTCAGACCGAACTCGTCGTCGCCGACGTTGAAGATGAACATATCGTCCTGATAGTTCTCGTAGTGGCCCGAGCGGTGCCAGAGATCCGTCTTGAAGACGTGGGGCGTCTCGACGTAGTCATAGCCCGCATCTTTGTTCAGGTCCTCGACGAAGTCCTCGAGTTCCTTCAGGACCGTCTTCCCCGGCGGGTGGTACAGCGGCAGGCCGGGACCAGTTACGTCCTGAATCGAGAACAGGTTCATCTCGTTGCCGATGCGGCGGTGGTCGCGCTTTTCGGCCTCCTGTTTTCGTTCGAGGAAGTTTTCGAGATCGCTCTCGTCTTCGAACGCGGTGCCGTAGATGCGCGTCTGCATCGGGTTCTCCTCGTCGCCGCGCCAGTAGGCGCCAGCAATTTCTAGGAGCTTGACGGGGCCGATCTCACCCGTGGAATCGACGTGAGGTCCCGCACAGAGGTCCTCCCACTCGCCCTGCGTGTAGAAGGTGACCTGCTCGTTCTCGTCGGCGAACTCGGAGAGGAGTTCGAGCTTGTAGGGCTCGTCCGCGAGACGCTCTTCAGCCTCCTCGATCGAGACTTCCTCACGCTCGATCTCGTAGTCCTCGTCGACGATGTCTGCGATTTCGGACTCGAGTGCCGCGAGGTCGTCCTCGTCGATGTCGAGGTTGTCGAAGTCGTAGTAAAAGCCCTCGTCCGTCGGCGGGCCGATGGCGAGGTCGACGTCGTCGTAGTGGCGCTCGACTGCCTGTGCGAGACAGTGGGAGGCCGAGTGACGCATGACGGCGAGGTACTCTTCTGACTGGTCCGTGATGATCTCGAGTTCGGCACCATCGTAGGCGGGTTGCTCCTTGGCGACGAGGTCGCCATCGAGTTTGCCGGCGACGGTGTCGCGGCCGAGGCCGGGGCCGATTTCGTAGGCGCAGTCTTCGACCGTTGCGCCCTCGTCGACGTGGAGTTCGGAGCCGTCCGGGAGGACGACCGTTAGCTGTGCTGGCTCTGATTGTGGGTCTGATTCTGACATGGCTCTGGCTGGTTGTGACTGGTGAACTTCTGTTGGTGGTGGCCCTGCGAGAAGTTCGGATCGGTGTCCGCCTGACCGCGTCCGCGTCCGCGTCCGTTTCCGAGTCCGAGTTCGTGGCCGTGTGCGGCGTGCACGTCTGCCGCTCTGCTGTGGGTCGCGGCCGACACAGCGAGCGGTAGGTGAGGGTTAGAAGCGGGCGAAAGCCCCTGTAAAGCGGACACCTACCATCGTAGCTACGGTTTGTCCGGTGCAGGATAAAAACATTGTGATGAGGGGGCTCCGACGGACACGGGATCGAAACGAAACCGGGCAGACAGAACGGAATGAGCCGGAACCAATGGTGGACTGAGTGATAGAAACGACAGCCGAACGGTTTTGAGTCCACCTCGCCAACAAATCAACGTGTTGGACCCATCAGACGACGATCCGTTCGAGGACCCGTTTGGGGATGACTCGCTCGACGATCCCTTCGGCGACGGCTCCACCGGAGGCGGAGAAGCCGATGAGGACATTGCGAGTACGTTCGAGTCGATCGATCGGTCGACATTGCTTGCGTTCGTCACCGTCGGGGTCCTCGTTCACGGCGGAATCTTCGCAGCGAGTCTCGGTGCGATGCTGGTCGGATTCCGTGGCCAGTGGGTCGTCGGTGGATCACTCGCAGTCGCTGGAGTGGGAGCGTTGGTCCTCTCGGTGGGGATCTACCGTCGGTACAAGGCCAAACGGGACGCGTAGCCGGTCGGTAGCACGTCGATTCCACAACAGGTCACTATAGGAACAACTGCAACTAGTTACACACTGATCGCCGAGCAGGCTGGCGATCAGGTGTGCAGTGACTTGCAGTGGCTACTATAGTTCGTCGAGTTCCTCCGCTACCTCAGTCCTGATCAGCCAGCAACTCACTCGCCGTCACCAGTGCCTCCATCTCGACGTCTGCATCTTCGACGTTCTCGCGGCCGCCCTCCTCGCGGTCGACGACCACCAGCGCGCGGTCGACCGTCGCGCCCGCCTCCCGAAGCGATTCGATCGCATCGACCAGACTCGTCCCCGTCGTCACGATGTCCTCGAGTACCACCACTTCCTCACCCTCCTCGAGTTCGCCCTCGATCAGGTTGGCCGTGCCGTACTCCTTGCGCTGTTTGCGCGCGATGACGTAGGGTGCGCCGGCGACGACGCTGGTCGCAGCGGCGAGCGGGACAGCACCGAGAGCGACGCCGGCGAGTTTGTCGTCGGAGTCGATGCGGTCCGCGAAGGCCTCGGCGACGGTTTCGAGGCAGTCGGGGTCGGTTTCGAAGCGGTACTTGTCGACGTAGTACTCGCTGGTGCCACCGTGGGCGAGCTCGAACTCGCCGAACTGGACGGCGTCGGCGTCGCGAAGCGCGTCGATGAGTGTCTGGGTCTGGGCCTCAGTCTGGGTATCGCCCGTCATTGCTCGTAGTGGCGAGACGAACCGAAATAAGCGGTGTGGAACCGAGTCGCCGACGCCGCGACCGCGACGTATCTTTTTGGGAGGCCATACTGTACTCCCTGTTGACACCATGCGCGCAGCCGAACCTCACCCCGACGCCCAGGCCGTCCTCGACCTCTACAATTCCTTCGACGCACCGTCGTTCACCGAGGTGTCCGTCGAAACGGCCCGCCAGCTGATGGCCGAACTGCGAGACGTCGAGCCAGCGATCGAACTCGAGTCCGTCTCAGATCGGACAATCGACGGGCCGGACGGCGAGGTTCCGATCCGGGTCTACGAACCACGGCCGGCGGGTGAGCGGGGTGACCAGCCGCTCGTGCTCTACTTCCACGGCGGCGGCTGGGTCATCGGCAGCATCGACACGCACGACGGCACCTGCCGAAAGCTCGCTTCCGAGTCCGGCTACCCCGTCATCAGTGTCGACTATCGGCTCGCACCCGAACACCCGTTCCCCGCCGGCCTGCAAGATTGCTACGCCGTACTCGAGTGGGCCGCCGATGCGGCACCGGGGCTCGACGCAGACCCGGACCGACTCGTGCTCGCGGGTGACAGTGCTGGTGGGAACCTCGCGGCAGCGACGGCACTTTACAGCCGCGATCAGGATGGGCCGGCCATCGCCTATCAGCTCCTGCTCTATCCAGTGACTGGGCCGGTCGAGGGGACGGATGCCTACGAAGAGAACGCCGAGGGCTACATCCTGACGACCGATGAGATGGACTGGTTCGAGGGACACTACTTCGATCGAGAACTCGATCGGGGGAACATCTACGCGATGCCGCGACTCGCGAACGATCTCTCCGGACTGCCGCCGGCAACGGTCGTGACGGCGGGCTTCGATCCGCTGCGAGACGACGGGGCGGCCTACGCGGACCGACTCGACGACGCCGGCGTGGAGACGGTTCATCGCAACTACGACGACCTGATTCACGGGTTCTTTGGCATGACCCGTGAGCCGATGGAGATTGAGCGGACTCACGACGTCTACGACGATGTTATCGGAGATCTTCGGGCGGAACTCGGCTCCTGATTGGTCTCACGACCAGTGATCGGCTGTGATCGGCTGGGGTTGGCAGAGATCGGTTTCAACCGATTCTGATCCACGGTAGCCACGACCCGGAACTGACCGGGAGCGACCCACATACCAAGGCTGTTTGTACACAGCCTTAACCGACTAGTCCGATTTTGTGCTAGTAACCTGTGAGTACGAAATCTTCCTCCCCATCGACACGCAAGTCGGTACACATACTGTTAGTCGAGGACAACCCCGGTGACGTCCGACTCACGCAGGAAGCGTTTCGCGACGTCGATATCGAGACGACGTTTCACACCGCCCGCGACGGTGACGAAGCGCTTGCTATCCTTCGAGAGCGCGTCGGAGACGGGGCTGACACTGAGAGTGAGGGTGACTCGGACTCGGATTCGGACTCGGATTCGGACTCGAACGCCGAGACCGACACCGACTCAGCACTTCCCGTCGACCTGGTCTTGCTCGATCTCAACCTACCTCGAACGAGCGGCTTCGAGGTACTCGAGGAGGTTCGATGCGACCCCGATCTCGCATCGTTACCTATTATCGTGCTAACGAGTTCGGAGGCGACCGAGGATATCGCCAGGAGTTACGACCTATGCGCGAACGCCTACCTCACGAAGCCGAACGGACCGGGCGAGTTCGCCTCGCTCGGGAAGGCCGTCAAGTCGTTCTGGATGGACGAGGCGATGCTGCCGCCGACACCGTCGTAAGGCAGTTGCTCCCAGGTTTGAATTGGACTGTAACGGGAACGTATCGTACTCGATTTGTTCCGTTACCAGGGTTCGTTCTTCAATCCGAGTTTGTACGCGATCATGTTCGTCGTCACGTGGAGAATCGGCGTCAGTACCACGACGACGAGGATGACGTCCCACGTAAACCACGTGAAGAACCACTCCGTCGCGAGCAGCGCCGTCAGCGGGAGCGAGACGACGACGAAGTCGAGCTGATCGAGTCCGGGGAACATCGCACCGCGCTGGCGGCCGGTGCGGCGCTTCAGGAACGAGGCGAGGATGTCGCCAAGCATCGCACCGGCAGCGAGTCCGAGCGCCGCGAGCGGCTCGAACGTCGGTACAGCAAAGCCAATCGCACTGCTCACGTCGTCGGCGACAAGGGTCAACACGCCTGCGAGGACGAGTCCTGCCGTGATTCCCGACGCTGTTCCGCGCCAGGTCTTGCCGTCGCCAAGCAGTCGCGCGTCGCCCAGTGTCCGGCCGCCGTCGATCGGTCGGCCGCCGCCGCCGAGCACCGCCGCGTTGTTCGGAACGTACGCCGGCAACATCGCCCAGAACGCGATCACGACTGTCTCGAGTACTGCCATATTCGCCGCGATGCGCCGAAACGCCTTAACCGGCAGTGATTCGTGCCCGCGATGAGAGCACACGTTCGTTCGACTGCGAATCCGCGAGCGCCACAACGCGTCGCCGAGGTGATGGGTCCGGCACGAATCCGATGCACTAGCGCCCATTCGTTCACCAATCAGAGAGTAATCGCCAGCAGAGAGAACCAGGCAGCGAGAGATATTAAACTCCTTATGACTGGGTGACGAGGATATCTGTATGATCCCGCCGATCGCAAACCGGTTCGTCGCCGGGGAGTCTCCCGCCGAGGCCCTCGACCACGTTCGAACCGTCAATCAGCGGAACGTGAACGTAATCGTCAATCTGCTCGGTGAACACTACGATGACCGCGCACCCGCAAGCGACGACGCCGCAGAGTACCGCTCGCTCGTCGAAGACATCGCAAACGCCGATCTCGACGCCTGTATCTCCGTCAAACCCTCCCAGCTCGGTCTCGACCTGGGCGAAGACGTCTTCCGCGAGGAACTCGAGGGCATCGTCGCCACGGCGGCCGACCGCGGCGTCTTCGTCTGGATCGACATGGAAGACCACACGACGACCGACGCGACGCTCGACGCCTACGAGGAACTCGCCCGCGAATACTACGGCGGCGAGGATTCTGACGACTCACAATCCTCGTCGGACCCGTGGGCCGACGGCGGCGTCGGCGTCTGCGTCCAGGCGAACCTCAAGCGTACGCGCGAGGACGTCGAACGGCTCGCCGACGTTCCCGGCAAGGTCCGCTTCGTCAAGGGCGCGTACGACGAGCCCGCCGACGTGGCCTACACGGACACCCAGCGGGTCAACGAGGAATACGAGGCGCTACTCGAGTACGCCTTCGAGCACTTCGAGGACGGCGTGGCGGTCGGCAGTCACGATCCGGCGATGATCGAGCGAGCCATCGAACTCCACGAGGAGTACGGCACGGGCTTCGAGGTTCAGATGCTGATGGGGGTGCGAGAGGACGCACAGTACGACCTCGCCGAGGAGCACGAGGTCTGGCAGTACGTCCCCTATGGCGGGCGCTGGAAGTCGTACTTCTATCGGCGCGTTATGGAGCGAAAGGAGAACCTCTGGTTTGCGCTACGGGCCATCGTGGGTCGGTAGCGACGAAGTGGTGACCTAAAGGGAAGGGCTCATTAGCCCGTAGTGAGAGGGAGTCGACATGGCTTCGTGGAAGCGGGACTTTGCGAGCGGCCTGATCGTCCTCGGGCCCGTCCTCATTACGCTCTACGTCATCTACTGGCTCTACGGCCTCATCGCCGGCATTACGCCCAGCCTCATTCTCGAGGCGGAGGCGCTCGAGCCGATGCCGTTTATCTCCGGTGAACAGACTCGTGAGCAGCTCGCACAGTTCCTTCGTGTCGTCGTCGCACTGACTGTCCTCGTGATCCTGACGTTTTCCGTCGGCTATCTCATGCGGACGACGCTTGGCAGTCTGGTTGAGCGACTCGTCGACAACGTCGCAAACCGGGTTCCGGTTATGCGTGTCGTTTACAACGCATCGAAGATGGCCGCAGAGACCGCCTTCGGCAAGCAGGATTCGCTCCAGACGCCGGTCAAACTCGAGGTGTGGGACGGCCTCCGGATGACGGCGTTCAAGACGGGGAAAGTCACCGAAGACGGCAGAGAGGTGCTCTTTCTCCCGACGTCGCCGAACATTACGACCGGATTCGTCATCGAGGTCCAGTCAGAGCGCATCACTGAGCTAGATGAGGACGTGGAGGAGGCGCTTACGCGGGTACTGAGTGCGGGCTTCGGTGATGCTGACCGAACGCGCGGCATGGATGCGGGCGTTCCGATCGACGTGATCGACGAGAACAGCGCGAAGAAGACACAGTCCGACGACGACTGAGCCGTTTTCTGTGTGCGAGTCTTCCAGTACGCCAGCCGCTGATCATCAGTCACGGCAGAGGAGAAACTGAACGCGGCACCTATTCTCGAACTGGTTCCAGAAACAACAGTGGGCAGCTACCTCAGACGTACTGGAACCACTCGTCGTACTCGTCGGTCGTCCGTTCGACGACATCGAAGAACCGCGACTGGACGTCCTCGGTCACTGGACCGCGCGAGCCGTCACCGATGGTGACGTTGTCGATCTTCCGAATCGGCGTCACCTCGGCCGCAGAGCCGGTGAAGAACAGTTCGTCTGCCGTGTTGAGTTCGCCCCGCGAGATGGAGACGTTGTCGTGGACCGTATAGCCCAGATCCTCGGCGAGCGTGATCACCGTGTTGCGGGTGATGCCGTCGAGAATTGACTCCGAGAGTCCCGGCGTGAAGATTTCGCCGTCGCGCACGAGGAAGATATTCTCCCCCGGCCCCTCGGCGACGTTGCCCTCCTTGTTGAGGACCAGCGCCTCGGCGTAGCCGTTCCGGCGTGCCTCTTCGCCCGCGAGCAGGCTGTTGGCGTACAGCCCCGTCGTCTTGGCGTTCGTCGGCACCTGACTCGAGGCGTGCTTGCGCCAGGAAGAGACCATCACGTCGATCCCCTTCTCGAGTGCTTCCTCGCCGAGGTAGGTACCCCAGGGCCAGGCGGCAATGGCGGTACGTGTCGGGCAGTCTTCGGGGCTGACACCGAGTGAGTTGTAGCCGTAGAAGGCGACCGGGCGGATGTAACACGAGGAGAGGTCTTGCCGGCGGATGAGTTCGAGCGTCGCCTCGGTGAGTTCCTCGCGTGAGTGGTCGATCTCCATCTCGTAGGGCTTTGCGGACTGGAAGAGACGGTCGAGGTGTTCCTCCCAGCGGAAGATTGCGGGGCCGTTTTCGGTGTCGTAGCAGCGTGCACCTTCGAAGATGCCGCTGCCGTAGTGGAGGCCGTGTGTGAGGACGTGGACCTGCGCGTCGTCCCAGTCGACGAATTCGCCGTCCATCCAGATCGTGTCGACGTCCATGTCGTCGAATCCCATGATCGAGTGTGTTGCAAGCCACCGTACTAAGTGTTCGCGATTTCCGAGGCAATCCCTGCCTGTGACGGTGGCGGTGGCGGTGGTCCGAGAGAAGAGCCCACAGCTCCGTCTGTGAAGGCGGTCACTCGCGGAAGCGAGTTGCCTCGATCACGACGGCAACCGAGCCGACGACAGCGATGGCGACGGCCCCGAACTGCAACAGCGTCGCGAAGGCGGTGTCGGGACTCGAGTCGTGATCGTCGTGGGCCTGATCCGCGGGCTCGTCGTGGGCATGGTCTGCGTGGTCATCGTGGTCGTGATCGTGGCCGTTGTGCTCGTCGTCATGATCGTGCTCGTGCTCGTCGTGACTACCCGCTGCAACGGCAGTTGCATCGATCCACTCGCTCACGTACGATCCGTCGGGAGCGCCGGTCACGCGAAGATCCCAGTGACCCTCGTCGGGAAGGGGTTGAACCGTCGCGTACGTGCCGTCGTCGTGGGCTTCGAGTCCGACTTCCATCTCCGTGCCCTCCTCGCTGCTTGCAAGCAACCGGACGGATTGGTCCGACTCAACCGGCTCCTCGTCGTCGAGGAACGTGACCTCGAAGACGATCGGCTCGTCCACCTCGAGCGTGAACGACTCGTTCGTTGCGTCGACGACCGGGAGCGCCGTCACCTCGACGAGCACGTCGTCGTACTCGTACTCGATCGTTGCCTCGGTGACTTCGTCATCGACGCCCGCAACCGCGGCCGTCGGTGCAGACGTGAGTACACCCGAGAGGAGCACGACGACGATCAAGAGTGCGACCTCGAGTCGAACAGCGTGAGCAATTCGAGAGCCCGTGGTGAAGTCGTCGTCCCGGTCGACGCCGCCGTCCGTGCTCGCCGGCCGTACGTCGCCAGTCGTCCCAGTTTCGTGGGCCGACTCGAGTCGGCCCAGGAGGACGAATCGGGTGATGCCGCCGAGTGCGAGCGCGGCGGCGATGAGAACCAGTTTCGCGAGCAGTGTGAGGCCGTAGAACGTGTCCGTAAGACCATCAGCAGTCGGGACATGCCACGAGGCGAGGGCGAGTCCTGTCGTCACGACGAGCGTGACGCCGACGAGCGCAAGGACCGAGTACCGGCGGATCGTGCGTGCGAGGAGCGCGGATCGGTCGTCGGTGTCAGCCGCGCGAACGTGGGGAACGACGACGAACGCGAGGACGACCAGGCCACCCACCCAGAGTCCGGCACCGACGAGGTGGACGAAATCGACGACCGCACCCTGGAATCGGTCGATCGCAGTCGCCGAGTGACTCGTCCACGCGATCGTGCCCGCGACGGCGAGCGCCCCGATAAACGTGCCGACGAGCGACGTGCGACGGGGAGGTCGTCTACGAGTCATCGCTACCGCGAGCCCGACCAACGCGAGGCTGAGGACGGACTGGACGAGCCAGGCCTGACCGAGTGGCGTCTCCGTAAATTGGGTGATCGTCTCGACGGAGAGTGGTCCCAGTGCCGTACTCCGGGCGAGTCCGAGTGCGAACGCGCCGACGAGCGTGAGTGCTGCAGCACCGACCAGTAGTCGCGTGAGGCGGCGGTCGATTGCCTCTCGTCGCTCCGCACGAGCGAAGACGGGACCGACTGCGAGGGTCGTGATCGCCGGAATGCCGATCAGACCGACGACGCCGACGAGCAACAGCGCTTTTGCACCTGCTTCGACGGGTGGGACCGACTCGTCCGTCTCGTCGTCTTCGTACCCCTCGAGAACGGCGTCACGGTCGAGCGGTTCGTCGCCAACAGCGAAGAAGAACGAGCCCGAGGTGGTGTGGCCGTCGTCAGCGAGGACCTCCCAGTCGACGGTGTACATGCCATCCGCACCGTCAGCGTCACCGTCGTCGCCGTCCGCGTCAGCACCACCCTCAGTGTCGGCGTCTTCGATCGGCACGCGCACGACCTGCGTGTCGTCGGGATCGATCTCCGGTTCAGCCGAGACGACCTCACCGTCCGGCCCCTCGACGGTGATATCGGCGTTGACGACACCATCACCCGAGAAGAAGAGGGTGACCTCCTCGGGCACGTCGTCGACCTGCTCGCCGTTCGCCGGGTCCGATTCGCTCAGGTAGGCGTGGGCCGCAGCCGGCGTCGCAACGAGTCCGACCGCAAGCGCAGCGACGACGAGACATGCGAGTATCGCCGCGAGAAGCGACCGTCGAGGGGGAACGTCGCGTTCAGTGAACGACGATCTCGCACGCATTGGTTAGCGGAGTCGACTGGAGTAGCCGACGCCCGAGTCCCCGACGTACTGGACCGTGTCGACACCCTCCGCCACCTCGACGTGGTCGACGACCTCTTGTGCTTCCATGTCCACGATCGCGACGATTCCGTCCTCGTCGGCGGGAGTAATGAAGTAGTCGCCGCCGGCGACGCCGGAGCGGTGGAAGTGGTGGGCGCCCTCGGGACGGACGATGTCGCCGACGTCGACCGTCTCGACGACCTCGAGTTCGTCGACGTCGATAATCGACGCCTCGTCGGTGTGAGTGTGGGCGGTCGCCGCGTACAGCGCACCGTCCTCACCTTCGTGATAGCGGAGCGCGTCAGGACCCTCACCGACGTCGACGACGCCGAGTTCTTCGCTGTCCTCATTGGTCGCGTCGATGAACCGGATACTGTCACCGTCGAGGAAGCCGAGCACCTGCTCGTCGGGCGAGAGGTACATACCGCCCGCAAAGTCGAGTGTGTCGACGATTTCGTCGTCCTCGGTGTCCACAACGACGGTCTCGTCCCCGAATTCGAAGTACGCGAGCCCCGTTTCGGGGCTGTACGCCTTGTAATGGGTGCCCTGATCGTCGACATCGTCGAATTCGATGAAATCGCTTCGCTCGTAGTTTTCGAGGTCGATCACCGGCGCGCCAGGGTCGTTCACGTTCGTCGCGTACCCCATCGAGCCAAAGTCCTCGTGGTAGAGCAGTTTGCCGTGGCCCTCGTTTTCGCGGCCCGACTCGATGATCTCCGTGACCTCGTGGGAGTCAGTGTCGATAACGTAGAACGTGCCTTCGTCGTCCGAGTGAACCCACATCTCGTCGTCGTTCGGGTGATACATGTGCGTCGGCCCCGGGCCAACGTCGACTTCGTCGACCACTTCGCGGGTGTCGGTGTCGATGACGAGCACCTGCGACGGCGACTCTCGAATGACGTAAATCTCGCTGTAGTCCGCAGTAATTCGCGGGTCACCCCATCCTTCGTCGTCGATCCCGTCAGTAATCTCGTCGACGAGTTCGCCCTCTTCGGGGTCGATGATTGCGATTTGATCCGGTGCGAAGGCGTAGACGAGGCCCTCGCTGCCCTCGGTGTCGGCGTCACCGGTTCCATCATCGTCACCGTTCTCGGTGGCAGTCCCGTCACCACCGTTCTCCCCACCGTTTTCCTCGTCGTCACTCAAACAACCGGCGAGTGCAACCGCAAATCCGCCGCCCATTGCCTGCACGAATCGTCGTCGATCTGTGGAGGGATCCATACGCCACTCTCCGACTGTAATGTTATTTGTAGTTCTGGTACGGCTGTCGAAAGCGTGGTTCGACTCTCGACTGCCAGAGAAGCACAACCGTGAGAACGCCCGCCGCTGAGACGACGACTGCGAGCAGTGACTTTGACTGACCATGCCAGGCACCAACCGGCGAGTAACGCAGCGTGTTATCCGTTCGCTGGTTCGTCGAGCAATCCATCCACCAGCCGCGTAAACCGGTCGACCAGTCGGTCTGGCACCGTCGGCTCGACTGTCGATAGTAACCGGCCGGTCCCCTCGGCGTTCGCCAGCCGAAGCGTCACGCGATTGCGCTCGTCGTAGGTCTTCTCGACGACACCCTGTTCGACGAGTCGGTCGAGATGGTACTCGAGTGTACTCCGTGCAATGCCGAGCGTGTCGGCGACGGCCGCGGGAGTTGCGGGTTCGTGTTCGATGAGGTGGACAACGATGTCCCGGGCAGTTTCACGCCGAAAGAGTGCGAGAGTGGCGCGCTCCCACTCGTCGTACTCGGGAGGATAGTAGTGGGTTCGACCGTAGAACTCGCTGCGGACGAGTTCGTCTGCAGCGAGCAGGCGGCGGATGTGGTACTGGACCTGTCCTGGTGCGAACTCAGACTCGCGGACGAGTTCGTTGAAATGGATTCCGGCGTTGTCCTGCACGTGCGTTCGGATCTGGCGTCGGGTTGTGGTCATAGTGTGTGCGGTTGAGTGGTGTGTCGGAGGGTGGATAGCGGCGAATGCGTGGACGGGAACGCATTGGAGGGATCGGCTGAAGGCGAATCGAGTCAACTCGAGACAGGTAGCATCGTCTATGGGCGCGACCACCATAACCCGTTTTGCTCGTTCCCGGTTGTCGGGAACTATGGAAATTGTGAGTGTCGTAGTGGTGAGTGTAGTGGCTGTATTGCCTGGTTGGCTGTATTGCCTGGCTGTGTCCCGATCCACACTGGAAAAGAGATGACCGAAGCACATACGTCGTTTCGTTCCAGACCATCCCACGTAGCTTCGCGTCGATGAACCATACGAACCCGTTCGAGGCCGAGTGGCTTGCACCCGAACTTGCACCCGTCTTACTGGCAGTGATCTGTCTCGCGGTCGCCGGCACGACGATCCTCTTTGGTGCGGCGATTGTAGCCTACTCGCGACGTCGGACGACCCGATATCTGTTGATCACGATCGTCCTCGGGTTGCTCGTCGCGCGGTCGCTGGTCGGACTCGGGACTGTGTTTGGTCTCGTCCCGATGACGATTCATCACCTCGTCGAGCACAGCAGCGACTTCGCGATCGCTGTCCTCGTCCTGTATGCCGTCTATCGCAGCGGAACAGTAGTGCCAGCGGAGTAATACAATTCCCAGATTCGTCGTGAGGCGATTCTCAGGCGAGTCGGTCGATAACCGTCCGTCCCTCCAGATACAGGAACTCGTTATCCGCGGCGTACGCACGCGCATCTGCCGGTGAGAGTGCCTCACCCGTTTCGTCGTCTAGCATCTCACAGACGACGACGGCGGGCGAAAGGGCAGCCGCCTCGGCGAGCGCGAGGCCGAGTTCCGTGTGTCCTTTACGCTGTGCCAGCAGGTCCGGTGCACCCTTCAACAGGTGGACGTGGCCTGGAACACGGAACTCCTCGGCGAACGCAGCCGCGTTAGGATCGGCCGCAGCCTCGCCGAGTGCCTGAATCGTCGTCGAACGGTCGTTGTCCGTGATCCCAGTGTAGGTGTCCCGGTGGTTGACCGTCAGCGAAAACGATGAGCGCTCGTCGTAGCCGAGCTGGTGGTCTGCGGTCGCGGGATGATCGACCTCCTCGCCGTAGAACGGCAGATCGAACGCCTCTGCCGTCTCGTGGCCGAGTGCGACACAGACCAGCCCGCCAGCGTCGTTTCGGAGTCGAGCAACCGCGTCGGGGGTGACGGCATCGGCGTGATAGATGAGGTCGGTCTCGCCCTCCCGATCTGCCGCGTCGTGGACGAGAATCGGCTCACCGGCCTGCAACGCCGTCAGCGCGTCGTCCACCGAGGCGTCCTCCCTGCCGGCGGTGTCAAGACTCGCGTTCGAATCACCCGAACCGCTCGTCTCGCTCGGCGTTGTCCCCGCGTGCTGACCCGTCATTCGCGATCACCCACCGAAATCGTGACGTGGTCATCGTCGGCTAACTCGAGTTCGTCCCGCAGCTTCTCGGGGGCGATGATCTCGAGTTGGTCCTCGTCGTGATGGGTTCGTTCCGGGGCGATGGTGTGAGCGTTTTCGTAGGTCTGCCCGTCGGCGGTCTCGATCGTTGCGGCGTAACAGACCGCAGGTCCGTAGGTACGGTCGTCGTCCTCCCAGCCGTCGATCGGGACGGGGTCGAGCGAGGAGACGGCACTCCGACGCCGAACGCTCTCGGCTCGAAGGTCGACGTTGAGCGTCCCGGGGAACGGCTCGTAGCCGAGGCGGTCTTCGAACTGGCGCTGGTAGCCGGACAGCGAGATGTAGTGGCGACCCTCGCCCATGCCGCTGGTGACGGTCCCCTGGAGTTCGACTTCCGAGTCTGCCTCGAAGATGCGACGGTAGTCCTCGTACTCGGCGTGGAGTGCGCGCTCGCCGTCGTCGGTGATGGCGACCCACTGACCGTCGCTGACCGTATCACGCTCGAGGAGGGCTGCGCTTTCGAGGCGCTGAAGGCGTCGGGAGGCGGTCTGATTGGAGGCGTCGAGGCGATCCGCGAGGTGAGAACAGGAGATTTTGACGTCGCCCGCGAGTCCGCCCTCGAGTGCGAGAAGCTTCAGGACGGCAAGTTCGTCGTGGCCGACGGCAGATTCCGCTGTCGTTGACATAGACGGGGCTTTGTCAGCACCAGTCAAAAGCGTACCGAATGTGGTACGCATCACAGAACTGTTATGGCGTTGTCGAGTGTTTATCGACGACTACCGCTTCAGTCACCAGTTATCGGATCGCGCGCCCAGAACTCGCTGCCCTTCTTCAGTTTCGGGACCCACGTATCGCTCGTCTTCGAAAGGAGTGCGACGCGAGAGGAAGGGACGCCCTTGCACTCGGTGAACTCGGGCATGTACTCGGCAACAGATTCGGCGAACTCGACGACTTCCTCGTGGTCGGGCATCGACGACCGGTCGAGTCGTCCCTGGGAGTGGCCGACGTGCATGTACGCTTTGAGTTCGATGAAGTCGGGGTCGGCCTGCTGGTAGAAGCCGGCGTACCAGTCGGGGTGGTGCATGTTCTCGCCTTTGACCAGCGTCGTCCGCAAGACCGTCCGGGTTTCCTCTTTCTGCCGCAGGACGTCCATCGTCTCGAGGAGGCGGTCCCAGGCGTCGTCTTCGACGGCCTTGACGACCTGATCGAAGGTGTGACGTTCGGGGGCGTCGACGCTGACGTACAGTTGGGTGGGGTCACACTCCCGAAGCACCTCGGGGCGAGTGCCGTTCGAGACGAGGAACGTGGTGATGTCCCGGTCGTGGAACGCCGCGAGTAGTTCCGGCAGGTAGGGATACAGCGTCGGTTCGCCGTCGAGGGAGATGGCGACGTGGCGGGGTTCCATCGCCTCGTCGAAAACCTCCCGTGGGACCTCGTCGTTCCCGCCAAAGCCTGACAGGAGCTTCTTCTGCAGTTTGATCGAGGCGTCGACGACGGCCTCGGGGTCGTCCCACTCGACGTCGTCCATCTCGTAGGCGTGGCCCTGGTGGTCACGCCAGCAGAAGACACAGCGCTCGTTGCATTTCACGACCGGCGTCATCTGGATGCAGCGGTGGGACTCGATGCCGTAGTAGATGTTCTTGTAACACCGGCCCTCGCCGCGCAGGGCGTTGGCCGTCCAGCCGCAGGTCTGGGCGGCAGTGTGGTTCTCGCTGTGATAGTTCGGACTCGAGACCTGTGCCGGTCCACCGTCGCGGTTACCGTCGTCTGTCCCTGAATCGGCATCGGCGTCGCCCCCCACCTCGACGTCGACGCCTGCGTCGGCGGAATCGCTCATGTTGCTCTCGCTTGGACAGGAACCACTAAAAGACGTGTGGTGTCGCGCGCTGTATTAACAGAGGCACAGTGATACAGAGGATTACTCCGTGTGTTCCTCGGAGCTACTGCCGACGTTCGGACCGGGCGGCAACTCACCCGGCTCGGCCGGCTCCTCGTCCTCGTTCGCAATTTCGCGTTCGAACGTGTACAGGACGAGCCCGGTGTTCGCCGTCATAATGACGCCTGTCGTTGGGACTGATGCGAACAGGTAGAGGCCGACCCCGAGCAGGAACGGAACTGCAGCGATTGCAGCCCAGAGTTGCGACCGCGAAACGTCGTTTCGGGTCGCATCGCGACCGATATAGACGTATATCAGCACCGTCCCGGCGACGCCGAACAGCACGATCGCCGCGTCGACTGCATCCATACGTGGACCTTCGCCGGGATACGCAAAAGCGTTCTGCGTGGCGTCGGCCGCTGCTGACACGCCTCCCCCACAGAGCCTCTCATCGACCCCGCTCGAACGCGCACTTACCGAACTCGATCGAGCACCGTGAGCGTCCCATCTGCGTGTGCCTCTGCGAGCACCTCGTCGGCTGCCACTCGTGCCGCGTCGTCGGCATTTGCAACAGCGAAGCTCCGACCGACGACTTCGAACGTCGAAACGTCGTTGATCGAGTCGCCGATCGCGACGCAATCCGCGA
Organism: Natrialba magadii ATCC 43099; assembly: GCF_000025625.1. Lineage (NCBI taxonomy): Archaea > Methanobacteriati > Methanobacteriota > Halobacteria > Halobacteriales > Natrialbaceae > Natrialba > Natrialba magadii. The sequence goes on along the minus strand of NC_013922.1, from coordinate 967,354 downwards.
GGTCGAACCCGACGTGGTCTGCGATCGTCCTGACACCGTCGCCCTTGTTCTGATCGGCATCCTTCACGTGGTAGGCGTACCCGGTATCGATCACCTCGAGTCCCGCCGCGGTGGCGAGTTCGCGCAAGAGTTCGACGGGCTGGTCGCGACTGACAGCGACCTCCGTCTCGCGCCAGCGATTGACGGTATCGTCGTCACCCCAGCCGAGGTCGTAGCCGGCGGCGCGGTACTCCGCGACGACCGTTCGTGCAGCGTCGGCGTCGGCCGTGACGTGTACCGCATCGCCGGTGTAGACGATACCACCGTTTTCGGCAACGACAAGTTCTGGAACGCCGATGAAGTGACAGAGCGCGATCGGATAGGGAAAGGCCTTCCCGGTGGCGAGCACGACCGGCGCGTCCCACTCGCGAAGCGGATCGAACACCCGCGAGTCAATGCCCCAGCCGTCAGGCCGAGTCAACGTCCCGTCGATATCGAGAACCAGCGGTGGCGTGGACATACGAGCAGATGGCGGACCAGCACCTAAAAACGTCTGACTGCCATCGGCGACTGCAACACCACCACAGCGTACCAGAATTTTACAGAACGTATACTGGTTGAGGCATGTGTACTGGTAGTTATACTATGGCTGGTATGTCCTGTGTGGCGATAAGAACTAAGAGTGGTGCTGGGCGTTAGCACCTATGGTGTGGAAGGGACGGCGTCTCATCCCGTCGTTCATCAGACGAAGTTACGCATTGAAGTTCGGTGTTGTCTTCCTCGTCCTCGGGCTCACGATCGGGGGGCTTGGGCTCGTTTCGACGACGCTGCTCACCGAGAACGTCGAAGAAACCGCCCTCGAGGAGCGCCAGGACGCAGCCTACCAGGAAGGCATTGCCATGGAAAACTGGCTCGCCCAGAATCACAACCTCGTCGCTGCGACGGCAGATGCCCCAGTCACCGATAGCGGCGATCCAGAACAGGTCGACGACTATCTCCAGGAGATTTACTACGACATGCCCGAAGAGCGCATGAACGCGCTCTACGTCGACACGGAATCTGGCGATATCATCACGGGCATCGGCTCCGACGCCGACGATCTGGATGCACTCGAGTTCCCTGCCACTGCAGACCTCGATGAGGACATCTCGACGAATCTGGTGCAGCAGACGGAGCCGTACCTGATGCCGGACCAGCTGGGACTGTCCACGGACGCAGACCCAGTCGTGTCCTACTACGTCGGCGTCGACGGCGGTGATGGGGCACTCGTGTTCACGTTCGATCTCTCCGAGCGCTCGACCGAGATGGTCTCGGCTGCGGACTCGGGAACTGTCGTGACGATCCTGAACGAAGACGGACAGATCGTCAGCGACGACGCCTATCTGGGCAACGACGGCGACGACGAAACCCTGTCGTTCCTCGACTCCTACGAGGATCGAAACGGCGTCCTCGAGGCAGCCCAACTCGAGAACCGCGGCTCGCTTCGCGTCGATGGAGCACCGAGCGAAACACTCCAGAGCGAGCCGTACAACTTCGATCCGGACGGCTACGTTGCCGGTTACTACACGACGAGCGACGACTGGACCGTCCTCGTGCATACGACGGAAGCGAACGCGCTCGGTTTCGCCAACACTGCGACCCAGTTCGGACTACTGATCACGTTCGTCGGCGTCGCCGTCATCGGCGTGTTTGGCACCGTCCTTGGTCGAAACACGGCCCGCTCGCTCAGCGATCTCTCTGGCCGGGCAGCAGCGATCGAAAACGGCGAGTACGATACCGCCGTCGAATCCGATCGTATCGACGAAATCGGCGGCCTCTACGGCTCGATCGACGACATGCGTATCTCGCTGGTCGACCAGATTGAAGAGTCCGAACAGGCCCGAACGCAGGCCGAGCAGGCCCGCGAGGAGTCAGAACAGGCCAGAGAACAGGCCGACGAGGCTCGCGAAGAGGCCGAAGTGGCAAAAGAGCGCGCAGAACGCGCCCGCCAGGACGCCCAGGAGATGAACGAGCAGCTCGAACAGACCGCGACCGAATACTGCGCCGTCATGCAAACCTGCGCTGACGGCGACCTGACCCAGCGCCTCGATCCGGACACCGAGAGCGAGCCGATGGCCGACATCGCCGCCACGTTCAACGAGATGCTGGACGACCTCGAACACACCGTTGACACCGTCTCGACGTTCGCCGGCGATGTCTCCGAGGCGACCGACGACGTCCAGGCTCGCGCGACCGAACTCGAGTCCACGAGCGAGACGGTCAGCGAGTCCGTCCAGCAGATTACGGGCTACGCGGACCAGCAACACGAGCGCATGGAGACCATCTCCGGCGAGGTGCAGGGAATCTCCGCGAATATCGAGGAGATTGCAGCGACCGCCGACACCCTCGCGGAAACGTCACAGCACGCGGCCGAGCGCGCCAACGACGGCCGCGAGTCGGCCGGCGACCTCGTCAGCGAGATGGAAGCGATCGAGGAGCGAACCGAGGCGACACTCGAGTCGATTCGCGACCTCGACGAGTCGATGGCCGAAATCGACGAGATTATCGACGTCATCACGGATATCGCCGACCAGACGAATATTCTGGCGTTGAACGCCTCTATCGAGGCGGCACACGCCAGCAACGCGAGCGCGAGCGCGAGCGACGGTGGCAGTAGCCGTGCCGGAAACGGCTTCGCTGTCGTCGCCAGCGAGGTCAAACAGCTCGCAGAAGAGACCAAAGAGTCCGCCGCAGAGATCGACCAGCTCATCGACACCGTCCAGTCCCAGACCGACGAGACGGTCGACGAGATGGAGACGATGCGCGAACACGTCGTTGCGGGCACCGAAACGGTCGAGCAGTCCGCGACGACGTTCCACGAAATCGAAGCCGAGGTGACCGAAGCCGACCACGGCGTCCAGGAGATCAGCGACGCAACCGACGGCATCGCCACGTCGACGCAGGATCTGGTCACGATGGTCGACGACGTGACCGAAATCAGCACCGAGACGGCGAGCGAGGCGAGCGACGTCGCTGCCGCCGTCGAGCAGCAAACGGCTGCAATTTCGACTGTGAGCGAGAACGCGGACGACCTCTCCGAGCAGTCGGTGACGCTCCAGGAGTCACTCGCCGCGTTCACGACCGATGTCGACGGAGCCGCTGTTGACCTCGGTGACGGTGAGACGGGTGGGACTGACGAGCGGACCGACACCAGCACCAGCACCAGCACCGACACCGACAGCGACGACAGCGACGACAACCAGCCCGGCACCGAACTCGAGTACGTCGACCCAGACGGCCCCGAACCACTGCCAGCGGATGCTGGCGAATCGGATGCACTCGAGGAGGGTCGGGAGAGCCATGCGGGCGGAGAACGCGCAGAGAGCGACGATGACGACGCCCCTCACGCACTCCCCGCTGGCGAGAACGAGTCGGAACCGAGTGCACTCGAGTCCGGACTCGAAGGTGACGAAGAGAGTGATGGGGGTGATGAGAGTGGGAGCGACGATGACGGTGACGACGGCGACAACGGTAGCGACGGTGACAACGGTAGCGACGATGACAACGGTAGCGACGATGACGGCGAACCCGACGACACAGAACCTGCAGACAACGCCGAAGACGGCGCTGAGGACGACACCGAGAACGAGGCTGCGGAGCAGGCCGCAGACACAACCGACTCGAGTACGTAGCTGAACTTCCGCTCCGATTGGTGTCGGAAGCGGAGTTTTACCGATGGTTCTCGAGGAACTGTTTTCCGTGGTGTGCTGGGAGAGCGCGTGTGTGCAGTGTCAGTACGTGTTGGCTGCGAGTACTGTTGGCTGCGAGTACTGTTGGCTGCGAGTACTGTTGGCTGCGAGTACTGTTGGCTGCGAGTGATTTTATCAAGACAGCACTGGTAGCAGTTGTATGGCTGATACGAAGGTCGCAATCGTGACTGCGGCAGGAAGCGGTATCGGCGAAGCGTGTGCCCGGAAACTCGCTGCGGATGGCTACACGCCGGTGTTGTTGTCACGATCAGGGAGTGCCGTCGAGGTGGCGAACGACCTCGGCGGGGATGGCTTCGAAGGGTCGGTGACGGAGCCTGACGACCTGGCAGCGCTCGTGGAAGCGACACACGAGCGGTACGGTCGTATCGATGCCGTAGTGAACAACACGGGCCACCCGCCGTCCGGCGACCTCCTCGAAATCACTGACGAGGAGTGGCACGAGGGACTCGACCTCGTGCTGTTGAATACCGTCCGGATGGCGCGACTCGTTACACCGATCATGGAAGCGCAGGGTCACGGGTCGATCGTGAATATCTCGACGTTCTCAGCGTTCGAGCCGTCGAGTGCGTTTCCGGTCTCGTCGGTGCTTCGGGCTGGCCTCGGGAGTTTCACCAAACTCTACGCCGACCAGTACGCGGCGGCGGGCATCCGAATGAACACGGTCCAGCCCGGATTCGTCGATAGCTACGACGTAGACGAGGGGACGAAAGCGCAAATTCCGATGGAGCGGCCGGCACAGACGACAGAGATTGCGGACGCGGTCGCGTATCTGCTCTCGCCTGCGGCAAGCTATCTGACCGGGCAGAACATCTGCGTCGATGGGGGGCTGACGGCGTCCGTGTGATCGCTGGTGAACCGGCCGCCGCTCACTCTTGGACCGAACGGCAGTTCACAGCGAGTGCTGAACGAGGTCAGTGAGAGTCGGCGACACCAACGGGAGAAGAAAGGACCGACAACGACGGGGAGGCGATCAGAACCACGGGACCCAGACCGTCGTCGGGAAGACACCGGCGACGTAGAGCAGTGCCACCAGGAAGGTCCCGAAGACGATTGCCGCAGCGGGTGGGTCGACGTGGGTGTCGCCGTGGGCATAGAAGGTCCGCTGGAAGACCTCACCGAAGAGCGCGCAGATGGTCCCGAAGACGAGGCCGACGATCAGTGCGACCTCGAGTCCCGTATTCGCGAGGAGTGCGGCGCTGTCGTAGGCGACTGGCGCGCCATCTGCTGCCTCAGCAGGGAGCGAGACGGCGAGCGCAGCGGTCGCCGCTGGCAACGTGATGTGGTGAGTCACCGGCACCTTCTCGACGCCGCAGTTGAGGAAGACCAGCGAGGCTGCGCTGATCCCGAAGCCGAGGAAGGCGCTGCCGGACGCGATTCCAACGTACGCACCGAGGATACCCGCGACGAGGCCGATCATGGCGACGTGACTCCAGCGGTACTGGTGTGGGAGCCACGGTTCGACGGCAAGCCGAGCCTGCTGCGTGGGCGTCTGCGTTGCCGACGCGTCGGTTACCGCCTGCGCTTCGCGCTCCGGGTGAGCCTGATTCTGGCCGCCGTCGGTTGCCATTCGGCGTTCCTCGCGCTCGAACGGCGTCATGTCGAGGACACCCGACCCGCGAACCGTTCCCATGATGCTGTAGCCGAGAATCAGCCGGTGAAACAGCGCGGAGAGGACGACGCCCATCGCGATTGGGTCGTAGGGCATTCCCAACTCAGTTGAGGCGATGACGAGCCAGTAGCCGAGGATACCGAACGCGCCGCCGACGGCGAGTACGTCGGGCTTCGTCCCGAGCGCGTAGGCGATGTTCTTGGCCTCGTGGTAGTCGTAGTCAGTGTCAAGGTAGCCCTTCCGGGCCGCGTAGGCCGTCGCGGCCACACCACCGGCAAAAGAGATCGCAGGCGAGAACGGCGGTCCGAACGCAATCTGATCGGTGATCGCAGCGGCATCAGGGTCGGCGAGCACCGCCGCCTCCCCGGCGATCACCATGAAGCCAGTGAAGATGAACGCCGGAAGCGGCCCGAGTGCAGCACCGAACGCACCGCCCGCGAAAGCAGCGATCAGTTCGGCGAGGTCGAACAGTTGCTCGATCATACACCGCCACCGCTGTCGCTCGCGTCACTGCCGGCTTCCGTGTCAGAACCGTCCCGCGCCCAGTCGAGCGAGCGGTCGACCGCGTCGAGCCAGCGGTCGTACTGGGCATCCGCTACCGCATCGTCCATCCTCGAATCGAAGGTCCAGTCGACCTGCCAGTTGTCTCGTAGGCTATCGACGTCGTCCCAGTAACCGACTGCGAGGCCGGCCGCGTAGGCCGACCCGAGCGCCGTCGTCTCGTCGACGACCGGGCGAACGATCTTCGAGCCGATGATGTCCGACTGGAGCTGACAGAGGAAATTGTTCTTCACCGCGCCGCCGTCGACCTTCAGCGTCGTCATCGCAATCCCCGAATCAGCCTCCATCGCCTCCGCGACATCCCGGGTCTGGTAGGCGATGGACTCGAGTGTCGCGCGGACGACGTGGCCCTTTCGGGTGCCGCGGGTCATCCCGACGATGGTGCCGCGGGCGCGCTGATCCCAGTGGGGCGCACCGAGGCCGGTGAACGCCGGGACGACGTAGACGCCGTCGGTCGTGTCGACGCTGCGGGCGAGTTCGGCCGTTTCAGAGGGGTTGTCGATCAGCGACATGTCCTCTAACCACTCGATGGCCGCGCCGGTGACGAAGATGGAGCCCTCGAGTGCATACTGGACGTCCTCGCCCGAGCGCTGGAAGCCGATCGTCGTCAACAGGCCGTGGTCGCTCTTGACGGCCTCGTTGCCGGTGTTCATCAGGAAGAACGAGCCCGTGCCGTAGGTGTTCTTGGCGTCGCCGGCGTCGAAACAGGTCTGACCGAACAGGGCCGCCTGCTGGTCACCGAGCGCGCCGGCGACCGGAACCTCGGCCTCGAGGAAGCCCTCGGGATCGGTCGTGCCGTAGGTCTCGTCGTCGCTGGAGGGTCGAACCTCGGGAAGCATGGCTTCGGGGATCGAGAACTCCTCGAGGAGGTCGTCGTCCCACTCGAGGTCGTGGATGTTGTATAACATGGTCCGCGAAGCGTTCGTCACTTCGGTGATGTGCTCGCCCGTGAGGTTGTAGATCAGCCAGCTATCGATCGTCCCGAAGAGCACGTCGCCGTCCGCCGCGCGGTCGCGGATGTCTGCCGGGCGGGCGCGCTCCATCTTAATCGGATCTGCCTCGTCGAGCAGCCACTCGGCCTTGGTCGCCGAGAAGTAGGCGTCCGGTTCGAGGCCGGTCTTCTCGCGGATGGTCTCGACCGTGCCGTTCGTCTCGAGTTCCTCGACGCGCTCGGTAGTCCGGCGGTCCTGCCAGACGATGGCGTTGTGGACTGGGTTGCCCGAGTCGGCGTTCCACAGCAGGGTGGTCTCGCGCTGGTTGGTGACGCCGATGGCCTCGAGTTGCTCGGGGCTGATACCGGCCTGACCAAGCGCCTGCATGATGACAGTCTTCGTATTCTCCCAGATCTCCATCGGATCGTGTTCGACCCAGCCGGGTTCGGGATAGAACTGCTCGTGCGTTTCGTATGCGTTTGCGACGACCTGCCCATCGTGATTGAAGACGATAAAGCGGGTGCCGGTCGTTCCCTGGTCAACTGCGCCGACGTATGTTGTGTCTGTCACGGTAGTCACCCGGATCGGTCACGCACCGAATTTACCGTCGGTTACGTGCTATTGGTAAACAGCCACGACGATCATTATAAATGTTACCGAAATCGTGGTATTCTAACAGATGTGAACGTCTGAAGTCAACCCCAAATCGCCGTGGAGCATGGTGCTGCAGAGCGTTCTATCGTTCCGGCTGAACACGAACCGCCTCTGCACCAATCTATGTCCCATGTTCACAGAGCCGACATTCGTTATGGGCGCTTAACTCCCGTCGATAAAATAAAGGTCGCGGCGAACGACTGTCTCGAACGAAGGGATGGCACACGATACGGCGGTCCTCGTCCTCGGCGGCGGTTCGACCGGCTGTGGCATCGCCCGCGATCTGGCGATGCGCGGCGTCGACGTCACACTCGTCGAGCGAGGGACCCTCACGGATGGAACGACTGGCCGAATGCACGGTCTCTTGCACAGCGGCGGCCGCTACGCTGTCTCTGACCAGGCCAGCGCGACGGAATGTATCGAGGAGAACGAGGTCCTCCGAGAAATCGCGAGCCACTGCGTCGAGGAGACCGGCGGCCTGTTCGTCCAGCGTCCCGAGGACTCGGACGAGTACTTTCGAGAGAAACTCGAGGGCTGTCGTGACTGCGACATTCCAGCGACGGTGCTCTCGGGACGCGAGGCGCGCGAAGTCGAGCCGTATCTCGCTGACGATGTCTCGCGCGCGATTCAGGTTCCGGACGGTGCGGTCGACCCGTTCCGTCTCTGCGTCGCGAACGCACTGGATGCCGAACGTCACGGTGCGCGCGTCGAGACTCATGCCGAGGTGATCGACCTGCTGCGCGACGGCGACGATATCTACGGCGTCGAGGTCCGACACGACTCCGGTCCCGGAAAGCGCACGCACAAGGCCCCCGGGACGACCGAGGAGATTACCGCCGAATACGTCGTCAACGCGACGGGCGCGTGGGCCGGCCAGATCGGCGCGATGGCCGACCTCGACGTGGCCGTCCGACCCTCGAAGGGCGTCATGACCATCATGAACGTCCGACAGGTCGACACCGTGATTAACCGCTGCCGGCCGAAGGGCGACGCCGACATCATCGTCCCCCACGAGACGACCGCCATCCTGGGCACCACGGACGAGGAGGTCTCGGATCCGGACGACTACCCCGAAGAGCAATGGGAAGTCGACATGATGATCGACACCCTCACCGAACTCGTGCCGATACTCGAGGAGGCCCGTACCATCCGTTCGTTCTGGGGGGTCCGCCCGCTGTACGAGCCGCCCGGAACTGGCACGCAGGACTCGACCGACATCACGCGGGATTTCTTCCTTCTCGACCACGACGAGCGCGACGGCGTCAGCGGCATGTCGAGCATCGTCGGCGGCAAGTTCACCACCTACCGCGCGATGGCCGAGGAGATTTCGGATCACGTCTGTGCGAAACTCGGCGTTAGTGCGGCCTGTGCGACCGCCGACGAACCCCTGCCCGGCAGCGAGGACGTGCGGGTACTCGAGGAGGGGATGGACGACTTCGGTCTTCGATCACCGATCGCCCGCCGGAGCAACCAGCGCCTCGGTAGCCGCGCCGCGGACGTACTGGAGACGAACGAGCCAAACCCGGTCGTCTGTGAGTGCGAGGGCGTCACCCGCGCCGAGATACAGGACGCGATCGACCAGTCCGGTTCGGATCTGAACGCCGTCCGCATCCGCACCCGCGCCTCCATGGGCAACTGCCAGGGCGGCTTTTGCTGTCAGAACATGGCGAACGAACTCCATCCGCGCTACGACGAGGAGACGGTCCGCGAGGCGCTCGACGAACTCTTTCAGGAACGCTGGAAGGGCGAGCGCCACGCCCTCTGGGGCGAACAGCTCTCGCAGGCGATGTTGAACTACGCGCTGCACGCGACGACGATGAACCGAGACAACGATCCCGCCCGCGAATCGACACAGCTCGACTACGCACAGTTCGACGGAGGTGCCTAGATGGCGATCACCGACGACGTGCTCGTGATCGGCGGCGGTCTCGCCGGCGCGACCGCCGCGCTCGCCGCCGCGGAGACGACCGAAGACGCGCGAATCCGTCTGGTGACGTATAAGCAGAGCACTCTCCGTCACGCGAGCGGACTGATCGACGTTCTGGGGTACGCGCCGGGCACCACTGACGATCAGCAACAGCCCATCGCCGACCCGTACACCGCACTCGAGTCCCTCCCAGAAAGCCACCCCTACCAGCGCGTCGGGATCGATGCCGTCCGGGACGCACTCGCCTTCTTCGACGAAATCGCCGGCGACGCCTACGCGGGCGCACATACCGACAGGAACGCGCTCGTCCCGACCCACGGCGGCACGGTCAAGCCGACCGCGCGGTATCCGGTCTCGACGGCCGAGGGGCTGGCGAGCGACGACCGCGACACCCTCCTCGTCGGCTTCGAGACACTGCCCGACTTCGATGCCCCGCTCGCGGCGGCCCATCTCGAAGCGGCGGGCGCACCGTTCGACGCGCGCGGTGTGACACTCTCGTTCCCCGGTATCGGCCGGGACGACGCGAAGGTGACGCGGTACGCACATCTGCTGGATCACGACGAGCGCGTCGAGACGCCTTCCGTGACCGGCGAAACCGGCGCGCGCGAGGCCCTCGCCGCGACCGTGAACCCACATCTCGACGAGGAGTCGCGCGTCGGCTTCCCCGCGATTCTGGGAGATGCGCATCCAGCTGCCGTCCGCGAAGCGCTCTCGGACGCGCTCGGCGCAGCTGTCTTCGAAGTCCCGATGGGGCCGCCGAGTTTGCCCGGTCTTCGGCTCGAGGACCTGCTGTACGATGCACTCGAGTCGGCCGGCGTTCGCGTGACCTCGGGTGTGCCGGTGGTCGATTATGAGACGGTGGCGGCTGATTCGACGGGGGAGAATTCGACGGCGGACGAGACAACAACGGCTGCCATCGACCACGTCATCGTCGACCGCAACGGTGCCCAGATCCCACACGAGGCCGACCAGTACGTCCTCGCGACGGGCGGGCTGGTCGGGAAAGGTGTCGAATCGAACCGTGAGCGAGTGACCGAAGGGATCTTCGACTGCTACGTCCCACACGCGACGGATCGCTACGACTGGTTCGTCGACGATGTCTTCGGCGAACAGCCCTACGCCCGCTTTGGCGTGGTTCCAGACGAAGAGCTCCGGCCGCTCGGTACGGACGATAACCCAGAATTCTCGAACCTGCGAGCGGCGGGTGCCGTGCTGGGCGACTACGACTACGCAGCCGAGAAGTCCGGCGCTGGCGTCTCGCTCGCGACGGGCTACGTCGCCGGCACGCGTGCCGGGGAGGCGTGTCAGTGATGCTGTATTCATCCCCTCCCGTTCGGTTTCGACAGCAACTGATCATGAATCGGACTCGAGTACCACCCCAGACGACACACAACACAGCCCCCTCCGAGCTATGAGTGATGCACAGCGACGGATCGACGACGGCGCACCGGGCGAGCAACCGAGCACTGGCGGTGCAGACGGGAGCGACAGTGACAGCGACAGCGGTAACGACGAGTTCGAACCCGTCCAGGTCTTCCCCGAGGCCGAGGAGATGGACCTCCGGCCGGGCGCGGACAACTGTTACAAGTGCTCGACCTGCGACACGAACTGCCCCGTCGCCGAGGTCGACGACGAGTTCCCCGGACCGAAGTTCCAGGGGCCGGAGCAGTGGCGGCTAAAGCGCCAGGACGATCACGACATCGACGACTCGGTGATGAAGTGTTCGAACTGCATGCGCTGTGATAGTGCCTGTCCCTCGAGTGTCCCGCTCTCGCAGATGCACAACACGGCGCGGGCGGAGTACGTCGAGGAGAACATGAGCAAATTCTCGCGCGAGTACCTTCGCAACCGGCTGCTCGCGAACTACCGCCGTCTCGCCCCGCTGGCGTCGATGTTCCCGCGAACGGCGAACGTCGTGATGGGGCTCTCGGTCACGAAGTGGCTCGGCGAGAAGACTCTGGGAATCACGAGCGAGCGCGAGTTCCCCGAGTTCGCGACGGAGACGTTCCGTGAGTGGTGGACGGACAGAGGCGGGGCAAAAGTCGAAAACGAGGACAAGCGTATCGCCTACTTCCACGGCTGCTACTCGAACTACAACACCTCCGAGGTCGCGAAGGCACTCGTGCGCGTCTACGAACACTTCGGCTACGAGGTCATGGTCCCCGAACAGTCCTGCTCCGGTACCCCGATGTTCGCAAACGGCATGCTCGAGGACGCCCGCCGTGCGGCCGAGACGAACGTCCGCGAACTCGCCGCAGCCATCGAGGACGGAGCCGCCGTCATTGCGTCGTGTAGCTCCTGCTCGATGTCGATCCGCCAGGAGTACCCCGAACTGTTCGACTTCGAGGACACCGAGACCGTCGCCGCGAACACCTGGGACGCCGTCGAGTACCTCCGCGTCCACGAGGATCTGACGGGTGCACTCGAGGACACGGCCGTCGGCGACGAGTTCGACGAACTAGCATATCACGCACCGTGTCATTCACGTAACCAGGGACTCGATGGACAGACGATCGAAGTGATGGATGCGATCGACGGCATCGACGCCCAAGACGTGGGAGACTCCTGTTCGGGCATCTCGGGCACCTACGGGTGGAAGGCAGAGAACTACGAGACGTCGATGAAGATCGGCGAGGAGATGTTCGAGCATATGGACGCAGCCGAGGCCGAGACCGGCCTGACGGAGTGTCCGACCTGTTCGATGCAGATGGAACACGGCACCGGCTACGAAATCAAGCACACGCTCGAGGTACTCGAGGCGGCTCTTGGTGGTGACAGAGCCGAGAGCGGGGCCGGGAGTGGCTCGAACGCAGACGCGGGAACCACGACAGCGACGGAGTCGAACTAATGAATTTACAAGAGCGTATCGCACGACGACGGTCGGCACACCAGGGACGGACGGTGGTGGTCGACCGCGACCACCTGAGTCCCGTCGTCCACCGCCCGGAACCGGTCGGGCGCGGTCCCGTCCTGGAACAGCTGCTGGACGAACTCGAGCCCGTCTTCGATGGCGACCTGCCGGAGCCGGTGGCTGTCGTCGGCCCGCCGGGATCCGGAACGTCTGCCATCGTCACCGCGCTGTTCGATGCGCTCAACGACCGACTCGGCGAATCGAGTCGATCGATCGCGACAACGACGCGTGCGGGCAGCAACGGCCCGGTGACCTGGTTCGTCTACGTCGACGGCCGCCGCGTCGAGAGCGCCTTCGCGTTCTACCAGGCCGTTCTCTCGGTTATTTCCGCAGAGCCGGTTCCCGAGAGCGGCATCGGAACGGACGACCTTCGAGAGCGTCTGACCGCACGCCTCGCGCGCCACGACCGTCGGGCTGTCGTCGCCATCGACCACCACGACGAGCCCGAAACGTTGCGGTACGAGCGAGCCAGGGAGCTCCTCGAACCAGTCAGTGATAGTGTCGCGACGATGGCGGTTGGCCAGTCGACTCCCGCAAACTGGCAGCCCACTCGCTCCGAGGATAACAGCGGTGCAGACCAGTTCGAGGGCGAAAACGAGACTGATACCAGCGAGAACGGAACGACGACCAGCGATGACGAAACACAGCCACCGTCACAGTCACAGTCACAGTCACCATCACAGTCACCATCACAGTCGTCGTCACCATCACAGCCACAGCCACAGTCACAACCACAGCCCCTGGGTTCGGTCGTCACCGTCCCAGCATACCGTCACCACGAACTCGTCGACGTCATCACCGACCGCGCCTCCACCGGGCTCGCCGCAGGCGTCCTCGACCACGAATCCGTGCGCGAACTCGCCATCTGGGCCGACGGCAACGCACACGACGCACTCGCCGCGCTCTTTAGTGCCGCCTGCCTTGCGGCCGACGACGACGCAACCCGGATCGAAACCGCCCATCTCGAAGCCGCCCGCAACGCGGTCCCCGCCAACGGCGTTCACATTGACCGGACGCTCGCACTGTCTGACACACGCCAGCAAGTGCTCTCACACCTCGTCGACGTCGACACCGCAGACAGACCGATTCGTGAGGTTTCGGTGGCCATCGCCGAGCGGTCGACACTCACCGACGGGACAGTCAAACGGTTCCTCTACGAACTCGCCGACCGCGGCGTTATCGAACGCGTTCCGCTCCCAACGACCGGCAGCGGCCGCCGCCCAAGTACCGTCGAACCACGATTCCCCACGCTCGTCTTCAAAGCGCTCAATTCAGCGGATATCGATACCGAGACGCCATAACACGCGAGAATAGTCCCCACTCGAACGACCGATAGTACTCTTTTTAACAATCGGCATGAATGAGATGAGTATCCCGGAGAAGACATGACGATTGAGATCGCGGCAGTCACCGATCCGTCAGGTTCAGGGTCAGGCTCACGGTCAGGGTCAGGGCCAGGGCCAGGGCCAGGGCTCGAGTTCCACGATTCGATCGAGCAGCGGCATCTCCGCGTCGGCACGTCGACGGCGGTCTCACCGACGACAGTCGATCCACAGGAGTTCTGCTTTCCCGTCAACAAAACCTGTACGGTAACAACCGACGAACTTCGATTCGATCAACCCTACTCCGTGACAGTCCACGACGAAACGGGTCGAACCGAGTCGAACGTTGGCGTCGGAGAACAGACCACACTCGAGGACCGCCCGCAGTTCATCGGACTGAGCGGTCCGATCAAACTCTACTGTCGGATCGACACCGCGGGGACAGTTGATATCGGCCTCACGGCAGTCCGGATCGAACTCGAGCACGAGACGACAGTTACGCTCGGCGCGCGATCGCTTCACGACCGACCTGCGGGAACGATCACGACACCGCCAGACATCGAGTCGATGGCACAGGCACTCTCGGCGTTTCCCTCCGCTCTGAAGACGAGTTCACCGGAGCGGACCTGGCCAACGCTTCGCGGCCACCCGCCGCTCATCGAACTCGGCGAGACACTCGAGATCCCGGATGCGGTCAGGAAATCTGATATCGGCCCAGAGACTGGCGCCAGAATGAGGGCGGTCTCAGACACCGATGCAGCGGACACAATGGACGTGAACGCAGCGGAGACGACACCACCAGCCGCACCCGACCTCCCGGCCACCGACTCCGAAACACTGACCGACGGCATCACGATCACCGTCCCCTCACGCTACCTCACGCTCTTTCAGGCCGCGCCGCTCGCGTTCTTCCTCGGCGCGCGAATCGAGCCCGGCGACGAGCCCGCACTCGAGACGCCGACGTTTACGTACCCACTTCCGAGTGACGAGACGTTCGGCGACGAAATCGCCGACTTGCTCAAACGGTTCTTCTTCCTCGACTGTCTGACGCGGACGGAGGGCATCTTCCAGTACGATCTTCTCGAGCGCTCGAAACTCGAAACCGAGTTGCCGTTCGAACTCGAGACAGTGTACGACGAGCCACTCCCCGAGCGATTGGCGCAGTACCTCGAGGTTCCGTTCGAGCAGATTGAGGCACACGCGCCTCGCTGGCCGCTGACCGCACACGTTCCACCGGAGCCCGAGAGCATCGAGTTGTTGCCGTTTATCGTCAACGAACTGGGTATCGTGCGCCCCTCCAGCGGGGAAACACCGTCTGACCCGCCCGGAGCCGCGACAGCTGAGGCGCAGTTCGTCCGGTCGACGAGCGAAGTACCACCCGATAGTAGCAGTGGCGACCAGACACCCTCGCGCTCTCCGTCTCCCTCACCCTCCCCATCACCGGCTGCCCCGCCAGACGAATCCGCGTTCGTCGTTCCAGACGTTACCGACGAATCCGTCGAACACGCCTGGTTCGGCAACAACGTCCCGCAAAACGCCTCCAAAGCGACGATTGAAGCCTACCGGAACCAGCTAGACCGCGACACGCGAAACGACTCCATCGAACTCCTCCTCGTCTGTAACGACGCCCAGATGCTCGACGAGCACGACCTGCTCGACGACGCCTACGGGACCCGCGACGAACTCCCCTTCGAGATTGACTCCGAGTTCGGCGTCGACAGCAACCGTCTCGCGACCCTCCTTACCGAAGGCGGCTACGACTTCGTCCACTACATCGGCCACGCGACCGAAGACGGCCTGCGCTGTCCCGACGGCGATCTGGATATCCGAACACTCGAGTCGGTCGACGTTGGCGTCTTCTTCCTGAACGCCTGTCGCTCCTACCAGCAGGGGCTTGCGATGATCCGCCGCGGCGCGTTCGGCGGCGTCAGTACGTACGGCGATGTCGCAAACGAGGACGCCGTCGAAGCAGGTGAGACGATGGCCCGCTTGCTCAATCGGGGCTTCCCGCTTCGGGGTGCACTCGAGATCGCCCGGCAGAATACGGCACTCGGCGAGCAGTATCTCATCGTTGGCGATGGGTCGGCCGATATTGCGCAGTCCGACGGTGGTGCGCCCGCTGTCGTCAAACTCAATCACAGTGATACAGGGGAGTTGGACTTTTCTATTCAATCATATTCAACGAAGGAGTTCCAGTTAGGAACGGCGACTGCCTCAAACCTTCCATGTGTCGAAGATCGGCACTTGAGTCCCGGGTGCACACCGTTCTCCAGCGTTACCGAGACTGACTTGTATGAATATCTCTCTTGGAACGAGTTACCGATGCTAGTGGAAGAGACACTTTCATGGAATGATGGAATCGGTCCGTTCGGGAAAGACTGAACAGACCGCTACAGAACAGATTCAGTTCTGGTTTCAATACGACGGTGCAATTATACAGATAGCAATCTACCGTACCACGATTACGGACCAACTTGTGAGTTGGTTCCTGCGACGACCGTTCCTGCCTGGCTGAGCAAGATGCACAGCGTGAACAGTGCGCCGATCATTCGTGGGTGCTGGGCGAGGTAATCCGTCATGCTGTCAGTTACGGACATTACATTCCTATGGTTACCACCATTGGAAATAAATATATCTTATACTTTCATATGCAATGTTACAGAAATAAGTGACATGAAATTGAACGGTGATTAGCAATCGCTTCTAACGAGAAAACACAGTTGAGCAGAAACGAACAGGAATCACCCACTAATTCGGGGGAAAGAACAGCGGGAGTGCAATATGAGACGCTGATTGGAGAGTGCACCGCTCTAAAACAGCGTCCAAACAATCTGCTAGATCAGCGAACGACGCACAGCACCTCGACAATTCGTCTGCTCAGGTGTCCGTGTCCGTCTCTTCGTCTGCTGCTTCGTCGTCAGCAACGGTGTCGTCGTCCGACTCACCATCGTCATCGGCTGCCTCATCGTTCTCGTCGGCTGGATCCTCGTCCGCATCCTCGACCTCCTCGAGGTTGACGTCGATCGTTTCACCGTCGATAACTGCAGACTCCGAAACAGCCTGTTCATCCTGGTGAACGGTGAACTCCTCGCCGTCAGTCGTCGTGAGCGAGAGGACGTACTCCTCGTCGAGTGCTTCGACAGCACTGTCCGTGTAGCCATCCTCGACGCCGAGTTCGTCGTCCGTCGCGTACGGAACCGTCAGCTCGAACGCACCGTTCTCGTCGACTTCACCCTGCTGGGTGTAGTTGAACGTGGTTCCGGTGTTGGTCTCGAGTTCGAGCGAGGCGGTGACGACGTCCCCTGCGGAAACGTTAGCGTCATCGACCGTTCCGCTGAGAGTTGCACCGTCGACGCGCTCGTACGTCTTGACCGAGGCAGTCTCTCGCTGTCCGATCTCTTCGTACTCGAGATTTGGATGCTGCTGGATCTGCTGCAGTTCGAGGAGCGTGTGCTGACTCGACAGGTCCTGGTTGAGTCGAACTTGCGGCGTACCGTCTTCCGCCGTCAGCACCTGATCGGTGTCAGAGTCGATGATCGCGTAACTCATGAACTGCGTCTCGTGTTCTTCGTTTTCGTGGACGAGGCGGTAGTTCTCCATGCCGACTGCGTTGTTGAAGTACAGCGACGAGAGGACCGTATCGTCGTACGGAACGTCGTTGAACACTTCTGTGACCTCGTCACGGTCGATCTGTTCGGTTCCGTCGTAGTCCTCCGGCGTAACGTAGTGGCTGTGGTCTGGTCCGGTCCATGCAGTGATCGCCGAGAACTTGCCCGCAGCCATCGCGTCGTCGATCATCACGTATCGGATCTCGTCGTCAGCGCCCGCTGCCTGGTCGACGATGTCCTGTAGTTCTTCGTTTGTTTCGTCAGCCGGCTCCTCACCGGCAGCGATCGCGTCGAGGATCAGTTCTGCACGCTCTTCGGATTGTGCGGTCAGGAACGCCGACGACGAGTCAGCGTGGGACTGGAACGGGTTAGAGTGCGCCATGCGCTCACCCTGGACGTTTATCAGGTGACCGTAGTCCCACCAGGAGAGAACTCCGTAGGAGCCGTCAGGGTAGTCGAAGGTACCATCCTCGCCGTACTCGTAGTAGCCGTGGTAGTCGAGTTCGTCGGAACTGGTTGCATCGCCCCAGTCACCAGGTTCGGGCGTATTTTCTGTCATCCACTCGTTCGAGTCCTCCCACGTTACAGATTCTGGGTGTGGTCCTGTGTTGCCACCTGCCGCAGCCGCGTGTGAGTCTGCCATCGGTGGAAGCAACGGAACGAACAGCATCATCAAGACCAGCCCGAGGGCGATAACCTGATACGTTTCGATGTCACGGAGACTATCGAGATTGTCCGGGAGGGTCAGCCAGTTCATCGCAACAGCGACGAAGTACGCATTAAGCACGGCAACCGCCACGACGAGGTAGTAGTTGAATCGAACCTGCGTCAGCGCCATGCTGATCAGGAACAGCGACCAGACGGTAACGAGCAGATGCTCTGCGCGGAACGTGCGTCCGAGCACGGGTCGGAGAACGAGCAACGCCAGCCCGATGAGGGCACTGTAGAACGCGAGCCCGAACTCAGAGAACATGTGATCCGCAGGATCGCTCGGCGGTTGGACCTCCTGAACCGTCAGTGCCGAGGCACCGTGTCCAAACGGAACGATTCGTCCCGAGATGTTCGAGATGAGCGTGCTGTAGACATCGGGAAGAACAACCGCGAGCGCCACGATCGTGAGCACGATCGAGCCAGCGATCGCAGCGGGGTAACCACGACGGTCGAGCCCCTGTTCTTCCCACTGCCGTGCCAGAAACGCCATGAACACACAGCCACCAGCGACGAGGAGCGGGAAGATGGGCTGGAAGTAGTCGAAGCCGGTCGCACTGAATCCGGATTCTTGAATCCGAAGCGCCGTTCCTGCGGAGACGACGAGCATACTGATGACGCCAACGAACGCGATGTGATCCGGAGACCGACCGCGGAGGAAGTCCAGTGAGAGCTGAATCACGAAGAAGACGCCGAAGATACCGACGAGAACGACACCCGGCGGCCACGAGAGGATATAGAGGAGGGTCGCGAAACCGGCTAACGCGCTGTAGAGTGCAGGACGCTTGAGCGGTTCCCACTCCTTCGCCTTGACGAGTTCGTAGATCGGGCGATCCTGTTCTGCCGTGCGCAGCGCGACCATCATCGCGAGAATCGCGAGCGACATGAACAGCACCTCGGCGACGTGGTGCTGGAGTTGGCCGGCGGTAGTGCGAGCGAGGAAGGTCCCCGGCGCGAGGGCGAGAATTGCGATTCCAGCGAGACCGCCAACCGTTCCACCCAGACGGCGACCGATGTAGAACGTCGGAACGGCGACGAGTGCAGCCATTGCGGGGACCGTGATCAGGGCCGCGAGAAGGATCTGGTTCTGTGTTGGATCACCAAGTCCAATAATCATCGCGACCGTTGCGACGATGAAGTCGAACAGCGTTCCGAACTGGCCAGAGAGGTGTCCTTCCGGGAACGATGTCCACGGGTCGACGAGGATCATGTTCGGATAATTCTCGACTGCCCATTCTGTCGTCCGCCAGTGGTACCACGAGTCGACAGCCTGGAGGGAGAGACTGTCTTCGCCGTAGAATGCGTCGTAGTTCTGGAAACGAACGTAGAACATAAACGCAACCACGGCAATGATCCCAGGGATATGGTACTGCCGGCGAAGGTAAGCGTAGACGCCCGAGGTATCGGAAACCTCGGTAGAATGCTCCGCTTGCGTTTGGTTACTCATCTTGCCCTACTGAAGATGTAACGCGTCTATAAGCCTTCTGGAACGCTGACTGGTTGGGACCAGCGATGGACAGAAACCCTTTTCTCTCAATCACCGAAAGACGGCTTCAATGGAGGTCTCCGTCGTCGTCTGTACGTATTCGATGGACCGGTTCGATGTATTTTGCGAGGCCGTCGAAAGCGTACAAGACCAGACGTACGATGCCGTGGAAATCGTCCTCGTCGTCGATGGAAACGAGGATGTCTTCGACCGTGTTCGCTCGAGATTCGGCGACGATGAGACGGTTGTCTGTGTTTGCAATGACGACAACCGCGGCGTCTCGTACAGTCGAACGAGAGGCGCTGAAATCGCATCCGGTGACGTTGTCGCGTTCATCGACGACGACGCCGTAGCCGATCCAGAGTGGGTCGAACAGCTCGTTCAAACGTACGAAAGCACCGACGCAATCGCGGCAGGGGGGCGACTCGTTGGTGACTGGCGGGCGGGGAATCCGTGGTATCTTCCAGCGGAGTTCTACTGGCTCGTTGGCGTCACACACCCGAACTTTGCAACCCACCACGAGGAG
Source organism: Natrialba magadii ATCC 43099 (assembly GCF_000025625.1). Lineage (NCBI taxonomy): Archaea > Methanobacteriati > Methanobacteriota > Halobacteria > Halobacteriales > Natrialbaceae > Natrialba > Natrialba magadii. Next base: position 947,382 of record NC_013922.1, on the reverse strand, counting down.
GTCCGAAATACGTTCGAGTCGAACATTTCGTTCCGCCGTGACGTGTTCCTCGCGCTCGGTGGGTTCGACCCTGAGTTGGGTCCGACCAGCGACCGATATCTCCACTCCGAAGGTGCAGAGCTCTGTGCCCGCATGCAGGAGCGGTACGGGAGTGGAGTTGTCTACAATTCCAACGCAGTGGTCGAGCACAAAGTGTTCGAACATCGGATTCAGCCGAGATGGCTCCTCCGACGCGCGTTTCAGCAAGGGTATTCGAAGCGACTACTCGAGTCGATTGTCGATGATTCCGGTGGGGAAGAAGGAGCGTTTCTCAAAGAGTTGTTCACCCATAGTGTTCCCACGTACGGAGGGAAGGCGATTCGTTCTCGGTCGCTGATGCCGGTGACGACACTTCTCATGTTGCTCATTCTGACTGGGTTTGTTGGATTAGGATATCTCTATGCACTTTCCCGATCCCTCACAACGAGTGCCGAGTGAGAAAAAGTTAATTTTGAAGCAGGACGAACATAGAGGAGGCGTACATCGTACATAATGGATTTCACTCGGGTACCACGGTCTATTTATCCACGTCTTGAAAAGCACTACGCGAACTGATGTCCGAAGAGGACGTACTCGTCGTTACACATCCGCTCGCCCCAGCTAGTGAAAATCACGTCGAGTCGCTGCTGGATATCATTGCGGCGATATCGACAGTTGCGCTTGTGACCACGAATCTGCGGGACGAATCGGAGATTCGTGAAAAGTACGAGGTAAACGAGATTTCAGCGGCCGGCATGCATGACTCGATTTTCGTCGCAGCGATCCAGTTTATTTTCAACCAGTTTCGGATGTGTCATGTGGTTACCAAGCGGGAAGAGAATGTTGTCCTGTTTTTCGGAGCGACAGCGTATGTTCTCCCCATTCTGTGGGCCCGTATCGTAGGTAAAACCGTACTCCTTGAGCCCCGTGGAGATGTTCCACTGACACTTCGATTGCAGTGGGAGCAACGTGTCCCATCCAGTATCGCACGGGTGCTCGCCGGATCGGTTTGGGCACTTGAACGAGTTGGATACGCACTCTCGCACCGAATAATCACGTACACCCCCGCAATGGCAGAACAGCTCGGACTCGACCCTGCTGAGCCAACACTCCATCCTCACGGTGCACGATACGTCGATACCGAGCGATTTTCGCCGACTATTCCGTTCGAAGAACGAGACTGTGTCGTAGGATTCCTTGGTCGACTAGACGAAGAGAAGGGCATTCGAAATCTCGCAGCAGTTGCCCAAGCCGTTCCTGATGAGATAACGTTCCGATTCATCGGCGATGGTGACCTTCGTGGGTGGCTCGAAAACGAACTCGAGAGTGAAATTGAACAGGGAACGGTAGAAGTCTCTGGATGGGTCGACCACGACGAAGTTCCAGCACAGTTGAACGAGCTACAGTTGCTGATCTTGCCGTCCCAACCGACCGAGGGGCTGCCAACCGTAATCCTAGAATCGCTCGCTTGTGGAACACCAGTCTATGCAACACCGGTGTCCGGTGTACCAGATGTCGTGAAAGAAGGCAAAACCGGCTATTTGATGCGTGAATCAGACCCAGAGACGATCGCGAGCCGAGTAAGCCAGATTCAGCGAGACGAGAAATTAGCAACCGTAAGCGAAAACGGACGAACACTGATCGAACAAAAGTTCAGTTTCGAAGGTGCTGTTGAACGATACCGACGGATACTCGAGTCGCTCTAATTTCGTGGAGGCAGACGGTCACTATCGTTTCGTAAGCACCGAAACCCGCCGACTCCAGCTGGTTCGCAATCCAAACACGGTATCTAACAGTGCGACGAGACGCGACCGTTGGTATGGCGTTAGCGCAGCAGTGTCAATTGGCTCAAACCCGTAGTACTCGAGTAACTCTATGAGAGCACCGTAGGTCGGTGCATGGACGTGATTGACTGGCTTGTGCTTCTTGTAGACTGGTAAGACGCCGGTCGCTCGTTGCTGGGATAGTTCGACGTTTCGAGGTTGGTGTCCCGTCAGCAGTGCGAATCGATTGATCCAACTAGCCAGGTTAGGTGTCGTCACCCAGAACCAGCCGTTCCTCAGGACGCGGCGTACTTCTTCGAAGAGATTGTCATAGTAACGAAGATGTTCTAGAAGACCAAATGAAAGAACAAGATCGACTGTTGAATCACCCAATGGCAACGGATCCTCCTCAATATTCGTATCAAAGACAGTTATACCCCTCTCGGATGCAATCTCGCGCATTTCGGAATCGATGTCGATGCCGTAGACCACGTCTGCACCGAGATATTCGCCGAGAGCGGTCACAAACGCGCCACGGTTACAACCAATATCGAGGATGACCTCAATCGAGTTCTGGTGGTTCTTGAGTATCTCTATCTGACCCAGTATATCATCAATGGACTGTAGCGTAGAATTTGATTTGAGATCCTCGTGAGAGATGTGGCGCTGAAATGAGGGGGGTAGCGAATCCGAAATAGTGGGATCCATACTGAGGAGGTTAATATCAAACCAGTATAGAGGTTTCGTATATTATTAGATAGGGCTCTGTTAAGGTGTTCGAGATTACTGCGAAGGTGTCGACACTAGTAAATTATAGCGTGCTAGCAATTGATCGGAGTCGCTAGCATAGCTTGATAAGGAATATACACCTCCAATTAGAACCGGCAACCAGTCGACGGGTACGATACGGCTCCGCATAAATTTACCATGTCCATACGATCAATATCGGCTCTTCTTCAAAAGGTGTGGCAGAGAATCAAAAAGCTCGGTGCCAGCCACGTTCTCTATCGGTCGCTTGAATATGCCGCACTCCAGACAGCAGTTACGTCTCGGTCCTATTGGCATACCACTCCTTCCCTGTACAGGATAAAAAATTGTCGTGGTTACAGAAAGTACGATGTTCCGATAAAACCACTTGAGCGGTTGTACGTCGATCCAGACGCGATCACAACCTTCTCACCTCGAATACGATCTCGACGGGAAAGTCTCTACGACATTGGAGCCATACAGAACGGAGACTGGGACCAAAAGGAAGTCGGCGTCGAGACAGAGATGGTTTCGGAATATATTGATGAGACAATACTCTACGAGTCACTAGAAAGTCACTTTGTCAACGGTATTGACTGGACGGAAACCAAACTCTACGAGGCACTGCAGGAGCACGTCAGTGAAGGGACCGAGGTATGGCATGGCTGTACAACCGTAGCTGACATCGACCGTCGATGCCAGCGACTCGACTCGCTTTACGAATCAATAGCTACACACGGGTATAGAACCCAGTCCGAACTCAGAGAGCCGAACCCATCGTTCGACGAGCCGTTCGGTTTCCTGAACGAACGCATAAACGAAATTTCGATTGACATCGCTCGAGATGGGGAGATGATGCTACTCGATAATCGACACCGGCTGATAATCGCCCAGTTGCTTGATTTGGATCGGGTTCCAGTCTCAGTGATCGTCAGACACAAAGAATGGGTAGAACAGTGCGAGGAACATTACCAAAACAGGGACATGCTTGACCATCCCGACTATCGATACTGGCTCGATAATTAATAGCTGGTGATTGTAGCACATCCATTGTTTGAGCATGGCCTCCTTCTACTTTGATATCGGCAGGCAGCACCGCTGTGCTGGCAGCCATTTCTGGCCTGATTTCTCACCGAAGTTGCTCATCCGTACGCGGTAGACGTCATAAGCTAATAACAGGTATTTTATGGTGGTGCTGATTACAACGATACTAGCTGTAATGTGCCCTCATACGACTGGATAGCACGATCTCAACGTGTGTAATATGCGAATTGGCCAAACCTCCTTCATCGTCTTCGTCTCTAAATTTGCAAAAGCAGCCCTTGGCTTCGTCGCGACGATCTACTTCGCTCGAGTACTCGGCGCTGAGATCCTTGGCTATTATGCGTTAATTCTCGCACTCGTCGCATGGCTCGAACTCGGCGGAAAGATCGGCATCTCGTCGGCGATAACGAAGCGCCTGAGTGAGGGCGAAGAGCAGTCTGCGTACTTTACCGCAGGTGCGATCGCTATCGGAATCCTTGCGGCTGTGCTTTCGGTCGGCGTCATCGTCTTTCGAGATGCGGTCAACGACTACGTCGGAGTGGAAGCCGCAGTGTTCGTCGTCTTCTTGCTCGTCCTCAAACTCGTTCACTCGCTTCTGACTGCCGTTCTACAGGGTGAGCACCTGGTTCACATATACGGACTCCTCGATCCGTTGAAGACAGGCTCGCGAGCCGTCATCCAGATTGGCCTCGTGTTCGCCGGCTTCGGGCTTACGGGGATGATCGTCGGCAAGGGAGTCGGCATCTTGATCGCGTCACTGGTTGCGCTGGTATTTGTCTCGGTTACGCTCGCACGGCCCTCGACTGAGCACTTCCGTAGTCTCTTCGACTACGCGAAGTACTCGTGGCTCGGGAATCTCGAGTCGAGATCGTTCAACGACGTGGACATCGTTATTCTCGGTGCGTTAGTCTCCCCCGCACTCGTCGGGATCTATTCGGTCGCCTGGAGCATCGCGAAGTTTCTCACTGTATTTGGCACAGCAGTGAAAGCGACGCTGTTTCCGGAACTAAGCGTTGCGGACGCTGAAGGTGACAGTGAAACGGTTTCTGCACTCGTCAGCGATGCACTCACGTACGGCGGGTTAGTCATCATTCCCGGATTGTTCGGTGCGATACTGCTCGGCGATCGATTGCTTCTGCTGTACGGGTCGGAGTTTGTCCAGGGAACTGCCGTCCTCGGCGTGTTAATCGTCGCGACACTGGCTCGTGGCTACCAGAAGCAACTCGTCAACGTGCTCAACGGAATCGACAGGCCAGATGTCGCATTCAGGGTCAACGCGGTCGCCATCGTTGCGAACGTCGTGCTCAACGTCGTGCTGATCGTCTGGCTCGGCTGGCTCGGTGCAGCGATCGCGACCGCACTGTCCGCAACGATCGGGTTGTCACTCTCGCTTCGCGAACTCCACCGGCTCGTTGCGTTCGACATTCCGTACGGTGAGCTTGCCCGGCAGCTCAGTGCAGCCGTCGTAATGGCAGCAATCGTGTTCGGAGGCCAGAACGCCATCGAAGCGACCGGAATCCTCGAGCAGAACGTGGTGATACTCGTCCTCCTCGTTGCGGTCGGAGCTGGCACGTACTTTACGACGCTGTTCACGATTTCGCGTCGGTTCCGATCCACGGTCGTTGCAAATTCGCCGGTTCGGATTCCGCTCGTGTCCTGAGAGTTCACGCACTTCACATACTTCTTGGCCCCGATTCTCACGAACAACTATCGGTGAGTCAGAAGGCAAGGTCAGACGGTAAAGTCAGACAGAGAAACGGATATGGGTGCGCCTTACTCGACAGTCACACTCTTCGCCAGATTCCGCGGCTTGTCGATCGGTCGACCCTGCAGATCCGCGATGTAGTACGCGAACAGTTGCAGATAGACGTTCGCCACGAGTGGCGTCGCGGTTCCAAGTGATGGCACCTCGAACGTAACGTCCAGCGCGTTCGTCTCGACCGTTCCGTCGACGATACCGATCGCGGGCGAGCCGCGAGTCTGTGCTTCGGCAACGTTATTGAGCGTCTCTGCCGGTCGCGTTCCCTCGGTCAGGACGGCAAGGAGTGGCGTCTCATCAGTAACGAGTGCGAGCGGGCCGTGTTTCAACTCGCCTGCAGCGAACCCCTCCGCATGGTCGTAGGCGATTTCTTTCAACTTGAGTGCGCCCTCGAGTGCAACCGGATAGCCGTAGGTCCGGCCGACGAAGAAGTACGCCGAGGCGTCGACGTAGGTTTCGGCCGCCTCGCGGACTGTCTCGGCTTCGTCGAGCACCTGCTGGACTGCGCCGGGGAGGCCGCGAAGGTCTGCGAGTGCACTCCGAGCGTCGGCCGCCGAGAGCGTGCCGCGTTCTCGGGCAACGAAGATCGAGAGCAGTGCGAGGGTCGTGACCTGCGAGGCGAACGTCTTGGTCGCAGCGACGCCGATTTCCGGGCCTGCACGGATAAAGAGGCTGTCGTTGGCCTCCCGCGTGACCGTGCTACCGAGCGTGTTCGTCACTGCGAGCGTCCGCACGCCAGCGCCGTTGGCGCGGCGCAGCGCGCTGAGCGTGTCGGCCGTCTCGCCGCTCTGGGTGACGGCGACAGTAAGCGTCCGCCAGGGGTCGCGGCCGCCGTTGAACGTGTACTCGCTCGCGAGTTGGGCCGACGCGCGCACGTCAGCGACGCTCTCGAGTAGCCCTGCCGCGTACTGGGCGGCGTAGTACGAGGTGCCACAGGCGATGAGCTGGATCTCCTCGAGTGACTCCAGGAATCCGGGCGGGAACTCGAGGTCGAGGTCGGCGGTTCCGTCGTCGAGGTTCACGCGTCCCGAGAGCGCCTGCCGGAGCGCGGTGGGCTGTTCGTGGATTTCCTTGAGCATGTAGTGGTCGTAGCCGCCCTTTTCGGCGGCGTTGGCGTCCCAGTCGACGGTTTCGATGGGGCGGTCGACAGGGTCCCCATCCTGTGTGATCGTCACTTCGCCGTCGTCCAGAACGACAACGTCGCCGTCCTGTAGGTACGTGACATCGCGCGTGTGCTCTAAGAACGCGGTGACGTCGCTGGCGAGGAAGGCAGTTCCGTCGCCGTGGCCGACGACCAGCGGACTCTCGTGGCGCGTCGCGACGATTCGGTCTGAACCTGCCTCGACGGCGGCGATTGCGTAGCTCCCCTCGAGTTCGTCGACGACGGACTCGAGTGCCGACTGGAGATCGTGGCCCGCTTCGAGTTGTTGTTCGAGCAGGTGTGGGACAACCTCGGTGTCGGTGTCGCTCGTAAACTCGTGGCCGTCTGCGATGAGCTCGTCCTTGAGGGCCGCGTAGTTCTCTATGATGCCGTTGTGGACGACGGCGACCTCGCCCGTCATGCCCGTGTGCGGGTGGGCATTGGTATCGGTCGGCGGGCCGTGGGTCGACCAGCGCGTGTGGCCGATGCCACAGGTTGCACTCGAGACGGACGGCACGTCGAGGCCGCTGACTTCGCCTTCGCGTTTGGTGATGGCCAGGTCGGCGGAGTCGCGGTCGACGAGCGCGATGCCTGCCGAGTCGTAGCCGCGGTAATCGAGGTTTTCGAGTCCGTTGTGGACGATCGATCCGACGGGACCGTCACCGACGTAGCCGACGATTCCACACATGATTACCCCCTCCTGACGACCGCATCGGGTTCGATTCGACCGGTGACGTGTGCGCCGGCGTCGACGACGGCATCGTCGCCGAGGACGGTTCCGGGATCGACGGTGACGCCGCCGCCGAGGGTGGCGTTGTCCCCGATTACGCCGCCGAAGTCGACGTCTTCGTGGACCTCGCCGTCGACGACAACGGTACTCGTTCCGCCTGCGATCGTCGTGTTCGCACCGATTCTGGCGTTGCTCGCGACGATGGCGTCCCGGACGACGGCACCGGATTCGATGACTGCGTCGGGAAAGACGACCGCGTTCGAGACGACCGCGTTCGGCTGAATCGTGACGTTGTCACCGAGCGCGGTGCTACCGCCGACGGTCGCGTTGGCACCCAGTGAGACGGCGGTCCCGATCGCCGTGTCCGTCGCAACCTCGCCCTCGAGTGTCGACTCCTGCGTGGTTTCGAACTCGTCGTCGCCGAGAATCGCCGCGTTGACGTCGAGCAGGTCCCAGAGATAGGAGACGTCGAGCCAGATGTCGTGCTCCTGAACGGCGCTGGCGGACCGATCAGCGAGGATGGTCTCGAGTGTCGTCGTGATTGCGAGCTCGCCTTCTTCTGTCGGCGTTTCCCGGATCGCTTCGAAGATGTCGTTCGCAAAGCCGTAGACGCCCGCGTTAATCAGTTCTGAACGGGCGGGGGCGATCGGCTTTTCGGTGATTCCGGTGACGCGGTTGCCCTCGAGGGAGACGACGCCGTAGTCGCTCGCGTGAGCCGATCGGGTGACCGAGAGGACGGGACGGTCGGCGTCGGTTGCGACCGCGTCGCGGACCTGCGAGACGAGTGCGGGATCGACGATCCGGTCGCCGTTGAGCACGAGGAACGGGCCGTCGACGACCTCCTCGGCCTGCAAGACCGCATGGGCGGTCCCGAGCTGTGTCTCCTGAACGACGTACTCGATGTCGACGTCCCAGTCGTCGCCGTCGCCGAAGTAGTTCCTGATTCGTTCCTGTCGGTAGCCCACGACGAGGACGATGCGATCGATACCGGCACCCGCGAGTGCCGAGACGACGTAGTCAAGTATCGGTCGGTTCGCGACCGGAACCATGGGTTTCGGTCGTCGGTTCGTTAGTGGATCGAGCCGACGACCCTCACCAGCCGCAAGTACGACGGCCGGCACGGTCTCTTCGCTCATAGATGCTCTTGCCCGAGTGTCCTTGAATAACTGCTGGTAGGCAGGCTCAGGGTGACAGACCACGACCGAGATTTGCATCGGTCTGTCTCGTGAGTGAATCGTGAATGAAGAACGGTCTCCGGTTGTACACCAGCACCACCAAAAGAGGAGCACCGATAAAACTGGACAATCACGATGCCCGAAGACATATAGGACTTCCATCGGATCACTAGCTATATGCAAGCAGTCGTACTGGCCGCGGGCAAGGGAACCCGCCTCCGGCCCCTGACCGAGGACAAACCGAAGGTCCTCGTCGAAGTCGACGGAACGCCGCTTATCGAAGATGTCTTCGACAATCTTCTCGAGATCGGTGCGACGGAGTTCATCGTCGTCGTCGGCTATCAGAAAGAGCAGATCATCGAACGCTACGGCGACGAGTACGAGGACGTCCCGATCACCTACGCCCACCAGCGCGAGCAACTGGGTCTGGCCCACGCCATCCTGCAGGCAGAACCGCACATCGACGACGACTTCATGCTCATGCTCGGGGACAACATCTTCCGGGGCAACCTCGGCGACGTAGTCAACCGCCAGCAAGAGGAGCGAGCCGACGCAGCGTTCCTCGTCGAAGAAGTCCCCTACGAGGAGGCCTCGCGCTACGGCGTCCTCGATACGAACGAGTACGGCGAGATCGTCGAAGTCGTCGAGAAGCCCGACGAACCCCCATCGAACCTCGTCATGACCGGCTTCTACACCTTCACCCCCGCGATCTTCCACGCCTGCCACCTCGTCCAGCCCAGCGACCGCGGCGAGTACGAACTCCCCGACGCGATCGACCTCCTCATCCAGTCCGGCCGAACGATCGACGCAATTCGTATGGACGGCTGGCGCATCGACGTCGGCTATCCCGAAGACCAGGAGACTGCCACGGAGCGTCTCCAGGGGGACTCACCAGTGGCCAGCCAGACTGAGTGAGCGGACGCACAACCGTACTCGAGTAGAGTTACCGATCTCTCCTTGCAGACGGCACGACAGCCAGGGTTCTGAATGACGGCGTCATCTTCGCCGTGAGGGTTGTTTCGAGACGAGGAGTACTCGAACGACGAATACTGACGCCCCCACACCGGATTTCAGATGAAATGCAGCGGACGTGAGGGGTGGGGTAAGGGGTGGGGTGTGAGGTGGAGATTGTGGTAGAGTCGGACGCAGATGCCGAATATTGGCATCAGGGGCGCTCAAATGCGGATATCTGAGCGGTAAGATGTCGACAAATTTGAAACATTATTATAACTATTACTATACAGGTTATCTAGTACTACTACTAGTCCAGTAGAAAGAAGTAACAGACGACAATGACAGGGATACCGAAATTCACAGAGTGGAATAGTGTTTGATTTATATGTCACCAGATGACTGTCCAAGCATTGTAGATGTGGATCCACTCACTCGGAACACCGGGTTTCAGATGATTTCAGTGGCAACCGACACGCTGTTCTCCACTCGTCAACAGCTTCTGTCCAGGTCCTTCTTCTATCAGGCCGTTCCCCTGTTCTGCTACTCGTGCTCCCACAGCACTATTTCGTCACCCCTTGTTCTACAGCATTATTTTACCACACCTTGTTCTACAACGCTATTTCGACACTCCTTGTTCTACAGCACTAGCTCGTCACTCCTTCTCCCCACCATACCACCGGGCCATCTCGGGAATTACATCTGAAATCCGGTGTGGGTCTCCCGTCTTCGCCGTCACAACTCGAGTCCCACCACCTCAGCTGTCCACCGACCCCCACCTCATCCACTCACGAAATCATTTGAAACCCGGTGTGGGTCTCCCCTCTCCAACAGCCACCAGCGGAACCAGCACCACACTGTGGCCCCAATTCATCTGAAATGCGGTGTCAGTCTCGCCGTATCGACCACATCCAACAGTTAGGTTGCCGTATTCCGCTCGTGTGACACGAGAGGAGTACTCGAGTCCCTCTCGTTCGAAGATCGGTGAGAAAGAAAGAACTAAACCGAATTCATTTGAAAGGCGGTGTATGACACTGTCGACGGAGGGGGGAGCAACGCTCGGCGAGTTCGCGGCCGAGCACGGGGCGGTTGCTCACTCTCGCTCTGAATCTCGCGACGATCCGCTGGCGGTTCTCGACGAAGAGGATCGCATTTTCGCGAACGAGGATCTGCTGCGGATCGATCACGTGCCCGATCAGAACAAGATCGTCGGGCGGAACAATCAGATCGAAACCGTCGCGCGGCGACTGAAGCCGACGATTTCTGGTGGGACGGGGAAGGGAACACTCCTGCTCGGCAAGTCCGGTTCGGGAAAGACACTCGTCACTCGCTACGTCAGCCGAGAAGTCGTCGAACGCGGCGAGGAGAACGACGTCAGGATCGGTCGCGCGGTTATCGACTGCGCCCAGCGCCGTTCCGAGGTCCAGACCGTCATCCACCTCGCAAAGCGACTCAACGAGCCAGAGGAAACCGGGATCACAATTCCGCATTCGGGTATTGCAACGGGAGCGTACTACGACCGCCTGTGGCAAGTCATCGACGAACTGTACGATGCGATCATCGTCGTGTTAGACGAAATCGACCGGCTCGCGCCCCCAGACGACGTCCAGAACGTCCCACCGGAGGACGCCGACGACAGCAAACTCCTGATGCAACTCTCCCGGGCCGGCGAGGAGAACGACGTCGACGCGAGCATCACGGTCATCGGGATCAGCAACGATCTCAAGTACGGCGATCGGCTTGACACTCGCGTCGAGAGTTCGTTCTCACCGGACGAGATCGTTTTCCCGGCTTACGATGCGAACCAGCTCGGTGATATCCTCACTCGACGGCGTGACGCCTACCGAGATGACGTCCTCTCGGATGATGTAATCCCGCTCTGTTCAGCCTTCTCTGCCCAGGAACACGGCGACGCCCGACGGGCGATCGACCTCTTCCGACTCGCCGGCGAGGTCGCACGGGACAACGACGCCGACTGCGTTCGCGAGGAACACGTCCGCGTCGCGAACGACGACGCCGAAGTCACGCGTATTCAGGATCTAATCCGTGGCTGCCCGACACAGGCAAAGATCGCTATCGCCGCGCTCGCGACGATGGACGAATTTACCGACCGGTCGGCGTTCAAGGCGACGGAGATGTACCGCGTCTACCGGGCGTTTGCAGAAGCGATCGACGCGAACGTCCTCGGGAAGAAGCGAATTACGGACCAGTTGCGCGAGTACGAAACGCTGAAGATCATCGACATGAAGCGGACGAGCGACGGCTATCGGGAGGGAACCTACCTTCAGCTCTCGCTGCTCGACGACTCGAGTCTCATCCTGCAGACGATCGGCCTCGACGACCGGTGTGCGAAGATTCCGATCGACGCGCGGATGCGCCGACAGATGGAGACGATTCTCGACGGCTAACTGCCGTCTTCCCGATCCAAAAACGACTAATCGCAGTCGCTCGTCTGCTCGCGTACGACTACCAGTATGCACGTCTCTATCATCGGCAGCGGCTACGTCGGAACGACGATCGCCGCCTGCCTCGCGGACCTCGGCCACGAGGTCGTCAACGTCGAAATCGACGAGAGAATCGTCGAGACGATCAACGCCGGCGAGGCACCGATTCACGAGTCCGGACTGGCAGAGCGGATCGCCGAACACGCCGGTCCTGATGCCGACCACGACGGTTCCGATGCAGAACACGCCGGTCCTGATGCCGACCACGACGGTTCCGATGCAGAACACGCCGGTCCCGATGTCGACCACGACGGTCCCGACACCGACCACCACGGCCCCGATGGTTCCAATGCGAGCGGGAACCTGCGCGCGACGACCGACTACGCCGACGTTCGCGAGACTGACGTCACGTTCCTCTGTCTCCCGACGCCACAGGCCGAGGACGGCAGTCTCGACCTCGCGCCGATGCGTGCCGGCTCGGAGTCACTCGGCCGCGCACTCGCAGAGAAATCAAACGAGGACGACCACCTCGTCGTCGTCAAGAGCACCGTCCTCCCCGGCACCACCGAAGACGTCGTCGGCCCCATCCTCGAGCGCGAGTCCGGCATCGCGATCGGTGAGGGTCTCGATCTCGCGATGAACCCCGAATTCCTGCGGATGGGAACCGCCGTGCAGGACTTCCTCGAACCCGACAAGGTCGTCGTCGGTGCGACGAGCGACGCCGCTGCTGCGACGCTTCGCGACCTCTACGCGCCCATCCTCGAACGCGAGGAAACGGACCTTGTCGAAACCGACGTGCGCGAGGCCGAACTCATCAAGTACGCGAACAACGCATTCCTCGCGTCGAAGGTCTCACTGGTGAACGAACTCGGCAACATCGCCAAGGAGTACGGCGCTGACGCCTACGAGGTCCTCGAGGCGGTCGGTCTCGACGACCGCATCTCGGCCCGCTTCATGCGGTCGGGACTCGGCTGGGGTGGCTCCTGTTTCCCCAAGGACGTCGCCGCGCTTCGGGCCGGCGCTCGCGAGCAGGGCTACGACCCCGACTTGCTCGACGCCGTCGTCTCAGTCAACGACGAGCAACCAACCCGGCTGGTCTCCCTGCTCGCAGACCACGTTTCACTTGATTCCGCGCGGATCGCCGTCCTGGGACTCTCGTTCAAGCCCGGCACCGACGATATCCGCAAGTCCCGCGCGCTCGACGTGATCGACGAACTCCAAACGCGTGGTGCGACCGTCGTCGCCTACGATCCGGTCGCGATGGACAACGTCAGAGAGCAGTACGGGGAGACGCGATTCGACGGGGCACTCGAGTTCGCTGCCTCATCGGCGGATGCCCTGGCCGATGCGGACGGCACAGTCGTTGCAACCGATTGGCCGGAGTTCGACGAGCTGTCGTTCGATGGAATGGCGCAGCGAGTGGTCGTCGACGGCCGGCGGATCGAGGTTGATGCGCGCGACCTCGAGGTGTACGAGGGTCTGACCTGGTAGCGAGGTCGAGATCGAGGTTGAGGTTGAGGTTGAGGTCGAGGTCGGTATTGTCGGGACCAAAAACGAGCGGCATAGTGGTGTCGTGGCGCCGGCCCGCGACAGCAAACCAGCGGCGACGATGGCGACACCAAACCAGCGTATCAGTATCCTTTTGCATACCGCACGACGAGTGACGAGCGATGGAGTATGACGGAACTCGTGCAGAGTCGGTCGATCCGGCCTCCGAGACCGGAGGCGTGCTCACCATGACCGACGAGCGGCGCGAGATTTCGGCCGAGGACGTCTGCATCCTCATTCCAACCCTCGACGAAGCGGCGACGATCGGTGACGTGGTCGACGACTTTCAGGAACTCGGCTATACGAACGTCGTCGTCATCGATGGCGGCTCGACGGACGACACTCGCAAGATTGCCCACGAACACGGTGCACAGGTACTGACCCAGTCCGGCGAGGGCAAGGGGCAGGCGGTCCGCGAGGCAGTGTCCTACATCGACGTGCCCTACGTCCTGATGCTCGACGGCGACGGCACGTACGATCCGACGGACGCAGAGACGATGCTCGAACCACTCGCCCGGGGCTACGAGCACGTCATCGGCAACCGATTCGCCGACATGGACGACGACGCGATGAAGGCGTTGAACGGCGTCGGGAACCGCCTCATCAACCGCTCGTTCCGGTTCATTCACGGTGCGGACTACGAGGACATCCTCTCTGGGTACCGCGCGTTCACCGTCGATTCGTTCAACCGACTCTCACTCGACTCGGACGGCTTTACGATCGAGACCGAACTCGCCGTCGAGTGTGTGAAACACGGCGTCGAAACCACGGTCGTCCCGGTCAGTTACAGCGCTCGCCCGGAGGAATCAGAGACGAACCTCCACCCGATCAAAGACGGCGGGACGATCATCCTCGCACTGTACTCGCTCGCGAAGACGAACAACCCGCTGTTTTACTTCGGGAGCCTCGGCGTCGGTGGCATCGCAGCAGGTGGCGCAATTGCGACCTACGTGCTCTGGCGCTGGCTCCAGTACGGCGTTGGCCACGAGATTCTCGCGCTCGTCTCCGCCGCCGCCATCTTGCTCGGCGTACAGCTACTCATGTTCGGCGTCCTCTCGGACATGCTCGTGACCTTACATCGCGAGCAGCGTCGACGACTCGAACAGATTACGCGAAACGCACGCGATCAGCGTCCGGCAAACGAGTCGGATCGCGCCTTCGAGTACGAAGACGAAGGCAGCGAGCAGCGCGACGAGTAGTCGAACGACGGTCCCATCTCTCTTCTCTGGGGACATTTGTCCGATACGTATCGCGTTCACCGCCCGACGACAGCGTGCAGGAACAGAGACTCAGAACGGCAGCATCGACCGGACCTGTTGAAACATCCCACCCGAATGCTCCTGGCGATACTCCTCGAACGGCTGGTGCAACTCGTTCAGTAGCTGTTGTCTCGAGCGAAACTCGCGCGCCTGGACCTCGTCGAGCATCTCGCCCAGCGCCACGTCGTTCCCGTGGACGTCGTACGGAATTCGCTCGTGGCCGAGCTCTGCTGCGACGTCGTCTTTCGTTGCCGGAAACGAGAGGTCTGCAGTTCGGAGGTGCGCATCGACAGCGGCGATTCCAAACTCCACACTCTCCGGGTCGTCGTCGTCTCCGCTCGATGGTGGCCGGACTCCCATACCATGGTGTAGACTGCCGGAATATAAAAACCGCTACGGAGTTCGTGCGGTTTTCCGGACTGAATTGGATGTGTTATGGTTCGAATGCAGAAACCGGAGACATCTCTCGGTGGCGATACGCATTTGACGCCCGCGACGGAGTATCGACTATGACCGAGTACACGACGGTTTCGATCCCGAAGGATCTCGCCAACCGAGTCGACGAAACCATCGAAGGAACGAGCTTTCAGAGCACGAGCGACCTCGTCCGGTTCCTGCTGCGAAGCATCGTCATCCAACACCAGAAACAGGGCGAACTCACGGAGGCGGAGTTCGAAGAGATCACCGAACAGCTTCGTGGGCTCGGGTATCTCGAGTAGTCCTTGTGCGCACCGAAGAGAGTGTGGGGGGGGCGGAGGGGGGCGAACAGCGCTCGGCAATGCTATTTTCCGACTCGAGACTGTATTCCCACACGGAGGTCGACCGAATCATGCCACACGTTCCGAGCTTCCCATCGTCAGACCGTGATGAGGAGGACGAACGCAGCGAGACGGGACGTCGGGGTATCATCGACCGAATTATCGGCGGCGGCGTGCCGAGTGGCGGTTGACGTTGTCGCCAGCGGCTGGTGAGACTGCTGTACAGCGGCTGATGGCGGTCGTCGTCGTTGCTGTTGTTGTTGTTGTTGCTGTTGCTTTCGCTGCCGCTGCTGCTGCTGCTGGTGTCGTTCTCACCACTGCGGCCACAAATCGACTATTTTACGGAGTATGAGTGTTGTCGGAGACACAGATCGTTGGTCTGCTTACCGTCTCGGCGGACGCGTTTGCATCTTCGACCCGTCAACTTCTGCGGTCAGCGCCTGCGGTTAGCCGGATAGCGACTGCTCTGGGGGCTCGGCGTCGATAATCTCGAGTGGCTTGCGGTTCCCCGACCGGTCGAACGCACCGAAGGAATCCTCGTCGTCCGTCCACGGCGGCACCGCGACGAAGACCACCTGTGCGAGGTCGTCGCGTTTCGTCACCTCGAGTTCCCGCAGCGGGTGCGAGACGAACCGGCCCTGGGCCTGCCGCGCAGGTGTCGAGAGATCGACCCCAAAGACAGCGTTGATCGCGTTCCCGGGATCGGGGAGGTAAAAATCGGTGAAGACGGGCGTGTCTGGCGGGATCGCGCCCGCACCGCCACCCGCAAGCTCGCCCGCGGGCGTCACCGAGACGCCAGTAGTCACGCGGTCCGGGTCGGCATCACTGGCGAGATCAAGCAGGACGTCAACGAGCGCGCGGGTGATGTATACCATGTCGGCGGCATCTACGTGGAGCGCGTAGTTAGATGTACGCCCCGGCAAACCCAGACCCGAACCAGACCCGAGTCCAGGCGCAGACCCAGGCCTATACCCAGGCACAGATCCAACCCCAAGTCCAGCCCAAAACTCCCCGACGAGAACCGTGGGCACCCGTCGTACTACACCGGCAACAACCGCCACACCGCACCAGCGTACACCCGCGGTGCACCACGCCGGGCGTTCAACAGTGCCTCCTCGAGTGCAACCGCTGCGGACTCGGTGACTCCTGCGCCGTGGCCGACGAAGACGCGCTCGGGGGCGAACCCGCTCAGGGCGTCCGTCGGTGGGACGGGTCTGAGCATCGGATGGACACCGAGGCGTTCGTCACCGGCGAGGAAGTACGAGACCGTGCCGACTGCTTCAGGGACGAGCAGGGTTCCGCGTTCGGGATCGTAGATCGCAACTTCCTGCCAGAATCGGTTGTTGACCACCGTATGGGCCTCGAATCCGGTATCGGAGAGTTCGCTGGAGAAGCGTGCGACCGGGGCATCGATCTCGTCCGAGACGCCCTCGTACGCGGCCGGCAGGTAGACCGGTACGTCGTGGCGGTTCGCGATCGCTGCTGCGTCGCGCGTATGTCGGTCCAGCAGGACGACCACGCCGGCGACCTCGCCGTACTCGGCGAGCAACTGGTCGAGTCCCTCCGCGTCGACCGGGTCGAAAACCCAGACATCCTTGCCCGACGCGCTCCGGGTCTGATCGCTGTCGACGACGAGGGCGTGGCTCGCACGCTGCATGCGCTCGTCGGGATGGGCGATCCAGCCGACACCACCATCGAAGCGGTCGATCACCTGAAACTCGCTTGCGCGTTCGTCGACGCGAAATGCCATGCTGGTCGCTACGGGCGGTCGTCACATAAACGTGACAGGCAACTACCGTGGACAGTTGTTCTTTCGTCGCCCGCACTCCACTCCTGCAATCCCACCGCCCGCACTCCACTCCTGCAATCCCACCGCCCGCACTCCACTCCTGCAATCCCACCGCCCGCACTCCACTCCCGCAATCCCACCGCCCGCACTCCACTCCCGTGACACCGTCCCCATCCCCGAACTCGGCGATGCCTCTATACATCTCTCCAAAGAAGGGCCGCTATGCTCACTACCCTCTCCTGGCTCGCACTCGAGGTCAAGTCCCTCGAGTCGGCGCGGGAGTTCTATACGGATGTACTCGAGTTGTCGGTACGACGACCATCGAACGACAACGACGAGAGACACGGCGTGGGCGAGTCCGGCCACGAGAACGAACTCGCGCTCGCGGCCGGCGACACGGACCTCGTCCTGCGCCGTCCCGACGGCGTGCCCCGCGGCGGCCTGCACACCCACTACGCGTTCTCGATTCCGGAGGCGGAGTACGACGACTGGTGGGATCGACTCGAGACGGCCGGATACGACCTCGACGAGGCCCAGTTCGGCCCCGTCCGGTCGCTCTATCTCTACGATCCTGACGGTAACTGCGTGGAACTTGGCCAGCAGGACGTCGCCGGGCCGGGAATCGACGGCATCTTCGAGGTCGTCCTGGAGGTCGAGTCACTCGAGCGCGCCGAGTCCTTTTACAGCGACCTCGGCTTCGAGACCGTCGATGTCGGCGACGACAGAAAGCGGGTCCGGATGAGCGGCCCGATGGCACTCGAGTTGTGGGAGCCACACCTGGGCATCGCGGACGCCCGGGGTGGGGTTCACGTCGACCTTGGATTCAAGACCGACGAGCCGACTGCTGCGCTAAATGCGGTGGTAGACCAGGTGCGACAGGTAGACGAGGAGTCTGCCGAGCGCGTGGTCGTTCGTGATCCGGATGGGCACGTCCTCACGTTTGTCTCATCGTCTGCGTGAGACACAGGGTATGGCAGTATCCGGATGAGGGAGCGGTGGGACACTGCTCGGCGGCGAGTGAGTGCGAGAAGCGAACGGGTACTCGAGTCGCTACTGGGACAGGGCAGGGCAGGGCAGGGCAGGGCAGGACAGAACAGGACCACCCGTGCTCGTTGCCTACAGCCGCTCCGTGTTCACGTCGACGCCCGGCGGCGTCACGAGCAAGAACCCACGGAAGTGGACGAGATTCCCACCTGCTTCCTTGACGTCGCGGGCGAAGCCAGATGCCAGTTCGTTGACGTCGCCTTCGACACAGAGAACGAGGACGTTCCCCTTCGAAATTGCTTCGGCCCACTCGTCTTCCGGCGTCTCCCCGTCGAGAACGCCGAGCACGATGCTCCCTTCGATATCGAGTTCCTCGTCGATATGCTCCTCGACCGTCCGCAGATCGAGGTCGAAGTCGCTCATGTGCGCTTCGTGGGAGCGCGACGAGAAAAACGTTCCTCTGCGAGAGAGTCTTCGCATGCCGCATCACTCTGGCTGGCGTCGTCGGCCAAACGAGCACCGCGGAAGTGCCAGCTAGCAGCGTCAGTCCGTCGGAAACTCCTTCTGAAAGCCACGGAACTCCGTCCGGTGGGCCTCCTCGTCGGAGAGAATCGACACCGCGACGTCCTCCGTGACCGGATCGTTCGCTTCCGAGGCGGCTTCGTGCAGCGCTCGGTACGTCTCGATCGCCTCGTCTTCTGCCTCGAGTACCCCCTCGATGACCGACTGCACGTCGGTCGTATCCTCGGGCGGCTGCAGACTCGATTGACTCGCCTCGAACGCGGCTGAGCCTGGCGGGGACTCCTCGAGTTGCTTCAGTCTGTTGCCGAGCCGACGGGCGTGCTCGAGTTCCTCCTGGACGTCGTCCTCGAGGCTCTCTTTGACCTCCTCGGCGTGGACGCCGTCGAGGACGATGGCGTTGGTCAGGTAGTTCATCACGGTCTCGAGTTCGTCGATGTAGGCTTCGGTCAGCAGGTCGGTTATTTCGTCGGTCGTCATACGGGCAGTGCTCCCACAACCGGGCGTAAAATGCTGGTACCTGCACACGAGACGGTCGGTACCTATAGTAGCCACTGCAAGTCACTGCACACCTGCTCGCCAGATGACTCGGCGATCAGTGTGTGAATAGTTGCAGTTGTTACTATAGCACAGTCTTTACCCACTCGCCCGCCCGAATCACAGGTATGCGCGACCTCGACGACACCGACCTCGAAATCCTCTCCTTGCTCACCGAGGACGCCCGCCGGCCGTACAACGAAATCGCCGACCACGTCGGCCTCACCCCACCCGCCGTCTCCGACCGCATCTCGCGGCTCGAGGAGCAGGGCGTCATCCAGGGCTTTACCGTCGACATCGACCGCTCGACGCTCCGCCAGGAAACCGCCGTCCTCGTCGACCTCCACCCCAGGCCCGACGCCGTCGCCGACGTCTACGACACCGTTACCGCCCTCGAGGGCGTCGATCACGTCTTCGAGGGCATGGACGGCCACGTCCTCGTCCACGCCGCGATCCCTGGCAGCGACGTTCGGTCCTGGCTCGCAACCGAACTCGATCTCTCGCGTGTACTCGAGTACGACGTAACCCCACTCACTCGCTCTGACCGGCGGCTCGCGCTGTCGGCGGCTGGCTTCGCTCTCGACTGTGTCCTTTGCGGGAAGGAGATCACGGATGGCGGCGTGACGACGACGGTGGGTGGGGAGCGAAAGACGTTCTGCTGTCACTCCTGTGAGAGTCGGTACGTCGACGAGTACGAAGCGCACAGAGAGTCACTCGAGAGTGAGTGAGGCGAAATGTGCAGGTGAGAATTTCCAGGGTGGCAAGCAGATCGTCGCCGGGCATGCGTTCATCTGTTTCTCGGAGAGCTTGTTGGACAAGCGTTCTCAGAAACCCCAATTATTGGACGAAGGACTACTGCGTGGCTTTCGACTTGGATGTCAGTGACCGAACGTCCATTGCGATGCGCGCGCCAGCGAGTCGAGGGTGGAGTCGAGGCAAATTTGGCCATGGTTTCCCCGTCGAGCGAACGCGTCGGCCGGTCGACGTTGTATTCTATTAGGGCATATAAACACACAATAGGCGTCGCTGTCTGGCGGTTTTGAACAGCAAGAATCCCTCATCATTCATCACGATACACTGAATCGGGTGTTTCTGCGCCAGGTTTATATACCACTTCCTCCCTGGGAACGGATACAATGTCTCACCAAGACAGCCCATCCTCTGATACCAATCAGGGGGGTCGAGTTCTTCCAGGGCACGTTAGATTCCACTGACGAAATTGAGTCAGCACGTGTCTTCGATACCACCCTCCGGGATGGTGAACAGTCACCCGGAACGTCGTTTTCCTACGACGATAAACGGCAGATCGCCGCGATTCTGGACGACATGGGAACCCACGTCATCGAGGCTGGTTTCCCGGTCAATTCCGACGCGGAGTTCGAGGCCGTTCGTGATATTGCTTCCTCGACGTCGACGACAACCTGCGGGTTGGCCCGTGTCGTCGACGGCGACATCGAAGCGGCGCTCGATTCTGGCGTCGAGATGGTGCACACGTTCGTAAGCACCAGCGACGTCCAGATCGAGGATTCGATGCACGCCACGCGGGAGGAGGTCGCACAGCGCGCAGTCGACTCGGTCGAACGCATCAAAGAGGCGGGCGTGACCTGCATGTTCTCGCCGATGGATGCAACGCGAACCGACGAGGCGTTCCTGATCGACGTCGTCGAAGCGGTCAGCGAGGCCGACGTCGACTGGATCAACGTTCCCGACACCTGCGGCGTCGCGACGCCGGGCCGGTTCGGCGACATGATCGAGAAGGTCAGCGCCCACACTGACGCCCGGATCGACGTCCACACCCACGACGACTTCGGGCTGGCCACCGCGAACGCGCTGGCCGGCATCGAAGCCGGTGCCGATCAGGCACAGGTTTCGGTCAACTCGATCGGCGAGCGGGCCGGCAACGCCGCCTACGAGGAGTTCGTCATGTCCGTCGAGTCGCTCTACCAGTGTGACACCGGTATCGACACGACCCGCATCACCGAGCTCTCGGAAATCGTCGAGGAGAAGAGCGGGATGGCGACGCCGGGCAACAAGCCCATCGTCGGCGATAACGCCTTCTCCCACGAGAGCGGCATCCACGCCGCCGGCGTCATCGAGAACTCCGATACCTTCGAACCAGGTGTGATGACTCCCGAGATGGTCGGTGCCGAGCGCCGACTGGTCATGGGCAAGCACACGGGCACCCACTCGGTACGGGAGCGACTGGACGAGCGCGGCTACGATCCAACCGACGACGAGGTACGAGCGGTAACCCGTCGCGTCAAGGACTACGGCGCAGAAAAGCGCCGCGTCACGGTCAGCGATCTGGAGCGCTTCGCCGAGGACGCTGACGTCGACCGTCAGCAAGACCGAGAGCAAGCACACGAATCGACGGAGCGAGACCGCGACGACCGCGATTACGAGGAGCACGAGGAGGTGCGCATCTGAGCAATGGCCGCCTCGTTTGCACCCACTCCTGAGCCCCTGCTCTCTCGCTCGCCCGTGGCGAAAGGCAACGATTACCCCACCCCCAACAGTTATGTCGGTCGGCGGACCTACGTTACCAGCAATGACGGTCCGCGCTTCGCTGTCGGCTCGCCAGTCGGGCGACAGCAGCGCGTTCGCTTCGATTCGTATTGTAGGGGCCTACTAGCCCCTCACATCACTCCTTATCGCCGACCCGAATTTGCCGCATCGCCTTCAGAGCCAGCAGTCACGACACAGATGACAACACGGACACAACGGTATCGTTCACAGCGATTCACCCAACCGAATCGCCGCACGACGGCGGGAGGGAACCGATGAGCGAACGCGCAACCTCGATCCCACCGGAGGAACAGCACGACGACCAGGACCAAGACCAGAACGCAGACGCAACAGCCAACGCGGACGGAAACGACACCACCGCAGGCGCAACCAGCACTGATACGGCAGCCACAGGTGACGACGCGCAGCCTGACCCAGTCACGACGGGTGCCGAATCCGTCGTCCGCGCACTCGAGAACGCCGGCGTCGAGTACGCCTTCGGCGTGCAGGGCGGGGCGATCATGCCCGTCTACGACGCACTCTACGATTCGGATATTACGCACGTGACGATGGCCCACGAACAGGGCGCATCGCACGCGGCCGACGCCTACGGCATCGTCTCTGGCGAGCCGGGCGTCTGTCTGGCGACCTCGGGGCCGGGCGCGACAAATCTCGTCACGGGCATCGCGGACGCCGACATGGACTCGGACCCGATGCTCGCGCTGACGGGCCAGGTTCCGACGGACTTCGTCGGCAACGACGCGTTCCAGGAGACGGACACGACGGGTGTCACGACGCCGGTCACGAAGGATAACACGTTCGCTGCCGATCCGGACCGCGTCGGTACCGACGTCAGCGAAGCCTTCGCGCTCGCCCGTGAGGGCCGCCCAGGACCGACGCTGGTCGACCTGCCGAAGGACGTCACGAACGCCGAGACGAACCGCGAACCCGACGAGCCGACGACGCCTGACACGTACGAGGTCACGGAGGAAGCCGATCCGACGATCGTCGCGTCCGCAGCCGAGCGAATCGAGAACGCGACCCGACCGATCATGCTGCTCGGCGGCGGCGTCATCAAGGGCGAGGCCAGCGAGGCCTGCCAAGAGTTCGCCATCGAGCACGAGATTCCGGTCGTCACGACGATGCCCGGTATCGGCGCGTTCCCGGAGGATCACGAGCTCTCGATGGAGATGGCCGGCATGCACGGCACCGGCTACGCCAACATGGCGATCACGCACTGCGACACGATGATCGCTGTCGGCACCCGGTTCGACGACCGCCTCACGGGCGGCATCGAAACCTTCGCGCCCGACGCGGAGATCATCCACGTCGATATCGACCCCGCGGAAATCTCGAAGAACATCCACGCGGACTATCCGCTGGTTGGCGACGCCGACACCGTCGTCTCCCAGCTCGCACGCGCCGTCGAAACCTCGCCGAAGGCGACCAAGTGGCGCGCGCAGTGCCAGCAGTGGAAGTCGGACTACTCGATGGCCTACGACGTGCCTGCGGACGAACCGATTCAGCCGGAGTTCGTCGTCGAGGCGCTTGACGAAGCCACGAGCGACCGTGCGATCGTCACGACCGGCGTCGGCCAGCACCAGATGTGGGCCTGCCAGTACTGGACGTTCACCGAGCCTCGGACGTGGGTCTCGAGTCACGGTCTCGGGACGATGGGCTACGGCCTGCCCGCGGCCATCGGCGCGCGTCTCGCCGCCGACGACGACCAGGAGGTCGTCTGCATCGACGGCGACGGCTCGTTCCTGATGACGCTGCAGGGCCTCTCCGTCGCCGTCCGCGAGAACCTGGACATCACCGTTGCCGTGCTCAACAACGAGTACATCGGCATGGTCCGACAGTGGCAGGACGCCTTCTTCGAGGGCCGTCACTCCGCTTCGGACTACGGCTGGATGCCCGAGTTCGACAAACTCGCCGAGGCCTTCGGCGCGAACGGCTTCCGAATCGACGAATACGACGACGTCGCCGACACGATCGAGGCCGCACTCGCCGAGGACGGCCCTTCGGTGATCGACGTCCACATCGACCCGCAGGCGAACGTCTACCCGATGGTTCCAAGCGGTGGCGACAACGGCCAGTTCGCGCTGGCGGAGGATCAGCTATGAGCGGCGAGAACGAGCCAACCGAACCGAACGAACAGAACGGGCAGAACGAGCCCGGATACCGACGCGGCCTCGACGGCCCCGCTCCCGAGGAGCGGCCGACCCCAGCAGGGCGGCGCAACGAACAGGGCATCCGGATCGACCCCGAGGTCGAGGCCAAGCAAGAGCCGCGCCGGACCGTCATCTCGACGCTCGTCGAGCACGAACCCGGCGTGCTCTCTGATGTCTCGGGGCTGTTCTCGAGACGGCAGTTCAACATCGAGAGCCTCACCGTCGGTCCGACCACCGACGACGACCGCGCGCGGATCACGCTGGTCGTCGAGGAACCCGACCCCGGCATCGACCAGATCAAAAAGCAACTGCGCAAACTGGTCCCCGTCATCTCCGTGCGCGAACTCGAGTCCGATGCGATGCGACGCGAACTCGCGCTCGTGAAGATCGACGCGGATCAACCATCGGAGGTTGCGGCCGTCGCGGACATGTACGACGGCAAGACCGTCGATTCCTGCCCCGAGACGGCGACGATCCAGATCACCGGCTCGCGCCAGAAGATCGATGCTGCAATCGAGACGTTCGAGCAGTTCGGCATCCGCGAGATCGACCGGACGGGAACCACGGCGCTCGCCCGTGGCACCCAGAGCACCGCTGCACCCGCGAGCACGACAGAATCGACCGCCGAAGCGGCGAGCCACCCGCAGAATCAATACGCACCAGCAGACGATGACTGACGAATTCACCACCGAGATTTACTACGACGATGACGCAGACGTATCGACCCTCGACAACGACACCGTGGCCGTGCTCGGCTACGGCAGCCAGGGCCACGCACACGCGCAGAACCTCCACGAGAGCGGGGTCGACGTGGTCGTCGGCCTCCGCGAGGATTCGTCCTCGCGCTCCGCAGCCGAAGCGGACGGCCTGACGGTCGAAACGCCGGCAGACGCCGTCTCACAGGCGTCCTACGTGTCCGTGCTCGTTCCCGACACCGTCCAGTCGGCGGTCTACGAGAACGCGATCGAGCCGAACCTGGAAGCCGGCGACACGCTGCAGTTCGCCCACGGACTAAACATCCACTACGGACAGATCCAGCCACCGAAAGACATCGACGTGACGATGGTCGCCCCGAAGAGCCCGGGCCACCTCGTGCGCCGGAACTACGAGAACGACGAGGGGACCCCCGGGCTGCTCGCGATCGACCAGGACGCGACCGGTGACGCTCACGACCGCGCGCTCGCCTATGCGAAGGCGATCGGCTGCGCCCGCGCCGGCGTCATCGAGACCGACTTCCAGGAGGAAGTCGAGTCCGACCTCTTCGGCGAGCAAGCCGTCCTCTGTGGCGGTGTCACCGCGCTGGTCAAGCACGGCTACGAGACGCTCGTCGACGCGGGCTACTCCCCTGAGATCGCCTATTTCGAGTGCCTGAACGAGCTCAAGCTGATCGTCGACCTGATGTACGAAGGTGGGAACGGCGGCATGTGGGATTCCGTTTCCGACACCGCCGAATACGGCGGCCTCACCCGCGGCGAGCGCATCCTCGATGACTCCGTCCGCGAGAATATGGAGGAGGTACTCGAGGAGGTCCAGAACGGCGAGTTCACTCGCGAGTGGATTCTCGAGAACCAGGCTGGCCGACCGAGCTACAACCAGCTTCGCCAGGCCGAGAAGGACCACGAGATCGAGGAGGTCGGCGAGCGGCTGCGTGACCTCTTCGCGTGGGCAGACGAGGAATCGAGCGAGAGCGAATCAGAGAAAGCAGAAGTGCCGGCTGACGACTGAGGCAGAGTCCGAGACCGGGACTGCGACCCGAAACTGAGTCAGCACGCACTGCAACCCGAAACAGGAACCAGGAACCGACGACCTACGAACCGATGACCACGAACGAATCACAGTCGACCGAAATGAAACGGAACCGAAATCGAACGAATCGAACGAACGCGGCACAAAAAATGGGCGAAGTCAGCCACACCAACCCCTATACCGGCGAGACGGCGGGCAACCTGTTCAACCGCGGCCCGATCGTCGCGACGGACGGTGGGCGTCCGGCCGCGACGGATCCCAAGTCGCGCCGTGCTGATGACTCGGCAGCCGATGCGCCAGCAGAGGCAAACGCGAACGCAGACACGATGCGAGACGTGTCCCACACGCCACCGAACGGAACCGACGACGCGAACCGCGTCTTCGAGCGCGGCCGAACGACCCAGACCGAGGGCGCCGGCCGCGCAGACACAGACACGGACACGGGTGTAGCAGAGGAATGAGCGAGGGAACGCTCTACGACAAGGTCTGGGACCACCACAAGGTGACAACCCTACCGACCGGACAGGATCAGCTGTTCATCGGTCTTCACCTCATCCACGAGGTCACGAGCCCGCAGGCGTTCGGCATGCTCGAGGAACGCGACCTCGAGGTCGCCTATCCCGAACTCACCCACGCGACCGTCGATCACATCATCCCGACCGCGGACCAGTCCCGTCCCTACGAGGAGGACGCCGCCGAGGAAATGATGCGCGAACTCGAGGAGAACGTTCGCGAGGCTGGCATCGAGTTCTCCGATCCGGACTCTGGCGACCAGGGAATCGTCCACGTCGTCGGCCCGGAGCAGGGACTCACCCAGCCCGGCAAGACGATCGTCTGTGGCGACTCCCACACCTCGACGCACGGTGCGTTCGGCGCGCTCGCGTTCGGGATCGGGACCAGCCAGATCCGCGACGTGCTCGCGACGGGCACAGTCGCCATGGAGAAACAGAAGGTCCGCAAGATCCAGATCGATGGCGAACTCGGCGACGGCGTCGAGGCAAAGGACGTCATTCTGGAGATCATCAGCCGCCTCGGCACCGAGGGCGGCGTCGGCTACGTCTACGAGTACGCCGGCGAGGCCATCGAGAACCTGGGTATGGAGGGTCGGATGTCGATCTGTAACATGTCCATCGAGGGCGGCGCTCGCGCGGGCTACGTCAACCCCGACGAGACCACCTACGAGTGGCTCGAAGAGACCGACTACTTCCAGGAGAATCCGGAGAAGTTCGAGGAACTGAAGCCATACTGGGAGTCGATCCGGTCGGACGACGACGCCGAGTACGACGACGTCGTCCACATCGACGCGGACGAACTCGAGCCGGTCGTCACCTGGGGGACGACCCCGGGTCAGGGGATCGGTATCACGGACCCGATTCCGGCACCCGAGGACCTGCCCGAAGACAAGCAGGACACCGCCCGACGCGCACAGGAACACATGCGCGTCGAGCCCGGCGAAACGATGGACGGCTACGAAATCGACGTGGCCTTCCTCGGCTCCTGTACCAATGCGCGCCTGCCTGACCTCCGTCGCGCAGCGCGGATCGTCGAGGGCCGTCAGGTCGCAGACGACGTTCGCGCGATGGTCGTCCCCGGCAGCCAGCGCGTACAGGAGGCCGCCGAGGAAGAAGGCCTGAAGGATATCTTCGAGGACGCCGGCTTCGACTGGCGCAACGCCGGCTGCTCGATGTGTCTCGGCATGAACGAAGACCAACTCGAGGGCGACGAGGCCTGCGCCTCCTCCTCGAACCGGAACTTCGTGGGTCGCCAGGGGAGCAAGGACGGACGCACCGTCCTGATGAACCCGCGGATGGTCGCCGCAGCGGCGATTACTGGGGAAGTGACGGACGTTCGTGAACTGCCGGAAGCGGAGGTGACTGCCTAATGACCGACACAGATGAAGTCGAGATCCCGGAAGTCAACTACGTCTCGGGGTCGGGCCTCCCGGTCCGCGGCAACGACATCGACACCGACCAGATCATCCCCGCGCGCTTTATGAAGGTCGTCACCTTCGACGGCCTCGGCGAGTTCGCGTTCTTCGACCAGCGGTTTACCGAGGACGACGACCTCAAAGACCACCCGTTCAACGAGGACCAGTTCCAGGACTCCTCGGTGATGGTCGTCAACTCCAACTTCGGCTGTGGCTCCTCGCGCGAGCACGCACCCCAGGCGCTGATGCGCTGGGGAATCGACGCCATCATCGGCGAGAGCTTCGCCGAGATTTTCGCGGGCAACTGCCTGGCGCTCGGCATTCCGACCGTCACGGCTGACAGCGAGACGATCCAGGAGATCCAGGACTGGGTCGACGCGAATCCCGACGGGGAACTCGAGATCGACGTCGAAGCAGAACAGGTCAGGTACGGTGACACCACCGTCGACGTCACCGTCGACGACGCCCAGCGCAAGGCGCTCGTCGAGGGCGTCTGGGATACGACGGCGTTGATGAAGTCGAACGCCGGTGCGGTGCAGGAGACTGCAGCCGAGCTTCCCTACGTTTCAGACGCGGAAGCGAACGGGTCCGGGTCTGAATCCGAATCCAGTTCGAGCGCCGACTGAGACTGAGACTGAGGGACGTCCGCGTCGGTTGCCGGTTCCTGTTTTCAGCTGCCTGTCTGGTTCCGATACTGTCCTCTCGTGACGATCTGCGTCTGAAAGCGACCTCTCTCGCCGGCCACCAGAGGACAAAGCACTTGTTGTCTTGACTGAAACTCTGGGTATTCGACTGGCTGGTCCCCGATGACATCCCGTCCGTCTACACCCCGTTCACTGGTCGCAGCGCCCGATTTCTGGACCGACGCACTCGAGTCCCGGCTGGGAATCGACCTGCGAGCGCTGGCTGCGTTTCGGATCGGACTCGGTCTCGTACTACTGATCGATCTCCTTACGTTGCGACTGCCCGGGCTGCGGACGTTCTACACCGATCAGGGCGTGTTTCCCAGGGAAACGCTCGCGGAAACGTACCCCCTCTTCGAAGTGGTCTCGATCCACGCCCTCTCGGGCGCTGCGTGGTTCCAGGCACTGCTTCTCGCGCTCGCCGGCCTGTTCGCAGCCTCGCTGCTCGTCGGCTACCGAACCCGGCTCGCGACGGTCGGCGCGCTCGCTCTCACCGCGTCGCTCCACGCCCGCAATCCGTTGGTGCTCAACGGCGGCGATACGATCCTCCTCTCGTTTCTCGCACTCGGGCTTTTTCTCCCGCTCAGCGCTCGATGGTCGATCGACGCACGTCGGCGCGCGAACGACTCGGCGAGCCAGAAACGGACGGGACTCGACAGTCACAGTCGCACCTGTTCGCTCGCAACCGCGACGATGCTCGTCCACTTCACGCTCATCTACGGTACCAACGCGATCCTCAAATTCCAGAGCGACGCCTGGCTCAGCGGCATCGCCGTCCAGCGGATACTCCACCTCGAACAGTACATGACGCCGATCGGCTCCGCCCTCTCGGAGCTCTCGCTGGCCCTTACCGCAGCCAACTGGTTCTGGATCGCGCTGCTCTCGAGTAGCGTCGTGCTGCTCGTCGTCACCGGTCGACTCCGACTCGCACTCGTGGCGGGCTTCGTCGGAACGCATCTAGGGATGGCCGCGACGATGCGACTCGGCGTCTTCCCGCTCGTCATGATCTCGGGTCTGCTGTTGTTCGTGCCGTCGCCAGTCTGGCGGGAACTCGAGTCCGTCGTCGAAACGCGGACGCCGGAGCGGCTGGTGGCTGGCCGACCGGCGCGTGGTGACGGTGGAACAGCGGGACGCGGTGCTGATGATGTGGCGTCCACGCCATCTGACTCACCGCAGGGCTTGTGGGCCACGCTGAACGCGAGCCGCGGGGTGGGTGTTCTCAGCACCGCCCTCGTCGTGTGTCTGTTCGCGACACTGCTGTTCTGGCACGCTGCGGCCGTCGGCGTTGGCGGCCCCGCTGCAATCACCGACGCTGACGAGGACCTCGGTAGCTGGTCGTTCTTCGCGCCGAATCCACCCGACGCCTACAGCTGGTACGCTATCGACGCGACACTCGAGTCCGGTGAGACAGTCGAAACGCACGTGGACGGAACCACCGTCCGCGCTGACCGGCCACCGGACGGGACGACGGCCTATCCGTCGACACTCTGGAAACGCTACGGGGTGAACGTACGGTACGTCGGGGACGTCTACTACGAACCGGTGGCTGCGTTCAGTTGCGAGCAGGTCGGCGGGCAGTTCGACCAGCCGGTCGAGTCGGTGACCGTCGTCCACGTCGAACAACCAGTCGGGCCGGACGGCCCGCTCGATGAGCCGGATCGACAGGAGCGAATCGAGTCCGCCTGCTGAGAGTCGACGCTACGAGAGCGGGGGCAACTCGAGGTGGCAACTCGAGGGAGCAACGTTGACGCTATCGATACCCTCTTTTCGCCGCCCGAGAGAGGTGTCGACATGACTCACGAGATCGCCGTCATCCCCGGCGACGGAATCGGACAGGAGGTTACACCCGCCGCAGTCGAGGTGCTCGAGGCGCTGGACGTGGACTTTTCGTTCACCGAAGCCGAGGCTGGCGACGCAGTCAAAGCGGAGACCGGCGAAGCACTGCCAGAGGAGACGTACGAACTCGCGGCGACGGCCGACGCCACGCTGTTCGGTGCGGCGGGAGAGACCGCTGCGGACGTCATCCTCCCGCTGCGGGAGGCCGTCGGCTCGTTCGTCAATATCCGCCCGGCGAAGGCGTACCCGGGCATCGACGCCGTTCGTCCCGAGACCGACCTGGTCTTCCTCCGGGAGAACACCGAGGGCGTCTACTCGGGCCACGAGGACCGGCTAACCGAGGACGTGGCGACGCTGACCCGCGTGACCACGCAGTCCGCCTCCGAACAGTTGGCTGAATTCGCCTGCGAGTACGCCGGCCCGGAGAGCGAGCACGACGGCTTCACCATCGCGCACAAGGCGAACGTCATGCGCGAAACCGACGGCCTCTTCCGGGACACCGTCGCCGAAGTCGCCGCCGACAACGGCGTCGACACCGACGAGGTGCTCATCGACGCCTTCGCGACGAAAGTCTGTCTCGACCCCACGCAGTTCGACGTCATCGTCTGCCCGAACCTCGCGGGCGACGTGCTCTCTGACCTCGCCGCCGGCCTCGTCGGCGGTCTCGGCCTCCTCCCAAGCGCGAACATCGGCCCCGACCGCGGCCTGTTCGAACCCGTCCACGGCACCGCCCCCGACATCGCCGGCGAGGGCGTCGCCAACCCCGCCGCGACGATCATCTCCGCAGCGATGCTACTCGAGTACCTAGACTACGACGAGGAGGCGGCGGCGGTTCATGCGGCAGTCGAAGAGACGCTCGCGGATGGGCCGCGAACGCCGGACCTGGGCGGCAACGCGTCGACGGCGGACGTGACGGCGGCGGTTATCGAGCGGCTGTAGCTGTTCTGTCTTCTTTCGATCAGGTGGTGCGGATCGAACTCTCAGTTTTCGTGGTGCTGGACGATGTGGTGTACTCGAGTACGGACTTCGCTTCGAGACAGCGCTCAGTTCGAGCGGTACAACGACGGCAGCTCACACGATATCCAGCGTCTCGCGGTCCGCGTCAGCGAGTTCGACCAGCGCGTCAGCCTCGAGCAGGTGACAGTCGCCGGGGACCACGAGCAGATGGAGTGGCTCGCCGAACTCCTGATCCGCGAGTTCGGTCATCGTCCCGGCCTCGACGAGCGGCTCCGGACTGCCCGCGCGGGCGACGACGACGCCGACGAGGTCAGGGTACTCCTCGGCGAGCAGGTCCGCACCGACGTCCGCGGTCATGTACTCGTCTTCGTCGGTTCGCTCGTGGCCTACCTTGATGTCGAGGTAGACGACGGTATGGAGGCCGTCTGCACGATTCTCGTCGATGGTGTCGGTGACGCTCGCGGGCAAGCCGTCCGCGCCGTGGGCATAGGGAAACGGCAGCGTCGTCGCCTTGCCGAAGCGGTAGTTCTGGAGTCCCGTGAGCGAACTCGTCGCCGTCTGGGCCGTCACGCCGTGAATGACGTGGGTGTCGATCCCACGGTCGTGTGCCCGTAGTCGGAGGTCGACGTGCGTCGTCGAGATCATCGTATCGCCGGCCGTCAGGAAGGCCACATCCTCGCTCTCGGCGGCGTCGAGCATGTCTTCGGGGTGTTGCTCGACGCCCGCACGGTCCCGGACCTCGATCTCGATCTCGTGGGCGGACTCGAGTTCCTCGACAGTTGCGCCGATCAGTTTGCTGGTGTAGAACTCGGCGTAGACGCGGTCGGCGCTGCGCAGGGCCTCCTGGCCCTCGACGGTGATCGAGCGGTCGTCGTAGAGGCCGAGGCCGATGAAGGTGAGCATAGCAGTGACTGCGCTGCGGTCGTACTTCAGCGACCGGATTTGGCTGTTTCCTCGAGTGGCTCTGCTGCGGACCTCACAGCGACAGGTGCGAGCTCGAGGACGGGTCGTCGTCCCCACCGTCGATTCCGCCCTGGTGCATGAACGTCACGTCGTCGTCAGTCAGATAAACGTCGCCGCGGTCGACGGTGATTTCGACCGAGGGCAGCGTCGTGTCCGCGGCCTCGCCGTTGTCGCAGTAGCCCGAGCAGGAGTCGAACATCGAGCCGTGTTTCGGACAGATGATCTGCCCATCGCGCATCGCCACGCCGCGTCCCGTGTCGAGGCGCTGGAACTCGTGCGTACACTGGTTCACCCAGGCCTCGACGCCGCGATTCTCAGCCGTCGTTTTCTCCTCTGCTGCTTGCTCTACCGCTGCTTCCGAGGCGGATGCTGTCTCACCCCGCTCGCCTGTACACGGCACGAGAATCACCTCTTCCGGGTCGCCGTGCCGATCACGAACCGTAAACAGCCACGACCGCTCCTCGTACACCGTCTCCACCGACGTCAACCGCATTCGAACGCCCATACGTACGATTCTACTCGAGTGGAAACGTCAGCGTTACGGCGACCGACCGGTGACTACCGGTATGTCCGGGGAAGTGCCGTGCGTTCGCGTCGCCCGCGAACACGGCGAAGCCACACGTCGCACACTCGCCGACGCGGACCTGATTGCCGACGACTACGAGATCACCGTCGAAGACGGCTGGCTCTACATCCCGATCAGCGATGTCGACGCCGTTCGCGAGGTGCTCGAACTCGCACCCGAGGGCGCTGTGCCGGAGCACGAGACGCAAGACGACGCCGGTTCCGACTCTGACTCCGATTTCGATCCCGACTCCAACACCGACAGCCCCAGCCACTCCCCCCAACTCGTCACCAAAACCGTCGGCGAACGCGACACCCAGACCACACCCGCCGAACTACTGGGGTTCGATCCGTCCTACGAACGCCTCGGCACCGCCGTCCTCCTCGACGAGGACGACGCCGAGCGAGCGCGGGACATTTCTGCGGCCGTACTCGAGTCCGACCTCCCCGTCGACACCGTGCTGAACAAAGCCTCGAAGGTGAAAGGCGAGACCCGCGTTCGCGACTGGGACCTCCTCGCGGGCGACGATACCGAGGTCGTCCACCGCGAGTACGGCTGTGAGTTCGTACTCGACCTCGCCGCGGTCTACTTCTCGCCACGGCTCGCGACGGAGCGCCACCGGGTCACCGAGCAGGCAGCACCTGACGAACAGGTGTTCGACATGTTCGCCGGCGTCGGCCCGTTCGTCATCCCGTTCGCAAACCGCGGCGCGGAGTGTGTCGGCGTCGACGTGAATCCGGATGCCATCGAATACCTGCGCGAGAACGCGCGCCGCAACGGCGTCGCGGACCGCGTGACGGCGATCTGTGACGACGTGCGCGACGTTTCCAGCGAGTACGACGGCTGGGCAGACCGCATCGTGATGAATTTACCCCACAGCGCAGACGAGTTCGTGGAGTCTGCTGTCGCGACCGCGGGCGACGACTGCGTGATTCACTACTACGATATTCAGCCCGAAGACGACCCGTTCGGGCCGGGTGAGCGCGCGATTCGAGAGGTAGCGGAACCGGAGTACGAGGTGACTGTGGAAACGCAGCGAGTGGTTCGTTCCTATGCTCCGCACGAGCTCAACGTCTGTCTGGACGTTCGACTCGAGCGATAGGCCGTTCCACGAAACAGACTGGCACGACCACGACGATTCGCAATCCTTATGCCTGCTATCGAACCTATGAGTAAACGCACTCGAACCGCGCCGGTGTAGCTCAGACTGGCAGAGCGAATCCTTCGTAAGGATTAGGTCGAGGGTTCAAATCCCTCCACCGGCTTGCCTTTTGCGACGAACACTACGTGAGGAGCAAAGCAAGCAGTGGAGGGATTTGAATCAGGGAACAGCTTCGCTGCGACCGTGGTTCACAATCCCTCCACCGGTTACGTTTCGGTGAGCAAGTTCGCGAGCCGAATGTCTGTTCTGGAGGATTTGAACGAGACGAGACGCACAGCGAAGCGAGCAGTCTCGGCGTAGTTCACAATCCACTCCACCGGCCTGCTTCGCAGGGTGTGCAGTAAATCACCACGCAACTCCGCTTTGTATCCTGACTTTCAGCTGTCAGAGTGGAACGTGAGAGCTAGAGTGAGCCATCCGTACGCACGCTCTCTACTCGAATCTCTTGCTCACGTGCGGCCGTTCGAAGCGCGCTATCTTCAGTTACCAGGGTGAGGTCAGTACGCTCTGCGGTTGCAAGATACGCCGCATCATAGAACGTAAGTCCGTTTGATTGGGCGACATCCATCGTTGAAGTGAGGGTTTCGTTACTCACGGTCTCGAGTCGAACCTCTGTACCAAGTCGTGAGAGAATAGTAACAGCGTCTTCTAATTCAGACTCAGTTAGATTATCGTGAGCAAGGCCGGTTTTCCAGAGTGCATTCGCCGCCTCGTACATCGTCAAATCGAGCAGATACTCATCGAACAGGATACTAATATCCACATTGACGCCGCGTTCTCCAATGAGAAGTTCTACCACCGAGCTTGCGTCAAAGAGATAGTCAGACATTAATTCTCCTGGCGGGTTTCACGAACCGCTCCAACGATCTCGTCAGTTTCAACACCGTCATCTATCTTCTCTCGAAGGGAATCGACATCCCGTCGAAGTTTCTCGCGCCGGCGCTTGGTGATTTCCTCCTCGAGCGCGTTACGGATAACCTCGCTAACGTTGATATCTTCCTTTTCGAGTTCCTCCTTCATCTCATCTGGAATTTTTGCCGAGACCGTGGTCATACGTGCGAGTATTACGAGACAGTATTACAAAAATGTTCCATCAGGGTTTAACAAGGTCGGTGTGGGCCAGTGCTCGACGAACCTGTTCTCGTCGCCTGGGGAACGCGGCGGCACTCACCTCGACGGTGCTCGTAGTGGCGTACTACTCGGAGAACAGTTCCTACGGAGTACAACCCAAACGAAACACGAACCGAGCGATCATATTCGATACCTCAGCGATAGTTATAAGACAATACCAGTCAACAATTAGAACGGAAGCCACAACGTGGGTACGAAAGTGCCCCGGGTGTTGCAGCACCCGAGACGTGGCTTCCAAAACGCGACTCGCGTTGAAGCCATGATTACATACATCCGACCGGGATATAAACGTCCCGCACGATACCCACCGAACAGCACCCAACTACCCGTAGGACTGCGATTTTTCCTCGGTGGTCGCCATGAGTGACGACACCGATACCGACTCGGGCTCGGGCTCGGACTCGAACGCTGACGCTGACAGCAAGTACACCACCACTCGAGATCTCAAAGCTGCCCTCGGGCTCGACCCCGACTACACCCCCGACCCCGACACCACCTCGCTCCCCAACTGTCCCCGCTGTGATCACCCTGTCACACGCACCAGCATGACCAGCCCCACGGAAGCCATCGCCGGCCCCTGCGGCTGTCGTGTCGCCCCAGGATTCGCTCGGCGGGCGCGCAACCGCCGACGCAACGGACGGGACGGTTCGTCATCCGCGACTGGTCACGATACCGACCGCGGCCACGCTACTGCACCCGCCACTCAACCCGACACGCAAACTGACACCCAAAACAACTCACACACTCAGTAACCACCATCACACCACCACTCGAGTACCCTCCCGCTCCCGTCGACCCCCCAGTGACGGCCGCAGGGAAGCAGGTGGTTCGGTTCGGCTCAACTCGAGTTGGCCCACTTGGGTTCGACTCAAACCGAACCAAGCCGACCCGAACCGAACTGAACCGAACCCAACCCAACCCAACCCAAACCGTCTCAACCAACTCGAGTTGCGGCGGAACACTGGGTGGGTGTGGGAGTGAGTGCTGGGCTGGTGTGGTAGCGATATGGTGTTGGTGTGCTGGTGCTGGCAACGGGGGTGGCGTTACCCTGGGGGTGGCGTTCTTCGCCTCGTTGCCGTCGGCCGGCTCCCACTGACAGCTCGAACCCACCGTGGTGACTCGCTGTCGATCACGGTGTCACCACAATCGAAGCCATCGAAGCCATCGAAGCCACTCGACCACCGACTGTCAGTCGCCGATCGACGGCTCTCAGTCCCGCCAGCACCCTAGCACTCCACCGCGCTACCAGCCACTCCGCGCACTCACACTTCCCCCACATCACCCACAGCCCACCCAGGCCGAACTCGCAACTCGAGGAGCTGATCTCGAGAACCGATTCCGTCTTGTAGTGTTACGAGAGTGAGTGTGCAGTGATTTCACTACCGGCTGTCCGCCCACGGCGGGTATTCGTTCAGGCACCGGAGCAGCAGTAGTTCGGGAAGACGAGGACGTCACGGGTATGAAAATCAACGCAATCGAGCGATAGCTGTCGCTGGTTGGTGTAGCGGTCGAAAGAAAATCGAGGTGCGGCAAAGCCGGACGAAGTCCGGTAGTTAGTGTGGGGAGCTGCTCAGCTTAGTTCTGCTTGCGCAGAGCCAGCATTGCAGCGCCGAGGAGTGCTGCGAGTGCGACTGCGACACCGAAGCCAGGCGAACCGTCGTCGTCGGTTTCGCCGTCGTCGGTTTCGCCGTCGTCGTCAGCGCCGTCGTCGGCTGCGCCGTCGTCGTCAGCACCGTCGTCGTCGGACTTGTCGTCGTCGGACTTGTCGTCGTCAGACTTGTCGTCGTCGGAGAAGGTGGTCACACCAGACTCCTCGTCGTAGTCGCCTGCCGTGACACTCCACTCGACGTCACCTTCGCTATCAGCCGTGAACTCGTAGCTGTTGGACCAGGTGCCCTCAGATTCGAGTTCAGTGGTCACTTCATCGACGTTTTCGCCGGCGATGACAACACCGATGTCAACCTCGTCAGAGGTGCCACCAGTGTTGCTGATAGTCACGTCCAGCGTGACGTCCTCACCGACTTCAGCGTCGGATGGTGCGTCAGCGTCGACCGTGATGATTGCCTCGTCAGCGTCAACGAGCACGGAGTCGATCTCTGCCGACTCTTCGTCCTCGTTTGCGGTGAGCGTGAACTCGGTACCTGCTGCGTAGTCGCTGAGGTCGTACTCAGCTTCGAAGTACCGGTCACCGTCGTCGTCGATTTCGACAACAGTGTCGCTGGTAGTGGTGAAGTTGCCGGTCGAGCGAGCGCGGGTCGTGACTTCCGTACCTGGTGCGACGTTAGTCTCACCCGTCACGATTGCACTGTCGCTGTTCGGAACTTCTTCAGCAGTGTCGTCCCATTCGAGTTCGCGCTCTTCAACGACGAATTCGCTTGCAGCGGACTCGTTGTCCTCTGCGAAGGCGTTCTCGTCGCTCACAGTGAACTCGAGATCGTAGTCAGTCTCCAGCTCGAATTCGTCCGAGCCATCGTAAGCCTCGCTGTAGTCGACAGCGAAGATCAGCTGGCCTGCGGACTGGTTGGCGTCGACAACGTCAACATCGAAGTCATTGTCAGTTGCGTTGAAGACGACTGGGTCAGCGTTTGGACCTGGGTCCTGTTCGACGATCGCCAGCTCGAGCGTGTCGTCGACGTCGCTGAACTCGTCAGCGTCGTCGAAGTACGCGAAGAGGCTGGTGGTGTCGACAGTTGCCAGGAGCGTGTCGTTCTGTGCGATGTAGTCGGTCGAGGTGACCGTCGTGTCGTTGTAATCGCTGAAGTCTTCGACGTCATCTGGTGCCGTGTAGATCGAGACGGCATCGTCAGCGAGCTCAGTGCGGTCGTTCAGCGTGAAGAACGCCGTGTCGTGCTCGTCGTCGAAGCTAGCGTCGTTCGCGAGCGAGAGCGTGTAGTCGCCTCCCTCGAGAACGTCGGATGTGGCTTCGTAATCTTCAACGGAGACATCATCTTCCTCGTGAGCCGCCCAGAATGCACTGTCGTCAGCGGTGTGCATTTCAGTGGTGTCAACGAGGAGCGTGACGTTACCGTCGTCGCTGCCGTCCTCAACCTGGAGCTGGACCTCGTAGTTGACTTCGTCCTCTTCACCGATCTGGACGTGGGCATCGGACGTCTCCTGCAGTTCGATGTCGATTGCAGCGATGTTGCTGCGCTCTTCAGTGAAGTCAGATTCGGCGAAGCTCAGGTCTGCAGCAGCAGACTCAGTCACGTTCACGGTGGCGCTGGATTCAGCGGCCGTGTCCGTAACATCGAAGTTGAACTCGTATTCGCCGGCGTCAATGTCGGTGAAGTTCAGCGAGTAAGCACCGTCAGAGACGTCTTTGAGAGTTGCAACTTCGTTCTCGTCGTCAACCTCGTTGGACAGGCCGATCTCGTCGAGGAGTTCGTCGAGGTCGTCCTCGTCGAGGTCGTCAGACGAGACGTTGACATCGTACTGGTTACGGATGGAGTCGAACTCGACTTCGAAGTCGGAGTTACTGTCAGCGACTTCGTCGGATTCGAACTCAGCGTCGAAGTCCTGCTGAGCGATCTCGAAGTCGTTGTTGTCAACATCACTCGATTCAGAGTCAGTCAGTTCTCCATCGTTGATATTAGCGATGTTACCATCGTCGTCCTCGATGACGTAGTTACCATCAAGGCCCTCGGTGTCGATAACGTACGCGCCGTCATCGAGCGAGAACTGGTCGACG
Organism: Natrialba magadii ATCC 43099; assembly: GCF_000025625.1. NCBI lineage: Archaea > Methanobacteriati > Methanobacteriota > Halobacteria > Halobacteriales > Natrialbaceae > Natrialba > Natrialba magadii. Next base: position 908,882 of record NC_013922.1, on the reverse strand, counting down.
AGCGAGCCAGCCGAGTTGTCATCTACATCGCGGAGTTCGAACTCATCGTCGTCCGCGTAGTCATCGTCATCATAGTGGACGAGGAGGTGCTGTCCTTCCCAGAAGGTGCTGGCTGAATCGAGGTAGTCATCAGCACCCTGTTCGTCAAGGTCATCGTGGTTGGTCGCTGCGACCGCGCCCGTGAAGGCAGCGGACATAGCGACAACCGACATGACCATAAGTGCGGCCAGGAACACTGCGCGTCCCTTTTCGCGGAATGAATTTTCGTTTGTCATTGTTGTCTTGTAAGTTGCTTAGCGTGCGATTCGCCGGGGCAGGTTTAGCAGTATCACGCCGCCCGGCACGGCCTGCCACTGCGTTCACTCAGCCTCCGGGTAGGGGTAAGCAGGACTTTTAGAGGATCTGTAATAAGCTTTCTTGTTGACTATCCCCTCGAATGACCCGTCGGAAGGGGTGTCTTATCAAGCGTGAAACTGTGCACTGACTGCGGTAGGCGACCATAGATCCGTTCTATGGCAGTCTCTGAAAATTGCTATCAGCACCTACTCGGTCCACATCGGTGAACTCTCGCCCACTGTTTTATATTCTGGATTCCGTATCTGGGCTTCATCTTCCGAAGTCAGGCTACTGGGAACGCCCACGCGGATCTCGTCAGACGAACGTCTGCCAAAGGGTTATTAGTTATCACCAATAACAATAGTATGCCCATCCAGACGAGTTCGTCTGGCGGCATTCCATCCCCCACCCGCTGTCACTCCATCCCCCCATCCAGTGAGACTGCATGCGGGTGGATTCGCGATCTGCGAGAGGCACAACCCACTCTCGCGTCTCCCCCTTCTGGCACCACCCGAGAGTGGCATGCCTAGACCGTGTCCGGACAGCAGTCGGGTAGCGCCGCCCTCGCAGTTGTTGCAAAAAATAGTGACCCAGGGTAGCTATCGGGCTTCACCCCCGCGCGCTGTGGCGCGGGGTACTCGCCCCGATTTTCGTCTAGAACAAGCAGCAGTTGCCGACCGCTTCACCAAGATCGTCACCCTGGTCACGCTCGGAGCCGATGGTGAGTTCCCAAGAGCCCTCGGAATCGTCTGCCGTTGTGTCTGTCAGTCGTCGTCGCGCCAAGACCCCCACACTTCGCGGTACTTCCCCAGTTCCCGATACTCCGTCTTCCGCTCGAACGCGTCAATCGCATAGATCACCTCGTTATCTTTGTCCCAGTCGATCAGGACGCGAAAATCGCCGACTCGGAGCTTATATCCAGGGTAATTCTTCAACCGGTCGAGAAAGTGATCGGGGAAGTCTCCGATGTCCTCCAATGTGTTGAGGATACGTTCGGCGTCCTGCGTTTCGTACTGTTCGAGTGCCGAAACAACCGTCTCCGTTAGAACGACTTCGTGCGCCACACGACAGCCCTCACTCCTCGCTGTCGTCTTCGATGCCGAGTCGGTCCTTCGCTTCCGAGATTGACATCGTGCGTCCCGCTGCCACGTCCGCGTACCCTTGGGAGACACCCTCCTGTGCACCGGGCGTCAGAATCGGCTCCGTCGTATCGCGCAGGACCTCACGGATGAACTCCGAGCGGTTGGTGTAGTTCAGTTCCGCAGCCAGTTCGTCGAGTTCCTCCAGAAGCCGCTTCGGAACCTTGACGTTAAGTTTCACCATGTCACCGTTGTCGCCCGCGTCCGTACTCATACATCGTGGTACGCGGGTGGTACTGATAGAACTGTTGCTCGGCTCAGTCTTCAGCTTCGAGGACCGATTCCAGCGCATCTATCCTCCTGACCCCGAGAGGTATTCGAAATCGCTCGTGGAAAATTCACTCTAACTGGTGAATGAAAAAAAGTGTATTTGCAACAACTGCTAGTGGCCAACGGAATCAGAGCAACGCGGAGAGTGCCAGAACGAGTGCAATCCCAAGCGCGGGCGCGTCGAGTCGCGAAAACGACAGCCGCGGCAGCGTCGGATTCCACGCGAAACACCGCGCTTGGAGCGCGAGCGACAGCCGATCCGCCCGGTCGAACGCGCGCTCGAGTCCGAGCAGTGCGATCGTCCCAGCGCGCTCGTGGGCTGCCCGCTCGGTTCCCAGTCGGGCCGCCATCGCATCCCTGATCGTCTTCACGTCTGCACGAAGGACCGGCAGGAACCGGAAGACCAGCGCGACGCCGATGCCGAGCAACTGCCCCGGCTTGCCGGGAATCGTCCGCTGAATCGCCGCTCGTGAGTCCCGGACCCGCGTCGAACGAACGTAGGCAGCACTGACGAGTAAGATGAGGAGCACGCGATAGCTCGCGAGCAGCGAGTCCACACCAGCGGAGGGGTCGACCCACGGCGGCCCGAGTGTGATGGACGCGAGCAGGGGTGCACCGCCGAGGAACACGAACGCGAAGCGATACGCGTAGAGCGTCTGCAAGAGTCGCACACGAGCAGTTGCCAGGATCGCGAGCGTGACCAGCGTGAGCACGGCGAGTGCGCGCGGAGCGGTATGGGAGAGTGCCGTCGCTGCGAACCCGATCTGAATCGCGAGCTTCGAGCGCGGATCGAGTCGGTGGGCGAGCGTGTCGTCTGGTTCGTAGGTAAGCATGTAGCGGTAAGGGTGTGCTCGGCTCGTAGCGTGGACCGGCTGCCAGCGTCAGTCCGCGGGCTGCCGGCGGACCGAATCCGGAACCGCAATCGGGAGTTCCGAGAATGACTCGAGTGCACCCTCGGGCGCGTCGTCCACGACGACCCGTCCGTCCTGCATCGCGATCAACCGGTCTGCAAGTTCACAGACGTCGCGCAGGTCGTGCGTTGCGAGGCAGATGCCCGTCCCCGAGTCGGAGAGCGACGCGAGTCGGTCGAGTACTGAGCGGCGGGCGGGGGCGTCGAGACCGGTAAACGGTTCGTCGAGGACGAGGTGTATAGGGTTCATCGCGAGCGCGCCCGCGATGGCGACGCGAGCCTGCTCTCCGCCGGAAAGTGTGTCGATGCGCTCGTCTGTTCGGCCCTCGAGGTTCACGGCTGCCAGCGCATCCGTCACGCGCTGGTCGATCTCGTCGCGGTCGAGTCCGAGGTTTTCGGGGCCGAAGGCGACGTCGGCACCGACCGTGGCGGCCACGAACTGATCCCGCGGGTGCTGGAAAACCATGCCGACCCGCGAGCGGGCGGCGATCAGGTTTTCCGAAACCGGTGTGTCGTCGACCCGAACGGTCCCGCTGTCGGGAGAGAGCAGTCCGTTGCAGTGGCGCAACAGCGTGGTCTTGCCGCTCCCGTTGGCCCCCGCGAGAACGACGAACTCGCCGTCGTCGATCGTCAGTGAGAGGTCTTCGAGTACCGGCACGTCGTCGAACCCGTAGGTGACGTCGTCGAATTCGATCATCGACTCGGTCACCGACCCGACTGGTATCCTGGGGTCGGTAATCGGCCACTCCTGACGATTGCGATCGCCGCAGCTATCTTCAGGATTTCACCCGGGATGTACGGAATGACGGCAGCCGTAATCGCCTGCCACGCGGTCAACTCGAGTAGCATCGCTATGTAGGCGGCACCCATCCCGTAGATGAGTATGGTGCCGGTGACGAGGGCGGCGACGACGAGCGGGAGCGAGACGGCGGCGGGGTCACGAAGCCCGTGGCTGCGGTAGCCGCGGTGAACGAAGAGACCGATCAGGGCTGCGGCGAGGGGGTACGACCAGAGGAAGCCGCCGCTCTGGCCGAACAGGATGCCGATTCCGCTCCCGAAGTTGGCGAAGATCGGGACGCCGATTGCGCCGGCGGTGAGGTAGAGGATCATGGAGAACGATCCCCAGACCGGGCCGAGGATGAGGCCAGCAAGGAAGACGAATAGCACCTGAAGGGTGATCGGTGGTGATGGGCCCGGGATTGGGATGGCGATCTGTGCGGCCGCGCCGAGCAAGACGGTGAGCAGCGCCGCGCGAGCGAACTGGCTCGCGACGGTGGCGTCGACGAGCTCGACCTGCCGCTGGTCTGTTTCCATGCCACCCGCTCTCTCGTAAACCGTGATCAAAACTTCGGTTTCCGAGATCTGTGGCCGGACGATAGCGTGGTCGAGCCACCGGCAGAACGGACGGAGCATTGCCGAAATCGGTCATCACCGACCGACCGGGAGGCGAAACGAATCGCTTCCTGTCGACGCTGGTGACTGTTCGAACCCGGCTGCGACGGCCGACCCGACAGTCCAGTCGGCAGGCCATTATCAGTCGATTGACTCCGTGCTGTGCCCGTCGTAACGGGTGATTGTGTCAGCACGAGCAGCGAAACGGGCGGCGTGCTTATGCGCCGATTCGGACGGGTGAGGAAAACGAATGGGAGTGAGTATCGCGGATGGGGTGAGGAGCAGGTATTGGATCCGGAATCGGTCCGTATGGCAACCGTTGACGCGTATAGGAGGGGAACAGATACCGGTGGCTGGTGGCGCGCCCGACGGTTGCGGTTGGGTTGTCAGGAGCACTGGTTTCAGTGTCATTGATACCAGCGCTACCGACACCAGCGCCACCGACACCAGCGCTACCGACACCAGCGCTACCGACACCAGCGCTACCGACACCAGCGCTACCGACACCAGCGCTACCGACACCAGCGCTACCGACACCAGCGCCACCGACACCAGCGCCACCGACACCAGCGCCACCGACACCAGTACCACTAGCACCGACCGTGCCTACAGCCAGCAACACCGCGACGGTGATCGGCGATGACTCGTCGCCGTCCACGTCGCATGGGACCACGCACACGCGGCGCACTCGTCGTCGCGCTCGTCGCCGGCTTGCTCGTCACGAGCCTGATCGCACTGCCGCTGCTCGACGGCGGCCTGTCGGGACTCGGTGACGACTCGGCACAGGGAGACCAGCCCGGCGAGCAGACACAGGCGTCACCGCCGGTCGCAGCCGCCGACGAGACGGCAACCGCCAGCCCTGCCGGGATGGGTGAGCACACTGCGCCGCTTGCGCCACTCGAGTACCCTGGCCCTGCTCAAGCCCAGGTTGATGGGGCGGACGGTGGAGCGGTGGCGGACGGTGGTGCGGTGGCCGACGGAGCGGCGGTGGGCGATGCAGCTGCAGACGCTGAGTCGCCAGCGCAGCCACAGGCACAGGCACAGGCACAGACGCTCCAGGAACACGAGGACGCAGTCGAAACTGGCGTCGACCAGGGAATCGAACTCGTACAGGCCCAGGGCGTCGAGGTGAGCCAGGAACAGCGCGCGGCCGCAGTCGAGGCGGCCAGCGAGTCGGCCGAACAGCACCAGGAAGCAGAGGTCGAGCAGGTGCAGGAGGCGACGGCTGGGGCAGTTCACGGGACGCTCATTCAGGAGCAGCGCGTGAACGTAACCCAGATTCAACACGCCGTCGGCGGCGCGACGGACGGCGCGCTCGCCCAGCACCAGACGGCGACCGCGAGCCAACTCCAGAGTGCGACCTGGGGTGCGACCCATGGCGCGATTGCGCAGGAACAGCGCGTTACCGTCGAGCAGTTACAGGTTGCTACCTTCGGCGCGGCGGCAGGTGCTGCGAGTGAGGCCGCGGAGTACGAGGTCGAGGAGCAGCCGAAGATTCAGGAGGCAGCACAGGGCGCGGCCTACGGCGTCCTGACGCAGTACCAGAAACTGACGGCCGAACAGCGCCAGACGGTTACGATCGAGCACGTCCAGCACGCAGCCATCGGTGCCGCCTCGGGTGCACTCGAGGGCAGCTCGGAGATTGCACTCGAGCAGGAACAGCAGATCGACATCGAGATGGAGCAGCGCCAGGCGGTGACGATCAAGGAGATCCAGACTGCCGCGAAGGGAGCGGCCAAGGGTGCGCTGGTCCAGAAGCAGACGGTGACGGTCGAGCAGACCCAGTCCGCGGCGTGGGGCGCGAGCGCGGGTGCGCTCAAGCAGGTCCAGTCGGTCCACGTCGAGCAGGTCCAGCAGATCACGACGCCGAAGATCGAGGAGGCTGCGAAGGGGGCGGCGACGGGGGCGATCACGCAGTCCCAAGAGGCGACTGTCGAACAGATCCAGGCGGCGGCTGATGGCGGCGCACAGGGTGTGCTCGTCCAGCGCCAGGACGTGTCGGTCACGCAGATCCAGTCGGCCGCGACGGGTGCCTCGAAGGGGGCAGTCGCGTCGGCGATCCAGTACCAGGTCGTCGAAATCGAGCAGATTCAGTCCGTCGCGTTCGGCGCTGGCGAGGGCGCGGTGATCCAGAAGCAGGTCGTCGACATCACGCAGGTCCAGCACCTCGCGATGGGAAGCGCAGAGGGCGCGCTCACGCAACACCAGGAGGCGACCGTCACACAGCTTCAGGTCGCGGCGTCGACCGCGAGCCAGGAGACGGCGCGGGCGATCCAGGAACAGCGGATCAGCGTCACGCAACTCCAGTTGCTGACCGCAGAGACCGCGGCCGACGCGACGGGGTACGCCGTCGACCAGGGCATCGACGACGGCGCACAGCTCGTCCAGTACGTCGAAATCGAACTCGTCCAGCGCATCGAACTGATCGACGAACTCGAGGGCACCGCCTCGCTCTCGTTCCCCGATCAGAACACGACCGGCGAGACGGTCAATATCGCTAGCGTCGACCTCTCCGAAGGCGGCTTCGTCGCGGTCTACGACGACACGACCGCGGCGCTCGATCCCGAGGACGTGATTGGCGTCTCCGGCTACCTCGAACCCGGCGAACACGGAGACGTGGAAATCGAACTCGAGGAGCCCCTCGAAGACGACCGCTCGCTCGTCGCGGCGGTCCACCACGACACGACCGACGACGAGACGTTCCGGTACGTCGAACGCGACGGCGGCGACGACGAGCCGTACGTCACGGAGGGCGGCGCACCGGTGCTCGATATGGCCTTCATCATGGTCGACCCCGAGGAGCCTGACGAGCCCGAGGCCGAGGCCGAGCTTTCGGTGAGCGACCAGACCGGCGACGGCGAGACGCTCACGGTCGACGAAGCCAACGCAACCGTCGACTACGTCGTGAGCGCCGTCTACGACGACCAGCGGGTCGACAGCGAGACTATCGAAGCCAACGAGACCGTCTCCGAACTCGAACTCGACCTCGAGCCGCCGATCGAATCGGACGGACCGGTCTCAGTTGCCGTCCGCGCTGGCGCGGACGACGAGGTGCTCGCGAGTGACACCATCGAGTACACGCTCGATGACCCGTTCGACCCCGAGTCGACGCTCAGCGTGAGCGACCAGACCGGCGACGGCACCAGCGTCACCATCGACGAAGCCAACGCCTCTGTCGAGTACGCGCTCACCGTGACCGACGGCGACGGTGACGGCGAGCCGCTCACCGAAACCGAACCCTTCCCCGCCGGCGAGGCCATCGAAAACGAATCGATCGACCTCGAAACGCCACTCGAGGAGAACGCACTCCTCGAGGTCTCACTCGTCGCCACCGAGGAAAACCAGACGCTCGAGACGGCGTCACTCGAGTACACCGTCGACGAGGAGTTCCAGGTCGAATTCGTCAACTGTACGCGCGCGGAGGTGACGGGCTCGTTCGAGGAAGGTGAGACGGTCGCCGCGAGCACGGGCTTCTACGCGGCCAGTGGGTTTGGCAATACGATTATCGAAGACTTCGTGACCGTCGGTGACCAGGTCGAGGCACCGTTCACGGGGACGATTGTCTTCGAGATCGGTGCGGAAGACGACTTCGAGGGAGCTGAAGATGGTGAGGGCACCATCACGGTCGGTGTGCCCGACTACGGCACGTTCGGGACCTACATCTCCGGCATTAGCTCGGACGAAGCGATTCCGTTCGCCAGTATCGACCATCCGAATCCGCAGGGACAGGAGTGCAACGAGGACGCACGGCCCGAGGAGCCGTCGATCTCCGTCGCAGAGACGGAGCCGGGTGAGCCGACCGGCGACGACGGCGAGTGGGCGTGGGGTGAGGACACGATCGATGTCACCTTTAGCTCCGAGAACCCGAACGAAGAGGCACTGCCCGGCGTGAGCGAGTTCGTCGAGGGAACGACCGAAGACGAACCGGTCGGTGCACTCGAGCCCGGCAACGAGACGTTCACCGTCGAGTGGACGCCCGCAGACGAAGACGAGCGGCTCGTCTGGGAGTTCGGCCTCCAGTCGTTCGGCTACGAGGAGCCGCTGCTCGCCGAGACGGATCCCGCCGGCGAAGTCGTCGACATCCCCGAGCCGGACGACCCCGCCGAGTTCGAGGTCGAAATCACTGACACCAACTCGCCGGTCACACAGGGCGACGACCTCGAGGTCGAGGCGCTCGTCGAGAACGTCGGCGACGAACCCGGCGAGCAAGAGATTGAACTCACACTCGACGACACCGCGGTCGACGCGGAGACGCTCGAACTCGGGACGAACCCGAACGAAACGGTCACGCTCGAAGCGGACACCACTGAGTTCGAGCCCGGCGAGTACACCGCGACGGTCGAAAGCGAGAACGACACCGACGAGACGCCGGTCACGATCGAGGAGCCAGCCGACCCCGCCGAGTTCGAGGTCGAAATCACTGACACCAACTCGCCCGTCGAACAGGGCGACGATCTCGAGGTCGAGGCACTCGTCGAGAACGTCGGCGACGAGGCCGGCGAGCAGGAACTCGAGTTCGCCCTCGACGAGACGCTGGTCGATTCGGAGCCGGTGGCACTCGAGTCCGATGCGAGCGAGACGGTTGCGTTCAGTACGCCGACCGACGAGCTCGCACCTGGTGAGTACACGGCAACGGTCGCGAGCGAGAACGAGACCGACGAGGCGGTTGTGACGGTGACCGAGCCGGCAGCCGCGGAGTTCTCGCTGGTGGATCTCTCGGCACCGCCGTCTGACGTGGCCGGCCAGCCGACGACTGTTGTCGCGACGATTATGAATACGGGCGACGACGGCGACACGCAGACGGTTACGTACAGCGTAGACGGAGAGGTAATCGAAGAGCGGAGCGTCTCGCTCGAACCGGGCGACACGACGGTCGAGCAGTTCTCGCCGACGCTGCCGGAGGGCGAGTCGGACCACACGGTCGCAACCGAGGATGCGGAGCAGACGGTGACGATCGAGGGGCTTGCGGTGTTGCCGGGCGAAGAGGCAGATGATGGAATCGCTGGCGAAGAGCAGCCAGCCGAACCGGAACCTGACGGGGAATCACCGGATGACGGCTCGCCGGACGAGGAGATGCCTACTGAGCCGCCGGCAAACGGCGACCAGGCCGGTGCGGATGCGGAGAATCAAGAGCAAAATGGCGCTGAGACGGATGGACAAGAGCAGGAACAGGAACAGGAACAGGAGCCGAACGGAGTCGAAACCGATGACGGTGCAGCCGACGACGGTGCAGCCGACGACGGTGACGAGACGCTCGGAACCAACGGCGGCGACGACGCTGGCGGCGAGGACGCTACCGCCGCCGACAACGGTCCCGATACCGAAGAGAATGACGGCGACGAGAACACAGCCGACACCACGGACACTACCTCAGAACCGGCTGCGGCAGTGACGGCGTAACGCTACCAGACTCAGCAATCAACACACTCAGAATCGGTAATCGACACACAGGAGGTATCCACTCGAGTACCGTCTGGGTGTGCGTTCGTCGGGTCGACTCGAGTGCCCGACGCAAAGTGCAGCGGCTGCGCGGTCGTTCGAGAACGGTTTGAAGAGCCGAGACAGGATTTGGTTCAGTACGAGTGGTAGTCTTCGTCTTCCTGATAGTGGTAGTAGTAGTAGTAGTAGTAGCGGTTGTGCCGGTGCTAGTGCTGGTGACCAGTCGCCTCGCCGAACGTCACGCCGAAGCGCTCCTCGAAGAGGTCCATGATGCGCGCTTCCTGTGCCTCGAGGTCCTCGTCGGCCTCGTGTCCGTGGTGGACGATGTGATGAGCGCGGCTGGCGAGTGAGAGGAGTGTCACGTCGCCGACGGTTTCGGCTGCGGTCTGGTCGCCCTCAGCGACGAGATCGAGGAGACCGGTGGGAACTGTGACCTCGTCCGTGGTGTCGTCGTCAGCGCTAATCGTGATGGTCGTGGTTTCGACGTCGTCGGAGTCTGCCATACCACTACGGTCGTGGAGCGTGCCTAAAGGTGCTGTGGGTTTCGGTGCCGTCGGAGGGGGTGACACGACTGCCCGGCCGCGAGCCGCCCGCGGGTTTTTACCCTTCGATGTCGTGTGTACACACATGCCACAGATAGAGCTAGACGAGGAAACGATCGAGCGGCTCGACGGCATTCGCGTCGAGGACGAGTCCTACGACGAGTTGGTGATGGAACTGATAAACATCTACGAGGCCAGCGAGTTGACGCTGTTTCACGCGGGCGATTGAGCGCTACTACTCACCTGCTGATCGCTGGCGGAGTGCCAGTCTGGGCCAACCCGTTACCACAGTCGGCCGGTCGGCTCGCCGCGTCCGTTCGTCGCGTCAGTTCGTCGCATCAGTCTCGTCGCCGCCCGTCTGAGCCCCGGACTCGGTCTCGGTCTCGGTGTCAGCTTCGGCCTCAGTCTCGGCCGCAGCAGCCTCACGAACCGACTCCCAGCGGCCACTCGACTCGAGATGGGTCTGTAACTCGTCGGCGTACTCCTGAGTGAGCTGTTCGGCTGCCTCGCGCTTTTCCTCGTGGTCGTTCCCACCGCCACTCATGCCGAGTGCGCCCTTGATGGAATCGACGAGTCCACCCGAGCCACCGGAGCCCGAACTGCCGCCTGCGCCGCCTGCGCCGCCTGCGCCGCCTGCACCCCCCATCGCACCCATGCCCGCGTCGACGTTCTCGAGTTCGGGGATGATCTGCTCGAGTTTCGACGTATCCGCGATCAGTTGCGCCTGTTCCGGATCGTCGGCATCCTCGATCTCGAACTCCGTCGCGGTCATGATCAGACTCCACTGCTGGTTCGAAAACTGGGAACTCGCGACCCGCGAGGAGAACTCCTGATCGACGGTCATCCGCTCCCCGACGATCTGGTCCGTCCACGATGACTTGCTCATGCGCGTGGCTTCGGCTGGTGGCTGTATCAGCGTTTCCCTCGTTGCTCCCCGAAACGCCACTCTCGGCGGGCACACTCGTCGGCGGGCACACTCGAGTACCAGCCAGCCACTTACTCGAGACGGGTCGAGGTTTCGGCGTGGCGCTTCGAGAGTTCGACGTATCGGTCGGCCGTCCCCGCGAGGCGCGCGTCGTCGATTTCGGTTTTCGGCTCCGCAGGCGTGCCGACGACCAGCGTCGAGGGTGGGACCTCCGTTCCCTCGGTGACGACGCTGCCGGCCGCGACGACAGCCCCCTCGCCGATATGAGCGCCGTCGAGAACGACCGCGTTCATGCCGACAAGCGCGCCCTCGGCGACGGTGGCGTTGTGGACGATGGCGCTGTGACCGACGGTGGCCTCGGACTCGAGTGTCGCGTGCTCGTGGAGGACGGCGTTGTCCTGGACGTTGGCTCGCTCGCCGACGACGATCGTGCCGTGATCGCCGCGGAGGGTGGTGTTCGGCCAGATGCTTGCGTCGGCGTCGATACGAACGTCGCCGATGACGACGGCGGCGTCATCGACGTACGCGGAGTCGGCGACCTGGGGTTCGGTTCCGTCGAACGACCGTAACATGGCTGGTGCTGTCTCGCGAGTCGTATTGAATGTGTCTTACTCTCATGGTCTCCAACACAATTTGGCACTACGGCTAATACACAAGCGCAGGAATGTGTGAATACAGCGGGCGAGTTGGCTTCCCCGGCCAGCGTTCCGCTGACGTGTCATCCACAGGTCATCCGACCCACCATCCCACATCCACCCCACCCCCTACCCACCCCACCCCCTACCCACCCCACTTCACTCCACCCCATCCCACTGCAGCCATCCACTGGAACCAGGGTGTTCCCCACTGCACCCGACGGTTCCACCCCACATCCAACCCACATCCAACCCACATCCACCCCACTTCCACCCCGGCACCGCTCACCACTGCGGTGAGCGAGTTTTTCAGTGTAAACGCACTCCGTGAGAAACGACACACTAGTGAGTGGTCAGTAGTGAACAACCATTGACGATAAGAATACAATACTACTCCGCTTACACCCCGCCACTCACAGTCTGAAAGCCACCCCACAACTGATCGAATCGATTCTGAGCCGTTTCTTGTCGCCCGTCCGTGTTATCTGGCTCGGACGTGTGCGTCTCGAAATCGCCCAGAGCACGACGGTGTCACTCAGAACGCGTCGCCGTCGATACTCGCGTCCGCGTGCAGACTGTCCTTCAGCGCGTCGTGCACCTTACACAGTTCGAACGCACGCTCGAGAATCTCCTCGCCCGTCTCGTCGTCGACGTCCGCTTCGACCTGAATGTCGAACGAGATGGACTCGAGTTTGTCGTCGTCGTTGAGTTCGCCGTCGGTGTCGATCTGAATCTTTCCGAGTTCGTCGACGCCTCGCTGTTGTCCGCCGACACGCAGCGCGGGCACGTAGCACGACCCATACGCTGCGAGCAGCGTCTCGAGTGTGTCCGGGCCCTCCTCGCCGTTCGAGTCGATCGTCGTCTCGAAGTCACGGATTTCGTTGGTCGCGCTGAACCCCTCTTCGGAGATGGTGGTCGCCTGTTTCGACATGGCAGTCGTGACGTCCACAGCCGGTGCTGTAAACGTTGTTCTCGGGAGCAAAAGCGTTCGGGATGGTGATACGAGTGTCGGAGACGGGGCAGGTCCCGTCTCCGAGAGTCAGGAGAGGACGAACAGCCCGACAGCCTGCTCAGGACTCGAGCGTGAACGGTTCGTCAGCAGCGAGCGCGTGAACCTCGGCGTCGCTGCCGGTTGCCTGCACTTCGTCCTCGAAGTCGTCGGTATCCTGTTCGATCGGTGGGAACGTGTCGTAGTGCTGTGGGAAGGCGTGGTCGACGTCGAGCCAGTCGATGGCGACGGCAGCCTGCCAGGGGCCCATGGTGAAGTGGTCGCCGATCGGCACGGCGGCGCCGTCGGGCTCGAGGTACGGCCCGATAACGTCGCGCATCTCGCTCATGAGTGAGGTGTCGCCAGCGTGGTAGAACGTCGTCGACTCTTCGTCCGCCACCTGTGTTGGATTCGTATCCGAGATGACAAAGCCGGCAGGCATGCCGCCGCTCGTGTCGTTCTCGGTCATAATGCCGTTCGTGTGGTCGGCGCGGACCATCGTGACGAAGGCGTCGCCACACTCGACGGTGCCGCCGAGGTTCATGCCCATCCCGCCGACGGCGTCCTCGAAGCCGAACTCCTCCTCACAGTAGGAGACGAGTTCGGGCGTCGCGACGAGCGTTGCCTCAGAAAACTCGCCCGCGTGGGCGATATGGTCTGCATGCCCGTGCGTAAGCAGGACGTAGTCGGGTGTCTCGATGTCCGACGGATCGAGATCCGTCTTCGGGTTGTCGAAGAACGGGTCGATCAGCAGGTCGGTGTCGCCAACGGTGACGTGCCAGGTCGAGTGGCCGTGCCAGGTGAGTTCCATAGCCATACCACTCGAACTGTTCGTCCTGTACGACTTAAAATTGGGTGCGTGCCTCGGTCGAGGATGGTGAGACGATTCAATTCACCGGCGACGGCCGGTGGGGATTCCGACTTTACAATGCTGTGTGCCGAGTCGCACGATATCGAATCGTGTTTCGGATCGAAGGCCACGCTATCTGGCGAATAAACGATCCCCACTATTTATTCAGTCGCTAGCAGAACAACTGTCTACCGTCTGCACGCTGACACACCGTGCAACGGTCTGACCCTGTCTTTCTGACCTGGGGTCCGATGTGGTTACCGTCACGGCGGCGAATGCCGTGGCGTTTTTTACCCGGCGTTCGTACGAGGTGTATGCTCGCACTGACTCTCGAGGAGTTCATGCTCGAGTTGAACGACGGCGCGATCAAGAACATCGGTCCAAACAACAAGGAAGCCACCGTCAAACTGTTCGATGTCGACGGTGCCGAAGCCCGCGAATTCGGGGACAAACGCGTCAAACTCGTCTTCGACGACGAGGACGGCAACGAGGTACAGGTCTCGCTGTTCCCGGAAGACATAGAGAAACTCGTCGAAGATATCGAGGACCTCCAGGAGAACTCCGCGGTGTTCGAGTAACGGTCCCAAGCTGTTTCCGGAGCGTATCGCCAACGACAAGCGACTGTGCCCCTCGGGCGAGGGAGAGTAAGCTACTCCCGGTCGTGACCGGTCCTACCGTCGCGTTTACCGGACCGTTCCGGACCGTGACAACCCGGACGCATTTCGACAACCGTTTTAGGACGAAACTGCTTGCTAGGGGTAGATGGGTAATTGTATCATCTGCGGCATACCCGTTGACGGCGAAATCTGCGAGAGTCACGAGGAGGACGCGGTCTTCGAATTCGAGGGCACGTCCGCCTCGCAGCTCTCCCCCGGCCGATACTACCGGGGCACCGTCGACGGCTACGCCGATTTCGGTGTCTTCATCGACATCGGATCACACGTTACAGGCCTGTTGCACAGAAGCGAACTCGACCAACGACTCGAAAGTCTCGACTGGGAACCTGGCGACGACGTCTACGTCCAGGTGCTCGACGTTCGAGATAACGGTAACGTCGACCTCGGCTGGTCGATCCGCCAGCGCGAACGCGAGTTCCGCGGCAAACTGATCGAGACGGCAGACGACGAGTTCCGTCCCGAAGACTACGGTGAGGACGGATCTGGCGACGAGTCGTCGGATGCTGGTTCTGACTCCGATTCGGAGTCCAGCGCTGACTCCAGCGTAGAGACCACCGATTCCGCCGCCGACGAATCAGTCGATTCGAGTGGCAGCCAGTCGGCACCCGACGCATCGAACGCAACCGAACCCGTCACGAACGGCAGCGGCTCCGTTGCAACCGAGTCCGCGGCGGCCAGCACGTCGACCGGCGCTGCAGAGGCCGACGCAAGCGCTGACACCGCTACCGCAGACGTAGACGCAGACACTGACGTCGATGCCGACGCCGACGAGGGACCCGCCCTCAAGCGCACCACCGTCGACGCCATCGAAAATCAGGTCGGCAGCGTCGTCCGCCTCGAGGGCGAGATTACCGGTGTCCGCCAGACCAGCGGCCCGACCGTCTTCGAACTGCGCGACGAGACCGGTACCGTCGAGTGCGCCGCATTCGAGGAAGCCGGCGTCCGCGCCTACCCCGATGTCGACGTCGACGACGTCGTCGCACTCGAGGGCGAGGTCGAACGCCACTACGGCGACCTGCAAGTCGAGACCGAAATGCTCGACCAGCTCGCAGACGAAGAGCGCCAGACCGTCGTCGACCGACTCGAGAACGCACTCGAGCGCGAGGCGAGCCCTGACGACGCATCCCTGCTCGCCGAGCACGACGCAGTGGCCGCCGTCGAGGACGGCCTCGTCGACGCCGCGACCGAGATTCGTCGTGCCGTTATGGAGGCGCGCCCGGTCGTCGTTCGTCACGGCGCGACTGCGGACGGCTACGTCGCCGGTGCCGCCATCGAGCGCGCCGTGCTCCCGCTGATCCGCGAGAAGCACACCCGCGACGACGCCGAGTACCACTACTTCGAGCGCCGACCGCTCGACGGCCGCGTCTACGACATGGACGCCGCAACCGACGACGTGACTTCGATGCTCGAGGCGCGCGAGCGCCACGGCGAGCAGTTGCCGCTCGTCGTCCTCGTCGACGCCGGTTCGACCGTCGAATCCGTCGACGGCTACGACCTGCTCTCGCTGTACGACGCCGACGCGCTCGTCGTCGACGACAGCAACGCCGACGAGGAGGTTGCCGACGCAGTCTCCGTCGCCGTCGCGCCGTCGCTCGCCAGCGAAGACGTCTCGGACGTTACGTCGACCGCGCTCTCGGCGAACATCGCCGCGCTGGTCAACAACGACGTACGCGAGGACGTCGAACACCTTCCGGCGATCAGCTACTGGGAGGACACCCCCGAGGCCTACACCGACCTCGCAACCGAGGCCGGCTTCGACGAGACGGCGCTCTCGGAGCGTCGCGAAGCCGTCGCACTCGAGTCCTACTACCAGTCCTACAAGGACAAGCGTGAACTCGTCGCCGACCTGCTGTTCGATCACGATGGCGACCTCGCAGCCCACGTCTCCGAGCAGTTCCGCTCGAAGCTCGATACCGGACTTGAGACGGCACGGGAGAACCTGACGACCGAAGACGTCGACGGGAACACCGTCGCCGTGCTCGATACGGCGGCGTTCACCCACCGCTACAACTTCCCGACGACGACGCTCCTGCTCGACGCGCTGCACCGTCGTGAACGCGAGGACGACTCGTTCGTCACCATCGGCCTCGGTGACGACGAACTCCACGTCCGTGCGACCGAATCGCTGAACGTCCGCGACCTTGGCGACGCGATCGCCGAGGCAGTTCCCGACGCAGGCGTCCACGTCGTCGGCGGCGAGGACGGCCATGTCGAGTTCCTGCCCGGTGAACGCGATGCCGTGCGCCAGGCTGCACTCGAGGCGCTCGACGACACGCTCGCATAGAGCCCGCGCGCCGCGACACAACGCTGCCTCGTTCTCCGACCACTCCGGACCCGATACCCGATACCCGATACCCGATACCGGATACCGAAGTGGCAACGCTGGAGGCTGTTCGCTCTCGGCGTGAGCTCACAGCAGCGGTCACGAATCGAAACCGAAATCCCTCGGGCATGTGAGTGCAGAAACAGCTTTCTGGCCGGGAGCATAACCTGTACACCAACCTATGGCCGACGACGCCGTCGGGCGACTTCGAGAACACGTCGTCGAAGTGGTAACGCTGGGGCTTACCGGGCTCTGGTTGTTCGGACTGTTCATCGGTGCGTCGTGGTGGCTTCCCGTGTTGCTCGTGAGCTACATTGCCGTGATTCCGATCATCGCGCTGCTGTTCGGCGATGACGATGATCGCGCAGAGTGGTGGGACGAGTCGACAGCCGAGGAGTCAGCGAGGGCCGATAGCACGACAGACTCGGCACCAGAATCGTCCCACACCTCACGTCACTCACGGCACTCGACAGCTCGCCACTCCGAGCCACACACCCACACCCACACGACCACGACCGCCAGCGGCGACACCGCCAGCGACGACTCGGCCAGCGACGCACTCGAGACACTCCGCCAGCGATACGCCGCCGGCAAACTCACCGACGCCCAGTTCGAGGCGAAACTCGAGCGGCTACTCGAGACGGAAACAATCGAAGCGGCGGATCGGTGGCAGCGTGAGCCGAGTCGGGATAGGAACCGAGTGAACGAGGAGCGACAGCGGCGTGTCGACAGTGATGACGGAGACCGTGGATCGGAGTGGGAGCGCGAACGCGAGCGGACGTAAGCGACGTAACGGCCAGTTCAGGAACGCCGCAGACGGGATTTCTCATCCAGGCTACCGACTCATCCGAGTACTGTACCAGCTGGTTACCGACTAGCCACGCCGTTGACAGCCACCCCGCCAACTTATCCTCGGTCGGCTGTTTTGTCCCCTATGAGCGTCATCGCCGAGTTCACGCTTCCCGCCGACGCATTCGCTCTCGGAGACACGTTCGACCGCATCGGCGAGGCAACCATCGAGGTCGAACGACTCGCCACCCACAGCCGGGAGTGGATCATGCCCTTCCTGTGGGTCTCTGACTGTGACATCGACGCGATGGCTGCTGCACTCGAGTCCGACTCGAGCATCGAGGAATTCGAACTCCTCGACCAGAAAGAAGACATCGCCTACCTCAACGTCCACTGGACCGAACCGGTACAGCAACTGGTCGACGAGATCGTCAATCAACACGGGATCATACAGGAGGCGCAGGCGACCGATGGCCGCTGGTTTCTCAAACTCAAATTCGTGAGCCAGACCGCAGTCAAGGGGTTCCAGCGCTACTTTCAGGAGAAAGAGTACACCTTCGAACTCCAGCGCATCTACGACGGCACCGCCCCGAGAGAACGTGAGTACGAACTCACCACCGAACAACGGGAGGCGCTCGTCGTCGGACTCGAGTTGGGCTACTTCGCCATCCCCCGCAACGCACAGATTAGCGATCTGGCTGACGAACTCGGCATCTCGACGAACGCGGTCTCACAACGATTGCGCCGAGCGACGGCGAATCTCACGCAGAATACGCTGGTCGTCTCGAGTGAGCGTGCTGAGACAGCGTCCGGCGAGAGCGATGGGTGAGGCCAATATAGTAGCCACTGCAAGTCACTGCACACTTGATCGCCAGCCTGCTCGGCGATCAGTGTGTAACTAGTTGCAGTTGTTACTATAGGAGAGCAGGGTGGAGAACGGTGATGGCAGTTTTCGTGTTTTCGTGAGTCAGTCCTGTCCTTTCCTGTCCTTCCCTATCCTGACAAACGGGACGTAACCGCACCGAGAGCCAGCCGACTGTCATAAAGGGACTCACGTTCAAAGGGTGAGTCGGATGTCCGTTCGGACCACTTCTTTTGGTGTGCCATCTAGATCGCCATCGGAGTCCGCATCCGCGACCGAGTCGGAGCAACAGGATGCGGAGCAGACAAACTCAGCGGGGCGAGAGAGTACGACGAAAGAGGGTGTGAACGAGTCACCTGTGGAATCGGCGCCGGGAGTTGCGGTGCAAACGGAAAACAAGACGGGTGCGGAAAAGCGGAAAGTCGCAGTCATCTGTGCTGACTGTCAGACGGCGTACGCGGCCGAGAAGTGGCCGGATGGGACGACGCGCCTGATCGGACGGCCGGCGGGCTGTCAGTGCGGTTCGACGAAGTTCAACGAGATTGACGAGTGAACGCCGATTGGAGACTGCGAGCAAGCAGTAGCGAGTCCGACACGCTTATTCGCGCTGCACGATGAACGTCCTGTAGTGAGTACCGAGACGCCCGATTCCGACGATCCAACCGAGACGAAAGCCTTCCGACGGGTCTGTGAGACGCTCGTCGACCGGATCCTCGCGGGCGAAATCGAGCGCGACGAGGTCGAGAAGGCCAAACTCGAGGCCTGTTCGGAGCACTCCGCGCCGAAGGTGCCGAAGAACTCGGAGCTGCTTGATTATGCGCCACAGGAACACCGTGAGGATCTGGAAGCGGTGCTCCAGCGCAAGCCCGTCCGCACCGCCTCGGGTGTCTCACCGGTTGCGATCATGACCTCGCCCGAGCGGTGTCCTCACGGGAAGTGTCTCTACTGTCCCGGCGGCCCCGACTCGGAGTTTTCCTCCTCCCAGAGCTACACCGGAAACGAACCCGCCGCCGCCCGCGGCGTCCAGAACGACTACGACCCGTACGGCCAGGTGACGCTGCGACTCGAGCAGCTCCGGGAGATCGGTCACCCGATCGACAAGGTCGAACTCATCCTGATGGGTGGGACGATGACCGCCCGGAGCCACGACTACCAGGAGTGGTTCGTCAAGCGCGCCCTGGAGGCGATGAACGACTACGACGTCGACAAGGAGCCCGAGCCGGCGGAGGGCATCAGCTTCGCAGAGGACCCCGAGGAGTACGAGTTCAAATATCTCGAAGACGTGATCGCGGAGAACGAGACCGGAGACGTCCGTAACATCGGCACGACGTTCGAGACCAAGCCCGACTGGTGTGACCCCGAGCAGATCGACCGGATGCTCGACCTCGGTGGCACGAAAGTCGAGGTCGGGGTCCAGACCACCTACGAGCGGATCAATCGGGAGATGCACCGCGGCCACGGCGCGCAGGCGTCGATCGACGCCAACCAGCGACTCCGTGACTCGGCGTTCAAGGTCGGCTTCCACATGATGCCCGGCCAGCCAGGGATGAGCAA
This sequence comes from Natrialba magadii ATCC 43099, assembly GCF_000025625.1. Lineage (NCBI taxonomy): Archaea > Methanobacteriati > Methanobacteriota > Halobacteria > Halobacteriales > Natrialbaceae > Natrialba > Natrialba magadii. Next base: position 889,251 of record NC_013922.1, on the reverse strand, counting down.
GGAGATGTGTCTCGAAGACTTCCGGCGCATCTTCGAAGAAGAGCAGTGGAAGCCCGACTACCTGAAGATTTACCCGACGCTCATCGTCCGCGGCACCGCAACGTACGACTGGTGGCACAAGGGCGAGTACGATCCCCTCGACAACGACGAAGCCGCCGACCTGGTCGCTGAAATCAAGGACATGATTCCGCGCTACACGCGCCTCCAGCGGGTCCAGCGCGACATTCCGGCGGACTTCATCGACGCCGGCGTCTGGAAGTCGAACCTCCGCCAGCTCGCGCGCAAGCGCATGGACGAACACGACTGGACTTGCGAGTGCATCCGCTGTCGCGAGGTCGGGATGAACGACGCCGAACCGAACGAGGTCGAACTCGACGTCATGACCTACGACGCTTGCGGCGGCACGGAACACTTCATTTCCTTCGAGGACTTCGAGCAGGACCTCCTGATCGGCTTCTGCCGACTCCGGTTTCCGCACGATCCTGTGCGACCGGAACTCGAGAACACCGCGCTCATTCGCGAACTTCACGTCTACGGGTCTGAGGTTACGATGGGCGAGGAGGGCGAGTCAGGACAGCACCAGCATCAGGGCTACGGCCGCCGCCTGATGGAGCAAGCAGAGGAGCTCGCAGCCGACGCAGGCTACGACAAGGTTAGCGTCATCTCGGGTATCGGCGCGCGGGAGTACTACCGGAACAAGCTCGGCTATCATCAGGACGGGCCGTACGTGAGCAAGCGGCTCTAACGATCGGTTGGACCCAGTTCTGTAACCCAGTTGCTTCAACTCGCTACTGACGAGAGTGGCGTGCGCCCATCTTTATCGGTTTCTTAGCAGTAGATATAAGTCTGTTTACGTCAACTATTAGAACGGAAGCCACAACGGGCATATGCGAACTGCCCCGGGTGCTGAAGACACCCGAGACGTGGCTTCCAAACCCCAGGGAGGGTTTGTAGCCATGATTCCGTTCATTCTACCGGGACATAAACATCCCGCACGACCGACGTATCGTCCACTTCGAGTATCACCGCTAGCTTCCCCACGGTGGTCCGTACAGGCAGTGTTCGGAGGCAATGATGAGCGATACCGGTGACACCGCCGGAGACGCAGCCGACGACCAGCCGTCACACTCTCCCTCACCCTCATCTCCACCACCCCTCCCCGACTGCCCGATCTGCGGACAGTCAGTGACAACCGTGACGATCCACGGTCCCACGACAGCGACCGCAGCACCCTGTGGCTGTCGTGCACCACCAGAGGTCCTGCTCGTCGACGCAGAATCCGTCTCGAGTGCCCCCTACGGACGTGACCACAGACGGAGGCAGCATCGACGCTGTCGGTGGGACTGATACCAACGACGCAGGCGACAGGTGACGGAGCGGGGTATAACTGAATCGTATCGTTGATCTTCGCTCCGTTGGGGTGGGGTAGCAGCCCACTCACGTCGCATAATCCACTTACGCCTCACACCACATCCACTGCGATCAATCGTCCGCAATTGGCGTCAGCCACAGAAGGACAACCCTACTGCTCACACCTCGCTTTGCTCGTCGACGACGCGCTTGAACGCCGCCAGCGCCCGCTCACTCCCCGTCCACACGTAACTCACGTCGACACCCGCTACCACAAAATCAAACCCGCGATCCAGCCAGCGCTCCACATCGTCCCCACCGAGCGCGAGCGTCGCCACCGGCTTGTCTTCGGCGTGGCCCGCCTCGAGTACCCGGTCGACCGCGTCGAGGAATCGGTCGGACTCGAGTTCCCCCACGATACCGAGCGCGGCCGAGAGATCCGCCGGGCCGACGAAGAGGCCGTCGAGACCGTCGACGGCGGCGATGTCGGCGATGTGTTCGAGTCCAGTTTCGGTTTCGATCTGCGCAATAGTGATGGGCGCTGTCTCTGGATTCCGGACGGCCTCGGGGAACGTCGCGCCGTACGTCGTCGCGCGGCCCAGGCCGATTCCGCGCACGCCCTCCGGCGGATAGCGGGTCGCCTCGACGAGGTCACGCGCCTCGGCCGCGGTGTCGACCATCGGTGCCATGACGCCGTCAGCACCGGCATCCAGTACGCGCTTGATTTCGGTGGGGTCGTTCTCGGAGACGCGGACGATCGAACCGGTGTCGGCGGCTGGTGATTCGGGAGCGCCACCCGCCGCTTCGACCGCCCGAATCATTTCGGTCACCGTCTCGAGTGACTGTGGCGTGTGTTCGATGTCGATCACGACGGCGTCGAATGCGAGTTGCGCGCTCATTTCTGCAACTGCCGGGTCGCCCAGCGCGAGCCAGTTGCCGACGAGCGGCTCGCGGTTCCGAAGGGCGGAAACGAACGTCATGGCGGTGACTTCCCTGGTGCGAGAAAAAAAGTCACCGTTGCCGTCGTCTCCAGACGAGATACAAAGAGCATCCAGTAGTCGATTCCAGCCAGCTCAAAATCCGAGTTGGTTGCCGACCGACTCGAGTGTCGTCACGGTCGCAGTCGGCTATAGTAGCCACTGCAAGTCAATACACACCTGATCGCCAGCCTGCTCGGCGATCAGTGTGTAACTAGTTGCAGTTGTTACTATAGCATTGCTCCGGGAACAGCAGGAAGGCGGTTCCAAACAAGGACCGGCCTGAATACGACAACGCCCGGCGTGGCAGCTCCAACTTCGCTTCGGACCCGCCCCGTCACACTGCGAGCACCGTATCCACGACCAACATCAGCGCGAAGCCGAGGATGAACGCTGCCGTCGCGGTGTCGGCGTAGCCGTGGCCGTGACTCGAGGGGACGAGTTCGCGGAAGACGACGGCGATCATCGCGCCCGCGGCGAAGCCGGCGGCCACCGGTAAGAGCCCGGTGACCACGGTGACGAGTGCGAAGCCGGCCGCCGCGGCGAGCGGCTCCGGGACACCGCCGGAGAGGGTCGTATAGACCAGCGTTTTCTGCCGGGAGACGCCCGCCCGGACAGCGGGAACGGCCATCGCGAACCCGTCGGGGACGTTCTGGACGGCAATCGCGGTCGCAATGGCGAACCCGACCGCGGACTCGCCGCTGGCGAACGCGATGCCGACCGCGAACCTCTCGGGCACGTTGTGGATCGTGACGGCGCTGCCGACGAGGGTGGCGCGACGGAGGTCGTCGCCGACTGTGTCGTCGTCGCCAGTTCTGTCGCTGTTGTCGTCGCTGTCGGCTTCGATGCCATGGATTCCATTCGCACCAGCCTCACCAACGGGATCGACCGACGGCTCGACGATTGCCGTCCCCTCGACCCGATCCGCCCGGAACCGGAGGTGAAGATGGGGCAACACCGCGTTCCCGATCAGCAAGACCGCACCGCCCGCGAGCACGCCAGCGACGACCTCGAGTGGCGAACCCAACTCGAGTCCGGGCACGATGAGCGCGAAGACGACCGCGACGACCATGATCCCAGCAGCGAGTCCGAGTGCACCGTCGTAGACGCGGTGGCTGATGCGGTCGGTGAGAAAGAGCGGGAGCGCACCGAGTCCCGTCACCCCGCCCGCGACGGCGGCGACGAGGACGACCTCCGCGAGCGAAACCATACCAGCCGTTCACCGACGGTCGGGAAAGGCGTCCCTGGCGTTCTCGAGTATAAGCAGATTATAGCACTAGCTTATATTACTGTGCAGCGCCGTCGATAGCGTATGGCATTCAGTGACCAGCTTCTCGAGGAAGGGACCCACATCTGGGACGCACAGAAGAGCCACCCGTTCGTCACCGAACTCGCCGCCGGCACGCTCGACGAGGCTGCCTTCAAGCACTGGGTGAAACAGGACTACCGGTACCTGCTCGACTACGCGCGCCTGTTCTCCATCGCTGGCGCGAAGGCACGCGACGAGGCGACGATGACTCACCTGCTCGGCGTCGCTCACGAGGTGCTCGACTACGAGATGGATCTCCACCGCGAGTTCGCCGCGGACTACGGCATTTCACAGGCCGAACTCGAGTCCACCGAGAAAGCACCGACCTGCATCGCCTACACAAGTTTCCTCGTTCGAACGGCCCACGAGGGCTCGCTCGCCGAAATTGCGGGTGCGCTCTACCCGTGCATGCAGGGCTACCTCGACGTCGGCGAGCACATGGCCGACCTCGCCACCGAAGAGCACCAGTACACTCCCTTCATCGAGATGTACACGAGCGACGAGTTCCGCGACGCCACAGCGTGGTGTCGCGACTTTGTCGACGACTGCGGCGAGCGCTACCCAGGTGAGCACGACGCGATGCGCGAGGCGTTCCTGACGAGCGCGAAACTCGAGTACCGGTTCTGGGAGATGGCATACACGCAGGAAGGATGGGAGCTGTGAGGTCGGTGGCGCGGTTCTGATTTTGACGGTCGTTCTGGTTCGGCTTTGAGTCGGTTCTGCGTCGCGGCTCGGGAGACATCCGGAAATCGTCCGTTTGTTGCGCCATCTGTCAAAGGAGCCATCAGTCAGAACACCTAAGGTGTATCGTTCAGTTGGCTACCCCATGCGTTCGATTGCCACGCACGAACACTCCCGTCTCACGCTCGTTGCCATCGTGCTGGCGCTTTTCGGGCTCCTTCTGACGATTCCGTTCGAGACTGTGACCGGCTGGTCGCTCTCCGGCGTCGACGTGGCTGTCTACAAGTGGGTTCTCGCTGTGGGACTCTGTCTATTCGTCGTTGGGATCGAGAACCGCTCGCTGTCGTCGATCGGGTTTCGACGGCCCGACCGGTGGGACCTCGCCATTACCGTCGGGCTCTGGCTCGCCATCATGCTCTCGGTTGGGGTCATGCAATCGCTGCTCGGCCAGTTCGGGCTACTCGAGACGGCCAGCGGCAACGGAACACCCCCTGAGGGCACCGAACTGTACTGGACGCTGTTCATCGCCGCCACCGCCGGCGTCACCGAAGAAGTGCTGTACCGGGGATACGCACTCGAACGACTCGAGGCGGTCACGGCGTCGACGTGGGTCGCCGGGATCGTGACGGCGACCGTGTTCGTTCTCATCCATATCGGTGACGGGGTTGTCGGAATGCTCGTCTTCGTGCCAGCAGCCATTCTGTTGACCGTGGCCTACGTCTGGCGGCGAACCCTCTTCGTGGTCGTGGGAGCACACGTCGCGGTCAACACCGTCCCGCTCGTGTTGTTGGCTCTGAGTGCGTGAGAGCGCGTCCCTCTTTCTCAGTCGATCGTCACTTCGAGCTCCAGCAGCCCCAGATACGAGGGCGCGTTGCCGCTCGTTCGGAACTCAGTCGGCGAGGAATCGACGAGCTGGAAGAACTCAGACTGCGTCGAGGGATGCATCGTCGACCCGTCCTCGCGCTGGAGGTACGCCGGCGCGTTCGTCCGGCGCATGTACTCGAGTTGTTCCTGCCAGGCGTCGCCGCCGTAGAGGAAGATGCCGAACGAGAACCGGCCAGCGGCGACGGCATCCTGTTTGGTCTCGAACTGCTCGGCCTCCTCGACGCGGTACTCCTCGTCGCTGATCCAGGCGAGCGCCGCGATACCGGGTGCCTGCACGAGGTAGACGTCCCAGGAGTTGGTCTTGTCGAAGATGCCCCAGGTGTTTCGTGAGCCGACGGAGTTCACCTCGACGCTGAAGGCGGGCCGGCCGCGTGACCCCGTCGGCTCGTGGACGAAGGTTGCGTCGTAGCCGGGAACGCGAATTCCACGGTCGTGGTAGGCGATTCCCTCGGCCTCGATTCCGAGGTCGTGTTGTTCTGAAAGCTGCTCGACCAGTTCGAGCACCGGAATACCACCGGTGTCCTCGAGTCGCTCCAGAATTGGAGGTAACTCGAGGAGGGCCTGCCAGGAGGCGTTGTCCTGTGGTGCGCTCATGGCTGTCGATCGCCCCCGTGTGCGTCGGTGCGGTTCGTCGACTCGCTCACAGCGTTCATACCGGTATGCAGTGGGTCGGGCGGGATTAGCCTTTCCGACTGTCGAGCAGAGCGTCGTCTGAGGGCTGTGGTTGTTGCATTCGGACGTGTGCTGCGAAGGCGACGAGTGGCGACCAAACCAGCGGACGACGCCCGCCACGGAGCGACACGCCTTTTTGACCGCGCGGGGCACTCTGTTGTATGGATCCAAAGCGGGAGCTGACGAGCGTCGATCTCGCCGCCCTCGTCCGCGAGTTCGGCACCTACGAGGGCGCGAAGGTCGACAAAGCCTATCGCTACGGCGACGACCTCGTCCGCCTCAAAATGCGCGACTTCGACCGCGGCCGCATCGAACTGCTGCTCGAGGTCGGCGAGGTCAAACGAGCCCACACGGTCGCCCAAGAGCGGGTGCCGGACGCCCCCGGCCGACCGCCACAGTTCGCGATGATGCTGCGCAACCGACTCTCCGGCGCGGACTTCGCCGGCGTCGAACAGTACGAGTTCGACCGGATACTCGAGTTCACCTTCGAGCGCGACGACGGGACGACCCGGCTTATCGTCGAGCTGTTCGGACAAGGAAACGTCGCAGTCACGGACGGCGAGTACGAGGTAATCGACTGTCTGGAGACAGTGCGGCTCAAGTCACGAACGGTCGTGCCGGGATCGCGATACGAGTTCCCGGACACGCGGACGAATCCGCTGACGGTCTCCCGAGAGGTCTTCGCTCACGAGATGGAGGAGTCGGATACGGACGTGGTGCGAACCCTCGCGACACAGCTCAACTTCGGTGGGCTGTACGCCGAGGAGATCTGTACCCGCGCTGGCGTCGAGAAGGCGATGGATATCGGCGACGCCGACGAGGAGACCTACGACAGGCTCTACGAGGCGATCGAACGGCTCGCATTGGATATCCGGAACGGGAACTTCAATTCGCGACTGTATCGGGAGTCGGCGGACGAAAGCGAGAGTGCGGACGACGACAACAACGAGGACCGCGCCAACGACGATGGCGACACCGGCCGCGTCGTCGACGTCACGCCGTTCCCACTCGAGGAGCACGACGAAGCCGGCTTCGACGGCGAGCCGTACGACACCTTCCTCGACGCGCTCGACGACTACTTCTTCCACCTCGAACTGGAAGACGAGGAGGAGCCGGATCCGACGAGCCAGCGCCCCGATTTCGGGGAAGAGATCGCCAAACACGAGCGGATCATCGAGCAACAGCAGGGTGCGATCGAAGGCTTCGAGCAGGAGGCCGAGAACCTGCGCGAGAACGCCGAGTTGCTCTACGCCAACTACGGCCTCGTCGACGACATCCTCTCGACGATACAGGAGGCTCGCGCGCAGGACCGGCCCTGGGACGAAATCGAGGCGCGATTCGAGGACGGTGCCGAGCAGGGCATCGAAGCCGCCGAGGCAGTCATCGACGTCGACGGCAGCGAGGGAATCGTCACCGTCGACGTCGACGGCGAGTACATCGAACTCGTCGCACACGACGGCGTCGAGCAGAACGCGGACCGCCTCTACACCGAGGCGAAACGCGTCGCGGAGAAAAAAGAGGGTGCGCTCGCGGCTATCGAAGACACCAGAGAGGACCTGAAAGATGCGAAGCGGCGCCGCGACGAGTGGGAAGAACAGGACGGCAAACCGGGCGCGGGCGACGAGGACGAAGACGACGAGGACGACGACCGCGACTGGCTCGCCGAGTCCTCCATTCCGATTCGAGAGAACGAGCCCTGGTTCGACCGGTTCCGCTGGTTCCACACCAGCGACGGCTACCTCGTGATCGGCGGCCGGGACGCAGACCAGAACGAGGAACTGGTGAAGAAGTATCTCGAACCCGGCGACAAGGTACTTCACACTCAGGCACACGGCGGTCCGGTCACGGTGCTGAAGGCGACCGATCCGAGCGAGGCCTCCTCTTCGGACATCGAACTGCCGGAGTCGAGCATCGAGGAGGCCGCACAGTTCGCAGTCTCGTACTCCTCGGTCTGGAAGGACGGCCGCTATGCGGGTGACGTCTACGCTGTCGACTCCGATCAGGTGACCAAGACACCGGAGAGCGGCGAGTACCTGGAGAAAGGCGGGTTCGCCATCCGCGGCGACCGAACCTACTACCGCGACACCCCCGTCGGTGCCGCAGTCGGCATCCAGTGTGAGCCCTACACTCGCGTCATCGGCGGCCCGCCGTCGGCCATCGAGGGCACCGCGGAGACGACGATCGAACTCGAGCCGGGTCGGTACGCGCAGGCCGACGCGGCCAAACGACTGTACCGTCGCTTCCGTGACCGCTTCGAAGACGAGACGTTCGTGCGGAAGATCGCCAGCCCTGACCGTATTCAGCACTTCATGCCGCCGGGCGGGAGCCGGATTGCAGAGGAATAGACCGCTCTGCCGTCCGCTCGAGACACAGCGACACAAGACGGCCCTGAACTGTCGTCGAGACTGTTTCTGATGCGGTTGTTCCAGTCAGTTCTGGTCAGTTCTGGTGTGCCCACGCTCTATCTCCGACTGTGCCGGTGACCTGTTCGATCAGCCGGAGCGTATGGAGGTGTCTGCACGCACTGGCGACCTTCCCTCCGACTTTCGACTTCTGTTTCGCTACCTGTGCTAGCGGCCGTAACCGAAATTCGACACCCAAATATCCAATAGTTATTAGTATCTGTGTTGTGTGATAGTCTTTCTATGTGCCTTGATTGCACCACACACGATCCGGACGGCGAACAGCACTCGAGTACCGACGACCGAGAGACGACCAGCCATAGCAACTGGAAGCGGCGATCGTTTCTCCAGGCGACCGGTGTTGCCGCCGGGACCGGGACGATACTCGGAACCCAGGTAGATCGGACAGCAGCCTCACACACCGAGTGCGACGCCGCGGACCGCTGGGTCGAGGCGGCGAACCACAGCGCGCGCGACCATAGCATCGACTGGATTGTCATCCACGTCACTGCCGGCGCATATCAGGGCGCGCTCAACACCCTCACCAGTTCGGACTCGGGCGTCAGTTCTCACTACCTCGTGAAGAACTACGACTGGACCGACGGCCCCGAGGCAGGTCACGTCGACCAGCTGGTTCACCACGACCGCGCGGCCTGGCACGCCCGATCCATCGCGAATCATCGCTCAATCGGTATCGAACACGAGTGGTTCGACGACAACGGCATCTCCGACGCCTGCTACGAGTCTTCCGCCGAACTCGTACGCTGCATTGCGGACATGCACGACATCCCACTCGAGTTCTATACGAGCAACACCTGCATCCAGAACGAGTCGGGAGGGATCATCGGCCACACGCACGTGCCGGATGGCGACTGCAGTAGCTTCCACCACGGTGGTCGTACCTGTCCGTATCCGGACTGGGATATGGATCACTTCGAGAGTCTGGTGAAAGAGGAGGACGGTGGCGGTGGCGGTGGTGGTGGCGGCGACGAGTTCCAGGACGGCGACCAGGTCGTCACGACGACGGATCTGAACGGGCGCGAACAGCCGTGTCTCAACGACGATGTCGTGTTGACGCTGCCCGAGGGAACCCAGGCCGAGGTGATGAACGGCCCCGAGGAGTGTGATGACATCACCTGGTGGGGGCTGTACGTTCCATCGGAGAACGAGTGGGTCTGGTGTTCGGAAAACTATCTGGCTCACGCCTGAGTGCGTCATGCGGAACGGTGTGGATACCGGAGACGCCCGCTATCCACTCACCGAACGACTGCTTACTGGACGGAGTCCTCAGTGTCGGACAGGTCGTCGAATGATTCTGCGCCCCCCTCATCGCGGTTTTGGTCGATTTCCATAGCCAGCTTTCGTTCGGACGCGTCGTAGGACGATCCGAGCGCGATCAGAAAACCAACCATCGCAGTGATCAGTGCGACACTGCCGATTGCGACGATACCGATCGAAGCCAGCATGCCGGTCAGGACCTGTCCGGCAGTCAGCAGCGAGACAGCGGTAACGGCTGCGATGAGTGTAAGTAGTCGGGCGAGTCTCCCCGTATCGAGACCACGGTAGGTCCGCTCGCCGGTCGTATCGAGCAACACTGACAGAATCCCAGTATAGGTATCGTCAGTTCTGGCGTTTCCGAGCGAGTGAATCGACTGCACGACCCATGCACCGGCGGCAAAGCCAAGGAGTGAAACGAACGCGACGAGCCCGAGTTGTCCATCGACGAACAGTCCGCCCAAAATCGCGCCCACGAACGCCACAGCCATAATGGCGTGTGTCAGCAGCGATCGAGTACCAAAGTCTTCGAGTCGAGTCGTATATTCCGTACTCATACGGGAGATAGGCCTACAGAAGTAATAACGGCGCTTCCTAACCCTGTTGGACGCAACCACTCCGACATTTGTCCACTCTACACCGAACCGACCGACTCGGGTGAGATAGTTCCTGTCACCGATTTCTCTCCTGGACGGTGCGTGACTATCGTTGCACCGGCCGATCCGTCACGCACTTACCGTGACCCCGAGAACAGCACCGTATGCAAATCAAAGACCGGGAACCGCTCGACGGCGGACGCGAGCGGGTTACCGTCGTCCCCGAGAGCGTCGACGACCTCTGGCACCTCCAGTACGTGCTAGAGCCCGGCGACCGCGTTGCCGGCGATACGACCCGACGGATCCAGCGTAACGACGATCAGATGCGAGATACCGGTGGCGAACGCGAGCACATGTGGGTCGCCATCGCCGTCGAGGACATCGAGTTCCACAAGTTCGCGAACCGACTGCGCGTCGGCGGCGAGATCGTCGCCTGTTCGCGCGAGGACCAACTCGGCTTTCACCACACCCTGAACGTCGAGGAACGCGAAGAGCTCTCGATCGAGAAGCGCTTCAAACCCGACCAGGAAGCCCGTCTCGAGGAAGCCGAGGAGGCAACCGAGAACCCGGATGTCGCCATCGCCACCGTCGAGGAAGGACAGGCCCACGTGCACACGGTCGCCCAGTACGGCACCGAGGAACGAGCCACGATCACCGGCCCCACCGGAAAGGGGGAGTACGCCCGCGAACGCTCAGAGCTGTTCGCCGAACTCGGCGACGTACTCAGGCGACAGGACGCGGACGCGATCATCCTCGCCGGACCGGGCTTTACGAAACAGGACGCCAGATCGTACCTCGAGGACAACGAGCCCGAAGTCGCCGAGAAGATCACGATGGTCGACACGGCGAGCGTCGGTGACCGGGGCGTCCACGAAGTCCTGAAGCGCGGTGCCGTCGCAGACGTCCAACAGGAGACGCGCATCGAGAGCGAGGCCGAGTACATCGACGAACTCACCGAACGCATCGCACAGGGTGCGAAGGCAGCGTATGGCCCCGAGGAGGTCCAGCAGGCCGCCGAGTTCGGCGCGATCGAGCGCCTGCTCATCCTCGACGACCGCCTGCGCAAGGAGCGCGGCCCCGACGGCGAGTGGGCCATCGACGTCGACCAGGTCGTGCGCACGGCCGAACAGAAAGGCGGCGAGGTCACCGTCTTCTCGAGTGAGTTCCCGCCTGGCCAACAGCTCTCGAACCTCGGTGGCATTGCGGCGCTGTTACGATACCGACTCGAGTAGCCCGCAGTTCGAGTACTCACCCCTCACCCCTCACCCCTCACCTCTCACCCCTCACCCCCCGCCACGTGCCATGCCCCTCAGTTCGACGCTCTGGCTTGCCGCCGTGCTTACCTATGGTATCGGCGACCTCGTGACGACCGCGGTCGGCCTCAGACACACCCAGATCGAGGAAGGAATGCCGTTCGCACGGCAGCTACTCGGTGAGCCACCGTCGGCGTGGGGGGTCGTCCGCTTCGGGCTGTTCAAGATCGTGCTGTTCGCGGCGTTCTACCTCGGCGCGGTGGCGATGGCTCGGTTCGCGCCGGGTACTCGAGTCGACCTGCTCGTGCCGCTGGCGATTACGGTGGTCGGTGTGGCTGCGGTGGGGAACAATGTGCGAGTGATTCGGCAGGTTCGTGGTCGTGGTCGTGGTCGTGGTCGCCGTCGCCACCGCTGAGATGATTCTGGTGTTTGCGGCCCGTCAGCGAAGCTCCTCACTCGCCTCGATCAGCTGAATCAGCACGGACGCGAACAGCGAGCCTGAACTCCAGATCGCGGTTTCGCCGCCGCTGTCGTCGACGACGCTCAGCAACAACGCGTCGTCGTCGACGATGAGGATTCGTCCCGACCGCTCGTCGTCCTCGCGGTGTGTCGGCGGGAGATCCGTCGTGACTCCCTCGAGGGAGCCGAGTCTGTCTCGGACGCCCTCGTCACGGCTGACGACGGTGACGGCGACGCCGACCGCGGCACTGCTCTCGAGTGCGTCGCCCAGCGCGGGGGTGACGAGGTCGGGGAGTCGAGTGCCGAACAGGACCCGGTCGTCGGCGTTCGAGACCAGATCGACGACGCGGTCATCGACGCGTTCGCGGCCGCGAACCGTCCAGATGTCCTCCTGGGTTTCCTCCTCGGCGGAGTCGCGTTTGACCTGCTCGACGTACTCGAACGCGCGTTCCTGTTCGCGCTCGAAACGGTTCTGGAGGGTCGTCTGGGCTTCGTCGATGCTGACCGGGCGATAGCGGATCGGACTCGCCTGCTGAACAGCGAGGAGACCACGTTCCTCCAAGCTCTCGGCGACGCTGTAGACCTGTGAGCGCGGGACATCGGTCGTTCGGGCGACGTCCCGGGCCGTGCCGGAACCGAGTTGCTGGAGGGCGATGAAGACCTTGGCCTCGTAGCTGGTGAGGCCGAGGCGTTCGAAGGCGTCGATGGCGGCGCTCTCGTCGCTGGTCATTGGTCGTCACCTGCGGGTGGCGTTCGGTCGTCTGTTTCGGTTTCGGTTGTCGTCTCGTCGGTGTCTGTTTCGGTTTCGGTTGTCGTCTCGTCGGTGTCTGTTTCGGTTTCGGTTGTCGTCTCGTCAGTGTCTGTTTCGGTTTCAGTCTCTGCAGTTGCATCGACGGCTGCAGCCGAGCTCGCATCCCCATCTCCATCCAGCGCACGTCCACCATCGCTCGCCGTCGGCGTCGGCTGTCGGGCCTGATCGATGTCGAACGACACGTCCGGGCCGAAGTACCGCGTCCACAGCGCGAGGAGCGTCGGCAACACGACGACGCTCGCGAGGAACGCGTACGTGATCGTCAGCCCGGTGATGATCCCGAACTGGCGGAGTACGGGCAGGATGGCGAACACGAGCGTCCCGAAGCCGCCGACAGTGGTGACCGCGCTGCCGAGCAGCGCGCCACCGGTGCCGGTGACGGTCGTGTGCATCGCCGCCCAGACGTTGCCCTGGCGCTCGAGTTCGAGCGTGTAGCGCGAGCTAATGTGGATGCTGTAGGCCACACCGAGCCCGATGGTGAGGCTGGTGATCATCCCCGTCAGGACGTTGAAGGGCATCCCGATGAGATACATCGTGCCGAGAATCCAGCTGACGGCGAACGCGACCGGCAGCAGAGTGACGGCACCGAGACTGGCGCTATTCCCGGTTAGCCAGTAGGCCACCGTGAGGAACGTGAAGACGGCAACCAGCGTAATCAGCAGGCTCTGTAAGACGGTATCGAGCAGATCCTGTTCGACGAGATAGTTGACGATCGGATCGCCGGTCGCGATGGCGCTGACGGCGAGTTCGTCGTCGGTGTCGGTGTCGGTGTCGGTGTCGGTGTCGGTGGGGCCATCGACCGCCGTTCCGACCGTTCGCTCGTCACCGGCACCCTCGCTGTCGATGCCCGCTGCGATAGCGCGCATTTCCTCGGTCGCGTCACCGAAGTCGGCGTCGCCCTGGATGGCGACGATCAGCCGGACGGACTCGTACCCGCCGTCGTCAGTCTGGTGGATGACCTCACTCGCGCCTGCGTCGTTCGCCTCGAAGAGTTCGTCATACAGTTCTGCGATGTTTTCGTCGGGGATGTCGTCACCGGTCGTATCCGCCGCAGTGTAGGTCTCGTTGAACGACTCGTTCTGTGCTGCGGTGTCTTCCATCACCGAGAGCGGCCCCTCGACGTCCGCTTCGCCGGTCGCCAGCGTATACGTGACCGGACTCTCTGCTGCTGCCTCCCCGGCGGCGTCGAGGCGCTCTACGGTCTCCGCGTCGGTCACATTACCTTCCACGAGTATCTGGGCCTGCGTGTCCTCGCGCTGGAAGTTCTCGTTGACGAAATCGAGGTCGTCGGCCGCCTGGTACTCACCGGGGCTCATCCCGCCAGGCAGGTTCTCGGTCCACGCCGGCGGACTCTCTGCGAGGAACTCCTCCTCGTCGAAGCTCGTGTCGACCTGGCTCGCGCCGTAGACGCCGCCTGCGGTCAACAGCAGAACTGCGATCAGGATCACGAGCGGAATGCGCCGCGCAGCGGTCGAACCGAGCGTAAGCACGCTACTGAAGCGCCCGCCACCCGTCCCGAACGCGCGCCGGTGGCGGTCGTAGCCACGGGACTCGAGTACCGAGTCGAGTTCGACTTTGGCGGCCGGGATCAGCCCGCCGAAGACGATTAGCGCGGCGACGATCCCAACAGAGCTGACGACCCCGAACTCCTGAATGGGGGCGATCGGACTGACGAGGTTCGCGAGGAAGCCGATAGCGGTCGTCGCGGTCACCCAGACGAGCGCGACGCCGACGCCGGCGAGTGCGATGGACATCGAACCGCGAACGGTGTCGGCGTCGCCCGTCTCTCGATCGGTGTCGTCTGACCGAACCGCCTCGCGTTGCTCGCGGTGGCGCATGAAGACGTGGATCGCATAGTCGATCGAGAGCCCGATCAACAGGACCGGGACGGCGATCATCATCTGGTTGAACGCGATTCCGGCCCAACCCATGAAGCCGAACGTCCAGAGCAAGACTGTGCCGATACCGACCACGCCGAGGACGATGTCGAGCGGGTCGCGGTAGGCGATTATCAGCGCGGCGACGACGAACGTCAGCGCGAGCGGCCCGACGATCGAGAGGCTGTCGCCCATCGAACGGTCGATCTCGTCCGTGATGACACCGACACCGAAGACGACGTACTCGTGTTCGTGCTCGCCTGCGAGGTCGCGCAGATCGAGCTGTGCGTCGATCACCGCGTCGTCGCCAGCGCCCATCTCCATCTCACCCGCTGCCTCCTGCGTGAGCACCGTCATCCGCGCGTCCGCCTCGGCGGTGCCGGGCTCGTAGTCCGACGGCATGAACGCGAGTGCGGCACCGTCGTTCTCGTCGTCATCAGAGAGGGTATCCGTCAGGATGTCTTCGAACTCGTCCTCGTCGAGTTCCTCGAGTGCCTCGAGCTGTTCGTCGAGCGTTGGATCAGGCTCACTCTCCTCGAGTTCGGCCTGGTCTTCCTCTAGCTGGTTACCGTCCGCCTCGAGTTGCTCGTACTCGTCTTCGAGGACGCCCATCGTCGCACCGGTGTAGACGTCTTCGAGGTTCTCAGAGGTCTCCTGGTACTCGGGGACTTCCTCGGGATTCTCGGCTTGCTGTTCGATCTGGAACAGCTGTGATTCGAGGAAGCGCGCCTGATCGGCGAACTCCTCGTACTCCTCGGCCTGCTCGTCGTCGAGGCCGGCCGTCACCTCGTCCAGCAGGGCATCGTACTCGTTTTCGAGTTCGGCGACACCTTCCTGGTATTCGGGGTCGTCTTCGTCGTACGTTGCGCTCAGTTGCTCCTGTTCGCGCTGGATCTCGCGCGCGTCGTCGATGCCGGCCTCGAGTTGTGCGCTCGTCTCCTCGAGTTCACCTTCGCGCTGTTCGAGTTCTGCGCCGCGCTCTTCGAGATCAGCGGCCTGCTCCGTGGTGATTGCCGTGATCGCGACGACGTTCTCGACGCCAGTGATGACATCACCTTCGCTGTCGTAGGCGAGCGTCTCGTTGATTGATTCGTTGTTACGAATCTCCTGCTGGAACTCGAGTGACTCGATGAGTGAGTCCTGTGAGAGGACGTTTTCAGCGGTTGCGTTGGTGTCTACGCCGTCGCCACCGCCATCACCGCGGTGGATCAACTGCACTGTCGTCGTGTCCTCCTGATCCTCCGCGACGAATCGCTCGTCGATGTCCTCGAGTGCTTCGGCTTCGGGCGAGTCGGTTTCGAACTGATCGAGCGAGGAATCGTCGTCGACCATTGGGACGCCCGCGCCGACGAGGGCGGTCAGCACGAGGAGGACGACGAGAACGAGTCGCGAGTGGGAGGTCAGAAGGTCTGCGACCCGTTTTGGTGCGCTCATCTGGTCTCCTCCGTCTCGACAGACGGTAGGTAGTGCGCCCGGCCGCTGTGGACCCTGTTGCGGGTGCTTGCAACCGTTTGCGGGTTTGTCCTTGGTCGGTCCGTTGCGGTCAAGGCCGGTGATGCGTCGCTGGGGACCATGCTGTTGTTATGATCCTACAAACGCGGTCGCTTATACGTGTTTGGAGAGTTACATATTTCTGACTGTCACGAAATCAGATGCGTTGCACCAGCACGAAAAGAACCACAGGGCGTATTCAGCCTGTCACTCGATTGAAATCGTTTTGAGGTCTTCGGCGAATCGAACGTCGCCGTCGTACTGTCGCCCGATCGATTCGAGCATCTCCTCGTGACGGCCCTCGGTGTGCGGATAGAGGTGTGTCAGGTAAACGCGGCCGATTTCTCGACCCGCAAGTTCACGCCCGAGCGTCTCCGGTGTCGGATGGTTGGACACGTCGACGTCGTCGGGGAACGAGCAATCGTGAGCCAGGATTGCAGCGCCTTCGGCGAAGTTCGCCAGCCCGGCGAAGGCCTCACTGTCGCCGCTGAAGACGAAGCGGTCGTCGAACCGATAGGCCAGACACGGCAGCGAGTGACGTGTCTCGTAGGCAGAGACATCAAAGCCTGCGACGGTGAACTCGCCGGGAACGACCTCCCGTACCTGCAGATCGAGTTTGTCCTGCATGTATTCGTGGACGTCGAGGAGGTCGTCAAGGAGCCCCTTGGTCCCCTGCGGACCGACGACTTCCAGGTGTTCCTCGCCGGCGAGCCAGCGGGCTTTCATCAACGGGAGGAGGTCGGCGACGTGGTCCAAGTGGTGGTGAGTGAGCAACACCGTTGAGACGTTCTCGTAGCCGACGCCGGACTGCTGGAGGCGATGGAGGACACCGGAGCCACAGTCGATCAGTAGCTGTCGGCCGTCGTTCTGGACGAGAATGCCGGTCTGGAAGCGCTCACCGGTCGGCATCGCGCTCCCGGTCCCGAGGAACGTGACGTGCATACGCGAGTGTGTGACGGCCCGACCGATAAGGGTAGTCCCTTTGAACCGGTGATCTGCAGGGCACTGTCTAGATGTGAGTTTGAGGAACGAACAGGTAGTGGCGAGAAGTGTCCAATGCAACTCGCCAACCTGCTCAGAGAGACCTTAGACGTGGATTGTGATGAGGTTTGGGAGAACAAGCGCACCCCGACACCCGTCAGGGTGTTCGGGGTGCGTCTCCATTCGATGGGCTTGTCGGTTCGGGAAGTCGTCGTAGTTCTTGAATTACTCGGCATTGACCGTTCTCACGGCGCAATCTGGAACTGGACACACAAACTCTCGGAAGTGCAGAGTGACCCGCCGACGGCGCAGCCGTCGCGGGTCGCGGTTGATGAGAAACAAATCGAGGTAGACGGCGAGAAAAAGTGGCTGTACACCGCGATCGACACAGAATCAAAGCTACTGCTCGAAATTGACGTCTACAGCCGCCGCGGGACTGACCCCGCGGCGGCGTTCCTGCACCGTCTTACGGAGAAACACGATCTCAACGAGTCGGAGTTTCTCGTCGATGCTGGCGGCTATCTGATTGCCCTCGCGCGTCACGACTTGAGCGGTCAGCTCAACTACAGCGAGCGAAACCACGTTGAAAAGTGGTTTCAGACTGTCTCGATGCGGATCGACCGCTTTCACTCCTTCTGGCGGGACAGTCCGACCAGCGCAAGACGCTGGCTGAGACGCTTCAGGCACCACTATAACCACAATCGGCCGAATCAAGCGCTCAATGGCCGAACGCCAGCTGAGAAGGTGCTGAACTAGACAGTGCCGAATCCGAAAGAACACCATGTGGTTGAGGTATGATGAACACATCCTCTCAACCGGACGTTTTCCCAACCAGAACAACGCTTTATCTTCGGCTCTCACACCGGTCGGGAAGTACCGAAACTAGTCAGTGTCAAAATCACTAATTGGTTGTGATCTTGTTTTTGGCTTTTTACCGACACAACCTCATTATTCACCCGAGAAATTATTTTAAACCCTTACTGTATGTAACAGCATTATCAAAAAAGTAATATTGAATAAAAGAGTTTAAATATTAGTATACTGAAGCTATAGTATGAGAGGAAAATCTAATAAATTATCGCTGATGGGACGCCGACGGTTCATGGACACGCTTGCAAAGTTGGGAATGTCTGGAGGTGTTGCAGCGAACATTTCGAAAGAAGAACTCAAAGAATTGACGGATGATCCCACTGATAGAGTTCCGAGAGTGGAATACTACAACTTATCGAACGCAGAGGAATACAATAATCCACCTTTCCCAGACAGGCCGGGCGAACGGGTGGCTAACTATTATACAATTCCACGGGACAAGTGGATTGTTGTTGAAACAGCATTTGATGCAGCAGAACGGATTCAGAAGAAGATTGATGCTATTGAGGATAGTAAATTAATTTCATCTAGTGTGGATGTCAATGGGAGAGGTAAGAACGAAGAATATAGTGTAGTTGTAAATTATGATATATCTGTTCCTGGTTCGATTGATGGAGAGAAGGATATGGACCCATCAGAAATAGATGAAATCAAAACTTTGGACGGTGTTAGATCCCCCGATATTGATTTAAGCGAAATAATGAGGAAAGTACCTGAAACTACTGAAGGAAGTATTGGTCATGAATCTGTTGAAAATGCTTCTCGTGATGACATTCCAGTTAGATTCGAAAGCAATATTGTAGCAAATGATGCATGTTCTGATGAAGACTGTCACAATACAGACGGTTCTGACGAACGGTTTTACGAAGAGAGTTATGATTATGGATATAGTTTACGGGGAACTGGTTGTAGTATTTCGATTGAGGAGTCCGGTTGGTTCGGATACAGCAGTAGTGGTTCGCTCGGGCCTCGTATCCAACGGGACAGTGAAGAGGATGTTGGTTTTCTGACAAATGGTCACATCACATATGATACTGATGATGAATCATCAAGTGATGGTGAAGGCCGATCTGTATATCAATATGACGATGATAAAATTGGCGAAGTGGGTGAAATTAAACACGATGGCGATTGGGATATCGCATTTATTGAAATGGAAGATGGGGTAAATGCTGGGAGCCAACTATCTGACATTGGTGGTGGGTTTTCTGGAGCATTAGGATCTGAAATTGTCGGAGAGGACTGGCTCAAGGATCAGGAATATACAGGAAACATTTGTCAACAAGGACGACGCACTGGTCGATGTGAACACTCAGTGGGTCAAATTAATGATAATGTTACACCAATGAGGATTGAACTGATAAGAGCGAATGACCAAGAAGATGGTGATGGCGATTCAGGAGGACCCTATTTTTATAATGATGGAGACATTGACAATATGCGTGTTGTCGGACTTCATAGAGCATCGCTTACGCAGGGTACCCACCCTAGATCAGTCGGTAACTATATTGGTGATATTGAAGAGGAAATGGATTATACAATTGTTTAATTAAATTGTTCCACAGACAATTTTACAGCCATACATATAGTTCCCCAACAGGGGATAAACATTTATCCTCTGGAATACATGTATTATGCATGAATAGGCGACAATATCTTGCGAGTGCAACTGGAGTTGCTATTGTAGGTCTTAGTGGTTGCCTACAAATATTGGCTAGTGGTGAAATCTCACCGAGTCGTGAACCGGAAAGTGTCCCATCATCACTTGATTGTAACGACAACGATTTTGATAGGCTCTCAAACCGAGGTACAGGAGAAGTAGGTGATGCAGGATCGTTCTCGTTGCGTGTGAATGACACATCCTTCAGATATGGTGATACTGTAGAGATTACTCTCAGAAACACATCCTTCACTTCAGAATACACCGCGACCCGAGACCACTATAATTTTCTTGTATATACAGATGCAGGATGGGAAGAAGTACGTGGTGTGATCGAAGGGAACATGGATTACATAGATGTCGAACGTCGTCATCGACCTGGCACAGTATACGAATGGACGTTCGAATTGACTGATAGTGGACTCGTTGATGATGATGACGTACTCACTGTGTGTCCCTCACTTTCATCTGGACGGTATCGGTTTGTGTATTTTGGAACAACTGAACCGGTAGCTGTCGAATTTGATCTCTATCGCGATGACCAGAATATATAGTTGAATTCTCATATCACACTTGTCTTTCTGCCGAATGATTCTCTCATACTGACTAAACATTACCCAATAGAATTTAGCTTCCAGTCATTATGTTTTCTCCAAGGTCTGGTGAACTGTTAAGGGAGTTTATTTGAGGTGAGAGATCTTCTAACGGTCAATATGCACGTGAAGTGACCGAATTGCTCCGATTAATTTCCAATTCAGGTCCTGAATAAAAGCCGTGCTACTATCTACTGTTACGGTTCCGATCCGGTGGCCGGGAGTGCCGGATACCGACGACTTTAGTCCGCACCGCCGGTAGACGCGGGTAGAAACCAATGCCCAACGACTGCCACGTACCCGAGCGTCTGCGCATGACGCCGGGACCCACCGAGATCCCACCCGCAGTTCGAGAGCGCCTCGCCGAACCGGTTCCCAACCCCGACCTCGAACCCGAGTTCTTCGAGTGCTACCGCGCGCTGGCCGAGAAACTCACGCGAATTCACACGGCTGATTCGGACGGTATCACCGCCACGGACGGCCGCGACACCGCCATCCTCGCTGGCGAGGGCATCCTCGGACTCGAGGCCGCCATCGACTCGCTCGTCTCGCCGGGCGACCGCGTCCTCTGTCTCTCGAACGGCCGCTACGGCGACGGCTTCGCCGACTTCGTCACCCAGTACGACGGCGACCCGGTCACGTGCTCCGTCCCCTGGGACGAGACCCTCGACCGCGATACGGTCGAGGCAGCCATCGAGGACGCTGACGAGCCGTTCGACGTGGCGACGATGGTCCACTGCGAGACCCCCACCGGGACGCTGAACGACCTCCGTCCGGTTCTGGACGTGCTCAACGAACACGGCATCATCAGCGTCGTCGACGCCGTCTCCTCGCTCGGCGGCACGCCGGTCCCAACGGATCGGATCGACGTCTGTCTTGGGGCGAGCCAGAAGTGCTTCAGCGCACCACCTGGCCTCTCGACCGCAACGATCAGCGAGCGCGCCTGGGAGCGCATCGAGACCGTCGAAAACCGCGCCCACTACACCAACCTCACGCCCTGGCGCACCGCCGCCGACGAGGACGAGGAGTGGTTCCCCTACACCCACATGGCCGCAAACATCCGTGCTCTCGACGCCGCGGCCGACCAGATCCTCGAGGAAGGCCCCGCACAGGTCTTCGAGCGCCACCGCGAGGTCGCCGCCCACTGTCGCGACCGCGCCGCCGACCTCGGCCTCGAACCCTACCCGACAGCAACCGAAGACTGCTCGCCCACGGTGACCGCACTCGAGTACGACGGCAGCGCGACCGAGCTGCAGAACACCCTCCTGGAAGAGCACGACATCGTCCTCGCGACGGGACTCGGCGGTCTCGAGGACGATATCATCCGCGTCGGTCACATGGGCCACAACGCACAGCGCGAACTGGTCGACGAGACGATGGACGCGCTGGCGACGGTACTCGAGTAGCCCCTCTCCTTCGTAGTCCGCCCCTTCGTGGCCCATACTTCAACCGCGGCCGGAACCTGCAGGTAGAACCGTTTCCCGTGATCCCGTTCTACTGGCTGATATGTCTGACCGCGACTCCAATCTGGATCCTGATGCCGGTACCGACCAGGATCCGACTGAGAAGCCGACGCACGACGCGGAGGAAGCCCAGCAGGAGGGTGCGCAGATGGCTCGCAACTGGATCGCGATCGCCGTCGTCTCGATCCTCGTGTTGCTGTTGCTCGTCATTGGCATGATGCAGGCGACCGGGCTGGTCGACGTGTTCGCACCGATTGCGGATACGCAGACCCAGCAGTGGGGTGCCTTTGCCGTCCTTGCGCTGATCGTGCTGGCGATTGCGGGCTGGAGTTGGACGACGCTGGCCCGGTAACTCGTCTCGAGTCGCAGAACTGAGTGGGTGGCTGTCGGTTTTCCTCGCGACCGGACGTCGGCCAAGGGTGTGTCAGGGCCAGCCATAGCACGCGGACAGCAGACAGAAACCCGTTTAGGGCTGGTTCGCCAGGCACTGATAATGAGTACGAGTTACCGAATTGGACTGGTTGGCAAACCGTCCGTCGGGAAATCTTCTTTCTTCAACGCTGCGACGATGAACGATGTGCCCGAAGGGGCGTACCCGTTCACGACCATCGACCCAAGCGTCGGCGAGGCCTACGTCCGCGTCGACTGTGCGGCCCCGGAGTTCGACGAGGAGTGTACCCCGAACGTCGGCTACTGCGACCACGGCACCCGCTTCGTGCCGACGAAACTCGTCGACGTCGCGGGCCTCATTCCCGGCGCACACGAGGGCAACGGCCTCGGCAACCAGTTCTTGAGCGACCTGAACGAGACGGACGTGCTCGTCCACGTCGTCGACTTCTCGGGCGAGACCGATCTCGAAGGCGAGCCGACGGAGGGCCACGACCCTCGCGAGGACATCGCCTTCTTAGAGGAGGAACTCGACCAGTGGTACCTCGATATCCTCGAGAAAGGGATCAAGCGATACGAATCGGGCTACACCACCGAGGACGACGCCATCGAGGAAGAACTCGCCGAGCAGATGAGCGCGTTCAAAACCAACGAGGACGAGATCAAACTCCTGATCCGCCGCACCGATATCGGCTTCGACCCCGACGAGTGGGACGACGAGGATCAACTCGAGTTGGCTCGCGAAATCCGCAAGGAGACCAAGCCGATGGTCATCGCGGCGAACAAGATGGACACGCCGGAAGCGCAGGCGAACTACGAGGAGATCACGTCCGATCCAGAGTACGAACACCTGACGATCGTTCCCTGCAGCGCACACGCGGAGAAAGCCCTCAAGTCGGCGGACAAGGCCGGCGTCCTCGATTACCGACCGGGTGACGACGGCTTCGAAATTACGGGCGATGTCTCGGGCGAGCAAGAACAGGGCCTGGAACAGATCCGTGACTTCCTCGACGGGTACGGCGCAACCGGTGTCCAGGCAGCCCTGGAAACCGCGCTGTTCGACGTACTCGGCGTGACGCCGGTGTTCCCCGGCGGCGCGAACGGCCTCGGAAACGAACGCGGCGAGGTGCTGCCCGACTGCTACCTGATCCCGCCGAACTCGACTGCCGAGGACTTCGCCTACAGTCTCCACTCGGACATCGGCGACGGCTTCCTCCACGCAATCGACTGTCGGTCGAACCGCCAGCTCGGGAAGAACTACGAGGTCGAGCCGCGAGACGTCATCGAAATCATCACGACGAACTGAGCGACTGTCAGTCTGCTGGCTCTCTTCTCTCTCCCAGTGTTTAGTGCGTAGCGGTCAGTACTTCAGTGCTTCAGCACTCAGCGACTCAGTTCCCCCAGGTGAGCTGCCGAACGCGCTCGCTTACTCGAGTCGACAGTCCCGAAAGCCAGCCGTCCGGAGAGAGACGGCGAAGCGCTGATTCTTCGACTTCGATTCGTGCCTCACCGTAGGGGTCTCGGTCCGCCCGGTCACGGTCAGACTGCTCACTCTGTGCGGCTTCGACTGCGACGGACATCGAGCAGCGGCCACACGCCTCGCGTTTTCGTGCCATGTGGTGACTCGGTTATACCTGTCTTTGGACGCTGCGGTATGTAAACACACAGGTCGTCCCGACGGCTTTTTGGTCCCCTCGTGGCATTCATCCACATGGAACGAACCGCGGATGGTCACACTGAAACTGGTGTGAGCTCCCAAGACGGCGGCTCGCCGGCCGACGTTGACCTCGCGGACGTCCCCGACTGGGACGACGAGTACCTCGACAGAGTGAGCGACCGGCTCATGCACAACTATGACCTGGAGAAAGACTACCGGATAGAGGGTGAGTCGTTCACGCTCTACGGCGAACTGTCGCTCGTGAGCCAGAAGCACTTCCTGCATCCTGCACTCTCGTTCGCCGAACACGAGTCGAACGAGCACCTGTTCGTCAAACAGGTCGACCGTGTCGACGACGACACACTCGATCGGTTCGCGGCTCTCGGCGACGACCTCGCGGATAAGTGGATCGAGGCGACCGAGGAGCACTTCTGTACGGAGTTTACGTTCGTGCTCATCACAGACAGTATTCCAGACACCGTCCGGAGTCGTGTCGACTCCCACGACGGACGAACACTGCTCAAATACGGCTATCACGGCCACTATGAGACGAACTTCGTCGTCGTCGCACCGGACGAAGCGGAACTGGTCGCAAGCGACAACGCAGACGTTGCAACGGCGTTTCGACTCTGGGAGCCGATCGAACACGAGGAACCGGGACTACTGGGGCTGCTCTCCCGACGGCTCCAGTTGTAGTCACAGCCAGTCGGCTGCTTCTACAGATTGCTGCCGTCGGTACTCGACACAGTCGATCTGCAGCGGTCAAAAAATGAACCACACCACCGAGCCGCGAGTGCGGCTCGACTAGTCGTCGTCCTGACTCACGTCGGCCACGACACCCGTCCCGCTGTCGCGAGCCGTCTGCAAGTTGTCGTACCCGATCTTGAACAGCGACAGTGCCAGGTACAGCAGCGTCGCGATGATCAGGACCTGGGCGATCGCCGAGGCGATTCCGATAGCGCCAGTCTCGGCCTCCGCGGTAATCCCGAGGAGGCGACCACCAATGATCTGGTAGCCACCGACCCATATCAGGCCACAGACTGTAATGAACCCCATCAGCATCATCGGTCCACCGGTCGAGACGAGCTGCTTCGTCTTGCTCCAGTTGGCCAGCCAGACGGTTGCCGTGAGGAGTGCAAGCGACGCCAGCAGCTGGTTTGCGCCGCCGAACAGCGTCCAGAGGTCCTCCCAGCGACCGCTGCCGAGCAGTAGGAACGCCGCGATGGCGATCACGGACGTGTTGACGTAGCTGTTGGCTGCATACGCTTCGACCTCGGTTTCAGGCGTACCGATGAGTTCCTCGAGCATGTAGCGACCGAGGCGGACGGCCGTGTCCATACTCGTCAACAGGAAACTCGCGAGGACGAGCGCCATGAACGGCGCACCGTACTCCATCGGGATACCGAACGCCGTGAGGATCGCCCCGCCACCGGTTGCAAAGTTCGGTAGCGCCAGCGCGATTCCGCCGTCAGCGGCGGGAATTGCGATAATCGTCACGGTCACGAGTGCGACTGCAGCGAGCAGTCCCTCCGCGAGCATGCCACCGTAGCCGATCAGCTTGGCGTCAGTCTCCTTGTTCAGTTGTTTCGCCGTCGTCCCCGATGAAACGAGCGAGTGGAACCCGCTGACGGTCCCACACGCGATGGTGAGGAATAACAGCGGGAACAGCGGCATTAGCGGGATCAGCCCCTCCTGTGCGATGGGGCCAGCCTCGCCGAAGAAGCCGTACCAGGCACCCGTTTCGATCTGGAAACTCAGTGCGTCCCCGGTGTCCGGGTGAACTGCATCGCTTCCCATTCCGGTGATGAACGTGCCGACGATGACTGCGAGCAGCCCCCCACCGACACCCGTGTACAGCAGGAACGACGAGAGGTAGTCACGCGGCTGTAGCAACATCCACACCGGCAGGATACTCGCAAGCGCCCCGTAGACAAGGATGACGAGCACCCACGCACCGATGTTGACGCTCTCGAGTAACGCCGGAATAAAGAACGGTGCCGACTCCAGCAACACGATCGTTCCCTCTGGGTACTCTCCTGGAACGAGCGCGAGCGGATACTGGATACCGGCCCAGACCGAGCCGAACACGCCAGCTACGAAGACGACCGTGCCGACGGAGAACGGCAGGCCAAGCTGGTAGAGCCAGACACCGAACAGGAGCGCGAGCGTGATGTAAATCAGGCTCGCCGTCGCTGCCTGTGGATACGCGTCCAGGACGACTCCGATGACGAGTGCGAACACCGCCACGACCAGAATCGTCAGCAAGAACGCGAACCACAGTAGCATATTCTTGCCGCGTTCACCGACGTACTCGCCGATGATGTACCCAATCGACTTCCCTTCGTGTCGAAGACTGCTCGACAGCGAGACGAAGTCGTGAACCGCACCGATGAGCGGGTTGCCGATCGCAACCCACAGCACAGCAGGCACCCACCCCCAGACCAACGCCGCCGTAATCGGTCCGACGACCGGTGCGCCGCCCGCGATACTCGAGTAGTGATGCCCCAATAGGACCGGCTTTTTCGCCGGTACGTACTCCTGGCCGTCCTGATACTTGTGCGCCGGTGTCTCACGGCTGTCGTCTAGGTTGACGAACTGCGAGAGGTACCGACCGTACGTGATGTACGCGACGGTAAACGTCGTTAGTATCAGTGCAACGATCCAGATCACACCTGCCATGTTATTGTCTCCCGCACGAACCGTTGAACGGGAACACCATAAATATAATTTATTTAGGTTCGCCAATCCACCGATAGAAGCGATTCTTCACCACTAGAATCGGAAATATTTTCGCTGAAGCAACACTGGTTCGACAGATGAACACCAATACGGCCGTAAGCAGTTGACAATCTGTCAACTCTCGTCGGGGGACACCTGCTCGTTTAGCAGGTCCGCACTCGGGCCGGCAATCTCGAGTTCAGTCGCAACGTCGTCCAGGATACTCCCGCGAACTTCCTCGACTCGCGTTTCGATTGTCGCCACGACCGGCACGTCGAACTCGTCGTCAATTCGATCTAGACGGTCGCGCTCCGTCGCGACGCGGTCGCGAAGGTAGCGTGCGCCACGTCCCTCTTCGTCCGGGTCGGGTTCAGGGGTCAGGCGATTGACCACGAGTCCGCGAACGGGTAGTTCGGCCTCGGTAAGCGTCTCGACGGAACGGCGAGTTTCGCGGATCGAGAGTTCGTCCGGATTTAACACGAGGTAGAAAGCAGCCTGCTCCCGCAGCACATCCCCAGCAAATTCGAACCGCTCCTTGCGTCCCTGTAATCGTGCGAGCACCGGATCACCGTCCATCACGCGACGGGGCTCCTGATTGCCGATCGCAGCCTTCTCGTAGAGGTCGATACTTCGCCGACGCTTTGCCATCAGTCGGTCGATCCACTGTTCCAGGAGTTCCGGCAGCGCGAGCAACCGCAGCGTCGACCCAGTTGGTGACGTATCGAACACCACCCTGTCGTACGCCTCAGCGTTCTGCATCACGTCGACGAACCGATCGAACAGCGCTGCCTCGTACGCTCCCGGCGTCTGATGGGCCATCTCGAGTTGGATGTCCACCTCGTTGACCATCGCCGCCGACAGCTGCGAGTTTAACTGTCGCTTGAGGTCCAGCAGATGGTCCTGTACCTCCTCTTCTGGATCGATTTCCATCGCAGAGAGCCCATCGTACCCCTCGACCGACTGGGGCTCGTCACTGAACTGCTGGCCGAACACGTCGGTCGTGCTGTGGGCCGGATCCGTCGACACAACGAGCGTCTCCTCGCCCACCGTGGCGCACTCGAGTGCGTACGCACTGGAGACGGTCGTCTTGCCGACACCACCCTTCCCGCCGAAGAAGACGAAGTCAGTCATCAGCAGTTAGAAGTGGTACTGGTGGCCCTTGCGCTCGACGATCGATTGGCGGTCCCACATGCGCCGTTCCCAGGCGCTGAACTCGTCTTCGAGGTAGGGCAGCAGTTCGGCGGTGTAGTACGAGACCGGACTTGGAATGCCGAAGGCGTCGGGAAAGCACGCGAGCATGAACGCGTCCTCAGTGTCCTCGGCTTCCTGCTCGATTTTCTCGTAGGCCGGGTGCGTGAACATCCCGTGGTAGAGTCCCCTGAGCCACTCCTCGAGCGTCACCCGAAACGACTCGATTCGGTCGGCAAGTGTCATCGTCGGTCATGCTCGGGGCCGGAGACTAAAATATCTCGCCCTCGTGGGATCACACCGCTTGCAACGTATTGTACCGATGGACCGTGTACTGGTCTGTTCAACTTTCACTCCTCTCCCGACAGGTCGTTGGTGGTTGCCGACGTGTTGTTGAGAGGGAGACCAGACGAAGCCGAACCTGTCTGGTCAGTCCAAATCAGACCAAACTAAACGAAGCCAACCAGATCAGAAGCGGTGGACGAGAGAAACACAGAGCGACCAGTACAACACACACACAGAGCGACCAGCACACCCACCTGCAGTCCATGCGAATCAACATCGAAAGAGACCCTGGAAACCAGCAGGAAAAGCCGACAGAGAGTTGATTTCAGAAACCGACCATACCCGCGAACGCAGCGTGTTTAGCGATCGGGCAGCACAAACCCGATACGGTGGGCGTCGTACTGAAGCGAGATTTCGCGGATCTCGCCGAACTCCAGCTCGTCCGCCTCATCGTTGGCAGCAGTATCGGTAGTAACTGAATCCGAGTCGACAGTGAACGTCTCTCCCTTCTCGAACGTGCCATCGATTTCGTCAGCCAGTTCCATCTCGAACCGGTCTGCATCTGTCCAGACATCTGCGGTGAGTTCGGACGCCGGAAGCGGGTCGCCGCCGACGTGCTCGACCGTTCCATCATCGTACTCGAGTTGAACCGACGGCCGAACACGCGTCCAGCCGATCCGGGCATCCGTGCCAGCCCAGACGACTTCGATTTCGGTGCCGACGTCGACGCCGTCGATTTTAACCGTCGTCCCGGAGGAGACGGTGTCGTACTCGTCGGCCCACTGGGTGGCAGCCGGTTCGTCGTCGATCAGGAGTTCGTAGTCGTCGGCCGGACGTTCGGTGTCGTCAGTGTCGGTTTCGTCGTCTCCATTTGCCTCTGCTGTGACACCAGGCTTCGCGTGCGGCTGGCGTTCTCCGAACTCGAGTGTGGCCTCGACTGTCCGGTTCTCGTAGTCGTACTCGAAGCGCGCGGAACCAGGTGGACGGGCCCGGAGGTTGCTGATACCGTCACTGGGTTCGATACCATCCCAGCCGACGATAATCTCGTCACCGGGCTCGATGCCGTCGAGAGTCGCCGTCGTTCCCTCCGTGAGCTCTTCGCCCTGCCACGGTTGCGTTGTCGTGCGCGGTTCGGGCGCGTCTTCGTCAGGTCGGTACCGCGGGCGCTCGTCGTAGGCAGCGAGGTGGACCCGGTCACCGTCGAGCGGGAAGTCGTCCAGGTACGTGACGACGAGTTCGCCGGTGTCAACGTCGAGTTCACTGGTAAACTGGAAGTGAGAGAGGAGCGACGTTCCGCTTCCGGAACTGCCGAGTTCGTGATCGTGGTGCAGCCTGATCGACAGGTTCGGCTCGACATCGTCCATGTCCATCACGATCGTGTCGCCCTCCTCGAGTTTCCCGTGACCGTCGGCCCAGATGTCACGGTCGTACTCCTCGTCGCCGACCTCGAAGGTGAGGTCCTCAACCGGCGTCGGATCGCCACGACCGAGTTCGATCTCGAGGTAGTCGTCGTCGAAGTCGATCTCGCGGTCGACTCGGAGGTGACCGGGGCTGTCGTGATCTCTGACCGCGCGTTCGGCAGCGAGGTCGCGTTCGACGGTCGTGCTGACGAACGTTCCGTCGATGTCGACCGTCGGCTCGTCGGTCGTTGCGGCGTAGGCAAACTCCGCTTCGAGCGATTCGATCAACTCGTCGGTGATGTCCGACTCGTCCTCGAACTCGAGTCCGACCGACATCTCGATCGTGTCCACATCGAGGACGGTCTGGGCGTGGGAGAGATACGTCGGCGTGGCGTCCATCTCTCCCGGTGCCATCAACTGTTCGTCTCCGATCTGAACCGTGCGCGCGTCGCTGTCCTCGAAGGCTGACAGACCTGCATCGAGCGTCGATTCGTCGTCGAGGAGACGATCGGCCTCTTCGGCGTTGGAATCGATCGCTGCGTCGATCGTCTCGGCGTCGGCGGCCACAATGATAACGTCGCCATCGGTTCCGGCGACGGCGTCATCGTCGTCGAAATCGGCAAACTCGTACTCGAGTCCGCTGTCTGTTTCGCGAGATTTCGTATCCACCTCGAGTTTGGGCCCTGCGAGGATCTTGAGTGGGTGTGTGAACTCCTCGGTGTAAGAGGTGGCGTGGACGCTCTTCGAGATGTCCTCGGCTTCGAGGTCGAGTGTGCCAACGTTCGGGAACGGATCGTGGGGCTGATCGGCCTCGAGCAGCCGGTCGTAGTTCGTCGCCGTCAGGACCATCGAGTCCTGCGCGATCGAGGAGGGGAGATACGCGAGCAGGTCGTCGAACGTCGTGTCGGTCGTCGTGGAGGCGGTGGTAGCGCGCTCGTCCGTCGCGGCGACGGTCGAACCCGCAACGGCAGCAGCCATCGTCGCACCGATTCCACCGAGGACCGAACGGCGGGGACACTGTTGCATGTAGCCCCGTTTTAATTCCACTAACACAAGTAGGTTATCATTACTTTCCATCCCAGAAATACGTCATCGCGAATGTGATGGTGCCTGGAGAGATTTCATCGCAGCACCCAGCGATTGGCCCGTCGAAGCGCCGTCGAGACGACGGGTCTTAACCCATGCAACACAATCACTCTCTATATGTCCGCGACGATTCCCGTGACGATTCTGGCTGGCAGCCTGGGTGCGGGAAAGACGACGTTGCTCAATCATCTGTTACAGAACGCCGGAGACCGTGATCTCGCCGTCCTCATCAACGATATGGGTGCGGTAAACGTCGACGCCGAACTCGTCGCCGAGGGCTCTGATCTCGACGTCGACGACGGCATCGCCGAACTGTCGAACGGCTGTCTCTGCTGTGAATTGCAGGACGACCTCGAGACCGCAGTCGTCCGCCTGGCCCGGAGCCGGGAGTTCGACCACCTGATCGTCGAATCCTCAGGTATCTCCGAACCGGTACCGGTTGCTCGCCTCTTTACGACGACGTCGCGCGTGGCCGCCAGTTACGACGTCGATTCGATCGTCACGGTGCTCGATACACGACTATTCATCGACACATTCGGTGGGGAAGACGTGCCGGAACGAGAGACCGATCCCGCTGCGGAGTCCGACCGCCCGCTGTCGGACCTGCTCATCGAACAGCTGGAGGTCGCCGATATCGTTCTCTGTAACAAGGCCGACCGCTGTGAGCCAGCGGAGCTCGCGGAGGCGACGGCTCTCGTCGAAGCACTCCAGCCCGACGTGCGGACGATTCAGACCGAGTTCAGCGCGGTTGATCCCGATCAGTTACTCGGTGTGGACCTGTTTGAACTGGGCAACCTCGACGAACGCGAGAGTCTCGAGCGTGTGGCTGAGGCGGCCGATGGGAGCCAGAGTCCGAACGACGACCAGCACCAACACAGCGACCAGCACCAACACGACGACCAGCACCACAACCAACAGCGACAGCACGATCATCAGCACCGCCACCCCGACGAAGTCTACGGCGTCGACTCCATCGTCTACCGCTCGCGCCGTCCCTTCCATCCAGAACGATTCGCTGCCTTCCTCCGAACGCTTCCAGAATCCGTCGTCCGCTCCAAGGGAACCGCCTGGGTCGCGAGCAGCGACATGCAACTCACCCTCTCTCACGCCGGCTCCTCGAGTCGTCTCACCGCCGCCGGCCCCTGGATCGCCGACCTCCCCGACCTCGAACGCGACCTCTACCGTTCTAACCGACCCGAACTCGAGTGGGACGACGATGTTGGCGACCGACAGACGGAACTCGTCTTCATCGGGACGGGGTTCAACGATGGGGGCGAAACCGCCCATCCTTCTCCGAACGACAACGGTTGCGAGCGCGAAATGGCGGGGCTCGAACAGCAACTGCGCACGAGCCTCGCGGACTGTCTGGTGACGGATGCTGAATGGGAACAACAGACAGTCAGCAGTGAGGATAGGTTCCCCTCTGAAACGGGTGAAGAGGCTGTCTTCCACCGAGAACGCTCATAGCTATCAGCCGTTCTGAACGGCCACGACCGACGAGGTTCAAAAGTGTATGAATGTCCTATCTTTGGCAAGAAGACTTGCCGTATCGTATCTCCTTATGAAACTGTTAGGGGCACCAATACACCACTAACAATACGATTATGGGACTAATGAGCGATTAACAGCGACAGTCTGACTTTTGAAACGTATTGCAACTTTTACTGTTTTTCACGACATGACGTACAACAACATTTAGGTAGTCGCAGTTCGCCCCACCGGAGTAGATAGTATGAGCATCACCGACCGCCCAACCGCTGGCGACCCTGAGACGGAGTCGGCATCCCCGCCGGACGAGGCCGCGGAGGAATCGACACCCCTCTCCGATGACGACGTCTTCCATATCCTCCAGACGTCGCGCAGGCGGGAGGCGATCCGATACGTATTGGATAGCGAGGGAACCGTCAAGATGGGGAATCTCGCAGAGCACGTCGCCGCTCGCGAGCACGACACTACTGTCGCTAAACTAACCTCTACGCAGCGCCAGCGCGTCTACATCCCGCTGTATCAGTCTCACCTGCCAAAACTCGATAAGGCAGGCGTCATCGAGTACAACAAATCGCGCGGCATCATCCGCCCCGGTGCGCACCTCGAAACCTTCAGGCCGTATCTCGAGGTTACAATGACTGACGCACCAGCCGACGAGAGCGAGTCGCTATGGTCCCGCCTCGACGGGCGAATCGATACCGACGAAACCTACTACATAGCGACTGCGACGGCGAGCGTCGGCCTGCTCCTCGCCGCCGCGTTTGGTCTGCTCCCCATCTCAGGACTCACCCTCGGCACCATCATCACGACGCTGTTCGTCCTCACAACGTTCGCGTGTGCGGACGACCATCGACTCGTTCTCAGTCAGGTCGCCGGTCGCCGCCGTAGTTAATCACTTCGCCGTCCACCAGCCCTCGTTGCTCTCACTCTCCACCTGGCGTTACTCGAGTTCCTCGGCGAACGTCTCGAGTGCGCGTTGTAGTTCGCCCTTGCGTTTCCAGGCGGCGATTCGGTCGCCGAACGGGAGCGGAGCGGCGAGAGAGACGGCAGAGCGGAGGGTGAGGTGGGTTTGAGAGTGCTGTTGTTGCGGGTCCTGTTGCCGGCCCTGTTGCTGATCCTGTCCCTGCATTCGCTCAGCCATAGACTCGAACTCCAGCCACGTCTCCATGTGCGAAAACGGCCCCTGTTCACCTGCTTGCGTATAATAGATCGCGTCCTCGCGTTCTTCGAACTCCAGCGGAAGCTGCATCCCGGGACCGCTGGCGACGACAGTTGTGGCCCCCGTCGTCTCGTCCTCGTCGATATCGACGACGGTGAAGCTCCCCTCCGCCTCGATAATCGTCGCTGGATCGAGGCGCTTTTGGAGTGTCGCCGGCGAGACGTCGATCGTTCGGGAGACGGTGACCTCACGCATACGTCAGCGGTTCGAGCGAGGCGTTATAAAGCCCGCTGCTCACGTGTGTTCTGCATCGCAAATCGACCCCGACGAGGACGCGACTGCAGCACCGACGACGGAAACGGCTAAGTGACTGACGCTCCCCTATCGCGCTATGGCTGGCGATTCCGGTACGGACGGCGACCGCGGCGGCTTTCGTGAGGGACTCGAGTCCTCCCGAGGCGATCCGCGACTGCTCATCGTCCTCAACGCGATTCTCTCAGGACTGTTCGCCTGGTGGCTCGTCTGGGGCGCGGCACTCGTGGGGGCACTCGAGTACAGTCTGCCGACGGTCGCCGTCGTCGCGGTCGGGCTCTTTTTGTTGACGCATGTGATGACGCGTCCGTCGTAAGGTCGCTATAGAACAGCCCACTCACGCTGACGCGCCGAGGCGACAGGTACTCACGGACGGCCCATCACATTCCGGACGATGACCCTCCAGGAGGTCGCTGCGTATCGCCCGACGAAACCCGAACTCGCCGTCTTCGTCTCGGGGGTCACGAGCATGGGACTTGAGATCCTCGCCGTGCGGGTGATCGCCCCGCAGTTCGGGAACCATATCTACACCGTCGGCGGCATTCTGACCGTCCTCCTCGCTGCACTGAGCCTCGGCTACTGGCAAGGTGGCAAGCGGGCGGCGACGGCGAGCACCCGCGAGATGAGCTGGCTCATGCTCGGGACTGCGGTCTACGTCGCCGTGGTGATTTTCGCGAGCGACCTGCTTCTCACGTACACCTCGACGCTCGCGTTGCCGCCGCGCTATGCCTCACTGCCTGCGGTTATCATCCTCTTCGGGCCGCCGACCTACCTCCTCGGCTTCATCAGTCCTTACGCAGCCGAACTCTCTCGAAAGCGCGGGACTGGCGAGGCGTCGGGCCACGTTTACGCGCTCGGCACCATCGGAAGCATCGTCGGCTCGGGTGCGACGACGTTCATCCTGATTCCCTCCATGGGTGTCGACGCGATCGGCCTCCTGTTCGGGCTCATGCTCGTCGCCACCGCACTCGTCCTCGTCGCACCGAGTCTGCCCCGCAGACCAACCGTCGCGAGCGTTTTCATCGCACTCATCCTCGTCCTCGCCGCGGCTGGCGGCCCCGCCATCTTCGACGTCGATCACCGCGGCGAAATCGTCCACGAAACCCAGACGCCACACCAGCAACTCGAGATCGTCGACGACGACAACGTCCGGACGATGTACTTGGACGGCGCGCGACACAGCGCGCTGAACAAAGACGACCCCGACGAGCACGTCTTCACCTACACGAAGTACTTTCACCTGCCGATGCTCATGACCGACGATATCGACGACGTTGAGCGGGTGCTGTTCGTCGGTGGCGGCGGCTACACCGGCCCGACAGACTTCGCGGAGCAGTACGATGCGACCGTCGACGTCGTCGAAATCGATCCCGCCGTTACCGACGCCGCAGAGGAGTACTTCACACTCGAGGACC
Organism: Natrialba magadii ATCC 43099; assembly: GCF_000025625.1. Classification (NCBI taxonomy): domain Archaea; kingdom Methanobacteriati; phylum Methanobacteriota; class Halobacteria; order Halobacteriales; family Natrialbaceae; genus Natrialba; species Natrialba magadii. The sequence goes on along the minus strand of NC_013922.1, from coordinate 854,551 downwards.
ACGACGAGCGCGACGACCTGAACGTCTACGCGACCGACGGCCGGCAGTTCCTCCAGAGCACCGACGAGACCTACGACGTGATCGTTCTCGACGCCTACAAGAAGGATCAGGTCCCGTTCCACCTGACGACCGTGGAGTTCATGGAACTCGCCTCGGACCGACTGGCCGACGACGGCATCCTCCACGCAAACGTCATCGCCGCGCCGAGCGGCCCAGCAGCCGAGTTCTACCACGCCCAGTACGAAACGATCGACGAGGTCTTCCCCGAGGCCTACAGCTTCCGCACCTCGGACGCGAACGCGATTCAGAACATCCAGGTCGTCGCGACTAACGACGACAGCGCACCAGCGTTCGACGAGGAAGTACTCGAGTCCAGAAACAACGAGCGGGCCGCGGCGATGGGGGTCGACCTCAGTGGTGCGATCGACAACAAACTCGACGAGCCAGAATCGGACGATGCGCCGGTGTTGCGAGACGACCGTGGCGAGGTGGACAGCCTGCTCGATCCGATGTTCGGCCAGCGGTACGTGATCGAGGAGTCAGAGGGCGGCACCGTCGAGGCCGAAGCGGAGCCGGGTGAGCCGGCTGCGTCGCTCGCTGGCTGATCGTGCTAAAACCCACCTTCCGCTGATCGCTGCCGTCAGCGATAGATCTGCTGATACCGCTCGCGATACTCACGTAGTGCGATCCGTGCGCGTCGGCGTGACTGAAAACCGAAGCCAACGGCCGGACACTCCTCGTCCGGACACGCCCAGACGAACGTCTCCGAGTGCGGATCTCTCGTCACCGAGACGTCCCGCTCACAGCGCGGACAGCACCATCCCCAGCGGATGTCGCCGGCGTACTCGTGTGCGTCTGGGTCGGTATTTGAACCGGTGTCAGAACCAGAATCGGAGCCAGCATCAAAATCAAATCCTCCCATTCGATACCGACCAGAACACCGCCAGCCAGAAAGGAACTCGAGTACACCTGTGCACGCTTCAAGTGTTACGTTACCTCGCACGACGGGTATCACGCCGCACGGCAAGATAGAGACCGACGAGGAGGAGGCCGAACAGGACAGCACCACGAAGGCCGGTCATGACTGTGGCGAGGAGGAGTACGGCGAACAGCGTCAGTCCCCACGCTGGTGGATTCGCCACGCGGTGATGTCTCGCGTTCAGCGTGACGCTCCCGCCTACGACCGCGAATGCGATGAGCGCGAGCAGCGAGGCCAGCAGGACATCCGCACTGTTGACCAGTTGAGCCAGATACATTGCCCGGACAGTACGCTGCAGGTGTATAAATACACTGAGCTGTCGGATCGCTGGTGTGCTGCCGGGCTACGCGGAGACGGCGGTGTGCCCGCTCACCCAGTCGCCGCTTCGGGGCCGAGGAAGACGAACGGTTCGTGGGGCTCTAGCTGGCCCGAGACGTCGCCGGCGAACGCGTTCGACTGGTTGGGACCGAGTTGGAGGGTTCGCGCCCCGGAGCCGGCAGCGAACTCGAGTTCGTCGAGTTCGACCCAGAAGGCGTTGGGCATGAGTGCCGACTCGAAGTAGTAGATGCCGTCCTTGTGGTCCGCGACGGTTCGCCAGCGCGTCGAGGAAATGTGGGGTTCGTCCGGCGTGCTGATGCCGTACGGCACTGAGGCGTTTCGAATCACGCCGAACGCGCTGGCGGTCGCGGTACGACGGTCCTCGACGCTCGGCACGGCATCAACGTAGAACCGCGCCCGCACGAATCGGTCTGCTGGACGGTTCGTTCCGGGTAACATGACTGTCCCACCGATTTCACTCCAGTACTCGGCTAGCGCGAGTTGCTTGTCGAACGTCGGCGAGTTCGTCATCACCTGATACTCCCGGCTGTGGTGGATGGTGAGTTCGCCGTCGACGTACTCCATGATCGCACTGTCGCCGGTCGCGTCCGAGAGGGAGAGATGCAGCGCCGCCAGTCTGTCCTGTCCGGGGACCTGCTCGGTGACGACGACGAACTCCTTCTGTTGGGCGTGTTCGACGGCGTCTGCGACGGTTTCGAAGTTGTCGAGCATGTACTGCGCCCACAGCGAGATCGCCATGGCTTCTTCCTCGCCGTCCCAGTCAGGGTACTCCGATTCAGGGAGCCACAGCAGGTTCGCAACCAGGCCGGCCTCGTTCATTCCGTCAGTGGTGGCGATATCGTAGGCGGTCGTGACGACGCTGCCGTACTCTGCCGTCCACTCCATCGAGGTCGGGCCGACCTGCCCGGTCCGCTCCATGCCGCGCGGGAGCGTCCAGATGTTGCTCCCGATATCTTCGCCCCAGTCCATCGAGCGAGCCGTGAGGACGCGCCCCTCCTCGCCGAGATACACCAGTCGTGTGCACATCTATCGCCGCCCTCCTGAAACCGCGCCACACCGTTCGTCGATTGAAACCATGGGAGAGTTGTCACCTCCCGCAGAAATAATGAACGTACCTGCATTGGCAGTGCCGTCCCCAAACGGTACCGATACACCCCAATTCAATGGGTTACTCGTCCGACCGGCTATACTCCGGATCGAACAACTGCGCCGACCCCGGCGCTGGATCGCCCTCGGTGAGGTTGTACCGCGAGAAGTCCTCGACGCCAGCCTCCTGCAGTAGCTCTTCGTCGTACACCGCGTTCCCAGTGAACGAGGCCGGATCACGCGAGAGGATCTCGAGTACCGTGTCGGAAACGATCTCGGGCGTCCGCCAGTCGTCCTCCGTGCCGAGTCCGAAGTACCGCGTCGCACGCGTATCGATCGCCGTCACGGGCCAGAAGGTGTTGCAGCCGACGTTGCCGTCGCCGAGTTCGCTCGCCATCGAGAGCGTCAGGAACGACATACCAAGCTTGGACCACGCGTAGGGCGCTTCGCCGGGTGCACGGTCGATCTTGACCGGCGGCGCGTTGGTCAACAGCCAGGCGTTCTCGACCTCCCGAAGGTGGCCGGCGAAGGCTCGCGAGACGAGGTAGGTGCCGCGGATGTTGACGTCAGTCATGAGATCGAACCGGTTCGGCGGCAGATCCTCCACCGTCAGCAACTGAATCGCGCTCGCGTTGTTGATGACGATGTTGACCTCACCGAATTCGTCGATAGCGCGCTCGGCTGCAGCGTTGACCGCCTCCTCGCTCCGAACGTCGAGCTGGATCGGCAGCGCCTCGACGCCGTGTTCGCGCGCCTCGCGGGCCGTCTGCTCGATCGACCCTTCGAGGTCCGGGCCACTCCCGTCTTCGCTCTCGTCTGCGTCTTTCTCGCTCGTCTTCCCCGTTGAAACGATGTTACAGCCCTGCTCGGCCAGCGCGAGGGCGATTTCCTTGCCGATGCCACGAGTCGTTCCGGTGATGAACGCCGTCTGTCCGGAGAGGTCCGGTTTCTGGAGTGCCATACCCGATCATCTGTCGGCATCAGTATAAACTTACGCCACGGGGAGAGTTCAGAGCGCAGCTGGGACCGGTCGGAACGGGGTCCAGTTGGGGTAACTCGAGTGCCCGTTCGACACGCCCGAAATAGCTCTCCCCTCTCCCTCTCATTCCGCTAGCCGCCCTCCCAACCTAGTCGCGAAGCGACCGCCGCCGGATCTTGCCGGTCGTGGTGGTCGGAAGTTCGTCGACGAATTCGATCTCCTGTGGGTATTCGTACTCCGCGAGGCGCTCGCGGACGAGGGTGCGGATTTCTTCGCGGAGTTTCGCCGCATCCGCCACCGCAGTGGCAGGCTGGACGAATGCTTTGATCGCCTCGCCGCGGGTTTCGTCCGGGACGCCGACGACGCCGACCTGTTCGACGGCGTCATGGTGGAGGATTGCCTCCTCGACTTCCATCGGACCGACACGGTAGCCGCTGGTGAGGATCACGTCGTCGGTCCGCGAGACGAACCACAGGTAGCCCTCGTCGTCACGTTCGACGAGGTCGCCCGTCCGGAACCAGCCGCTCTCCGTCTGCTTGGCTGCCGTCTTCTCCGGAAACCCCCAGTACTCGTTGAAGAAAACCCGCCGATCGTCCGGCTTGACGGCTAACTCGCCCACCTCGCCCTCCGGCACCCGTTCCTCGGAATCAGGATCGAGAATCGCCACCTCGTAGCCCGGGAACGGCTTGCCCATACTCCCCGGCCGCGTCTCGAACCACGAGGAGTTGCCGACGACCAGATTGAGCTCCGTCTGCCCGTAGAAGTCGTTGATCCCCACATTGGCGAACGTCTCCTGCACCCAGTCGACCACCTCCGGAGTCAGCGGCTCACCCGCTGAGGCGAACGTCTCGAGTGCAAGATCGAACTGCCCCTCGGGATCGTCGACGCCCATCAGCATCCGGAGCGCGGTCGGTGGCATGAACGCCTTGGTTACCCCGTGGCGTTCCATGAGGTCGTAAGCCGCCTCGGGGTCGAACCCCTCCCGCGGCCAGCCGACGATCGTACAGCCGTGGTGCCACGCGGCGAAGAGCGTCCCGCCGAGTGCAGCGCCCCAGGCCCAGTCCGCGGGCGTCCACAGCGTCGCCTCGCCCTCCGCGAGCCCCTGCTCGAAATAGTTGTACGCCGCCGCAGCACGGCCGAGCCACAGCGCGTGACTGTGGAGGACACCCTTCGGCGGCCCCGTCGACCCGCTCGTGTACATAATCGCTGACGGCGTCTCCGGCGTCGCATCGTAGACCTCGATCCCTGGCTCGTGCGAAGCGAGCAACTCGTCGAAGGCGTACGCATCGCCGTCGACCGAGTCGGCGGTGCCGAGTTCGATCACGGACTCGAGTGCGGGACACTCGTCACGAATTTCCTCGATGGTTCCGCGGACGCTCGGATCGACGACGACGGCGGTGGCCTCGCTGTCCTCGAGGCGGTACTGGAGTGCGTCCCGGCCAAAGAGAACGGTAAGCGGCACTGACACCGCGCCGAGTTTCCAGTTTGCGAGGTGGGTGATCGGGTTCTGGGGTTTCTGCGGGACGACGACGCCCACGCGATCGCCGGCCTCGACGCCGAGGTCGGCGAGTGCGGCGGCGAGCCGGTCCGAACGGTCGTCGAGGTCGTCGAACGTGTACGTCTCGATGGTGTCCTCGGTGGAGTGCGTTTCGCTGTCGCCGTTTCCATCTTCCTTGTCGCTTTCGCCGGGTCGCTCGTATCGGAGTGCGACACGGCTTGTATCGTCGTGTTTGCGAAGGAAGTCGACAGCCGGGTTAAAGTCGTCTGGGAGGTCCCACTCGAACTCCTCGCGAGCACGGTCGTAGTCGTCGAACGTCGGCATCACCGTCCAACTCATGATATGACCACACATCACACGGACCCCACATAGCGTTTGTCGACTGGGCGAGTGTCGCAGTAGTGGTGAGCAAGAGCGGCGAGTGTCACGTGGGTGAGGAGCGAGAGTGGCGGAGTAGCATGTGAGCGGAGTGAGAGCGATGAGTGACACATAAGAAGTGAGTAGCACATGAAAATCTATTGTCACATGAGAACGGAGAGAGCAGGCGAGGGCGCATAAAGGATACAACGAGACAGGGGAAGACCTACCCGCTAGTCGTCCTCACCACCGATAGATGCAACTCGAACAGTCACCCCAGGAGGCCGCCTGGAGCGGAACGGTCCCCAGCGCACTCGACGCGCGCGTGCTCGGTCTGATCGTCGTGATCGCCGGCCTCGCGGCGTCGGTGAACGTCCCCTACGGCGGCGTTCCGCTCGCTGTCGCCGCGTTCGTGCTTCTTGCCGGTGCCGGTATCGTCGTGCACGTCCTCGGTGAGCGAAAACTGCGCCGTATCACCGACGGGCTCGTCGACCGCTGGATCGAGGCCGGCGGTGCGATCGAAGACGTCACGAAATCCTCCGATGGCATGCGAACGGAGTGGACCGTCCACACCCCAGATGGTACGATCACGATCGGCGGCATTGCCCTCGTCCCACTGTCTCGACTCTCGGTGGAGTGGCAGGGCGTCGGCGACTCGATGGACGCAAGCGAGGCCGCGGACAACATGGACCAGCTCGCAGCGACGCTCTACGAGGAAATTTTCGAAATCGGCTCGGCAACGCAGCGATCGTAACGCTGGCGACTTGCTCTGCCACCAACTGTTCTCCTTTCCGCGGAAACCACTCCTTTGTCGTTGTTATCAGTTTCTGGAGGACCTGTATTTTAATACTCGGACAGAATACCGTGGTACATGGCAACAGAATACACGCCGACCGAGATGATGGATCGGGACTCCCGATCGAACCGGTACTATCGGAACGCGGTCGAACGCCACTGGGATCCTGGCGAGATCGAACTCGAGCAGGACGTCGAGAACCTGCTCGCACACATCGAGGCGTCGGACGAGTACGACCAGTCCTACTGGGACCGGACGCTCAACGGCATCGCGAAGTTCGGTGCCGGCGAGGACGCCGTGACGGAGGACCTCGCACCGCTCGCAACGGTGCTCGACAACATCGACGATCAGCTGTTTCTGACGACACAGTTGTACGAGGAGGCCAAACACGCCGACTTCTTCGACCGCTACTGGCGCGAGGTCATCTGGACCGTCGAGGACGAACTCGGCTGGGAGCGTTCGAATCCGCGAAACGACAAGTGGTTCAACGACCCCTACGTCGAACTGTTCGACCGCAACCGGAAGGCACAGTACCGGCTTCTCGAGGACGACACGCCGGAAAACCGCGCGAAAGCCTACTGCCACTACCACCTCACCGTCGAGGGAATCCTGGCCCAGACGGGCTACTACGGGATGCAGACCTCCTACGGTGGCGAGTTCGAGGAGCTACCCCACCTCCCCGGTCTCGTCGAGGGCTTTACGAAGATTCGCAGCGACGAGGGTCGTCACGTCGGCTTCGGCATGAATCAACTCAAGAAACTGATCGCGGAGGGTGTCGATCCGAACCTCATCGAAGACACCGTTCACGAACTCGTGCCGCTGGTCCAGGGAATTACCGAAGACGAGCGGTTCCAGCCCGACGACGAGGCAGAACGCGTCGGACTCGAGGACGGCGCACTCGCGGCCTACGCCGTCGAAAAGCATACGGACAGAATGCAACAGATCACAGACGCCGCAGCCGAGATTCCGGACGTCGACGAACTGGTTCAGCTAGAGGGAGACGACTGAGGTGGCCGCGAGGTGGCCGCGTCCTACCGCAGTCTCGCCGTCTGCAGGGCCCGTCTGCGAGCCCGAAGAGCGACTGCCAGTCTCCGATTACGAACTCGTGAATTCGAAATTTGTCCCTTCGCAGTTGGGACAGGTGGTCTGATTCTTCGGCGCGGGGGCCACGCTGTCCTCGGACATGTAGACGTACTCACAGCCGATACACTCGACGTAGTTCTTCACGTCGGCAGCCTCTCGAAGAAGCGCCGTGTACTTCTACCGGCGGGGGCGACAGTCGTCTCTGGTCGAGTCGACGGCTGGTCCATACCCACGGGTCGGTCAGTTCCACACACAAACCAGTCTATGGGTGGCGGACGGGTAGTCCTAACTTTTGCTTGGGTAATACCTTTATACGTTACTCAGACGGTCGGACCAGCGTGCTTGCGATCAATCTTCTCGTGCCTCGCTGGAGGCGCGAAGCGAACGCTTGCCTCGTAATATCGAGCTCCGCAGCGATATCCTGCTGGCTCGCCTGTCGCGGCGAATCGAAGTAGCCGCGCGCGTAGGCGAGCGTCAGTGCCTCGCGTTGAGCGTCAGTAAGGTCGTACTCCTGGCCAGAACGCAACGGCGAGAGAGCGTGGAGCTCAGTTAGTTCGACCGGGATATCGTGATCCCGGCAGTACGTCTGAAAGTCGGCGACATCGGCCTGACTCTCACCGCGAATCTCGAACGTCCACTTGTCTTCGCGCCCGATTGCAGAAACCAGTGCCACGTCCGTCTCGAGTATCGCCGACAGGACACTCTCGTAGTTGAAATTCCAGTCGATTCGAACGAACAGTTCGTCGTCGACGGTATCGATGATCCGAAGGTCGTCGATTCCGGGATGGGTGATTCCCTCGAGATCAATCTCTTCTGAATCGACATCCTGTAGCCAGAAGTACGGGATCAACACCTGCGTCGCCGGGACGACTCGGTCCAGTTCGATCTGTGCTGCGGGGAACTTCTCAAAGACCTCCGCGAGGGGAAAAGTCCCCTGTGTCGCGACGAACGAGGCTTCAATGGCCATGGCGTAGGTACGACGGGTCTGGTTAAGTGTGTGAGGGCTGACAACCCATCCTGTCCCAGCGGCGGCGTGGCCACCGACTGACGGGGCGGCCGTGGTTGGGCCCGCTGGCAGTAGTAATCGGGATACCCGTCGGCTCAAAAGCTAAAGAGATCGACACCGCCGGTGACACCGATTACCTGCCCCGTCACGTACGACGCTTGTTCTGAGCAGAGGTAGGCGACCATGTTGGCCACGTCCTCCTCCGTGCCGAGATGGCGCATCGGCGTCGCCTCGGCGATTCGCGCGTAGTACTCGTCGACGTGCTCTCGGAGTTCGTCCGGCCCCATCTCGGCCCACGCCCCGACGACGATGTTCGGTGCTACCACGTTCGACGTGACACCGGACTGCGCGCCCTCGAGTGCCATCGTTCGTCCGAGGCCGATCATCGCGGCCTTCGTCGCCGAGTAAGAGACCTGCCCGAAGCCGCCGTACCAGCCGGCCATCGAGGACATGGTGACGACGCGACCCCAGCCCCGCTCACACATCCGCGGAAAGACCTCCTTGCTCACGTTGTACGTCCCCGTCAGATTGATCTCGATATCGCGCTCCCAGATATCGTCGTCGTAGCCGTCGACTCGCGAGCGCGCATCGACCATCGCCGCGTTGTTCACGAGAACGTCGACACCGCCAAACTCGTCACGGACTCCCTCCATCGAGGCCGCGACATCGTCGCGATCGGTGAGGTCGCACTCGAGTGCCATCGCCGTGCCGCTGTCTGTGCCGGTATCCTCGTTGATCTCGCTGGCTACGCGGTCGGCACCATCTGCATCCACGTCGAGAACCACGACGTTCGCGCCCTCGTTCGCGAGAATTCGACAGTCCGCGCTCCCGATCCGTCCGGCGCCGCCAGTGACGACGGCTGTCCGTCCCTCGAGTCCGAAATCCATCTCGGCGCTGACTACTTCGAGCGCTTATTTAAATTTGCGTGTCATTCACACGCTTTATCGGTGCCGATTGCCCGGCTCGCCGACCAACGACAGTATCAGCCTCGCGCTCGTCAGACCCAGCAGACATATGCTCGTTCTCGGCGATGCCCACGCCTCCGACCCGGCTAAGCGAGCGGCGCTACTCGAGTGCTACCGCACGGACGACCCCGAGCACGCCCTGCAGGTCGGCGACCTCGAACTGTACGATCTGCCAGCGCCGACCTGGTTTATCGCCGGCAACAACGAAGACTTCGATGTCATCGACGCGCTCCGCGCGGGCGAGAGACCAACAGAAGTGAACAACGTCCACCTCCTCGCGAGCACCGTTGCAACGGTCGACGGACTCCGTGTCGCCGGTCTCTCCGGGAATTTCGCGCCGACACAGTACGATCGCTCGCGAGACGAACTCGAGGGCGACCGACGGCGGCACTTTACCCACGAAGACGTCGAACAGGCAGCCGAACGCTCCGATATCGACGTCCTTCTTACTCACGAAGCACCGACCGGGCTGCTCTCCTACGGCTACGACCCAGGCTGCGAGCACGTGACAGCCCTCCTCGAGACGCTCTCGCCGGACCTCTGTCTCGTCGGCCACCACCACACCCACCGCGAGCGCGAGATTGCGAACACCAGCGTCGTGAGTCTCGCACCGGCCTGGGAGCGGTACTACACCCTGGACCCAGAGCGGTTGGTACTCGAGTCCCACGAGCACGAGTTTGGTCCCGACTCCGAAACATGATTGCTGACTGTTAAATACGTTCAAACGTACTCTCTCTACCTTGGATGTCGGGATTCGTATCGAATGTGTACTATACTAAGAGAGATGGATTAATCTGCAAGTCAAACACGATATTTCTGGGTGATCGATCAGTATCTCCTGAGAGAAAGTGGATGGGACCAAAATTTGGATAGTAAGAACACCCACACGCCCCGAATCTTCCAGTTGCTTCGGGACGCCACTTTGCTTTGCCGAACTCACGAAACAGCTATGGATGTACTCGAAGAGTGATAAGAGTACAGATCATACAGTCTTCAGATAGTAATAGCTGTCTTTCCACAAACACTCTCCGTTCCAAACAGTTACTCGTGAATCAGTACTCGTCTTCCCGACCAGTCGGGAAACGTTTACAATGGTCGCCACTGCCTCTCCGTGCATGGGAAGCACACCCTCGATCTTCTACAAGTGGGGCGGCGGAATCGGTCCCGACCACCTCACCATCGACACGGCACACGACGAGTTTCTGGTCACCGACGACGGTCGCGAGATTATCGACGCAGCGTCGGGCGCTGCCGTCGTCAACCTCGGCCACTCCGTTCCCGGCCTGGAAGATGTGGTCAGCGACCAGCTCGCGGACGTCTCCTACCTCAGTCTGTCACACTTCACGAACGAGGAACCGGAACGTCTCGCCGACCAGCTCACCGAACGCGCACCCGGAGATCTGAACAGCGCCTTCTTCGTCACCTCCGGTAGCGAGGCCAACGAGTCGGCGTTCAAGCTGGCTCGCGCCTACCACCGCGAGCGCGGGAACGACCGCAAGCACAAGGTCATCGGCCGGTGGCAGGCCTACCATGGCGCGACGCTCGGTGCACTGTCGGCGTCGGGCAACACCACCCGCCGCGACGGCTACGAATCACAGCTGCAGGGCTGGCCGCACATTTCGCCAGCCTACCCCTACCGCTGGGAGCACGACGGCACCCCAGAAGAGCAGGCCGTCGCCGCCGCACAGGAACTCGAGACGACGATCAAACAGGAGGGTGCCGAAACGATCGCAGCGTTCATCGCCGAACCGGTCTCCGGCGCGAGCATCCCCGCGGCACACCCACATTCGGCCTACTTCGAGGAGATCCGACGGATCTGCGACGAGTACGACGTGTTGTTCATCGCCGACGAGATCATGACCGGCTTCGGCCGTACCGGGCCGCTGTTCGCGATGGAACGCTTCGACGTGGTTCCGGACATCCTGACAGTCGGGAAGGGACTCTCGGCGGGCTACACGCCGATCAGCGCAGCGCTGGTCAGCGACGAGATTTCGGCTGAGTTCGACGCGAGCGACCCTGCGGGCGGCTCCTTCGATCACGGCCACACCTTCGCCGGCAACCCGCTCTCGGCGGCCATCGCCTCCCACGTCGTCGCGCAGTACTCTGACGACGTACTCGAGACGGGCCGCGAGCGCGGTGAGCAACTCGTCGACACGCTCGAACCGCTACGCGATCATCCGATCGTTGGCGACATACGCCACGCCGGCGCGATGATCGGACTCGAGTTCGTCGCGGATCGAGAGACGAAGCGACCGTTCGATCCCGACGTGGCCGTCAACAAGCGGGTGTACGAGCGCGCGATGGAACAGGACGTCTACACCTATCCAGGCTCGGGCTCCGTCGACGGCGTCGCGGGCGACCACCTCATGCTCGCGCCGCCGCTGACGGTGAGCGAAGAGTCGGTCGAAGCGATCGGCGACGCCGTCGTGACCGCGGTCGAGGACGTGGCCGCCGACCTCGAGCGCGAGGGGGTACTCGAGACCGGTGTAGATTCCCAGCTCGAGTCCGAGCCCGATCCCGCCGACTGATTGCGGTTCGTACGCCTGCGATCAGCGAACCTCAGTCCTCAGGACTCGACGACAGACGCGAGTTCGTGTTCGAGGTCCGCGAGGTCGATGTGGCGGCTTCGCGGCTCCGTCTCGACTGACTCCTTGTACCCGGAGCCGGTTAGAATCGTAACGACCAACTCGTCTGCTGCGATCTCGCCGCGGTCCGAGAGCTCTCGAACTCCCGCGAGCGCGACTGCGCTGGACGGCTCGACGGCGAGACCGGCGTCCGTCGCCAGCCGGTCCATCGCCTCGCGCGTGGCCTCGTCGGGGACGGCAACGACCGCGCCATCGGTATCGCGAGCGGCCGTGAGCGCGCGGGTGCCACTCGGCGGGTCGCTGTTCGCGATGGAGACAGCAATCGTCTCATCGGCGTCGATCGGCATTACCTCCTCGCGGCCCTCCCGGAAGGCCGTCGCGATTGGATCGCACGGCGCTGCCTGCACGAAGTAGAGCCGCGGAACGTCGTCGGCTGCGAGCACGCCACTCCGGGTCAGTTCTCGGAGTGCTTTCCAGACGCCGCTGGCCTGGCCGCCGCTGCTGACCGGGAGGACGATCGCGTCCGGTGCGGTCGACGCGGTCGACGCCGTCGACGAGGACGGCACGCCCGGCGAAGACGGCGCGTTCGGGGACTCCAGTCGAAACTGCTCGAGTAACTCGTACGCAATCGTCTTCTGGCCGGCCACCCGCAGCGGCGTATCGGAGTTGACGAACGTGATACCGGCGTCGCCGTCAGTATCGAGCGCGAGCGTCTCCTCGTAGAGCCTGCCATACTCTCCCTCGACGCGGAAGATATGCGGATCGTGCCGAGCGAGCAAATCGAGCCGTTCCGGCGGAATATCCGCCGGGACGAAGACGGTGCACTCGAGTCCGGCCGCCGCGGCGTAGGCGCTGGTGCTCAGGGCCATGTTCCCGTGGGAGACGGTGCCGATCCAGTCTGTGTCGGTGTCGAGGGCGTGGGCGACGCCGACGGCGGTGCCGCGGTCTTTGAAGCTGCCGGTGGGGTTCTGTCCCTCTGGCTTGAGGTGTAGCTCGCAGCCGGCGAACGAGTCCAGTGCACCTGCGCGGACGAGCGGTGTCGAACCGGGCGGCAGTGTAGTCGTCTCGGGTGCGGAAACCGGGAGGACGGCGTCGTAGCGCCAGATACCGGTCGTCGCCGGATCTTGTTCCGTTGCTTGGGCTGTCTCTGTGGGCCACTCGAATTCGTCCACATCGAGATCGAACCAGAGCGGTTCCCCGCAGGAACATCGCGTGCGGTCGCCGTGGTCATACGTGCAGCCACAGTCGTAACATCGGAGTCGGGCCTGCGAACTCGCCGTCATCGTTCTCGTCAGTGCCCTCTCGTGCAGACACCAAAACGTTTGTTCCGCTCGTCGCCACCTCGGGAGTCGGACAGCAGCCTTGTTCTCACAGCAGACACACAGACACTCTGACACGACATTTAAGATGGTGGTCGCACAGTGATAGCACATGTACCGGGTTTTGTTACCAGTGGATCAAGACGAACGACGAACCGAACAGGCAGCCTCGATCATCACCTCACTCCCCGGCGACCCCGAAGATATCGAGGTAATCGCGCTCAATGTGTTCAAGGAGTTCGATGTAACCGGCGAGGGTGGCCGCGTCAGATCCGAGGACGTCTACGACGAAACAGACTTTCCCGACAGCGCCGCGGCGATCCTCACGGACCTCGAGGAACAGGGAATTACCGTCGACGCACGGCGGGAACACGGCGACCCCGCGGAGACGATTCTGGAGACCGCAACGGAGATGGACGCAGACGCCATCGTGATGTCCGGCCGCGACCGAAGCCCGACCGGGAAGGTGCTGTTCGGCAGCGTCACCCAGTCGGTGTTGCTCTCGGCGGACCGACCGGTGATCACGATGATGGACGGCGACGAGTGAGAACCCTCTCAACGAATGTAGAGTACGTATACCATAATCGAGAGCCCAAAGACGATGCTCCCGACGACGGCGACGACGAGGCCGATTAGCTGATCGAACTGCAGCAGGTAGACGATTACGAGCGTAAACGCAGCGTACAGAAAGGCGATGTAGACGCCGAATCGAAACCACTCCTCGTCGATCTCGAACGTCACCTCGTCACTGCCCTTCGAGCTCATGGGAGTAGCACCGGTTGGTGAGTGATTGGGTCCCAAGATACCTGTAGGTTTCCCGCCTCGGCGCATGTTTAAAAGTGCCCGACGGTTTCGTCCGGTTGGCCGGTGTCGACCGCCTTCGAACGGTTCGAACGGGTCAGCGAACGACCGGTGCCTCTACAGATCCGATCGACTCCACGCTCGCCTCCACGTAGTCACCCGGCTCGAGTGGCTCCGCGCCAGGCGTCCCCGTGCTGAACAGGTCGCCCGGCTCGAGTGTCATCACGTTCGAATGGAACGAGACGATCTCTCGCGGTGGGAACAGCATGTTTCGGATCTCGTTCTCGGCCGCCACCTCGCCGTTGACGATCGTCTGAACAGTCAGCTCCTCGAGTGCGAGCGAATCCTCGTCCTCGGGGACGGCGATCGCGGGCCCGACGACGATGAACGAGTCGAAGCTCTTGGCGCGGGTCAGGAATCGCGGGTTGCGCTGGAGGATGTCCTCCGCGGTCATGTCGATGACCGGCAGGTAGCCGGCGATCACGTCGTCAGCGTCGCGCTCGGCGACGTTGCGACACTGACGGCCCATGATGACCGCGAGTTCGGCCTCGGCCGTAACGCCGTCGGTCTGCTCGACCGGTGGGAGTTTGATCGGGCCGCCGGGACCGGTGAGCGCGCTGGCCGGCTTCATGAAACTCGCCGGCTCCTCGGGGCGCTGTTCGTCCAGATCGCCGGCGTGTTCCTCGTAGTTCAGGCCGATCCCCCAGAGCTTGCCGAATTTGGCGAGCGGCGGGGCGAACTGGATGTGTTCTGGGTCGGTTCGCTCAGCGGGGACGTCGTCGAGGTCGGGCAGCGTGCCGGCTGCAGCGCGCGGGAGTGCGTCGGAGACGCTTTCCAGTTCGGGCGCGGCTGCCGAAAGCGGGACGTAGCCCTCGTCGTCGCCGAGGAGTGGCTTTCCGTCGAGAGTGCGTGCGAGATACTTCATCGGTAGAGGTGAGTCGAATCGATCCGCTGTTCAGTCGTCTCGATCCGTCCAGAAGTCGAACGAGCGGCCCGGTGCGAACACGTCGAGGCCGACAGCCAGTTCGTCGCCGGTATTCTCGACGCGGTGGCTCTCCCAGGCCTCGAGCAGGACGGAGTCGTACTGCTCGAGCGTGATCTCGTCGTCCTCCGTGGCGACCGTCAGTTCGCCCTGCAGGCAGAGACAGACCTGCTCGTTCTCGTGGTCGTGCATCGGCGAACTGTGGCCCGGCGGCTTCTCGAACCACTCGAAGGAGAATTTGTCGCTGCCGGCCATCGAGACCCGTCGCCAGCCTTCGTCAGGCTCGTAGGTCTCCGCGTCGTCGAACTCGACCGGCTTCATAGGTTCGCTCCGGTCGAACCGCCGTCGATCAGAACGCTTTCACCGTTGATGTAGCCTGACAGCGGCGAAGAGAGGAACGCGACGGTGTTACCCAGTTCCATCGGGTCGCCAACGCGTTCGAGTGGGTTGCTCGCCCAGTCGTCGAGCCCCTCCTCGTAGGAGTCGTAGTCGCCGCGGTCGACGGCCTGATTGACCAGATCCTCGATGCGCTCGGTCTCGTGAGGTCCGGGGAGGACCGCGTTCGTCCGCACGTCCGGTGCGAACTCCTTCGAGAGGGTCTTCTCGAGTCCGATGACGCTCATCCGCACAGAGTTCGACAGCACGAGGCTGTCGATCGCTTCCTTGACGCTGCGGGAGGTGATGTTGACGATCGTTCCTTCGTCGCTCTCGCGCAGGTGCGGTTCGGCCTCGCGGGCGAGCCGAACGACGCTCATCACGAGCAGATCGTAGGCGTGATACCAGTCGTCGTCGTCGGTGTCGAGGAACGGTCCGGACGGGGGACCGCCAGCGCTCGTCACGAGGTGGTCGATACCGCCGAACTCGTCGACCGTCGTCTCGACCAGTGTCTCGATGTCGTCCTCGTCGGTCAAGTCACCGACCTGGGCGACGACCTCGCCAGCCGCTTCCGCCTCGATTTCTTCTTTCGCGTCCGCGAGACGATCCTCGTCGCGGCCGTTGATCACGACGTTTGCACCCTCCCGGGCGAGCGCCTTCGCAGACGCCTTTCCAAGTCCACTCGAGGACGCCGTGACGAGTGCCGCGTTGCCGTCGATCTGTAGATCCATATCGTCCGTAAGCCCAGAGGAAAGCGGCAAAAAGGTTCGCGTTGCGGTAAGGTTGTACATGCCACAAAAGCCAGTCGATTTCCGCCCTGTGGAAAGTGCGGGCACAACGTATGAAGACCCTACTAACAGTACTTTTGATCAGTCATATGTTCTCTCAGCCAGTCCTGTCAGAAACAATCACAACTTGAATTACAGCTGTACGTGTGTAATACCCAACCCGTTTGACTCAGCGAAAGGAAGTGTATACAGATCATATTCCATCGTGATGAACGTCAGTAGTAGCATCTCTACAACAAAGTGATCACTGTTACAGCGTAGAACACCTCGTTCTTCCTTCCTGGACCGCTTCGATGAAACCGTCTGGTTCACAGATAGTTTTCTGCTGTTCCGAATAGCGGAATCACTAAGTACCGATCCGACAGAGTTGTGCTATGGTGGAACGGAACAAGGAAACGATTCAAGCGACGAAAACCAGCTTCGAGATCGTCCACACGCTCCAGGAGATCGGACCCGCCCGACTCTCGGAGATTGCAGCGGAACTCGAGTTGGCCGAGAGTACGACCCACCGCCACCTGCAGACGCTCCACGACATGCGGTACGTCTCGCGTGACGGCGAGCGATATCAGATTGGCCTGCGGTTTGCGCGACTCGGCCGTGCCGCACAGACGCGCGATCCGGCCTACGAGATGACACAGCGCCACGTCGAGGCGCTCGCCGAGGAGACCGGCGAGCGAGCACAGTTCGTCGTCGAGGACCACGGCCTCGGGATCTACCTGCACGTGGAGACGGGGAGTCAGGCCGTCCGCGTCGGCTTCGGCGTCGGTCGGCAGATTCACCTCCACTCTTCGTCGGCCGGGAAGGCCATTCTCGCCCACTACCCACGCGAGCGCGTCGACGACATTCTCGACCAGTGGGGACTGCCCGCTCACGCGGCGAACACGATCACTGACCGCGAGGAGCTCTACGAGGAACTCGAGACGGTCCGCGAGCGCGGCGTCGCCTTCAACCGCGAAGAACACGTCGACGGACTCAACGGGACGGCTGTGCCGGTCAAGCGCGACGGGCGAGCAATCGGCGCGCTGGCCGTGGCCGGTCCCTCGCACCGACTGACGGGCGAGTGGCTCGACGAAGAGATTCCAGATATGATGCTCGCCGCAGCGAACGAACTCGAGTTGAACGTGACCTACGCGTCCGATGCGAGTTCCCGAGACCACATCGTAGAGTAACGGTCGGTCCACCACTGCTGAGTTCTTCTGTAGCGCGCTCTCAACGGGTATCAGGCCTCGAAAACCGCCGTTCCGTCCTCGAACTGCAGGGTCGCTCGCTCGATAATCGTAAGTTCTCCCCGTTCGCCGAGTTCCTCGGCGAGCGCCTCGGAGACGTAGAACTCGCCAAGGTCGGTCGTGTTCTCGATCCAGGCGACCCGAACTGTGTCAGGATCGTAGCCGCCAAGCGCGTTCAGCGCGACCCGAAGTGCGATTTCGTCATCCGGTGCGACCGGCGGTAGTTTCGCCTTGGCGAGCGACCCGCTCGTGAGCGCGTTTGCGTAGACCTTCTGAATCTCGAGCTGTTCGATGGCTTCTTTGCGGGTGATGTCTGCGAGACCGATGCCGTTACCGTTCCCCTTCGTCTTCTCCGTGAGCCCGCGTGCGTAGATCAGGTCGATCGCGGGATTTTCCGGGTCGGGCGCGTTGATCACCCGATAGCGGCCGATGACGTTCGTATCCATCCCTGCACCCGAAATCTCCTTTCCGAGTTCGTCTACCACGAGCAGGTCAATCTCGTCTGTCGGCAGCGTCGCCATCTCGTCGTACGCGCGCTCGAGGAGCGCTGGCTCGCGCGACTCGAGTTCGGCGGCCGGAATCGCCTCGATGTGGCCGGTCTCCTCGTGGAAGTTCTCGACGAGTGCGAGACCGCCGAGCAGCGGGACGGCATCGCGAATTGCGTCGGTCAGCCCCTCGATCGTCGGCACATAGCCCTCCGAGAGCGCCGTCGAGTGAAACGCCTGTGCACCGCGCTGTTTGCCGAGGCCGACGGTGAGCATCTTGCAACAGCCGCTCTCGATCCGCCCGCTGAAGTTGGTGTGAGGTTTGACTCGGTTGATCACGAGCACAGCATCGGCCTCGAGTGCGGCCGCGGAGAAGTAGACCGGCGTCGTCACGTCGCCGATTTCGACCTCGTCAATCTGTTCGACAGCCATCGTGGCCTCGATCGGTGCGCCGAGACGGTCCTCGGTGATTCCGAGCGCCTCGAGCACCTCGCGCTGGCCTTCGGGCGTCGCACCACCGTGACTTCCCATCGCGGGAACCACGATCGGATCGAATCCCTTCTCGTCGAGGTACGAGACCGTCTCGGTCGTGACATCGCTGATGCCGTGAATCCCTCTGCTGCCGACGCCGACCGCGACGGTCGCACCCGACTCGAGTTCGTCGAGTGCGAGCGTCGCCAGTTCCGAGCGGACCGTCTCGAGTGGGTTATCGAGCGTTTCCGTCTCGGGTTCGTATCGTACACGGGCGAACGTCGGCGTCGCTTGCGGTTCGATCAGCTCTCCGAGGTCGCGCCGATCGGGGAACTCCATGGCTGGTTGTTTTAATGCCTGGCATATATACTATCGGCTCGTAGCGCTGTCCCATCCCGCGTCATCGAGCCGAACAGTATCTCCAGGGGATACTTGCCGGATGGTGCGCGGTTTTTGGTATCGTTTCACGTGTGCTCGACTGTGGAGATCACAGCAATCGAGAGCGTCCCCGTAGAGATACCGCTGGCGTCGCCGGTCTCGTTCTCCAACCGGACGCTGACGTACCGCGATCACGCGATCACCTACGTCCGGACGGCAGACGGCCGCGAGGGCGTAGGATACTCCCTCGGCTACGAGGGAGCACATCTCATCTCGGAAGCCGTCGAATCGCTCCTCGAACCGATGCTGCTCGGTGAGGACCCCCGAGATACCGAACGCCTCTGGCGCGAGATGTACGACGGCACCGTCCAGATCGGGCGCTCTGGCATCCTGTTGCGCGCAATTTCGAGCGTCGACATCGCGCTGTGGGACCTGAAGGCCAAGGCCGCTGGTCAGCCGCTGTACAAGTTACTCGGCGGCTACGCCGACGACGTCCCATCGTACGCGAGCGGTGGCTACTACCGCGACGACAAGGGACACGAGGGCCTGCGCGAGGAAATGCGGCGCTACCTCGATGAAGGACACGACGTGGTTAAGATGAAGGTCGGTCGCCGCTCCGTCGAGGAGGAGACAGAACGCGTCGCCGCCGTCCGCGAGGAGATCGGCGACGAGCGCACGTTGTTGCTCGACGCCAACGGCGGGTGGTCGAACGCGACCGAGGCAATTCGAAACTGTCGTGCGTTCGAACCCTACGACCCGTACTTCATCGAGGAACCCGTGATGATCGACAGCACGGAGTCGATGACTGCAGTCAACGAGGCGATCTCCTACCCCGTCGCGACGGGGGAACTCGAGGGCCCACGCTACGATTTCGAACGTCTGTACAGCGACGGCGCGGCGACGGTGCTGCAGCCGGATGCGACGGTCTGTGGCGGGATCACGGAGTGGCTCAAGATTGCCCACCACGCCGCCGCACTGGACGTTCAGATCGCGCCACACTACAACTGGAACCTCCACGCCTCACTCGTGGGATCGATCGAGAACGCCCTCTGGGTCGAGTACTTCTACCGCGATATGGACGTGAAGGTCTTCGGCGATATCGTCGTAGAGCCGCTCTCGCCGGACGATAACGGCATGATCCCGCTTCCCGACGAGCCGGGACACGGCGTCCAGATCGACAACGATGCGGTCGAAGAGTTTCGACGCGAGGTCTGAGAGAGACAACTCGAGGCGCACCCGATCAGATCCGTGCAACGGTCGTCCGACCACGAGACTGACGGGGTGCCAAGAGAGCTAGCCGACAGCGACACAGAGAGCCAGGAATCACAGTCGACAGCGACACAGAGAACCAGGAATCACAGTCGACAGCGACACAGAGAACCACTGCCGACAACACTCCAAGACGACAGACAGCTAACACGAGAGAGAACGATCGAGACACAATGAAAGACTTCTCCAACCAGATCACGAACCGAGCAGAATCGCGCGACGTCGAAATCACCGACATCAAATCCTGTGTCGTCGAGGGTAACTTCGAGTGGAACCTCATCAAAATCGAAACCGACGCCGGCGTCACCGGCATCGGCGAATCCTACCGGGGCGGCGGCGTCCCCGAACTCGTCGAGTACACCAAACGCTTCCTGATCGGCGAGAACCCGCTCGACGTTCAGCGCCTCTACCGGCGCATCATCCAGGAGATGTCCGGCCACGGCGGCACCACCGGCAAGGTCATCACCGCCGCCTCCGGCATCGAAATCGCCCTCTGGGACGCCGCCGGCAAGATCTTAGACGTCCCGGTCTATCAACTCCTCGGCGGCAAACTCCGCGACGAGGTCCGCATCTACTGTGACTGCCACGCCGGCGAGGCCTACGCCGTCGACGACGGCTACACCGAGTACGCCGAGGCCGACGCCTACTCGCCCCAGGCCTACGCCGACGAGGCCCGCCGCGTCGTGGACATGGGCTTTACCGCCCTCAAATTCGACCTCGACGTCGAGATGGACAACGACCCGGACCCGTACAACGGCCGTCTCAGCAACGCCGCAATCGAGCACAAACGACAGATCGTCGAGGCCGTCCGCGAGGAGATTGGCTACGAAATCGACCTCGCGTTCGACTGTCACTGGGACTACTCCGTCGAGAGCGCGAAGCGCCTCGCCTACGAACTCGAGGAGTACAATCTGATGTGGCTCGAGGACGCCGTCCCGCCGGAGAACATGGAGGCCCAGAAGGAAGTCACCAAGGCGACACGAACACCGGTTGCGACCGGTGAAAACCGCTTCCGCGTCTTCGAACTCTCGGACCTCATCTACGACCACGGCGTCGACATCGTCACGCCCGACCCGACCACCGTCGGCGGCCTCGGCGAAACCATGCGCATCGCCGACCGTGCCGAAGAGAACTACATCCCCATCTCGCCGCACAACGTCTGCAGCCCCGTCGGCACGATGGCCTGCGTCCACCTCGGCGCAGCGATTCCGAACTTCGACGTACTCGAGTACCACGCGCTCGAAGTCGACTGGTGGGACGACCTGATCCAGCGCGAGGAGCCGCTGATCCAGGACGGCTACATCGAGGTGCCGGAGACGCCGGGTATCGGTGTGGAGCTCGACGAGGATGTCGTCGAGGAGCACACACTCGAGGGGACGTCGGGGTTCTAACGACTACGTTGGAACGAATGGGCTGAACCAGTTTCGACGATGTGGGTACGCGAGGTCGACGGGGCCGGATGTGGGCCTGCCCCAAACCAGACCTGGTCGGGACCCACAACGGAGGGTGGGGTGTGCTTAGCATACTGTGATCGCTGCACCCGCGAACAGGAAGGGCTGGTTCCCGACTCATGGCCCTGGTCTTCGAGTCGAGATGTGGGATTTCAGATCCGAGATCCGAGGTCCGGGGTCCGGGGTCCAGGTGTTGGGATTTGAGGTTTGAGATTTGAGAGTGGGGATTCGAGTGTCGGTGACAACTACTCCACGGTACTGATACGTGATGAGGAGTGGAGACACAACTGTGTGGTGTGCTCGCAAAACGTATGGTTTTAACAGTGCCCACGCTCTATCTTGGGTATGTCCCGAGACGAGACGATTGGATCCCGGCTTATCAACACGCTCGACGATCTGCACCAGCGCTACGACAACGCAGCTGACGGCGTTCGAGCGTACATTCCTACCCTCGTCACGATCACTGAACTGATTCTTGCAGTCGGCCTGTTCGTGATGCTCGCTTACTGGCTGGTTCTTTACCTCGGCTGATCGGTCCGAGAGACGCTCGTCATTCTTCGTTCTTCGTTCTTCGTTCTTCGTTCTTCGTTCTTCGTTCTTCGTTCTTCGTTCGTTTCCTCCCTCGAGATAGTCCACGTTGCGACACAGTTCGTCTGGACTGACACGGGCACCGGTCAGTCAGTACACATCGTCTCGGTCCGAGCCCCGTTCGAGTACCGTCCAAGAGTCCCAACGCACCTTCCGAGAACGGAGCGCTCATTACATGTGAGAACACCATCAAAGACGATGGCACCCCCGACGTCGACACCGACCGCGGCACCGAACGCGAACACGCCACTCGAGGGCGTCCGCGTCATCGACTGTACGCAGATGCTCTCGGGTCCGTTCGCGACCCAGCTACTGGCAGATATGGGCGCAGAGGTCATCAAGATCGAACGCCCCACACGCGGGGACATCACACGGAGCGTCGGCCCCGAGATCGGTGACTCGGGGATCACCGCCTACTTCGCCTCGCTCAACCGGGGCAAGCAGAGCATCGAACTCAACATGGCCTCCGAGGAGGGCGCGGCCGCACTCGAGTCCCTTGCAGAAAGCGCAGACGTGCTCATCGAGAACTACCGGCCAGGCACGATGGACAAATGGGGGCTCGGCTACGAAGACCTCCGTGAGGTCAACGAGAATCTGGTGTACTGTTCGATCTCGGGCTTTCTCGAGGGGCCGTACCGCGAGATGCCGGCGTTCGATATGGTCGTCCAGGCGCTCGGTGGCAGCATGAGTATCACCGGGCAGGCGGACGGGCCGCCGGCGCGACCCGGGATTCCGATCGGCGACATTTGCGCTGGCATGTACGCCGTCATCGGGATCACGACGGCACTGTACAACGACGAGGGCCAGTACATCGACGTCCCGATGTTCGAGGGACTGGTCTCCTGGCTGACAGAGCGCGCCGGTCGCACGTTCGTTACCGAGGAGCCGTACCCACGCCAGGGAACCGTCCACCCCTCGCTGGCACCGTATCGCACCTTCGAGACCGCAGACGGCTGGTTCGCCGTCGCGATCGGTAGCGACGACACCTGGACCGGGTTCTGTGAGGCTATCGACCGGCCTGACCTCGCGGACGACGACCGCTTTACGGTCAACAACGACCGCGTCGCCAACCGGGACGCGCTGACGACCGAACTCGAACCGATCTTCGCGAACCGGACGAACGACGAGTGGTTCGACCTGTTCCGCGATCAGGGGCTCCCAGGCGCACCCGTACAGAACACCGTCGATGTCTTCGAAGACGAGCATCTCAAAGAGAGCGGCACGCTCGATGACCTCACCATCGACGGCGTCGACCTCCCGTTCCCGATCTGTCCCATCGAGTTCTCCGGGTCGACGACCCGCTCGGGCCACGAGCCACCACAGCTCGGCGAGCACACTGAGTCAGTGCTCTCGAGTGTGCTCTCTGCTGACGCACTCGCGGCTGTCCGCAGCGGGTCCGAGAACTAGCGGGTACCGACGCGGAATCAACCACGACCACTTTTGCTGCCGGTTGCGTCTCCTGCTGTGGGTGAACAAATTGAGTACAGGGAGACCCCAGTGAGATAAATCGTCACTACAGAAGGATACCCGCGCCGTCGCCGAACACGCGATCACGCTCATGCTCGCCGTCCGCCGTCGCCTCCTCGGCGCTGACCAGCGCCTCCGAAGCGGCGAGTGGGAGGGCCACGGCACCACTGACGAACTGCGCGGCGACACCATCGGCCTCTTTGGCTGTGGCGACATCGCCCGCATCGTCGCCGACCTCGCAACCGGCCTCGGCATGACCTGTCTCACCTACGACCCCTACGTCGACGAGGAGACGCTGCCCGACTCCATCTCGGCCGTCGACTCACTCGAGTCCCTGCTCGAGCGCGCGGCCGTACTCTCGATCCACACCCCGCTCACGCCCGAAACGCGACACGCCATCTCGCACGACGAACTCGAGTACCTCTCGCCGTCGGACATCTTGATAAACACCGCCCGCGCCGAAGTCGTCGACACGGAGGCGCTGGCAGGGGCACTCGAGTCCGATGCGATCGCCGGCGCAGGAATAGACGTCTTCGAAGCGGAACCGCCGACACCAGAGGGACCGCTGTTCGAGCACGAGAACGTGATTCTCACACCCCACATCGGTGCGCAGACGACGGAGTCGTTGCGAAACATGAGCCTCGAAGCGGCGACAAACGTCAAGTCTGTCTACGACGGTGAGTTGCCAGCAACGACGATCAACGATGGGGCGTTGTGAGTCCGGAGGCGGCTACATACAGTGGGTGTAACGGGAGAGTCGACACTGGTATAGTAGCCACTGCAAGTCACTGCACACCTGATCGCCAGATGACTCGGCGATCAGTGTGTAACTAGTTGCAGTTATTACTATATTGGTACTGGTACCGGGCGATTTGTGATCGGTACGAGTCCAATAGCGAAACGGATCGCTCTCGAGTAGTGACCGCACTATCGCAGCGCACATACACATTCGGAGAGGAATATAACTACTGAGATTTCACTAAAATGGCTATTCTGGGCGGTCGTGCTGTCTAAGACAGCTACCTGGCCAATCTCACTCCTCTAATGCTAACATATGGTGTTTTGCTCTTCGGAGTACTCGAGTACTATGCGGTAGTCAGTCCTCTGTGAAACTATTCACTAACACCGACTTAGGCCGCTGATAGTGAGAAAATCCGGGGAAGCGATTCAGATGAATTGTCTTAACTGGGACTGGATATGTCGAAAGAAATTGTATATGTATACCCTGAGATTAGACTGGGCTCAGCTCTTCCTGATACGCCCCGTGATGGTCTTCGAACACCTGCATGATCTCACCCATCGTCGCGTAGGCTTTCACCGCGTCGACGATGTACGGCATCACGTTCTCGTCAGTCTCGATCGCCTCAGAGAGCGCCTCGAGTGTTGCATCGACTGCCTCGTCGTCGCGTTCTTCCTTGACATCCTCGAGACGCCCAAGCTGGCGATCGCGGGTCGTCTCGTCGATCTTGAGAATCTCGGGCGAGGTGTCCTCCTCGATGGTGTACTCGTTGACGCCGACAACGACCTCCTCGCCGCGCTCGACGCGCTTTTGGTACTCGTAGCTCGACTCCTGAATCTCGCGCTGGAAGTAGCCCTGATCGATGCCGTCGAGGACGCCGTCGCGGATCGAGCCGTCGCCCATCTCCTTGATGTCCTCGATGTAACCCATGATCTCGGCTTCCATCTCGTGGGTCAATTTCTCGATCGCGTAACTGCCGCCCATCGGGTCGACGATGTCGGCTGCGCCGGATTCCTCGGCGATGATCTGCTGGGTGCGCAGGGCGACCCGGACCGCCTTCTCGCTCGGCAGCGCCAGGGCCTCGTCGAAGCTGTTGGTGTGTAGCGACTGCGTGCCGCCCAGAACGCCGGCAAGCGCCTGAATGGTGACGCGGGTGATGTTGTTCAGCGGCTGCTGGGCGGTCAGCGACTGGCCGGCGGTCTGAGTGTGGAACTTGAGGCGCTTCGACTCGTCGCGCTCGGCGTCGTACCACTCGTCCATCACGCGGGCGTAGATCCGGCGCGAGGCGCGGAACTTCGCGACCTCCTCGAAGATCGAATTGTGGGAGTTGAAGAAGAAAGAGAGCAGCGGGGCGAACTCGTCGACCTCGAGTCCGCGGTCGAGACAGTCCTCCACGTAGGCGAAGCCGTCCGCGAGCGTGAACGCGGCCTCCTGTGCCGCCGTCGAGCCGGCCTCGCGGATGTGGTAGCCGGAGATGGAGACCGGGTGGAACTTCGGCGTCTCGTCGACGGCGAACTCGATGGTATCAGTGACGATATCGAGCGAGGGCTTCGGCGGAACGACCCACTCTTTCTGGGCGATGAACTCCTTGAGCATGTCGTTCTGGAGAGTTCCCCGAATCTCCTCGCGCGGGACATCCTGCTGGTCAGCCAGTGCGATGTACATCGCGTAGATGACCGCCGCAGAGGGGTTGATTGTGAAGGAGGTCGACACCTCGCTGATGTCGATTCCATCGAAAAGGATCTCCATATCCCGCAGGGTGTCGACCGCGACCCCCTCCTTTCCGACCTCGCCCTCACTCATCGGGTGATCCGAGTCGATGCCCATCAGCGACGGCATGTCGAACGCCGTCGAGAGCCCCGTCTGCCCCTGATCGATCAGGTAGTGGAATCGCTCGTTCGTCTCCTCTGCCGTCCCGAAGCCGGCGAACTGGCGCATCGTCCACGTCCGCCCGCGGTACATCGTCGGGTACGGGCCGCGCGTGTACGGCGGTTCGCCGGGGAACCCGAGATCCTCGTCGTACTCGAGATCCGCGATATCTTCGGGGGTGTAAAGTCGGTCGACCTCGTGGTTCGAGATCGTCGCGAATCGGTCCTGGCGCTCACCGTGGGACTCGAGTGTCGGCTCGAGTGTGTCATCGGCCCACCGTTCCCGTTGTTCGCGAATCTGGTCTATCTCTTCCTGGTCGAACATTAGTGTGGACATCTCTGGCAAGAATCTAAAGTCTTGTTGTTACTCTCTGAACGGTCGTCCGGTGTTGGGTGCCGATCCGGCACACTTATACTGATCGTGACAGCACAGCAGCGTATGTCACAGGACCACCGCCAGAGCCTGGATTCGATCGACAGCGTCGGCGTCGTCGGCGCCGGAACGATGGGCAGCGGCATCACACAGGTCGCCGCAACGCATGGCTACGACGTCATCGTCCGCGACATCGAACAGGAGTACGTCGAGAGCGGCTTCGAGACCATCGAGAACAGCCTCGGTCGCCTCGACGACCGCGATTCACTCCCGGACGGCGAGGACACTGAGACGGTCCGTAACCGAATCGAGGGCACCACCGAACTCGACGACCTCGCCGACTGTGACCTCGTCGTGGAGGCCGCACTCGAGGACCTCGATGTCAAACGTGACATTTTCGCTGACCTCGACGACATCGTTGACGACGAGGCCGTGCTGGCGACGAACACGAGCACGATTTCGATCACGTCGATCGCAAGCGCGACCGAACGCCCCGAGCGCGTCGTCGGCCTGCACTTCATGAACCCCGTCCCGATTATGGAGGGCGTCGAGGTCGTCGTCGGCGAGAAGACGACCGACGAGATCACCGCGCTGGCCCACGAGTTCGCCGAGGCACTCGAGAAGACCACCTGGGAGTCCGACGACAAACCTGGCTTCGTCACGAACCGGATTCTGATGCCCTGGATCAACGAGGGGATTCGGGCCTACGACGAGGGCGTGGCCACGAAGGAAGATATCGACGCGGGGATGGAACTCGGAACGAACGTCCCGATGGGGCCGCTCACGCTGGCCGATCACATCGGTCTCGACATCTGTCTGCACGCCTCCGAGACGCTGCACGAGGAACTCGGTGATCGCTACCAGCCGGCCTACCTGCTGAAGCGGAAGGTCGAGGCGGGCGAGTTGGGGAAGAAGACGGGGAAAGGGTTCTACGAGTACGAGTAAGCCGGAAGCCGATACGGGTGTCCGGACCTCAGTTCGACTTCAGATCTCGTGCGATAATCTTCTTCTGGATCTCGCTGGTTCCCTCGTAAATCGTCGTGATCTTCGCGTCGCGGTAGTAGCGCTCGACGTCGAAATCCTTCGTGTAGCCGTAGCCGCCGTGGACCTGCACCGCCTCGTTTGCCACGTCGACGGCTGCCTCGCTGGCGAAGTACTTCGCCATGGCTGCCGCCGTCGGGTCGACGCCGTCCTCGTTCTTGCGCGCGGCGTCGCGGGTGAGCAGGCGGGCGGCCTGCACGTCGGTCTGCATGTCCGCGAGTTTGTGCCCGATCGCCTGATGCTCGATGATCGGCTGGCCGAACTGCTCGCGCTCGTTCGCGTACGCGGTCGCAGCGTCAAGTGCCGCCTGCGCAACGCCGACAGCCTGACTCGCGATGGCGATCCGGCCACCCGTGAGGATTGAAAACGCTGCTTTGAGTCCCGACCCAACCTCTGTCAGGCGATTCTCCGCCGGAATCCGCACGTCGTCGAAGATGAGTGTCGTCGTGTCGCTCGCGCGCAGCCCCAGTTTGTCCTCCTTCTTGCCGACCTCGACGCCGTCGGTGTCCTTCGGGACGAGGAACTGGGTAACAGTATTCGGGTCGTCGCGGTCCGTCTTCGCGAACAGCACGACGACGCCCGCGCGCTCACCGTTCGTGATCCACTGCTTCTTGCCGTTGATGACGTACTCGCCGGCGCCTTCGTCGAGTTTGGCTTCCGTCGTCATCTCGGCCGGGTTCGAGCCGGCGTCGGGCTCCGAGAGCGCGAACGCGCCAACGGGCCGGCCCGAGACCATCTCCGGGAGCCACTCCTCGCGGTGGTCGTCGGTACCGAACTCGCGGATACACGACGTTGCCAGGCAGTGAACCGACAGGGCCGTCGCCACCGCGAGATGACCGTAGGCGAGTTCTTCGTTGACGATGCTGTACGTAATCTCGTCGACGTCCATCCCGCCGTACTCCTCGGGAACGGTGAGCCCGGTCAGGTCGAGGTCGGCCAGTTCGTCCCAGACGTCCTCTGGAAACGTCTGTGACTCGTCGGCTTCGTGAACACCCTCTCGAACCTCGTTTTCGACGACTTCTCGGACCGTCTGCTGAATAAGCTCCTGTTCGCTCGTCAGTTCCATGGACGAATATTCGTGAGGGACCTACTAAAGTGTCCGATTCACGGAGAACGTGCACAAGCACGGAGTGGGTTACCGAGACCGAACACAAGCACGGAGTGGGTTACCGAGACCGAACACAAGCACGGAGTGGGTTACGGAGATCGAAGCAATCATGGCATGGCTTCCGACGATGCCGGAACAGCGCTCGACGCTGCTCGCGGCTCAGACTGGAACACAGCGGAACCGCCGACTCAGCCGACGATAACAGTTAACCAACACCGCCACGAATCCTCGCCCGACATGACGGACTACGAGAACCTCACCGTCGATCACGACGACGGCGTCGCCACCGTGACGCTCGACAGCACCGCCGGCCGTAACTCACTCACACTCGAGATGGCCGACGAACTGATCGCGGTCGCGGCCGAGCTCGGCGAAGACCAGGAGACGCGCTGTATCGTGCTCACCCACGAGGGCCAGTTCTTCGGCTCCGGCGCGGATCTCTCCCAACTCGAGGGCGACGATTCTGACGCGGCACGGCTGCGCCAACTCGCCGGCCGCGCCCACGAGGCGGTCATCCAGTTCCAACAGACCGAAACACCCGTCGTGGGCGCTGTCAACGGCATCGCCGCCGGAATCGGTTTCAGCCTCGCGCTGATGCCTGACCTGCTCGTCCTCGGTGAGGACACCACCTTGCGATTCGCCTACCCCGGCATCGGGCTCACCGGCGACGGCGGCTCGACGTTCTTCCTGCCGCGCCTCGTCGGCCTCCGGAACGCGAAAGAGATCGTCCTCCGGGACGAGCCGATCGGCCCCGAGAAGGCCGTCGACCTCGGACTCGCAACCGAGGTCGTGCCGTCCGAGGAGTTCGACGACCACGTCGCTGACCTCGCAGCCGACCTCGCCAGCGGCCCGACGCACGCACTCGGCACCGCCAGCCGACTGCTGACCGAGAGCTACGAGCGGGGACTCGAGTCCCACCTGGCTGCGGAGACCGACGCCATCGCGAAGGCGGCCCGAACGGAGGACTACGAGCGCGGACTCGGTGCGTTCTTCGGTGAGGATGATCCGGAGTTCGTCGGCTACTAAGGTATCAAACGTAATCCAGGTTCACCTGCGTCACGTTCGCCGCTCGCTTCACGACGTCCGCGATTTCCGCCCGTCTCGTCTCGTCGAGTCGGCTTTCCGGCCCACAGACACAGATCGCGCCCCGGAGTTCGTCGCGTTTGTCGAGCACCGGCGCGGCGATACAGACCATCCCCGCGATGCGCTCGCCCTCGTCGACTGCGTATCCTCGTTCGCGAACCAACTCGAGTTGCTCCAGCAGCACGTCGGGGTCGGTAATGGTCTCGGAGGTGATCTCGACGAGGCCGCGGTCGAGGATCGATTCTACACGTTTGGGGTCCATGTGGGCGAGCATCGCCTTTCCCGGCGCGGTGACGTGCAGGGGCATCCGTGCGCCGGGATAGGCGAACAACGTGATCGCCTCTGAGCCCTCCTGTACCGCGAGGATGACTGCTTGATCGTTCTCCTCGATCAGGAGCGTCACGTGCTCGCCAGTTTCCTCGGCGACGGCCGCGAGTTCGTCCCGAACTGCTTTCACGACCTCAAACCGGTGGCGCTGCCGGTGGCCGACCTCGAGAAATCGCGTCGAGGGGTGGTACACCTTGTCCTCGACGGTGACGTACCCGGTGTCGACGAGCGCCTGCAGGTAGTCGTGGACGGTACTCACCGGCATCTCGAGCCGTGCTGCCAGCTCCGAGGCGCGGCCGCTGCCGTTCTCCGAGAGTTCGTCGATGATCGTGAACGCGCGTGCGACGGAGCGGTTTGGTGTATCTGGCATTATCGACTCCGTCTCCGGCCACCGACAGAACTCTTTCGACTTTTCCGGAAAGCTTTACGAACGTATCGGCGCTGGTACATGGGCAACTGACCAGCATTTCATCGCAACATTCGCTGGCGGTGTCCCCGTTCGAGTCCGTTCTTCGTCGTATTGCAGTTCAGTTGTGACCGGTGGGCGGTACTCGAGTACCCACTCTCTCGTCCCACCAGTGACGTTCGTCTGACGTCACGGTCGAAACTCGGTACTGGTAGTATTCGGTATTCCCGGAATTTAGTCTGGTCAAGTCAGATTGGAGAACGGCAGCCGTGCCGCAATCAGCCTTTACAAGCAGTATAGGAGAATGCCCCGGGGCTTGATTCCCAGGTTGAATCCGATAGGTGAACATACAAACCATTAAGTGAATACACTTTGAATCAAAAGATGGCGATGGAGTACAGTCACCGCTACCTCACCTATCCGACACAACAGGTAGCGGCTGAGCTGGAACGACACATCGACATTCATCGCCAAGCGTACAACTACACCCGGTACGAGTACGAACACGTGGACGCCGACGACATCGGTTCCGCGTACAAACACCACTACCGACTCCCCGACTGGAAAGACGAGTTCTCTGTCTTCTCGGAAGTCAATTCGAAGGCTCTGCAACGAACCGTCACACGGTTCTACCAGAACCTTGACGGCCTCTCTGAGCAGAAACAGAACGGCCACAAGGTTGGGAAGCTCAAGTGGAAGTCTCCAAAAAAGTTCCAGAGTATGACGTATTCGCAGTCTGGCTTCGATCTCAAAAACACGAGTGGCCGACACGCGACACTCTGGCTCTCCAAAATCGGTGACATCCCCCTCCGATACCACCGCGACATCCCGAATGAAGCAGACATCAAAGAAGTCACAGTCAAGAAAGAGACAACCGGTGAGTGGTTCGTCTCGTTCGGTCTCGAAACCGACGACGCTGACTTACCCGAGAAACCCGCGCTGGACGAGTTAGATTCAAGCAACAGCGTGGGTATCGACCTCGGCATCCTCAACTACATCCACACCAGCGACGGCACGACCGTGGACTGTCTCGACCTCGAAGACGAGTACGAGCGACTCCGACGCGAGCAACGCACGCTCTCACGGAAACAGAAAGGATCGAACAACTACGAGAAACAGCGTCGGGAAGTGGCGACGGTCAAGCGTCACATCCACCGGAAGGTGCTGGACTATCAGCACAAGATTACAACGTGGCTCGTCCATGAGTACGACGCGGTGTTCGTTGAGGATTTGGACGTGAAGGGGATGTTGGAAGACTCGCATAACGCTCGCAACAAGCAGGATGCAGCGTGGCGGCAATTCATCACCCTCCTCGAATACAAAGCCGACCTATACGGCTGTCACGTCGTGCAGGTCGAAGCACGAGGCACGACGAAAGAATGTGCGTCGTGTGGTATGGAGACGGCGAAACCAATCTGGGTCAGGGAACACTCCTGTCCGAGTTGTGGGTTCGAGTGTAACCGGGATGCGAATGCGGCGATGAACGTCCTTCAACGCGGCTTTTCTGAGCTAGGGCTGGGATGGCCCGAAGACACGCCTGTGGAGACTGTGCTCCCTACGGACACCACTTCGGTGTCTGCAAAGCGCGTCATCGAAGCAGGAAGCCTCGAGGTCGATCGAGAGAGCAAAGCTCTCTCGTGATGACGAGAATCTCCGATTCTCGAACCACTTGACCCCGAGGCGATTCACAGGTGTACTCATGTATTCGCTGGTAAGCGAAATCGGAGGTAGTGTTTTGCTGGCGGATCGTGCCATAGACCACGATAGCGGGCCACAGAACGCGGCATCAATTTTGGGGAGAAATAGATATGAATCTCCTGTTGCTATAGTAAATTCGAACTCATCGGTTTCTCGCAGATGAGCAGAAGGGGCAAACACGGCGTGGCCGCTGTACTGGTCGACAAAATTATGTGATTGTTTACCGTGGTCCCGGCTATGGAACACGATACCGAGTTCGACACCACGCTCGCCTCGTTCGACGACGACACCGGCGTCGGCCACGTCACACTGAACCGGCCGGACTCGCTGAACGCGCTCAACACCCAGCTTCGCGAGGATCTCGTCGGGAGTCTCGAGTGGCTCGAGTCGAAAAACGACGAGGCCGACGGCATCGCGCTCCGGGCGGTCATCGTCGAGGGCGCGGGCGGCACGTTCTGCGCTGGTGCCGATGTCACCGAGTTCAGCGACTCGAGTCCCGGCGCGCAGTCCGGGCAGAGCCACTACGAGTTCATCGCGGCGTTCCCCGCACCGGTTATCGCGAAGGTTCGCGGCTACTGCCTGGGCGGCGGCCTCGAAACGGCACTCGCCTGTGACTTCAGATTTGCACACGAGGAGAGTTCGTTCGGCTTCCCCGAGGTGAATCTCGGACTCCTGCCCGGCGCTGGCGGCGTGCAGTACCTCGCCGAACTCGCCGACCCCTCGACTGCCAAGGAACTCGCGATGACCGGCGAGCACATTTCCGCCGAGCACGCGGCCGAAATCGGTCTCGCGAACCGTGTCTACGGCGACGACCTCGACGAGGAGACACAGGCGTTCGCCGAGCAACTGGCCTCGCAGCCGCCGCTGGCCATCCAGTCGATCAAGGAGTCCGCAGCGATTTCAACGCAGACCGGACTCGAGGAGGGGCGGGCCTACGACGGACGGCTCTTCCGGAGTCTACTCGAGACGGACGATCACGAAGAGGGGGCGCGGGCGTTCGCCGAAGACGAGTACGAACCGGAATTCAAGGGCCGGTAAGCAGTCGCAGGTGCGGTACCATTGGGAGAGTGAAGCTGGACGACGGCACTACGAGGCAGGGGCGGCCGTCGGCCGGGTGACAGCGCGATGGCTCACTGCTAATCGACTGTGCTGGCGATTGCCTGACGATCTGCTAGGGATCGGCTTCGACAGCACGAGTGCGAGTGCGAGTGCGAGCGCGAGCGCGAGCCGAGTCGTCTCCCCTAGTTCGCCACCGTAGCGGGCTCGACCGCGGCGATCGAGTCCTCGAGGAGATCGATCGCGATCTCGAGTTCCCGGTCGCGCACGTCGAGCGGTGGAAGTAGTCGCAGCGTCTTCTTGCCACAGCCAAGGGTAAGCAGGCCGCGCTGGAGTGCAGCCTCCACGACTTCGTCGCGGCGCTCGGCGGTGTCGAACTCGATTGCACCCATGAGCCCGAGGCCGCGGACGTCGTTGACGACGTCCTCGTGGCTCTCTTTGACGTCGGTGAGGAGGTCGACGAGGAGCGTTCCCTGCTCCGCAGCGTGGGAGACGAGATCGTGTTCTTCGATTGCAGCGAGGGTAAGCGTCCCCTGCATCGAGGCGATGATGTCGCCAGCACCCCAGGTCGAGGAGAGTCGCCCCTCTTCGTCGGGGAAGAGGTCCTCGCGCGAGATCGTCGCGCCGACACGAAGCGCCTTGGCGCTGGTGATCACGTCTGGCTCGAACTCGTAGTGATCCGACGCCCACATCTCGCCGGTGCGGCCGACACCGGTCTGGATCTCGTCGGCGATTAGCGGAATGTCGTGTTCTGTACAGAGGGCAGACACCTCGCGCATGAACTCGTCGTCGGGGACGCGGTAGCCGCCTTCGCCCTGGACCGGTTCGAGGATGAGGAACGCGACCTGCTCCGAGGGAATGTGGCCGCTCTTGGGGTCGAGTTTCTCACGCAGGCGCTCGATGCCGCCCATGCTGGGGGGCACGTCGTGAATGCCACTGATCTCGGGGAAGTCGCGCCGGTGAACCGACTTCGAGCGGTTCAGCGAGAGCGCTCCGAGGGTCCGGCCGTGGAAGGCTCCCTCGAACGTCAGCCCGTACTTTGGCTCCGCACAGTTGTCGTAACAAAGCTTGATCGCGTTCTCGACCGCCTCCGCCCCGGAATTCGAGAGGAAGACGGTGTCCATGTCGTAGTGGTCTGTAATGTCCGCCAGCGTGTTTATCAGGTGGGATGGTCCGGGAAGCGCTGCGTCCTCCGGCGAGCCACCAGTGCTGACGTAGAAGTCGTGACCGGCAATCTTGAGCGGGTCGACGAGGTCGAACTCCTCGAACTTCTCCATCAGGAGCGGGTTGTTGTACCCGAGCGGGGCCGCGGCCACGTGACTCGTGAAATCGAGCAGGACGTTCCCATCAGGGTCCGTACAGAACGGTCCCTCCGCGTCCGCGGTGATGTCCCAGACGAAATCGTAGACGTACGTACTCGTGGCAGCCGCTTGCTGGTGGTACTCGACCCACTCAGCTGCAGCCGGACCTGGCAGTTGCGATACACTCGGCTCTGCTGTCTCGCGTCGCATGCATGGTAGTTGTCACCGGAGGGCTTAAAATAGGTGGATTTTCCGGACAGACTGGGATCGAACACAAACGTCGATAGCAGAACAGCCAGACAGCACAAACGCCTACAAAATGCGCTTCCCGAACGCACTGGCCGCAAGTTCCGCTGCAACCTCCGCCGTCTGGTTATCTCGGTCGAGGATCGGATTTACCTCGACTACGTCCATCGACCGCAGGATGTCTGCCTCCCGGTCGCGCTCGGCGACTAACTCGAGTGCGGCGTGGGCTTCGCGGTAGTTGACACCGCCGCGGACAGGGGTGCCGACGCCTGGAACGACCGTCGGATCGAGCCAGTCCAGATCCAGGCTCACGTGAATCCCGTCGACGCCGTCGGTGGCGATTTCGAGTGCGTCTTCGACGACGGCGGTGATACCGCGTTCGTCGATTTCGCGCATGGTAAAGACGGTGGCCTCGCTCTCACGCAGTGCTGCTCGTTCCTCGTCATCGAGGCTTCGGATCCCGACAAGGACGGTGTTTTCCTCACTGACGGCGTCCGTGTCGGCCCAGTCGAGATCGGCGAACGAGCCGCGGCCGTGGGCGGCGGCGAGCGGCATGCCGTGAACGTTGCCGCTCGGGGATGTCGCGGGCGTGTTGTAGTCGCCGTGGGCGTCGAACCAGATGACGCCGATTCCGTTGTCGGTGCCACGGCCGGAACCGAACATCGACCCCATGGCGACTGCGTGGTCGCCGCCGAGGACGAGCGGTGTCGTGTCGTCGTCGACCGTCGCGGCGACGGCATCCGCAAGCGTCGCCGTTACGCCGCCAATGTCGTCGAGGTACTTTGCGTTCGTATTCGAGTTCGAGTTCGAGTTCGAGTTCGTGTTCGTGTTCGTGTTCGAGTTCGAGTTCGTGTTCGTGTTCGAGTCTGAGTCGTTCACACCGGACGCAGGTGCGGGTGAACTCGTCTCGAGTCGCGGGACCTCGAGGTCACCGTCATCGATGCAGTCGACACCGGCGGCGGCGAGTTCGGCGGCAACGTCGGCGTAGCGGATTGCCGAGGGACCCATGTCGACGCC
The DNA here is from genome assembly GCF_000025625.1 of Natrialba magadii ATCC 43099. Lineage (NCBI taxonomy): Archaea > Methanobacteriati > Methanobacteriota > Halobacteria > Halobacteriales > Natrialbaceae > Natrialba > Natrialba magadii. The sequence goes on along the minus strand of NC_013922.1, from coordinate 819,015 downwards.
ACGGCGGTTCGCACCAAGGTCGAGTGGCACGCCGAGCAGTCGTGCGGTGCGGTCTGCGTCCTGATTGCTGCTCGGTCCTGAGTCCGTGTCGGCCTCGTCACTCATCGCGGCTCACCCGCCGTTACCGGTCGTTGCCGTCTCCGTCGAAACTCCGTTGGTTGTCGCTGCTCGAACATAGCTACTGACAGAATTTCCGGGCGAGGGTCATATATCTCTTTGCAAAAAGCGAGCGCGAGCGAGCGGGGTACCGCCTGTCGGGCGGACCAGAACCACAGTCTCAGCTATCGAATCGAGCCGTTTCCAGATTGACCTCGATCAGGTTTGCCGTCTCCATTACCTGTTCGGGCATCTCCGTGCGAAATCGTTCGTCCTTCAGCCGACTCGTCGGTGCCGTCACGCTGACCGCGCCGACGACGGTCTCGTCCGGGTCGAGCACCGGCGCACCGACCGCACGCATTCCGCGAATCTCTTCTTCATCGTTGAGCGCGTACCCCCGCTCGCGAATGTCTGCGAGCGTCTCCCGGAGTTCGGCGGCGTCCGTAATCGTGTTCGCGGTCTGGCGTTCGAACTCCTGGTTCGCAATAATCTCGTCGCGCCGATTTTCAGGCACGTGCGCGAGAATTGCCTTTCCTGCAGCTGTATCGTGGAGATACTGCGGCGTCTCGCGCATCCGCAGATGGTAATCCATCGCGACTGCGAACTCACCGCGGCTCTCGTAGAGGACTGTCTCTCGTCCTCGTTCCTCGCCGACCAGATGCGCGTACTCCCCCGTACGCTCTGCGAGTTCGTCCACCTCGCTGTGGCCAGCCATGTAGAGGTCGGTCTCGTTTCGCACGTGCTCGCCGAGCGCGATAAACTGGAAACTCAGTCGATACTCCCCGTCCTCTTTCGTGACGAATCCACAGTCGACCAGCGTCTGCAGATAGGTGTGGACCGTCCCCTTGGTCAACTCGAGTTCCGCCGAGATGTCGGCGAGGCTGCCGCCCTGCTGTTGTTTGATGACGTCGATAACCGTCGCTGCTGTGCGCACCGATTTGATCTGGCGCGGCCCGTCGCGTTCGTTCTCGGCCCCGTTCCCGGGCGACCCGGCTGTCATACCCGTCACTACGCGAGGGGACCCTTAAAGTTTGCAGATATCAAATACCGCAGCAGGTCGCTCGAGGTGGTCGGTGCCTCAGTCGTCTCGAGTGACGATGTCAGCCGAGAGGCCCTGTGCCATCTCGATTTCTTTGGAGTTGTTCATCGTCCAGGCGGTGCGCTCGGTGACGGCTTCGATAGCCTCACGTGCGGACGGGTAGCCGTTGCCCGACTTCTTCACGCCGCCGAATGGAAGCTGGACCTCTGCGCCGATACACGGCAGGTTCGCGTACGCCAGGCCGACTTCCGCGCGGTCGCGGAAGTAGTTAATCTGGCGGTAGTCCTCGGAGATGATCGCTCCGGAGAGGCCGTACGGCGTGTCGTTGTGGATCTCGACTGCGTCCTCGATGTCGCCGTCGTACTCCAGCAGCGCGACGTGTGGACCGAAACACTCCTCTTTCAGACAGCGCAGGTCGGTGTCGTACTCGATTTCGTAGACGAACGGACCGACCCAGTTGCCGTCCTCGTGGCCCTCGGGAATCTCGTCGTCCTCGAGTTCGAAGCGGTCGACGAGGACCTCGGCACCTTCCTCGACTGCGAGTTCGTTGTGCTTCTTGATCTTCTCGACGTGCTCTGGCTCGACTGCCGGCCCCATGAAGGTGTCTTCCTGCAGGGGGTCGCCAACGGCAACGTCCTCCGCGATGTCGACGTAGCGCTCTTTGAACTCGTCGTAGACGTCCGTGTGGACGATGAGTCGCTCAGAGGAAACACAGCGCTGGCCGGTCGTCTTGAAGCTCGACATGATCGCCGAGTGAACGGCGATGTCGAGGTCGGCTTCCTCGGTGACGATGATGCCGTTCTTGCCGCCCATCTCACAGGCTGCGAGCTTGCCGGGTTCGCTGCCGACCTTGCTGGCGATTTCCTGGCCAACCTCGGCGGATCCAGTAAAGAGAACCGTGTCGACGCGTTCGTCGTCGGAAATCGCTGCACCGGCGTCGCCGAAGCCCTGAACCATGTTGAAGACTCCGTCCGGAATGCCGGCGTCATCGAACATTTCGGCGATGATCTGACCGCACCACGGCGTCTGTTCGGCTGGTTTCCAGACGACCGTGTTTCCTTCGACCAGCGCGATTGCCATCTGCCAGAACGGGATTGCAACCGGGAAGTTCCACGGCGTAATGCAGCCCATCACACCACGTGGCTTGCGGCGCATGTAGGCGTCCTTGCTGCCGACTTCACTCGGGACGACGTCCCCGTGCGGGTGGCGCGCGTTGCCCGCTGCCCACTCGACCATGTGCCAGGCCTCGGCGACGTCTGCTTTCCCCTCGGAAATCTCTTTCCCGCACTCCTTGGAGACGATCTCGCCGAGTTCATCGTGGCGCTCGCGCAGTTCGTGGTAGATGTCCCAGAGGTACTCTGCACGATCGATGTGGGAGAGTTCTCGCCACTCCTCGAAGGTCTCGTCAGCAACCTCGAGCGCGGCGTCGACGTCGTCTTCGGTGCCGCGCTGGAACGTCGCGAGCGTCTCGCCCGTCGCCGGGTTTTCGCTTTCGAACGTTTCCGAACCGGTTCCTTCGACCCATTCGCCGTCGATGTAGTGAAGATTGACTTCACTCGAGGTAGTATCGCTCACAGTCAGTGCAACTGGTGGTGTCGACATAGTCTTTCCCCTTCGACGGACCGTCACGGAGAACAACACAGTCTCTCGGACTGTATTTGATAGAATCAAACACGAACCGTGCCGTGGTGACCATTGCTCGTCATGCCGTTTGTAGACGACCGGTTTGTCGCCACTATCGGCATAGAAGACAACAACTGTCCGAATTTTGCCGATTATCCACAGCGATGAAACACTTTCGACCGTCTATCGAAGAGAGCATTTGAGACTATGAAACGCAGCTGTTGCCTAGTTTCGCACCGATCTTTCGAGGAAGACAGCAGAAAACGACGGTTCACCGCTGAGTTCTTTCTTCTCTGGCTATGGAACCCCCACACCTGTTACCAGTTCTCGAACAATAAGGTTTGAGATAGTCAAACAAATAGTTCGTCAGAGCATTCGCCTGGTGCGGGGCTGCACGGTAACTACATACACCGAGACGCCAAACGGGGTACGCATGGACGGCGACTCCCCCGAACACCCATCCGCAATGGCCGACCGCGATGGACCGGTGGCGTACACGCCGACGGCCGCACACGAGGTCGCACTCGAGTGCCTGCTCGCCGGAATCGAAGCAGCACGCCCCGAGAACCGAATTGCGGACACGTGTACGGTATCGGACGACGCGCTTACTGTGGCTGACGTGACCGGAGACGGAGGGAATACAGCCTCGTACGACCTCACACAGTACGATCGGATCACCGTTCTCGGTGGTGGGAACGCGGCCGCACACGTGGTGCGTGCGCTTGAAGCCGAATTTGAATTCGGCGGCAGTGACCGACTCGGAGAGCAACTCGACACGGGCGTCGTCGTGACCGACGATCCAGTCGAGACCGACATCGCCGCCGTCTACGAGGGATCTCACCCGATTCCGAGCGAGAGAGGTGTTCGGAACACGACGCGGATTCTCGACGCAGCCGAGGCGGCTGGGCCGGACGAATTGGTGCTCGTCGTCGTTACTGGCGGTGCGAGCGCGCTGCTCACAGCGCCGGCGACATCCCTCTCGCTAGCGGATCTTCGAGCGGTGACGAGAGCGCTCCTCGCTTCCGGTGCGACGATTGACGAGATCAACGCCGTCAGAAAGCACTGCTCGGCGATCAAGGGCGGCCAGCTCGCTCGAGCCGCCGCACCTGCAACCGTCGTGACGCTTGCGCTAAGCGATGTCGTCGGCGACGATCCCAGCGTGATTGCCAGCGGACCGACGGTTCCGGACGCGACGACCTACGGCGACGCGCTCGCCGTGCTCGAGCGCTACGGGATCGACGCACCCGACGCTGTCGTCGCCCGCCTCGAAGGCGGACACGCAGGCGACCGACCGGAGACCCCGACGGCCGACGCGGACGCTGAACTCTTCGATCGGACGAGTACCCACATCATCGGAAACGGACGCGTCGCACTCGAGGCAGCCCGTGACGCCGCAGACGAACAGGGATACACACCTCTCGTGCTCTCCTCACGGGTTCGCGGCGAAGCCCGCGAGTCAGCACGGACCCACGTCGCCATCGCCGAGGAGTGTCGTCAGACCGGTGAGCCGTGTTCACCGCCCGCCGTCCTCCTCTCCGGCGGCGAGACGACAGTGACGCTCTGTGACGACCCCGGTCGCGGCGGGCCGAACCAGGAGTTCGCGCTCGCGAGCGCGCTCGAACTCGAGTCCGATGGCATCGTCGTCGGGAGCGTCGACACCGATGGCGTCGACGGCGCGACTGACGTCGCCGGTGCGCTCGTCGATGCGACGTCGGTCGAGACGGCACTCGAGTCCGAGGGGACGCCCGACCAGAGCGGGACAGGGGCTCGAGTCGACGCCCGCGATGCGCTTGCGCGAAACGATGCGTTCGCCGCGCTCGAGGACGCGGACGCGCTCGTTCGGACTGGGCCGACAGGGACGAACGTCAACGATCTCCGCGTTATCGTCGTCGAGTCGGCGACGTGCACGGATAGAGCGTGCTAGCAGGAGAGGGCACGACACCATCCCCTCGCTCTCTACAGAGTTTACAATCTTACGAATGTAAATTCTGAACTGTGCACTGGCAAACTGAGAAGCGACGACTTGTATCCCGCTACCCTATCTGGAAGGGAGAGACGTACGCGTATGAATGATAATAAACTTGAGATTTTGGACGAACCATATTAAATCAGATAGCTTCAGCCTCCGTTCTCGCGAAAGCCGTGACACCTACGGTGGTCCGATCACAGGGATGGCAATTACGGACGTATTGCTGTAAACATCGCGTTCGGAACGCTTTTTTGGCTCACAGGAGTATCCTCAGGTAGTGACTGAGCGAACTCTCGATGCAGCGGCGAGTTCAGCGTGTGGCTGCAAGGTTGGGCGGATCACCGAGCAGTACGACCTGATCGGACTCGACGAGGAACTCGTTAGCTACTGGACCGATAGAACAGACGAGCGATACAGCACGCGAGACCTCGCAGAGCACGTCAATCAGCGCGTTCTCGAGGGCGCTCTCGACGAAGCCGGCCTGCAGTACAAAGACGGTGAAGTCGAGAACACGTACCGACTGCTCACCGGCGACGACGTCAGCAGCGGGACGCGCGTCCAGACACGCAAAGAACTCGAGCGCGACAACGTCCCAGTCGACGATGTCGAGAGCGACTTCATCTCTCACCAGACGGTTTACAACCACCTGACCGACTGTCTCGAAGCCTCACTCGAGTCCCCGAGCGACGAGGAACGACTCGAGCGCAGCCGGGACAAACTCGGTGCGCTCCGGAATCGGACAGCTGCGGTCACGGAGGACACGGTTGCCCAGCTCGAACGAAGTGACGTACTCGATATCGGCGAGTTCAACGTCCTGGTGACGGTTACGGTGACCTGTGAAGACTGCAAACAGCAGTATACGATCCGCGATCTGCTCGACCAGGGCGGCTGTAACTGCGCGGAGACGGACGACTGAGCAGTCGACGGCCCACCCGAAACCGCCTCTCAGCGCACGTCGACTGTCAACAGCGACGCCCGACTTTCGGAGGGTGGAACCTGTCGCTCCGATTCTGTCCTTGCGTGCAGTGCAACAGCCGGGAGCGGATTGATTGCTCGACCCGGTACGTCTGTCGGAGCTGAGACAGTCCAGTGCGGCTGTAAACGACACACCTACCACCTCACGTTGATGCATTCGTATCTGTCACCTTTGAGCAGAGGGACGATCGGGGCGGACGAACGACACCAGCGACCACCACAGCACTACTCACAAAAGCGTGACCGGAGGCTGGTGCTACGTCCACGGCTGTGTGACGGACGAGACACATCGGCGCTGGGACTACGGACAAGCAACGCCAAACCGTCTCAATACCCATCTGGCCGTACTCGACTACCGACAGCAATCCGCTCGCAGTCACTCACTCGATCGGGAACCGAAGTAACGCGCCGACCCCGTCGAACGCATCGACGAACCGACTCCCGTCGGCAAAGTCGTCCGGCACAACCACGGTCTCACCACCCTGCTCGACCGCACGATCACCGATCGACTGTATTTCTGTCCCGTCTAACGCCGTCGAGAGCAACACCGTCTCGACCGCATCGTACTCGAGTGCGTCGTCGACCTCGTCCATCCCGTAGGCGATCGGTTCACCGTCGTTCTGGACGCGGTCGAAGAACTCTGAAAGCGTTTCGCGAGCGGCTTCGTGGTCCTGCTCATCGATCGCTTCCTGTCCCTTCTCAGCGAGTTGGCGAAGTCCTTGCTCGGTCGCGTATTCGACGCTGAACTCGCCGGTGACGTGGTCGTCGAAGCGGTGGTCGAGGTCGGCCTCATCGCGGAATCGATCGATGGTTCCGGTCGTGCCACCGAGGAGAATGCCGTCGACCGCGTCGTCGTCCAGAAACGTCCGTGCTGCACGCTCTGCGACCTCATCGAAGAACTCGCGTTTCTGTCGTTCGCGGTCGCGCTCGAATCGCTCGGCGGACTGGCCGCCGGCGCTCGACTTTCCGGGGACGTTGCTATCGAACGAGTCGATCACCTCGACGGTTTCACCCTCGTACCGGCCGAACGCTGCGCCCCCGCGCTCAACGACGAGGAGCCCGTAGGTCGACTCGTCGCCGGTGATCGCCGTCAGCGGTTCGAGAGTGAACTCGTTGTGCTGTTCGTAGCGCAGTTCGTCGACCGCGAGTGGCAACTCGTCGAACACGACGGTGAGAAGATCGCCATCGACGACGCCGGTATAGATGGCAAGGCCGTTTTTCGGCACCGCCTCGTAGTCGGCGAGTTCCTGTCGGGCCGACTCGAGTGCATCGACGAGCGGTGCCGCGAGCGACTGTTCGTCGAGTTTGGTTGCCTCGGCGTAGTCGGTTTCGACGGGTTGGCGAGCCGCGCCGATCGATTCGTCTGGTGGGACGATGAGCGAGACGAGGACGTCCCGGTCGGCGCTCGCGCTCTCGAGTCGATCGAGCTGGGCATGACGGTCATACTCTGCGTGGGTGTCGACAGGCATCGTTTCGAACTGGATCCGCTACGCTGGCGTCCCGGTTGAGAAGCCTGCTGGCGTACTCAAGTCACGCTGAAACGTGTCGGTGGCCACGTCGTCTGCGTCCCTGTGCGCAGCCGTTCCGTCCGTGGAGCCGACACCAGACGGGTTCCGAAGATGAATTATAATGCATAGGTTGAACGGTGACTACTCGCCAGTTTGATGACTATTTCGCAGCTCGACGAGTCAGTGAATTACGCTATTCTATCAGACACTTGGGAAATTTTGAGGACATCGATGGCCTCGTCGAGAACGACCCACTCGAAGTTGTGCTGAGGAGAGTGTCGTGCGTCTCGACTCGCGTTAGTACTCGTCACGATCGAAGTTTCCTTTTGGTTTGCCATATCCTTCGATATCGTACTGTTTGGGCGGTGTTTCACCCATGTTCCGGTACACGTCTCTGATCTGGCAGATGAGGTTGTTAATCAGAAAGCCCCGGAAGTCCTCGGGGTAGACGAAGTCCTCGGGCACTTCTACGAACGGAGGCACCATCGGGGTGATCTGTGTGGTTCCCTCCGAACAGCTCGCTGGCGTCCCAGTCGTGTAAGTCTCCTCGATGTCCTCCTTCGAATAGTAGATGTACATGTCCGGTAGGACTTCGACAACTTCGTTCTCGTCGTTGATACAGAACCCCTTCATGATCAGGGCGATCCGAGGTTCCCCCTCGAATTCGACTCTGCCTTCGGTTATCCCGTACTCCTGTTTGGTTCGTTCTGGATTAATCAGCGCGTGGTAGTACTCTCGGAAGGCCTCGTCGAACTGGTTGAGCGGCATCTTCTCGAGGGCGTCGATCCCACGTCGCAACTGTCGTGGGTCCCAGTCAGAGAGTAGTATATCGTAATTGGTGTTTATATGTGCTTCAAAACGAGCTCGAGCAAAAACTTGGTTCATAAGACGTTCTTGATCCTCAGTACGCTCCTCAGAGCTGTGTGGGTAGACATTTTGTCCATGATAGTCGCTTGCCTCATCGTTATCAACTGGTATCTCGATAATGTGCTGATTCCCACGTGGATCTATAACCTCGACTCCAATGACACCGTCTTCAATCCCAATTATTTTTGCTTGCATAATTCTATTTGGTTGAACGTTCAAAAACTCGATTTTGGTATCGTGAATGCCCACTCCGTCGATCTGATATTCTCTGGGTGGCTGACTGGCTTGCATATAGTAGAGTTCTCGAATCTGGCATTTAAGCTGGTGAACGATAAGATCTCGGAAGGCATGATCACAGGCAAATGGGCGTGTGAGTGGTGAGATCGTCACGTACACGTCGGGTTCACGCTCGAGGCTAACCGGTGTGTGAACAAGGTCCTGGTCCTCGGAATAGAACGTCACGGGATCGGACTGGTCAATCAGTTCCTCGTTCGCATCATCCAGATGGAGGTACAAGGCGGTGAACTCCACCTTGTGTACTGGAGGATCTCGAATTGCTTCGAGAAAGTCCATGAAGTGACCCATGATGGCTGACAGGTCTAGATCCTCGAGGACATCGATGGCCTCGTCGAGAACGACCCAGTCGAAGATGGTGCTGAGGAGTTCTGCATCAGTTTCGTGATGCCCGACGTTGCGTGCGCGAAACCGAACGCGCTCGAGTATGTTCGCAGGTTGGGGATCAGTCTGGTCCTCCGCTGTAAATCGGTCTTGAACGTGACCGATGAGTTCACCGTCCCAGTCGAACAGCAGGTGATGGGTATAGACACGGAACTCAGAACTCATCTGGGTCGAAATTACCGGCAGGCTTTCCAAATCCTTCGATATCAACGTTTGCAGGCGGCTCCTCGCCCATATTTCGGTAGATATCACGGATTTGGCAGACCAAATTATTGATTACCGAGGCGCGAAAGTCCTCTGGATAGTTGAAGTCATCAGAGATGCTCACGAACGGTGGCAGCATCACTGTAAGTTGTGTCGTCTCATCCGAACAGCTAGCCGACGTCCCCGCGGTGTACGTCTGTTCGGTTTGGTCATTCGTGTAGTAAATATACATATCAGGTAACACGTTCACCACTTCGTTCTGGTCGTCGATACAGAACCCTTTCATAATTAACACGATCTGAGGTTCGCCAGGGAACTCAATCGAACCTTCGGTAATCCCATACTCTTCTCTGGCCTTCTCAGGATTGATTAGCGCATGATAATAGTCACGGAAGTTGTCACCAAACACTTTGAGAGACATGTTTTCGAGGGACTCAGTACCACAACGTAGTTGTCTTGGATCCCAATCAGGCAACAGAATATCGTGTTCTGTGGCTATATGAGCCTCATATCTGGCCCGTGCCCGAACCTGATACATAATCTGATTTTGTTCAGCAGTTCTCTCTGTTGGGTCGTTCGGGTATGATTCCTGAGCGTGGAGGTCTTCAGTATCCTCGTTTTCAACATCAATCTCAACGAGGTGGGTATTTCCACGCGGGTCGATAACTTGGACGCCAATGATACCGTCTTCGGTTCCGATGATTTTTGCTTTCATAGGTCTATTTTGCTTGTTCGTCGAAAGGAACAATTCCTGGTTCGTCGAGTCCTCGTCCTTCGATTCGATATTGTTCGGGAGGCTGGCAACCTTGCTTGTAGTAGAGATCTCTCACCTGACACTCGAGATGACGAACGATAAGATCGCGAAACTGTTTATCACAAGCGAAACAGTGTTCGAGAGGCGGAATAGTAATGTGGACATCCGGCTCTTTCCGGAGAGTTACATCAGTATTGACGAGCTCTCCGTTTTCCTGATAGAACGTAATCGGATCAGACTGACCAACAAGTTCGTCTCTGGAATCGTTTAGGGAGAGGAACAGTGCAGTGAACACAACGACTTCCTTGTCAACGGGCGGTGACCGAATTGTGTTCAAGAACGGCTCAAAGTGGTCCATTACCTGGCGAATATCGAGAGCTTCGAGGACAGTAATAGCATCCTCGATAACGTCTATATTGACGATCGACCCGAGACAGTGGGCATCCGTCTCGTGGTGAGCTTCGTACCGTGCACGAAATTGGACGCGCTTGAGAATTCGACTCGGTTTGGGATCAGTCTGTGTTTCCTCTGTATATCGTTCGTGAACGTGCCCAATGAGGTTCCCATCCCAATCGAACAACACGTGATGCGTGTACTTTTCATTCATCCGGTGAATACTACAATTAGTATCACCGATCAAAGTTCCCGTGGGGCTTTCCGAAGCCGTCGATATCGTACTGCTTCGGCGGACGCTCACCCATATTGCGATAAACGTCTCTAATTTGGCAGATGAGATTATTGATCATCAGGCCTCTGAAGTCCTCTGGATAGACGAAGTCTTCTGGTGCGTCTTTGAACGGCGGGAGCATCGACGGGATTTCAGTAGTACCACTGGGACAGTCGGGATCCGGACCAGCCGTATAATTTTTGTCGGCCTGTTCGCTCGAGTAGAAGACGAACAGAGGTAAATCGTTCACAATCTCATTTTGATCGTCGATACAGAAGCTCTTGATCACAAGTGCGATCCGAGGGTTCCCCCCGACTTCGGCAGTGTCTGGACCGATATCATACTCGTCTTTGAGGCGCGTCGGATCGTGCAACGCCATGTAATACTCGTAGAAGAGGTCGTCGAATTCGTCGTCTGAAATGCGCTCGAGAGCGTCGATGCCCCGGCGTAACTGGGTCGGGTCCCACCCCGAACGGAGGATATCGTACTCCGTTTGTGTATGGGCCTCAAACCGAGCGCGAGCGAAGACCTGATTCATTAAACGCTCTTCTTCATTGTCCCGTTCTCCGGAGCTGTGTGGGTAAGTGTCCTGGCCGTGAAAGTCATCCGCATCTTCGTTATCCACAGCTAATTCGATGAGATGAGAATTACCACGTGGATCGATAACCTCCACACCAATAACACCTTCTTTAATTCCGATTACGTTTGCTTGCATAGTTCTATTGTGCTTGATGTTCGAATGGGGCGAGTTCAGTATCGTGAAGACCGATCCCATTGACTTGGTACTGTTCCGGTGGCTGCCCACCCTGCCTGTAGTAGAGATCTCGAATCTGGCATTTGAGCTGATGGACGATGAGATCTCGAAAGGTGTGATCGCAGGCGAAGGGTCTTTTGAGCGGTGAAATCGTCACGTACACATCTGGCTCACGTTCGAGGTTAACTGGTGTGTGAACGAGGTCCTGGTCGTCGAAATAAAACGTCACGGGATCGGACTGATCTATCAGTTCTTCGTTCGCATCATCCAGATGGAGGTACAAGGCGGTGAACTCCACGTCATCAACGGGGGGATCTCGAATTGCTTCGAGAAAGTCCATGAAGTGTTCTATAATCGATAATTGGTCCAAACCCTGGAGGACATCGATGGCCTCGTCGAGAACGACCCAGTCGAAGATGGGGCTGAGGAGTTTCGCGTCAGTCTCGTGATGTCCGACGTTACGTGCGCGAAACCGAACGCGATTGAGTATTTTCGCAGGTTGGAGATCAGTCTGGACCTCTTCTGTAAATCGGTCTTGAACATGACCAATGAGTTCACCGTCCCAGTCGAACAGCAGGTGATGGGTATAGTCGCGGTGATCGATCACCTGGATAGCTACCCCTGGGCTATCCAGTCCGATAACGTCTGCTTCCATTCGGGACGGTGGCACGTTACCCATGATAATGTTCCTCCAATAGGTCCTCCTCATCTAATACGTGTAAGAGCGCATGGACCAGTTCGTCGTACTCCTGTGAGGAGTCAAGGCCGGCAGCCCGCTCTCTGCGAATCCCTTTGACGTGTTTGGCGAATCGGTCTTCGAGGGCGTCACCAGCTGCTGTGAGTTTCCCTCTCGTCCCAGACACTTCCAGACCGAGTTTTGTTATAACCGGCTCTGTTGAAATCCTTAGTGAGTTACAGGTTCGGTCGGTAGTTTGAGTAGATGCAGACCCTCCCAAAGTCTCGGTTGCTCCGATTTGTCGAGGAAGCATTTCAGTTAGCGAAACGTGCCGTAGCTCGATACTCCTCAAAGTTCTCGAAACAACGCTACACGCTCCATCAGCACATCGTTCTCCTCTGTCTCAAGGTTCGGAAGAACACGACCTATCGTACACTCCTCGACGAACTCATCGAGATGCCCCGTATCCGGAACGCGATCAATCTCACTGAACTCCCTGCGCCGTCTACGCTCTGCAAGGCGTTCAACAGACTCGATATGGCTGTCTGGCGAGTGCTGCTCAATCTCTCTGTTTCACTGCTCCCGACCACCGGCGTTGCGGGGATCGATGCTTCGGGATTCGACCGCAGTCACGCCTCGAAACACTACACGAAACGAGCCAAACTCACGATTCAGCAACTCAAAGTAACACTGTTGGTCGATTCCAAAGTGAACGCAGTCCTTGATTTACACGTGACGACGACACGAAAACACGATAGCCAGATCGCTCCATCGTTGATCAAACGTAACCCCGAGACTATCGACATCTTGCTCGGGGACAAAGGCTACGACGACCAGAAAATCAGACGGCTTGCTCGTCAACACGAGATTCGTCCACTAATCAAGCATCGTGAGTTCACACCGCTTCACAAGGCATGGAACGCACGCTTAGACGCTGACCTCTACGGCCAACGGAGTCAATCAGAGACAGTCAACTCAACGCTCAAGCGGAAGTACGGTGCATTCGTCCGTTCACGACGCTGGTGGAAGCAGTTTCGTGAACTCGCTCTTGGGTGTATCGTCCACAATCTTGACCAAGCAATCTAACGGTTAGTACAGGGCAAGAAGTCATCGCTCAATAGAGCGACTATCGGAACCGTTCGATGATATTAATCGAGCCGGGATACGACCACGCTGACCCGGACGCCGCTTTCTGTGTGGCAACGACAGCAAATCCGAATGTAGCGAAAACCGCGACCACCAGTGCAAGTAGCAAGGGGATTCCAATGAAGGTAAACACTGTGTCGAGGGGTGACGGTACCGCCAGCAGTTCAGTCGGCTCACCGTTGATTGTTACTTCGTCGGCACCAAGGAAGCCTGTCACGAACGCAGCAACTGCCAGAACAATAACGGTGATATGCCAATTAATCGCGTTTCGGGCGTTCTCTCGCGTAAATTCGTGGTCTGATACGGCATACATGATGGCAGGGCCAACGAAACTGGTGAAAAGCGCCAACACGTGGACGAGAATGCCGCCCAAAGAACGATTCTCAGGTTGGTCGGAGCCGGACAGTGTTGCTGTGGAGGGCATTATATTTTGATAACTTGTCTCGCCCTGTATATCTTTTCTTGCTCAGTTCGCACGTGTAGGGCACAGTAGATTCGCGCGAATAAATATCTAAAGAAGAGGATTTCAACAGAGCCATTCGATACCAATCACTACCTACGCATCACCATTAGTCCCAGTGTCAACGGCGACTGAGATCGAACCGAAGTCGCCTCGCCGGATATCCTGTCAGTCGTCGTCGCTATCCGGTTCCTCGAAGAAGCGCCCACGGTAGTACTCCGCAAGGCTCCTGTCGAACGCCTCGAGATCGAGGATATCGTCTTCGTCGTACTCGTCAAACTCGTTCACGAACGCCTGAGCGTCGCTTTGATCAGCAAACGGTGTGGGGTTCCTCATCATGATGTCGTCGACATGATCAGGGTCGGTCACGCGGACGAAGACTGCGTCCGATGCGTCGACGAGTTCGCCTGTCTCGTAGTCAGTAACCCAAACGTTTTCGACGTCTGTGTCCGGTCCGTCGAACTCCTCTGGAGCGGCATAATAGGCGGCCATACAGCCCGCAGAGCAGAAAAACTCGCGGTGACCGTCCTCGTGGACCAACTGGGCGTTCCAGTCGGGATACTCTTTGGCAACCATGTTGCAGACAGCACACTTCCTGTCGGCGGGAAACGCTGCCTCTTCGCTGGTCTCTTCGTTGTCGCCTTCCTTGTCCGCTGAATCAGCATCATCCTCTCCGGTACCTTCTTCTCCGTCGTCGTCGGCTCCCGATGCTGGTTCGTCGTCCGTCCCGTCGCTGTCATTGGGGACGCCATCGTCTTCTGTATCGTCAGTGAGACAGCCTGCAACACTAACTACTGTTCCCGTACCGATTAGACCAATCACACGGCGACGCTTGTACCTGGAGTTGCCTTCCATATCCTAACGGTCGCAGACGGATTATAAACGATATCTGGTACTTCCGTCGAACGCATTCGGAGACCAAACCAAAAATCAGTTCTTAGAACGGTTAGTGGCCGATCTGGAACACTAGATTCTGGAGGTTGGGTGGGAGTTATTCTATCAACGTCCTGTTTCGGCCTTCGAACCAGTTCTCTTATGCGGTTCGAGACGACGAAGGCATCTCATCTCTCAGCAGGAGCGGCGATCCCGCGAGCGACGTTATCCAAGCAGAGAGATCACCAGCTCGGCGGTCACATCTGCGTGTTCGTACAGGTCACCGCCATACTCGCCCTGGAACTCCTCGGCTTCGTCGGCGTCGCTAAACCCGATCATCGACGGCCCCATAGCACCCTGAACGTCGCTATCGACGACCATCGTGAGTCTATCGGCGCTCGCAAACGCGTCGACCGCGAGGTGACTACTTATTTCCTCGATATCGTCGTCGAACTCGACATCGTAGTCGACGGTGGAGTAGTCGGTCAGATATATAACGGTGGGATCGTGGCCTGCGTCCTCTTGCTCGAACGTGTGGGTGTAGGCACAGGTCGAACTGCAGAACTGCGCCGGCCGCTCCTCGTCGACAACGTCTTCCGGATCGTCATAATGAGTCTGTCCAACTGGACCCGGATGCCGCCCGATCTGCATCGTGCAATGGTCGCAGATCTGATCGCTGTCGATCGTAATCGGCTCGGGTACGTCATCGTCTTCGCCAAGACAGCCAGCAAGCGCCGCGACCCCGACACTGGTCGCGCCAACCAGAACGGTTCGGCGAGCGTGTTTTCTTCCCGTCTCAGCGACGCCTCCATCTCGATCCGTCCCAGATATCTGCTCGTCCATACCGGGCCTATGTACCTACCGAATAAGTTGAATCTGGTACGGTCGCCGAAAATCTGTGTCGACAACCCGATAGAAGCGCACTTCTTCGGCCCGTATTCGACCGTTGCACCAGACGCTACTTGCCGGTCCAGTCGATAGACACTCGTAATGAATCGCCGCCGTGCGTTGACCGTCGGAGTGACGACCGGGCTAACCGCCGTCGCCGGTTGCCTGACCGGCATGCTAGATGACGAGTCATCCGAGCACGCCGTCCTTGCGCCACCCGAGGAGGACATCCAGAGCGAATCCCTGTACCCGACTTACGGTGACCCGTTCCCGGCGTTCGAACTCGAGGACCCGATCGGCGAGACGACCGTCGACGTGTCCGCTCTTGAGGACGCACTCGTTGTAACCGCCTTTTTCGCGTCTTGTCCGGACGAGTGCGTTCCGCTGATGAATTCAATTTCTCAAGTCCAGACGAACGCCGCCGAGCGCGGACTCGGGGACGAGACTCGAATCCTCGCGATCACGTTCGACCCCGAGCGTGACACTGGCGACGCGCTTCAGGACCACTCCGACACCTTCGGTATCAATTACGAAGCGGACAACTGGCACTATCTCCGTCCCGAAGACCACGAGATGGCCCAATCTGTCGTCTATGACGATCTCGGAATTCCGTTCGAGCGCGAAGAACTCGGGGACGAGTACGACTTTATGCATATCACGGTCACGTTCCTCGTCAACCCCAACGGATACGTCGAGCGGGCCTATCGGGGTGACGACCCTGATCCGGTACGAATCACGGACGATCTCGAGCAGGTTCTCGACGGTCACGAGTAATCTATGGCGAGACTCGTCAACGGGTTCGGACTCGAGTCGATTCCGGTCCCGCGGATCGTCCTCGATCAGTGTTACGACCCGGCGCTCGATCCGACCGCAATGGAACCGGTCAGTATCGTCGTCTTCGCGCTGATTGGACTCCTGGGTGGCGCACACTGTCTGGGAATGTGTGGGCCGCTAGTGACGACGTACTCGGATCGGCTGCGCGCACAGAACGGCGGATCGTCAGCCCGAAACGAACTGACGGTGGGCATGGTCAAACAGCACGCGCTATTCAACCTCGGCCGGACGGTCAGCTACGCAGCCATTGGCGGACTGTTCGGCCTCGCGGGGTCGCTGGTCTTCGTCTCCCCACAGGCGGTGACCGCCGTCGCGACCGACGTTCACGCGGTCGCCGGCATCGTCGTCGGTACGCTGATCGTCGTGATGGGGATCCACTACCTCGCCGGGCGCGGTCTCATTGGCGGCTCGGTTACCCTCCCGCTCGTTCAGCCGCTCCTCGAGCGGGTTCACGGCCGACTCCTCGCGAACGTCGACTCCTGGGTCGGTGATAGCCGGATCGCCGGGCTCGGCGCGGCACACGGACTGCTTCCCTGCCCATTGCTGTACCCGGCGTTTCTCTACGCATTCGTACAGGGGTCGCCGTCGGGTGGCGTCCTCGCGCTTGCCGCACTCGGACTGGGAACGGTGCCGTCGATGTTCGTGTACGGAACGCTGTTTCAGTCGCTCAGCCCCGAAACCAGAATAAAACTCCACCGTGTGCTCGGGCTCGCGTTCGTCGTGCTCGGGTACATTCCACTCCAGCACGGACTCGCGACGCTCGGTATTCACCTTCCGCACGTCCCGCTGCCGCACTATCAGCCACTCTAGAACGCGCTGAATCGGCTCTTCGCCGGGGTCGCGGTAGATCCACGCACGATCTTGGTCGACCTCGAAGAACTCGATGACGTCGTCCGCATCGCGGTCGTCGTACGCCACGGTTCGTTCCTCGTCATCGAAGACCGAGAATCGACGCCACCGCGTGGACAGGCGTGGATCTGCCAGTACCGATACGAGGTCCCGGTAAAACCATCACGATCGAGCGCCACATATCGCGGGTGTTGCGGGCTTGAACGTCCGATACTTCGATAACCGTACCAGACCACCTATTGTGTCGGCCCGCCCAGAAACGGGCAACGCTACCGATGGTTTCCTTCCGTCGTCTCCTTTCGATTTCGGTTCTTTTCGTCGTCGTGATCGCCCTCGCCGGAGTCGTCGGACTCTT
Organism: Natrialba magadii ATCC 43099; assembly: GCF_000025625.1. Taxonomy (NCBI): domain Archaea; kingdom Methanobacteriati; phylum Methanobacteriota; class Halobacteria; order Halobacteriales; family Natrialbaceae; genus Natrialba; species Natrialba magadii. The sequence goes on along the minus strand of NC_013922.1, from coordinate 801,800 downwards.
CGCCGTCGATGCTGGCTCGGGACCCGACACCACAGACCCGGTTCCGTTCCACGATACCGTTACTACGGGTGTCGTCCTCGAGAACGTGGACGATGCGGACGGCTCTGACGAGATCGACGTACCGAAAGCACAGGTGTTCTACTCCCAGTACGAGTACGTTGTCGGCTACCGCGGCGTCGAACGATTCGTCGACGCATACGACACACCCGACCACGAGGAGCGCTTTGGCTACCCACTCGCGGTGTACGTCACGGACTATGGCGCCAGTGACGACGTGCAACTCACCGCGGAGGGATATCCAACGCTCACGGACGGATCCACAGACTGGATTGATGCCGAGTCGGCAGTATTCGTCGTCAACAGCGAGGCTCGAACGCCTGCAGGCGAGACGGTCGTTCCTTTCAGCGACCGCGCGGACGCTGACACGTTCGTCGATAACCACGGCGGGACCGTCGTCGGCTGGGAGAACCTACTCGAGTACGAGTTCGAGATCGACGACGCGGACGTGGTCCGGGATCGCGCCGTGCAGCGCCATGCCCACGCCGACGAACTGGTCGCGGAGACGACGACGCTTCGGGATCGCTCCGTTGCGGTCGTCGTTGGCGAGGACGCAGCCACGCTCGAGGAGGCCGTCGAAATTGCGCCGGCGGAATCGACGGTTATCGTTCCCGAGGGTGTCCACGAGGTGCCGGATGAGATTGAGGTGGACCGGCCGATCACGATCGTTGGACAGGGTACCGGTGACAGTGGCACAGATAGTGGTTCTGACGGTGACGGTAATGGTGACGGAAACGAAACCAGCGCTGTAACAACTCTCCGTGGCAACGGTGATGGCTCCGTCCTTGTGCTCACATCCGACCGTGCGGCGGTCGCAGACCTGCGGATCGACGGCGTCGGCAACACGACCGAACCAGACGAGGACGAAGATCGTGACGTCGACGACGCCCTCGAGATGGCGTACGGCCAGAGTGATGCCGGCGTCGAACTCGACGAGGCACCGAACGCGCTGGTCGAGAACGTAACGATCGAGACACCGGCGACCGGTGTCTTGCTCCGGGACGCGCCCGAGAGCGTCGTTCGGAACGTCTCCGTCCACGGCAGCGACCACTGGAGTGACAGTTACATGGCCGTCACGACGATCCGCTCGCCGAACGCCATCGTCGAAGACTCGACACTCACCGGCGGTCGTGACGGAATCTATCTCCACCGCTCGGACGGGATCGTGTTCCGGAATAACGAACTCGAGAACAACCGGATCGGCGTCCACCTGATGTACACCTCGAATACCCTGATTGCAGACAACCGGATCGAGGACCCGATCTCGACAGGGATTGACGTGATGACCAGTCCCGAACACAATGCTGTTGTCGGCAACGAGGTTCGGAACGCCTCACAGGGAATCCTCATGGCAGGCTCACGCTCGTACGTTGCAGACAACCTCGTCACCAACACACAGGTCGGTCTGACCACCGGTGCCGGGAACTCCATCTATGAGGGAAACGTCCTCGCGGACAACGTCCAGGGCGTGCAGGCTAATCACATGCTCCCGACCAATGAGGTGACTGGAAACGACTTTGTCGGGAACGACGAACACGCCAATGCTCGGCTCGGTACACTTCGAGTCTGGAGTGAGGACGGCAAAGGGAACTTCTGGCACGGTGCTATCGGCGTACCGGGATCGGACACAGGGACTGTCACCGACGGGGCTACCCTTGAGCGCTCGTACGCACCGACGGATCCGGTCGACAAGCGTCTCCATCGCGTGGATGGCACCCCAACACTCACTCGTGCGCCGGCAATCGATGCCCGTTCGATGTTCGAGGGGGCGGTCTCGGGCATGCGATCTGAGAGCATCGTCGATCGCGCGCCGCTTTGCGAACCGGCGAATCCAGACCTGCTCGAACGCACGGAGTGGGAGCCGCCGGAACGAACCTGCTAAGTAGCCCCACTCAACCCGCCAATTGGGCTACCCGGATCAGAAAACCTATTCCATCCCTGCCGTTCTATCCATCGAACACATGGCGGAACCGTTCGGACAGCGCGGCCGTCTGCTCGCAGCTCTGCTCTTGTTTGCGCTCCTCTTTGGACTCATGGTCTGGGCCGGCGCATCGCCAGCCGAGCCGATGGAACAGCCGGGCCCCGACGAAACCGACGTCCCACAGGATCGAGCCGCCTACGTCGGTTCCGAAGTCACCCTTGGGGGCGAAGTCGTCAGCACTGATCCCGTCGTCATCGCAACCAGAGCCAGTGGCTACGGCCAGTTTACCGTCGTCGATGCCGAAAATGCACTGGTGAATACTGATGACCCACTCGAGTCCGGTGACCAGCTTGCTGCTTACGGAACACTCGAGGACGAGTCGACGCTGGTCGCGGATCGAACGATCGCCAGGCAGTCGAGCGAGATGCAGTATATGTACGCGGTGTCGGCTCTCGGTGGCCTGTGGGTCGTCGGCCGGTTCGTGTGCGGGTGGCGGTTCGACCGGACACGGCTGGCGTTCGTGCCGCGAGAGCAGCGGCCGTCTGTGACGGGCTGGCTCTCGAATCAGTTCTCGGGCGGGCTTGCGAGAGTCCAATCGTTCACCAAGAGCGATGATCGGGGTGAGCGCCGTGGCTGACGTCTTGACGCACGTGCTGGCAGGGTACGTGATCGGCTCGCTGTTGTCGATGCGTTACGAGTGGATGCGACCGGCGCACGTGACACTGGTGATGATCGGTGCACTCGCACCCGACTTCGTCAAGATCGAGTTGCTACTCCCGGATCCGGCGGTCTCGTTCCTGCTCGGGGTTCCGTTCTCCTGGGCACCGCTGCACACGCTGGTTGGAACGCTCATCGTCGCATTGCTTGGATCATTGTTCGTCGCACCGAAGCTCCGACGGCGGGCGCTCGCCCTCATCGTCGTCGGGGTCGTCTCTCACCACATCCTCGATATCGTGCTCGTGACTGCCACAGGCTACTCCTATGCGGTGTTCTGGCCGATTTCGGACTACCGCTTCCCGGCGGCGGACCTGTTCCTGAGCAGCGATCGGTGGCCGGCGCTCGTTGCGGGTGCGAGTGCGCTCGTGGTCTGGTTTCTCAACCGTCGTCGCTCCGGTGCGAGACGGGCATAGACGACCCTGCGCTGTTGTGAGTGGTAGAATACTGGCTGGCAGACGCCGACCGAATTGAAATTGGTGCCAGAGTCGGAGCCGGAGTCGGAGTCGGAGTCGGACCCGGAGTCCGAACCGGCCTGGAACCGGAACAGAAACCAGAAACCACCCCGATCCCAGCTCCCACTCCCGACTACGCCGTCGCCGACGGGAACCACTCGAGTTCCCCGTAGCGTTGCTCGAGTCGGTCCCAGACGATCACGACCGATGGGAGGACGAGAATCGACGTGAACCAGGCGTAGAAGACGCCGAGTGCGAGCAGCAGGCCGAACTCCATGATCAGTGGGATGAGCGCGAGGTACAGTACGCCGAGGCCACAGACGGTCGTGAGCATACTGCCGGTGAGCGCGCCACCGGTTCCCTGCACGGTCACGAGCAGCGCCTCGTGGGTATCGTCGCGTTCCTCGTACTCGTCGACGAATCGGTGCATCAGGTGAACCGTGTAGTCGACGCCGAGTCCAATCGAGACCGAGAGGATCGGCGCGTTGATCGGACTGAGTGGGATGTCGAATACCCGCATCGATCCTGCAAGTAACGCGACGGCGAGCAACACCGGAATGAGATTGATGACGCCGTAGATGGCCCGTCCCTCGAGCCACCAGTACGAGAGCACGAGGAAGACGATTGTCAACACAAACGCGACGAACAGGCTGGTGATCGACGAGTCGGTCGTCTGCTCGATGACGGTCTCGAATAGCACGAGTTGGCCGGTTGCCGTTGCATCGAGTGTCATCTCGTTTGCGACCTCGGTCGCCGCAGCGACGGCCTCATCCTGTTCGGCGTCGACATCCACCTGAATATCGATTCGTGTGGCGCTCCGGTCGGTCGTCATGCGGTCTGCAGTCTCGTCCGGAGCGGCGTCGAACAGCGCGTCGTAGACGGCGTCAAGCTCACGGTCTGGTATCTCGTCGCCGCTACTGTCGTATCGCGTCACCGTCGCGTCGAACGCTGGATCGGCGGCTGCCTGCGCCTCGATCGTATCGATCAGGCTGTCCGCATCCGCTTCCCTGCCGTCCGACTCGAAGGCGTCTGGTGGATTCTGTAGCGCCTGATCGAGCTCTCTGAGCGCGTTGTCGTCTCTGAGCCCTGGGTCCTCTATGTACACTGTTACGGACCCCTCGAGCCCCTGCTCGAAGTCCTCCTCTAGGTGGTCGAGGACTGTCAGGAACGTGTAGTCACCTGCCGAAAACGGCTCAGGGAGCGACTCGTACTGCTCCATCCGTTCTTCGTCGGGGAAGAACGCCTCATCGTCGAACTCGGTGTCGACGCCCGTTCCGTACGCTGCAGCACTTGCACCGATCACGAGCATCGAGACCAGGAAGAGCACGGGCACCACCCGAGCGATGTGGACGCCGACCGGGAGCACCCGTCCCAGGAACGACTGCTCGCTTCCGAGCGGCGTCGATCCAAACTCGGGAAACCGGGTCCCCTCGCGGAGCCGGTCGAACCCGACCTTCCCTGCTGGCAAGAAGACGCCGAAGATGAGGAAGGTGAAGATGATTCCCGAAGCAGCCACGATCCCGAAGTCGCGGGTCATGTCGCTGAGCAGATTCGCACCGAAACTGAAGACCGTCGTCAGGGTGACGATGAGCAACGCCGTCGTCAACTGTCCGGTCGTAATCTGCATTGCCTCTCCGATCGGGACACCGGTCGTGCGCTCCTCGCGATACCGGTTAATGATATGAATCCCGAAGTCGATTCCGACAGCGAGCAACAGCGGGAAGACGGTGATCAGTGAATCCGAGAACGGGATCTGGGCGAATCCCATGAACCCGAACGTCCAGATCATCGTCATCACCAATGCGACGAGTCCGAGACCGAGGTCGATCGGATCACGGTAGGCGACGAGCAGGAAGAACAGGATCAAAATGATCGCTGCCGGGAAGACGACGATCGATGTGTCGCCGAGCAACTGTAAGGTCTCCTCCTCGAGAATCGCATCACCGAAGATGACGACGTTGTCGTCAGTGTCGAAGCCGTCTATCTCGTTCGCCAGATCCTGTGTCTCGAACTGCAGGTTCGCGTAGTCACCCGTCTCCGCCATCGGTGGCGTATCGTACGTGACCGCGATCTGTGCGACGTTCGCACTCGCCGACGAGCGAGTGAAGTCCGTACTTACCGGCAGCCCACTCGTCTCGTCGGCTGTCGCAATCGCCTCATCGAGCTGGCGTTGCGACGCTCTGTCGACCGCCCGGTACTGTTCTTCGGGCGTCGTCGCCGACGGATCGAGTTGCGTGGCGACGAGGGAAGCCGGACTGGTACTCGAGACAACCCGAAGGTCGCCGTCGTTCTCGATCCGGTCCTGGAACTCGAGCATCCGCAATAGACTCTGCTCCGACAGGACGTTTCGATCGTCCGTGATGAATAGCTGTGCCGACGTGCCACCGCTCGACCGGTCACCACGGTCGAAGTTCTCTTGCATGTCCTCGAACGCTTCGTAGGCCTCGGTATCTTCGGTGAATTGGTCAGCACCGGCTTCCTGTCCCGCGCCACCAGCTAGTGCACCGCCGAGGAAGACACCCGTCAGCAGGAGAAAGACAGCGACGATGGTCCACGGGCGGTTGGTGATCAGGGGATTGACTCGGCGGGTAAACGGGTCATCGCCACGCGATCCGCCGTCCGAGCCACCATCCGAGCCACCACTGGAGACACTACCGGAGCCACCATCCGAACCACCACTGGAGCCGCTACCGGAGCCACCATCCGAACCACCACTGGAGCCACTACCGGAGCCACCATCCGAGCCACCACTGGAGCCGCTACCGGAGCCACCACCGAGCGAGCCGAGCCGATCACTGAGGGTCCCAAAGAGGCTCACACCGGCGCCACCACTCTCCGATGACGACGCCTCTGATGCCGTCTCTCCTTGTGTCTCCGCCGGCTGATTCGATCGATCTTCACTCATCGCTCTTTGGACGTTCGACCGACACTGGTTTGCTTACAGGAGGGCCTGAAACCGGGTTCACGGCGTGAAACGGTGGTTGATACATCCGTCTGCTCACGTGCGCCGCCACCAGAACCCGAGTCCGAGGCCGACGGCCGTCAGTGCCGTCATCACGCCCACCGCCGAGCCGATGAAGCTACCGCCGTCATCCGTCTCAACAGCCTCGACATCGATCGGATGCTGGTAAACGTCCGAGATCGTCGTCTCACCGCGTTCGGTCTCGTACTCGAAGTCGAGTTCAACCGGGTGTGTTTCGGCTGGCGCGTCGGCAGCGGCCGCCACGTCGAACGTCATCGTTGCCGACTCACCGGGTGCAAGTTCCGGCACAAACGCCTCGTCGTTGCTCGTCTGCAGCGGACTGTCCGTGTACAGCTTCGCGTCAATATTCGATAGCGTCTGCTGGCGCTCGTTAGTAATCACAAGTTCGAACGACGTTTGCCCATCCTGTGGAACGGAGATCCCGTCGTCAGTCAGGCTGAACTCATCCTGTTGAGGATCGACAAAGACGCGCTCTGAAATTGGGCCGTCCTCGAGTGTGGCGTCACCGCTGCCGGTGTACTCGACGGAGAACCGAAGCTGTCTCGGCCCCTCGTCGGCCTGTCCGCTCACGTCGGTCGGGTAGCGGAACGTCGTCGTTTCACCGGCATCGAGTTCGGGTAGCGCGTATCGCGTGTCCTCGATGAACAGCGACTCACTCATCGGCTCGACGATCAGGACTGCGTCGTCAACCGCTCGTGGGCCGTCGTTCGTTATTTCACCGGTGATCTCGCCGTCGTAGCCGACGGCGAGGGTGTCCTCGAGTTTGTCGATCGAGAACGACTGCTCTGAGGCGGGAGCGAGGCTTGCCGTTTCGGACTGACTCTCGCGTTCGATTCCCGAGGAGTCACGGTAGCTGAACTGGATATCGAGCGGCTTTTCGCCGCCACTGAGTGAGCGATCGAGCGCAACATCGACAGTGAACGTCGTCGACTCGTTCGGCGCCAGATCGCCGATGATCTCCTCTGCTGGTGCTTCCGGGGTGCTGCCATCGATCGTGACACCAGTCCCACCGGTGATCGTGGCACGCGTGACGTTTGCCTGTTCGGTCCCCGTGTTCGTCACTTCGATCGTCGCAGGGCCGCTGGCACCTGGCTCGACATCTGTCTTCACGTCGGAAATGTCGAACCGCGGTTCGTCAGGAACAACGACGGTAACGTCGTGGGTTTCCGAGGCGGTTTGTCGTTGCGAGACTCCCGCCCGATCAGAAACCATGCTCGTGTATGCGTAGCGAACGCGAACCGACACATCGTACTCACCGGGCTCGATATCGTTCGGGACTTCGATTTGCTGTGGCACAGAGACGATCTGTCCGTCCTGAATCGGCCCGACTGCGGTCTCGCCGGACTTCGACTCGAACGGCCCCGTGTCCTCGAGTTCGACCGATGTCGCGCGAGCAGTCAGCACCTCCTGACCGGTGCCGACGGTCAGTTCGGCATCGTTCTGGATATCGATCTCGATCATCTCGGTCCCACCGGGTGCGACCTCGTTGTCCGAGAGATAGAGTTCGAGATTCGGTTCGCCTCGTTCGAGGGCGCCACCGATCGTCGGGAGGGCGAGAAGCGCGAGGAGACACAATCCGAGCACCACGAGGGCAGCGGTGTGTCTGGACCGACTCATGTGGTGCCCCCATACTCGGTTCGATACTGTGTTGCCGTGTCGATGGCTGACCCGCAGTGGGTAGCGAGTCGCTTCCACGACCGGACGCGAGAAGAGGTCATTACGTGATACAGTCGTCAGATCGTATATAGCCTTTTTGATTGAATGTTCATTCAAACGCTTATGGAGTGGCGTCGATACCACGTTGGTATGCACGATACACAGGTGCGTCACGGGGAAAGAAGCCACAGTCGATGGCAACGGCTGAGACGCCGCTCTCGTTTCCAGTTCTGCCTCTCTCAACTGAGTCGACTGGCAACCGCTGCAGCAGGTCACCTGAACCGATGAGTATCGATCCGTTCGCCACCGTCTCCGGGACGCGCGAAGAAATTCTCGCAGCAACCTATCGGGCACTCTGTGATCACGGCTATGCCGATCTCACACTCTCGGTGATCGGTGACGAACTCGAGAAGAGCCAGTCGCTTATCTATCACCACTACGATGGCAAGGACGAACTCGTCCTCTCGTGTCTCGAGTACATGCTCGACTATCTCGAGTCGACGCTGGACGAGACGGTCGACGACCCACGGGAAACCCTCGAACAGACGATCGAACGCGTCTGCACACCGGTGGACTCCGACCCGGAGCAGTCGGTTCGACGGGTGTTCATCGAGTTGCGTGCGCAAGCGGCTCACGACGCCGCGTACCGCGAACACTTCACTCGGAGCGACCGAGTGTTCCGAGACTGGCTCCAGTCGGTTATCGAGGCGGGCATCGATTCGGGGACGTTCGTCGACTGTGAGTCGGGACGGGTGGCCGAAGTACTGTGTGTCACGCTGCAGGGCATTTTCTTCCGACGAACGACTGTGACGACGACGGCGTGGCTTCCCGAGACGAGCGATGAGCTCGTGGCAACGCTCGAACACACGCTGTACGCACCAGAATCGGCGTAAAATCAGACTTTGCAGCTAGCTGCTGTGCTTACTCGTCAGCTCCGAGTCGCTCGTTCACTCCAGAAACCGCTGCTGGACGTTCCCCGTCGGCATCATACACTGGTCTTTCTTGCCGAACAGACGGTACCGGTTGGCCGCGACGAGGTCGTACACCCAGTCACGAACCCGTCGCGGTACGAACCGAAACGGTCGGAGCAACGCGTAGACACCGCCCAGAATCGACGCGATTCGGATGACGGCGGCCGACTTGACGTAACAGTCCTCACCCTCGATAAGCACGATGGACTCGAGTTCGTCCGTCGGTAACCCGTGCTCGGCGAGCAGTTGCGTCGCGACGTCAGACTGGAGCGAGGCGAAGTAGAACTGCTCGTCAGTGTCGCGGGGGACGAGAAACTGAACGAAGCCGTTACAGAGGTTGCAGACGCCGTCAAAGAGGACGATGGGGCTGTCGTCCGGGATCTTCGTCTCGGGCGTATCAGGGCTCATTCGAGGACAGTATATTGGGACAGGAGCCAGTTCAGCGTTTCGATGCGGCTAGATCTGGATGATAGTTGTGTCTGCGTATACGTTGGGTCGTGCCCGTGGCTGATCGCTGGGGGCGATGTACGGGAGGTGTGTCTGGGGGCTGGTACGTACCAATCTGGCTGACGTCACTGCTCGGAACGCAAACGTCGTGGGAGACTGTTCGAGTGAGTTTATCCAGGACGATGACGACGATGGGCCGGACGTCACGATTCTGTCCTGATTGCTCTCGCCCCCATCTGTCGCTTTCTCTCGTTTGCATAGTGCATCCCGAATCCCGAGGTGTTGCGTGCAGACTGGAACTCGAGTACGGAATAGCCAACGTCCGAGAGAACAATAGTCGTGGTGTAGTCGAGTGCTGACTCGCTGACGTTGTCGTCGGCGCTGTCGTTATCTTTGACGTTGTATCAGTCGTCAGCCGCTGCGGCTTCCGTTTCCGACGTTGCCTCCGCGCGTTCGAGGTCGTCGAGATACTCGTCGACGTCAAGTGCGGCCTTCGATCCCATCCCGGCCGCGGTGACGGCCTGCTGGTAGTGGTAGTCGACGACGTCGCCGGCACCGAAGATGCCGGGCACGTCAGTCTCGGTCTGGCCGCCGCCATCGCCGCCCTGGGTTCGGAGGTAGCCCTCGTCATCCATCGTTACGCCAGTTCCCTCGAGATACTCCGTGTTCGGCGTGTGGCCGATGGCGAGGAAGACTGCGCCGACGTCGAACTCGAACTCGTTGGTCTCGGGGTCATCGAGTCGGTCAGTGGGGTGGCCCTGGTCGTTTTCGACGAGCGTAACGTGGTCGACGCCAGCCTCCTGCGAGCCGTGGACCTCGACCAGTTCAGTGTTTTTCATGATCTCGATCTCGCCCTCCTCAACCTTCTCGTGGACGCGGTCGATCCAGTAGTCCTCTGCGCGGAATTCTTCACGGCGGTGGGCGATGTAGACGGTGTCGGCGAACTTCGTGAGGAAGGTGGCTTCCTCCATGGCTGCGTCGCCGCCGCCGACGACGAGCATGTCTTCGCCGCGGAAGAACGCGCCGTCACAGGTGGCACACGTCGAGAGACCGTACCCCATGAGTTCGTCCTCGCCAGGAACGCCGAGCGTTCGGGCGCTGGCACCGGAGGCGGCGATGACGGCGTCTGCGGTGTAGACATCGCCGTTCGTAAGTTCGACGCGGAACGGGCGCTGGTCGGCCTCGACAGTGTCGATGATGCCGTTTTTCAGGTCGGCACCGAACTGCTTGGCCTGCTCTTTCATGTTGTTGACCAGCTCTGGGCCGCTGATTCCGTCTGGGAAGCCGGGATAGTTCGCGACGTCCGTAGTGAGTGTGAGCTGGCCGCCGGGTTCGTCACCTTCGATCACGAGCGGGTCGTTGTTCGACCGACCGGCGTAGATCGCGGCGGTGAGGCCGGCAATACCCGTGCCAGCGATGATGAGTGGGCGGTGCTCGATGGTGTCTTCACCTCCATCGTCACCGTCGCCGTCACCGTCACCGTCCCCGCCGCCGTGGCCATCGTTCCCGACATCGTCCGCAATGCCGAGTTTCTCGTCGAGCTCACCGGTCTCCTCGAGTGCGCTGGTGTCGTCCCAGCCACCGATCAGTTCGTCGTCGATAAACACCTCGGGTGCAGTCTTGCGGCCGTCGGCGCGCTCGACCATCTCCTCGAACAACTCGTCGTCGCCCGTGACGTTGTACACGTCGTACTCGATTCCCTTGCTGTCGAAGAGGTCCTTCGCCTTATCGCAGTAGGGACAGTTCGTCTTCGTGTAGATTTCGACGCGAGGCTGGTCGCTCATCTGTCTGTCCATTGGTAGGGAAACGGCGCGTAAACCCCTTGCGTTCCCAGCAACGGGCCGCTGTGTATCACTCTTGGCCAGCCAGTTTTGCGAGCGACGCCGGCGACGCACTTACAGTTCCGTCCGAGAAGAACTCAGTATGGCTGCGGATCTCGCCGAAAAGACGGATCGGTACGAAGGATTACTCGCGGAGGCACTCGAGGAGGCCACGGTTGCACCCCGGGAGGGAACCCCAATGGCCGAGGCGGCGGCGGACTGCTACGGGATGGCAGAGTCCTACCTCACGGATGGCCGGCACTTCCGCGACCAGGACGACCTCGTGAACGCGCTGGCGTCGTTCTCTTACGGCCACGCCTGGCTCGATGCGGGGGCGCGTATCGGGTTGTTCGACGTGCCGACGGAGGGACATCTGTTCACAGTCGAGTGACTGGCTCACAACCGATCACTCCCACTCGAGACTGAGCCGCCGCGAAACTCATCGCATCAGGGAACGCGAACCGTGTGCTCGAGTACCCCCACGCCTTCGACTTCGATTTCGACCTCGTCGCCATCGTTTAGCGCACCGACGCCTTCCGGCGTGCCGGTCGCGATCACGTCGCCTGGTTCGAGCGTCATGTAGGTCGTGATCTCGGCGATCAGTTCCGGAATCGGGAAGATAAGCTGCTCGCGGTGGCCGTCCTGTCGGAGTTCGCCGTTGACGCGCGTCTGCACGCTGGCGTCGGCTGGCACCTCGTCAGGCGTCGCGAGCACTGGACCGAGCGGGGCGGCACCATCGAAAGCTTTGCCGCGGATCCAGTTCTGTTCCTGGCGCTGGTCGTCGCGGTTCGAAACGTCGTTCATGCAGGTGAAGCCCTCGACGACGTCCATCGCGTCGGCTTCGGGGACGTGACGGCACTGCTCGCCGATGACGACGGCGAGTTCGGCCTCGTGGTCGATTCGCTCCTTGCCGGCGGGAACGGTGACCGTGTCGCCGTGACCCGCGAGCGCGTTCGGTGGCTTCAGAAAGAGCAGTGGACGGTCCGGCACGTCGGATCCCATTTCGTCGGCGTGATCGGCGTAGTTGCGGCCGATACAGACAATTTTCGACGGCTCACACGGTGGGAGCACGTCAATCTCGTCGCTGTTGAGATCGTAGCTCTCGTTTGCGAAATGAACGTGGCCGCTCTCGAGTGTGCCTCGTCGAACTGCCCCTGCCGGGTCGCGGAATCGGACGTATTTCATGGCGGATGGGTTGGGACGATGGGGCAAAAACGTTGAGGTGGCGGCGGGGTTCGCGACGGGACGTGGTACTCCGGGCAGCGACTACAGCGGTTGCGAAGTGAAGGCCCACAACTTTAGACGTACTGTGAGAGTTCGTCGTAGGCCTCCCGAGCCGCCCGGTCAGGCTCGTCTGGATAGGTGTAGAGTTCCAGCGTCGCGAATCCGTCGTAGCCGATGTCGTCCAGCGCGTCGAAGATGGCCCGGAAATCGAGATCGCCCTCGCCTGGAATGCGGTGGTAGTGTTTCCCGCGTCGGCCGCCGACGATGTCCTCGAGATGGACGCCCGTAATCGAGCCGGCGCTGCGGCGGATACTCTTGACCACATCCTCGCCGTAGACTGCGGCATGACCCACGTCGAGATTGACCCCGAGACTGTCGCGGCCGATCTCGTCGGTCAGTGCGAGCACTTCGTCGGTGTTCTCGATCAGGAGTTCGGGTTCGAACTCGATCCCGACATCCACGTCGCGAGGTTCGGCGTAATCGAGAATCTCGCCGAGCGATTCGTGGAGATACTCGCGGGCCTCCTCGGGGGGCGTTCCGGGGAGCGGGCGACCGGTCGCGAGACAGACGGCGGGGGCGTCGACGGTCTCGGCGAGGTCGATAGCACGCTTCGTGTACTCGACGCGCCACGCGCGGGCGTCGTCGTCCGCCTGAATGATGCTCGGTTCGAAGAAAGACGAGGGTGGGGCGTCGTCGTAGTAGCCGGTCGCGGTGTTGGCGTTGATGTTCGAGACGGACAGTCCGGTCTCCTCGAGTGCCTTGATGAGGTCGTCCCGAGCGACATTGTCGAACTCGGGGAAGTAGGCGTGTGGCTCGTCGCCGAGGAGTTCGACACCGGCGTAGCCGTGGTCGGCGATGCGTCGGACGGCTTCTGGAAGGGAGTGGCGCGTGTACGCGTTCGTCGAGAAGGCGAGGTCGACCATGGCGACCGTACACCGACCCGCCACTAATGGATTTGTACGGGATGTGCAGGGCGAGTGGCGTAATTCGGCCTAATAGCTGCGTAGTGGCTCCCTGGTAGGTGGATTCGAGACGACTAAGACGACTGAGAGGACTGACACCATCGAGACCATCGAGACCATCGAGACCATCGAGACCATCGAGATCAGCGAGATCAGCGAGAGTATCGAGAGTATCGTGGTCTCGAGACTAGGTCACGTCGAACACCCGAGACAGCCCCACCGCCGGCACGAGAAACACAGCGACAGCGAGCCCCCACCAGATCCCAGCTACTGCTGCGAAGGCCGCGTCGAGCAGTACGAGTCCGAGCACGCAGGCACCCACCGCAGGCCCAACCGTTTCCGGAATCGGGTCCGCGTGCGCCACCCAGAGTGGCCTGCCCACCCACCAGCAAAAGAGCACGGCGAAGCCGAGCGCGAGGGCGGACTCGAGTACCCCCGTTCCCACACTCACGAGCACCCAGCCGAGCACGAGGAGCGCGGCGAGTGCGCCCGCGGCAGCAACGGCGATTGCAGGACGGTTCTGGCCCTGGGTTTCGCGGGCGGCCATGAAGGTGACGGCGGCGATGTAGACGACAACGATCGCAGGGACGGCGAGCAGCGCCGGCCCGAAGTCAGAAAGGACGAACCCGGCTGTCGCGGCGGTCGTGCCGAGGACGACGTTCAGGCCGCGGGTCGCGCCCATTGCGAGGAAGCCGACGCCGGTGCCCTTGAGCGGACCGTCGTAGGCGACGATTGCGCCGGCGAGCAGCGCGGCGACGATAGCACCGGGAGCGCCGGCCGCGGCGAACGCGACGGCGACGGCGGCGAGCAACAGTCCAGCCCCGAATCCGAACGCATCCCGTCGAGAGATGCGACCCGAGGGAATCGGCCGGTCGGGTCGTTCGCGGGCGTCGATCGGGGCGTCGAACGCGTCGTTGAGCGTCGTTCCGGCGGCGTAGAGCAGAATGGAGGCGGCGGCGAGTCCAGCCACTGCGGACAGTGAGAATTCAGCGCCGGCAACCGAGACGAGTGCCGCGCCGAGAATCACGTCGGGCGGCGCGGTGAAGAGGTTCGGGACGCGGACGAGTTCGGCGACGGCGGCGAGAGTCTCGCGGTGTGTAGCGGTTGTGGCGGCGTCAGAGGAAGTCGAAGTAACAGAGTCGGAGCGCTCACCACCCGCACCGCTGTCGCTGCTGCCGTCGACGCCCCTGCCGACCACCTACGCCCACCCGTGTTCCTCGAGATACGCCATCGCGTCGCGGGCCGTTTCGACCGCGGTCTCCTCGTAGGGGTAGAGTTCGACCGTGACGAAACCGTCGTAGCCGCGCTCGTCGAGTTCGCTGAGGAAGCCATCGATGTCCATCGCACCGTCGCCGAGTTGGGTGTGTTCGTGCGTCCGATCGTCCGGAATGTCCTCCAGGTGGTAGTGTGGCGTGTACTCGTGGAGGTCCGCGACCAGCGCGGCGGGATCCTCGCCGACGCAGTAGAAGTGGCCCGCGTCGAAGTTACACTTGATCCGGTCTGAGTCGACGCGCTCGAGCAGGTCGAAGAACTCCTCGGAGGTCTCGATCAGCAGGTCCGGTTCGGGTTCGACGAGGACGTCGACGCCGACATCCTCGGCGCGGGTGGCGACCTCCTCGAGTCCATCGATGAAAGTGTCCATCGCCCACTCGCGGGACTTCTCCTCGGGAATCGGGCCGCCAGGCTCGATCGAGATGTGTGGGATGCCGAGGTCGGCGGCGGTCTCGAGTGCGGCGAGCGTGTAGTCGACTCGCTCGCGGCGGTAGTCCGCGTCGGGTTCGATGAACGAGGGGTGGTGGAAGTCCTCGATCGCGGTCAGCATGAACGCGTTCCCGTTGCTGATCGCGATGTCGTTGGACTCGAGTGCGTCCTGGACTGCGCCAATCTCGTCCTCGGTGGCGGTGGGCGGGTAGAGGTGGGGCTCGTCGAAGAGGAGTTCGACGCCGTCGTAGCCCGCGTCGGCGAGTTCCTCGATCGCGTCGGTGAGGTCGTACTCGCGGAAGGCGTTCGTAGAGAAGCCAAACTGCATGGATCAGGCCTCGTAGTCGAAGTTCGGCGACTGGTTGAAGAACTCGTAGGGATTCTCGAAGACGACCTTTCGGACCTCCTCGCGGTCCCAGCCGCGGTCTAGCATTTTGTCGCGCGCCTTGGGAACTGCGAGCGGGTCGGAGGGATCCCAGTCGGCGGCGCTGTTGAAGATCATGTTGTCAGTGCCGTACTCCTCTAACAGGTCGATTGCGGCGTCGGCCTCGATCTTGCCGGGGTAGAGGGTGAAGCCGATCCAGCAGTCAGTCTGTGCGGAGATATCGATCGTATCCTCGGTGTTGTGGTCGATGATGATCCGGTCCTGGGTGAGGCCCATTTCCTCGATGATCTCGACGATGCGCTCGGTACCGGCCGGCTTGTCGGTGTGAGGTGTGTGGACGACGACGGGCAGTTCGCGGTCCTCGGCGATTTCTAACTGCTCGCGGAAGGCCCACTCTTCGTCGTCGGTGACCTGGTCGAAACCGATCTCACCGACGCCGACCACCGGATCGCGGTCGAGATACTCCGGAATGCGCTCGACGACCTTCTCGGCCATGTCCCGGTAGTTGGCCTCTTTGGGCTCGAGGCCGATCGTCACGTAGTGGTCCATGTTGGCTGTCCGCTCAGCCCGGTCGGTCTCGTGTTCGATGATCTGCTCGAAATAGTCGAAGAACGCGCCCGCGTGCTGTTTGTCCTGCCCGCTCCAGAATGCCGGCTCGATACAGCACTCGATGCCGGCGCGTCGCGCCCGCTTGTAGTCGTCGGCCGCGCGCGACACCATGTGCATGTGGGGGTCGATAATGCGCATGCCCCGGAGTACGACAGTGGTTCGGTTTTGGAATGCCGGTTGTTCACGCGGCTAATCTCATATTGTGCCTGAACGACGGTCGTCCGACTCGCGGGGAATGTCGTGTTAGTCTCGGCCAAACACGTGTTACGCGTGCTACGGCGGGCATAACAAAAGCCATCCCGGACAGATGGCTTCCGGATGAGTGAACACGCGCAGACGCCTTCGACGACTCCCGGAGCGGTCACGCACCAGTCGAGGCCGAGCGCCCCGAGCGCCGACGGCCTCCCCCAACCCACCCACTGCGCTCGTGATGGCCGATGAGCGCTGACTCGCCTCACGCAGCCGACTCGACCGACTCGCTCACCGGAGATCGGACCGGCGTCTGGCTCGTCGGCGCACGTGGAAACGTCGCGACGATGGCCATCGTCGGCGCACGGGCAATCGCCGCCGGTCATACCGATACGACCGGCATGGTCACCGAGCGCGAGCCAGTCTCGGCACTCGAGTTACCCCCCGTCGAGGAGTTCGTCTTCGGTGGCCACGACATCGATCCGACCTCGCTCGTCGAGCAGGCAGAGCGCCAGTGCGAGCGAAACGGCGTTCCCGACGAGGCAACCCTCGCGGGCGTCCGCGACGACCTCACTGCCGTCGACGAGCGCATCGAGGTCGGGACGGCGATCAACTGCGGAGCTGCGGTGACCGATGAGAGCCAACAACTCGAGGAGTCGCTCTCGATGCGGACCGTTCTCGACCAGATCCGCGACGACTACGAGTCGTTCCGAACCGCACACGACCTCGACCGCCTCATCGTCGTCAACGTCGCGTCCACGGAGCCGGAACTCCCCACAGCCGACCAGTACGACACTCGCGACGCGCTGGAAGAGGCACTCGACACCGACGACCGCGACCTGCCCGCAAGCGTTCTCTACGCCTACGCTGCCATCGACGCCGGCCATCCGTTCGTCAACTTCACGCCGAGCACGGGCAACGCGCTCGGCGGGGTACAGGAACTCGCCGCCGACCGCGGCGTCCCCCACGTCGGCCGAGACGCCAAAACCGGCGAAACACTCGTCAAGTCCGCGCTCGCGCCCATGTTCGCCGGCCGAAACCTGAACGTCCTCTCCTGGGAGGGCCACAACATCCTCGGCAACAAGGACGGACTCGTACTCGAGGACGAGCAAAACGCCGCCGGCAAACTCGCGAGCAAGGGCGACGTACTCGAGTCCATCCTTCCAGAGGTTGGCCACAATCGGGTCCGGATCGACTACACGCCGTCGCTCGCGGACTGGAAGACGGCCTGGGACTACATCCACTTCGAGGGCTTCCTGAACACTGAGATGACGATGCAGTTCACCTGGGAGGGGTCAGATTCAGCGCTGGCCGCGCCGCTCGTGCTCGATCTGGTTCGGCTGATCGCACATGCCGACGAATACGGTGACGGGGGTCTCCAGCCCCACCTCGCCTCGTTTTTCAAGGCCCCGCTCGGGGTCGACGAACACGATTTCTCGAAGCAGTTGCACTGGTTGTACGACTATGCTGCGACCCATAGCGATACCGAGGTATGACTGACGACACCGGAAGCCACGACACGGCCAGTACCGACAGCACCGAACGGACCGAACAGACCGAACAGACCGCACTCGAGTTCGACTCCGAAACGATCGACTCCACAGGCCGACTCATCGTTCTCGACGTCGTTGGGCTCCAGCCCCAGCACATCGACCCTGAACGGACGCCGACGCTGCACTCGCTCTTTCCGAACGAGCGGGTGACGGATCTTCGACCACCATTTCCCGCACTGACGGTGCCAACGCAGACGACCCTCGCGACCGGGACTGGGCCGAGCGAGCACGGCGATGTCTCGAGCGGTGAGTTCGACCGCGAGCGCCGGGCCGCCGAGTTCTGGGAGCGCGATCGCGCGGACCGGAATCGAATCTGGGAAACCGCAAGCGAGGCCGGGCTCACGACCGGTGCCCTGTTCTTCCAGCACCTGATCGGGACGTCCGCCGACGTGGCCGTGACGCCTTCGCCCATCGAGGACGAGGACAACAACCTGATCGAGATGAACTGCTGGACGAACCCCAATGGGTTCTACGACGACCTCCAGGAAGCGTACGCCCACTTCCCCCTGCACAACTACTGGGGGCCAGGCGCGAACGAGGAGGGAAGCCAATGGATCCTTTCGGCGGCGCGCGAGGCGGTCGAGCGCTTCGATCCCGACCTGCTCTGGGTGTACGTTCCCCATCTGGACTACGTCGGTCAGAGCGACGGGCCGAGTTCCGACGCGTTCGACGCGGAACTCGAGACGGTCGACGAGATGCTTGGAGACTTTCTCGACTTCCTCTCGGAGACCGACCGCTGGGACGAGACCGCGGTCAACCTCTTGAGCGAGTACGGCTTCCACGACGTCGAACAGCCAGTGTTCCCGAATCGGGCACTTCACGAGGCGGGACTCCTCGAAACCGATGCGGAGGGTGACGCCGACATTCCGAACTCCGCCGCGTTCGCGATGGTGGATCATCAGATTGCACATGTCTATCTGGACACGGACGCAGACGCGGGCGCGGATGCGGGGACAGACGACGGCGCGAACGGAAACGCGGGCGTGGACGGTGACGCACTCGAGTCGGCCCGCGAGTTGCTCGCCGATCTCGACGGCGTCGCCACCGTCATCGACGACGCCGAGAAGGCCGAGTGGGGGATCGACCACCCGAACGCGGGTGATTTCGTCCTCGTCGCGGAGCCGGACGCCTGGTTCCAGTACTACTGGTGGACCGACCACGACAACGCGCCGCCGTACGCGACCGACATGGACATCCACGACAAGCCCGGTTTCGACCCCTGCGAACTGTTCTTCGGTGAGGAGGGAATGGTCTCGCTCGACCCCTCGACGGTCAGCGGCTCCCACGGCCGCGTCGACGAATCCGCCTACGGTTGCTACGCCCTGGGCGGCCCCGCCGCGCGCGATGTTGATCTCAGTGGCATCGACGCCGTCGACGCGACGGCCGTGACGCCGACGATCGAGGCGGTACTCGAGTACGGGACGCTCGATCAGACAGCGGAGTGAATCGATTGGGTGTAACCCGACTGAGTGTGGATTGTTAACGGAGACCTGGGAAGAGTTGGAGGATGGTGGAATACTAATTCAGCACTTTGAACAGCTGAGATGGTGGAAACCGTGAGTGTGAGCGTTTCGAGATGGGGCTCACACGCTGTGTGCGTCAGCACGTGTCACGACGGACGTGGAACGGAACGTTTTTTATTAACCCTCGGCAAGCAAAGAGTGCGTACGAGACACGCTCCGTTGGTGTAGTCCGGCCAATCATTTCGGCCTTTCGAGCCGATGACCAGGGTTCAAATCCCTGACGGAGCACTCTTCTGAGGAACAGCGTAACGAAGAAGGAAGCGCACGCTCTGGGATTTGAAGCACGGAAATCCGAGTGAAGCGAGGATTTGCATCGGGTTCAAATCCCTGACGGAGCACTACATTTGCGGGCAAATGGCTCAAAGGTAGTTTTCCCGTTTTCTCTCGATTACGCAATCTGCGTGAAGTACCCCCGCACGGTGGCGCGGGGCGTCCGTGTTTAGTCCTGCACTGCTGATGCAACGGTCTTTAATTCCTCTCGCGCTTCCATCTCTGGTTACGCCTCCCCTGCGGAGGTAACATCCGAACGCGAATGGCGTCCGTGAGAGTCGGCGGCTCCACCACCGCCCGATGCCGCCCGTCTCACCGTCCGAACTCGTGGAAGGGTTTCGAGAGACGGCACATTTCCAGACTGCTCGTCAAACCAATTCTGCACAACGCACACCGCCGCCTTCCTATCGGAATGGTCTTGAAACTCGCACTGCTGGCACTTGAACCGCTTTCTGTGTCGGTTCGCTCGTTCTGTGTGCTGGCACTCCGTTCTTGGGCACCGCTGGCTCGTGTACTCCGGGTCAACCACATCGCTGGGAATCCCTTCCCACGCAGCCTTGTACGACACCATGTTTTGGAGTGCAGCAAACGGGAGTGTTCTGCATCCGCTTGCGCTTGGTGAAAAACTCGTGTCGCTGTTCTTTCACCGACGGGTACTCAAACACCACGGAGTCTTTCACCGACCCATTTCGACTCATTGCAGCAGTGCAATACAGCCCTCGTTCACATCCACACCAACAATTGTGTCCGCGTCGTTCTTGCTGGCGACGTGATGAGTCTCGTGGGTGACTGTTACGTGGAGTCGCCACTCACCGTGTTTGTGAACGACTTCAACGGTTCCAACCCGCCACTCTTCGTCGTTGAATGCGATTTGGAGTCTGTCGAAGTGGTCGGGGTTGCCACGAAGTTCACCTTTGACGTGCGTGCCTCTTGTGGCGGTGATACGGAACCGAACCGTCTCGTCGTCTTCGGGGAACAGGCGATAGCCTTCTCCGTGGTTCATCACCATCGGGTACGACTCGTCGGTGTATGGGTAGGGTCGCCCCACCCGTCATCTTTGTTGTCGTGATTGGTTTCGATTTCACCGAGTGCCTTGTCAACGATGAGTTGGGTGGTGTTGTTGACGTGATCAGCGTTGGCGACAACAGTTGATTTGATCTCGTCCCAATCCCAACCAGCTCGGTCGAGTCGATTGGCTTCGTTGCGGATGCGGCGGGCCTCAAGACAGCCCGTTTGCAGGTCGTCCCCACTCCCCGTATGGATGTCTAGTCCGAACGATAAGGTTTGGGTGAGTTTGGACGACTGCACTGGATTTTGATATGCTTAGCTACCTGTTAAAAGCTCGTGTTTTGACGCGCTTCACCCACGGGCGCGGTGGCCCGTGGTACTCGCGCTATTTTTCTTTTATAGATATCACCAGATATCAGCCCTCATTGTTCAATCTGTTGAAGAGTATCATAGGCACGAGTGTTTCTCCGGTATGCTGCCGGTTCCTCTCGAGTACGGGTTGGAACCTCGAACATCATGCTTGGCGGACATCTGATGGCGGATTCCATAGCCCTCAGGCTGTAGAGCAGGTCAATCCGAGCGGCTCTCCTGGTGTGTCGTCAATTGAACTTCCGCTCGAGTTCCTCGTATCGACGTTTTATCGCTTGGTTGACACTCGAGCTCGTGCTTTTGATCGCGTGATCGAAGTGCTCGGCAGTCACTGTGATCGTTCCGACACCGTCGTCGACGTCCGACGGTGTCACCCCATCGACGTACTCCCGTGCAGCCTCCATCGCGGCCTCCCGACAGATCGCTTGGACATCCGCGCCGACGTATCCCTGTGTCCGACCGGCGAGACGGGCAAGTTCGACATCGTCGCCGATCGAACGGTGTGCCGTGTGGACGGCAAAGATTTCGCGACGTGCCTGCTCGTCTGGTATTGGAACATGGATCTGACGGTCGAACCGTCCCGGACGCAACAGTGCGTCGTCGATGAGGTCCGGTCGGTTGCTGGTCGCAATCACGACGACGTCTTCGAGTTCCTCGAGACCGTCGAGTTCCGTCAGCAGTTGGGATACCACGCGTTCCTGAACGCCGGAAGCGTCTCCACCACTCCCACGTTCGGCAGCGATGGCGTCGATCTCGTCGAAGAAGACCACCGTTGGCGCGTTCGAGCGAGCCTTCTCGAACACCTCTCGGACTCCTTTTTCGGATTCACCGACGTACTTGTTGAGCAATTCGGGCCCTTTGACCGAAATAAAATTGCTCTGGGCTTCGCTCGCGACGGCTTTGGCCAGCAACGTTTTCCCAGTCCCTGGGGGCCCGTACAGCAAGACGCCGTTTGCCGCACTGAGATGGAGTTCGTCGAAGACGGGTGAATACGCGAGAGGCCACTGGATCGTCTCCCGAAGTCGCTCTTTCGTCGTCTCGAGACCGCCGACCTCATCCCAGGAAGTGTCCGGCACCTCGACGAACACCTCACGGAGCGCGGACGGATCGACGCTGCTCATCGCGTGCTGGAAGTCACGGTCCTCGATACGGATCGCTTCGAGTGCCGCCGCGTCGATCGTATCCGCCTCGAGATCGAGATTCGGACGGACCCGACGGAGTGCCCGCATCGCTGCTTCCTTGGCGAGTTGTTCGATGTCAGCACCGACGAACCCGTGGGTATCTACGGCGTACTCGCTGAGGTCGATCTCTTCGGACAGCGGCATTCCACGGGTGTGAACCTCGAAGATTTCCTCGCGGCCGTCTCGATCCGGAATGCCAACTTCGATTTCTCGGTCGAAACGGCCACCTCGTCGGAGCGCGGGATCGATCGCATTGAGACGGTTGGTGGCTCCGATAACCACGACTTCACCGCGCTCTTCGATACCGTCTAGCAGTGAGAGTAATTGTGCAACGATCCGGCGCTCGACGTCGCCGCTGGTCTCGTCGCGTTTCGGTGCGATAGAGTCAATCTCGTCGATAAAGACGACCGCAGGTGCGTTTTCCGTTGCGTCCTCGAAGACGGACCGGAGCTGTTCTTCCGACTCACCGTAGTATCGAGACATGATCTCCGGGCCGGAAATATCCGTGAAGAACGCGTCTATCTCGTTGGCGACGGCTTTTGCGATGAGTGTTTTCCCCGTTCCCGGCGGCCCATGCAGCAACACGCCTTTTGGTGGATCGATTCCCAACTGCTGGAAGAGTTCCGGATGGCGCATCGGCAGCTCGATCATTTCACGGACCTGTTCGAGTTCGTCGTCGACGCCACCGATGTCCTCGTAGGTGATGTCCGGCGGTTCCGTCTGGATCTGTGATTCGGACTGGGACGCAGACGCCAACTGATCGTCGCTCGACTCCTCGTGATCCTGCGCTCGTTCAGCCGGTCGTCTTTTGACAGTCAGTTCCGTCGACTCGACGACGACGGCGATATCGCCTGGCTGACTTTCTGCGACCTGTATGGGGATCCGTCGTTCCGAGATTGACGAACCGGGCCCAAGCGCGAGCGAAATGTGGACGGTTTGTCCGGGATCAATTGCCCGCCCTTTGAGCTTTCGCTTGACGATGGGGGCAAGATCACCGTCGACACGCAGCGTCTCTGGAGCGGTTACAGTGAGGGTCGTTGCAGCCGGGAGATCGGCAGCCGACACGTCGACGGTGTCATCGATATTGGTGCCGACTGCCTTCCGAAGCCGTCCGTCGATACGAAGAATTCCCAATTCTTCGTCTTCGGGATATCCTGGCCAGATTCGAGCAGCTACCTCGCCACTATCGCCCTCGATAAAGACGTAATCACCGTTTTCAATACCGAGTTCAGTCATCGCTGCTCGGTCGACGGCAGCGAGGCCGCGACCGGCATCCTTCTGGCTGAGTGATTTTACCGTGAGTTCCATTCGTCGAGTTGATAGTAGTGTATTACTCTCCATTAATACGTTCTCATCGAGGATTAATTAGATAATTATAAATACATGGATTATTGATTCGTGGATTGTCTCGATTAGGTCCACCTGTGGTCAATCGTCAGTACCAACCGTTCGTTCGCTTGTATTGCTCCGCAGATGTTTTCTATAACTATGCTAAAGTATTTATATTTCCATTATAAAACAATGTCAGTAACGTAGCTATGAATAGTAGCGTAGCACGCTCGAGTGGTGGGGCATCCATAATACGGGCAGGCTCTCATCTGGCGAGAGTAGAACGGGAGAAGAAGCGACATCAATGGCGTCGGATTCACTCGGTTTCGCCCGGAGTGCTACGAATCGGTGTTCGCCACCGTCGCCGTGGTCCACTGGAGTACGCATCGATCCGAGCGCAGACTACTGGACAATGACGATCACAACAAAAGCAAAGAAAGCGGTTGCAACGTCGGTGAACCAGTTTATCAAACCGGCTCTTCCCGCTGTGATACTCGCGACGGCGATCGCGATAGCGGTGACACTGGCGTTCTGGGTATCCGGATGGCTCGACATCGTGCCACTCGTGACGATACCTGTCGTGGGATGGGAGTTGGTACCGATGCGAACCACCTTCCTCACAGCGTTTCTGTTCGGACTTCTTCTCGGTGGCTGTTACCTCTTGTATCGGAACAACCGCGAGACGATACACCAGCGCTGGGAGCAGTACTCGACGTGGGCAAAAGCGATGCTCAGCGGGTGGGTTGCGGCCCTGTCGGTCGCTGTCGTATTGGCGGTAGGATACGCCCTCGGCTGGATCACGGTACCGATACTGTTCGTTGGCATACTACTAACGTGGCCGCTTGCAGTCGGAGCGGTGTTGTTAGGCTACCGAAAGAGCCGACGTACGTCTTCGACACTCGGATCGATTAGGGTCGGATACGTGCTTACTCGAGGGTTAGAAAGCCGAACCCTCGCGATGATCGTCGGTCTCCTCGTCGCGATTGGCAGTGGTCTTATCGTCGGCGTCGTCACATGGTCTCTCGATCGATACCTCTGGTGGGTTCCCGTACTCTGTGCCGGGCTACTCTGGGGAGTAGTGACGCTACTGCTTTACAACCGATACGAAAAACGAACGGTCGAACGCACCGATCTCATCAGTACGGACATCAGGACTCCGGAAGCGCGGAACAGTTTCGAACTGATCGTTCGGAACAGCTCGAACCGATCGATCGATCTCTCGGAATCACTGATCAGGGACACAGATCTCGATCTCTTCAGACCTGGCGTCGATACGACGATCAGGCCGGGAGAAGAGGGGACCTTCGAAATAGACGAAGCGTTCTCGCTCAAGCCAAACGACGACGCCCTCAAACTCCCGCTCGGATACAACCTCAAGCGAGGCGGAGAGACGCCGACAGTGTTTACGAAAGACGGGGAAGTCTACTACCTCCAGTGGACGGAGCAAGCCGCAAGCGCAATCGGTCGGGACAGCTCGAAACACGTGACCGATTCCGTCGAAGAAGACAACGATAGCCGTCACTCAACCGCCAACGAACCCGATTCGGTCGTTGGTGCAGCCGGTAGTCCAACGCCGCAGGATTGACACTCGAGATATCGATCGCATAACGTATGTACGACCCTGAATCCGGACCCAGGACGTGGCCGAACGCTGTCGAGGAACCGATTCGTGACATCAGCGTCAGTATGGACTGGAGCGACGGGAATGCACGGCGAGAATCGGAATACAACGACGGGACGAGTGAACGACATTCAGTCAGCCAGACGAGCGTTGGCCACCACGTGGCAGCCGTTCAGAATCGGCATCGTGGCATTCTCACACTCGAGCCATCGAGGCTGATCGGCGGATTTGCGCTCCGAATCCTCAATCGGTATTCGACGGCCGATCGAACGTACCGCCTCCGTGACCGGTATGTCCCTCCACCGGAGGACCACGGGGCGAAACCCGCCACGAACGAAGACGACACGACCGACCACCAATCGGACCGAGAATTAGCGGCAGTGTCGCTTCTTCCCGACGACCCACCGGAACCGTTCGGACTCAACACCGATGGAGATCCACCGTCGTGGATCGAAACGTCCACAGCGGACCAGTACAGCTCGCCGGCGCGGAGAGAAACGCAGAGACGAGCACGCAACTCCACGTTCGGCGAAGTGCGCGCCCATCTCACGCCCATGGCTCCCGAAGCCGAGTCGGCGATACAAGAGACGGACACGAATCGAGACCATCAGGTCATCGAGGAGCAATCCCCGACCCGGAACAACCGAATACCCCGTCCAGTCAGCGAAACCTCATTCGGGGGCGGGACCGCGACTGATAGGGATTATCGTAGCCAATCGGTGATTCCGAGGCGCGGTCTTCGGCGTTGTATCTCGGTCCGTCGGAGGGGAACTATGAACTTCTACGATAATCCCTATGATACTGTCGAACAAAACGAATCACAGGCTTTTGACCGAGCGAGGGGTCGAAAAACAGTACTGACTTTTGTCCGACAGTATGAATGGACGTCTACCGCGAACGAACCGACTGCGACAACAGCGGACGAACGAAGCGGAACAGTCGCCGTCGAAACCGGGATTTCGGGTGCTCCCGAACTCCGGCACCGACAGCGCACACCCTCGAGGACACCAGTAGCGACCGACGACGTGCCGACCCCGACGACCCACGTTGATCAACGGTCGTCACGAGAGAGGGCAAGAACGACGACGGACGATGATCCTTCGTCGATAGCGACAAAGCAAGGCGTCCACGGGGGCCGCACCCGTCGATCGGCGCGCCCCATCGGTTCCGCGGCACCGACTGGACGAGCGGCCGGTGACGACATTCGACGGCTTCGGTCGAACTGGACAACAACACAGCACCGAAGCCAGCGAAGCAAGGCGAGCGAATCGGTGTCGACTATCGTCCGGTCTGGTGATAGTCAGTCACCGGCGACGGAGACGATGGGGCCATCCAACGACGCGTTGTCGCGCCAAGGAGACCCGTCCGATCACCGCCTTCTGGGTGACTGGTCTCGATCACAGAACGTCGGCCAGATCGACGACGGAGCGAACGAATCCACGGTGCTCGAGCGTCAACGGTCCACTGTCCGAAAGCAACGAACTGTTCGAACAGTTACCGCGGCTCGAACTGACCGGCGGCGACCAACGGACTGGAGACCCCGAGCCGCCCGAAGAACCGTTCCGGCGGTTGCGGAGTTGACAGCTGATGAGCGACGAGCGGCAGGTCGGCAGGACAGTCAACGAGACAGTCAGCGAGACGGTCAGCGAGACAGTCAGCGAGACAGTCAGCGAGACGGGATGTCTGTCCTGACGACTGCCAGTCGCTCGAGGGATGTCGGATACCGATCCGAATCTCAAACAGGCGCAACTAGTGACGGTACCCGTTCGTACGGTGACAGCGACGGATCGTCGTCCGACAGCGGAGGGTCTGACAGCCCCGTCCGTTCGACGACTGCAGTCATCCCGCGTCAGCCGTCTCCACACGTCCCCGGAACCAGCGTCGGACGGGAGGGGGTCGAAGCGGCGGATCGCGTCACCGCTGCGGACAGCGTGTCACCAGTTACGGCCCAGTCCACTCCCGCGAAATCGGTTCGGAAGCGACCTCGATCTCGAGTGAACCGCCAGTTCCCCACAGCTCGTGCTGGTTCCGACACCCACAGTGGATCCGATCCACACTGGACCGAGACCGAGACAGGAGCCGCCAGTTCTTCGCCGGGCAGGGCGAGTATCGATCCCAGAGAGACGGCACCCACCGGTGACGATGCGTCCGTAGTCAGAGCAGAATCGTCTTCGACCCCGATCCCGACCGACCCGACTCCGCGAACCGCAATCGGATCGCAACTCGTCCACAGACCGGCTCGGATCCAGCCTACGGAGGGGAGCGAACACGGACGACAGAAGCCATTCGCGGCGTGGAAACCAGCCCGACCGAACGAGGTCCACGCGGGATCGCCAGCAAACGAGAGCAGTGGTGTTCACCGATACCGTGCGGTTTCGAACCGGAACACGGCTGGCGGGGACACGGCCACGGAAGAGACCCGCAACGCTGCGACCGCGCTGAACCTCGCCAGAAGGGAGATTGGGGGTGACGTGGATCGAGATAGTATGCGTAAATCCGTCGATCGATCGGCGTCGTTCGAATCGACGACGGTACCACCGTCCCACCCCACACTCGAGTACCGCGGTTCGGATTCCAAACGGTCGTCACGACGCGCAGCATTCCGAACGACGACACCCGAGAACACGCGACCGGAGACGACCGGACCCACGTCACGGATCGGAGCGATACTGACTGAGATCGGCCGGGATGTGTCCCGCTCGCCGTCCGTGTCCCGACTCGATAGCCAATCGCCAGTCGAAATCAAACCCACAGAGACGGCAACGAACGCGTCGAACGGCAGGCCAACCGATCGAACTGCGAAATCGCAGCAACTCGTCTCGGCCGCTTCCGTCGATCGTCCGGGGGATCACGGGACAGTCCGAGGCCAGTCGAACCACCGATCACAGCAATCGGTATCGCTATCCGCAACGACCGCACGCTCGTCGCCGAATGGATCGGTTACCGACCCGACCTCGACAAACCTGCACGTGGACACGACGCCGGTCTCACAGGCGACCAGTACCGCTTTCATAACCGAGCGTTTCGACGCCAGTAGTCGGCTCTCGATCGGGTCGACCCCACGAAACGCTAGCGATCGGATCGCATCGATTGGGTCATACACTGTGGCCACAGATGTCCGAATCACGTCCACCAGTCCCGTGCCGACGCCCTCGAGGGCGGTGCCATCTTCGTCGGCTGCGACCGCCCGGGGGACGGAATCACGAGCGAAAGTCACGTTTGCGGGGACAGGGACACCTGCGAAAGACGACTCGCCGCTCGAGCCGACGGGTCGGCTCCCCAGTCCGACGAATCAGGATACGGGCCGGACGACCGCCGAGCAGGGACAGATCGCGAACGACGCCACCAGGAGTTTCGGGACGACGGTCTCAGCTACTGAATCCGAAACCGGTGGTCTCGGGTCGGTGGCGACGTCGGAGCGATCCGTACCCACGCTCGACAACTCGGCGAGACAGACACAACCAGAACGTCAGGAACGCGCCTCGAGTCCGATGACGTCGACGCCGAGCAACCGTACGGAACCTCGACCGTCGTCATCGCGGCTCTCTCTTGGTACCAGCAGTTCGGTTAGTGGCAGTGAAGCGAGGAGTTCGGTTTCAGAAACGGCGGCAACCGAAGACACTGCTGGGATAGGTCGCAGTCCTGATCGGGCTTCCATCCGTTCGTCGGGAGCGGGCTCTCCGTCGGTTACTCGTACGGCGACAGTTCCCAGTACGGTCGGGTCCGGAATCCGAATCCTTCGAACGCAGTCGACGGACCGTGACGTCTTGGGCGGCTCGAGCACGGGAGGGACGGACCGACGACCATCGAGTGACGAGTCGTTTCTCGTTCCCCGGGTGAGCAGCGTCGCAAGCGAACAATCGCCGAGCAACTCGCAACTTCAACATCAGGACTACCATCAGAACTACCAGCAGCAATCCTCGTTCGAACGGACAGCGATCGATACAGGCTTCGAATCGATCCCGAAGAACGATGAGACCGCGACCGCACCGAGGGTTGCAGACTCGTCGCCGTCGCTTACGGCCCCGAGACGAGTTCAAACGACTGGCGGGGAACGGGTAGCCAAACCAGCAGAAATCAATAGTGGAGATAATATAAATAAATATAAATCCTCTCAATTGGAAAGTAGTATAGACGAGTCGATGGTTGGGACAGTCAGTTCGCATACTGATCGGCCCGCTCTCGTCTATCGAGCCCAGCAACCGATCGACACTACCGGCGGCGAACAGCAGTCTCGTCGCGGTGGCGGTGGGGAGGCTGCGTCGGCACACGTCGACGCACCCCTGACCGGCGAACGGAAGCAGAAAAACGCGTTACGATCCCAATCGGGTCCGCGATCCGGTGACAGCGCGGCCGCGACACGGAGCAGGCCGAACGGAAAGCGGGCGGACCAGCGTGTCCAGAACCGTCGGACAGCGAACTCGCAACGTCCCGACACGTCGGAACAATCCAGACGCGGACGACGACACGACCCGGTCACGAATCGATCGGCGATCGAAGGGAACTCGAGTCCCGAATCGGGACGGCCATTCCCTCACGAGGACCGTCGTTCCGAAGGCATCGATCAGACTGGTGGGCCGCCACCAGCGATGTCGTCAGCCAGACCGGTTGACGACTCTCGCGATAGACACCGGAGTCACATCGATCAGGCACACGGAGCGCCGGCCCACCACTCCACCGATGATCACAGAGCACAGCTACGTCGAACAAAGAGCAGCGTCCAGTTGCCAGGCGAATCGCTCCGATATGAGGCAGACGTCGATCGTGTCGTCGAACGTCTTCATCGGAAACTCGAGCGACGAAAGCGAATCGAACGTGAACGAAGAGGTCAGCAATGACGAACGGAAAACTAGAGAAGGCCCAGATTACGATCCTCAACGGGAAAAAGCAAGGTGAAACGATCGAGTGTCGATTCAATCCAAGTTCGTACGCACTCGAAAAGAGTGTCAACTACGGCGAGATGAAAGCGACCGGATCGGGAGCGTCGATCATGCAGTTTGTCGACGGAAATGCGGAGACGCTATCGATGGAGTTGTTTTTCGACACGACGAACGAACTCGGCTCCGATGACGCATCGTCCGAAGATCTCGACGTCCGTGAACGGTATACGAACGCGATCGATTACTTGCTGACCGTCGACGGTGAACTTCACGCCCCGCCGGTCTGTCGGTTCGTGTGGGGAGATGGGATCGATTTCACCGCGTTGGTCCAACGCGCGAACAAGCAGTTTACGAAGTTCCTGCCCAGCGGGATCCCGATACGGGCTCGTGTGTCGATCGTCTTCAAAGAGTACAAAACAGCAGACTATCATAAGTCGGTGGTTTCCCCGGAGTCGACGGACAAGACGAAAGTCTGGACGGTAGCCGAAGGAGATACGCTCTGGTTAATCGCCGACGAGGAGTACAGTGATCCATCACATTGGCGAACGATCGCGGATCAGAATGACATCGACAACCCCCGGGCGATCGAGCCAGGAGACAAGCTTGAGTTGCCACCACTGTAGTATGATCGAGTACATCCCACACCGAGCAGCTCGAGCGACGGCGCGTGTCGTGTCGAGAGAGGTGACCGAAACGTGAGCTACGACATCGACAACCATCCCCGGTATTCGCCGCGGTTCGAAGTAGTGATCGGCGACCAACGGTTCCAGGAACCGGGGGGTCGGATTGCCGATCTCGTCGTCGAGACATCGTTCGACGGAGCGGATCGGTTCTCGTTCGGTCTCAACTTCCCGTTCGACGAAGAACTCGACGAGTTCGCCGGGCTGTCCTGGGACGAGTTCGAGGTCGGGACCGACGTGGAAATCGCCATGGGGTACGGTGACGAGGGCGAGTTGACACCGCTTCTGTCGGGAAAGATTCAATCGATTACCGGTGAATTCACTGTCGAACACGGTCCCGAAGTGCAGGTTTCGGGATATGGACTGCTGTGGGAAGCGATGCAAGGATCCCGGTCGGATTCGTGGGAGAAAGCGACTATCGGGGAGGCCGTCGAAGACGTGCTTTCGGCGTACCCGTTCTCGACAGTCGAAGTCGAGAGTGCAAACATCGAACGCAAAAAATTGATTCAAAACGGATGTAGCGACTATCGATTCGTCCACGACCTCGCAGCAACGTACGGGTTCGAGTTCTACGCCGAGCGGTCGACGGTGAAGTTCGTTCCCCGGTCGTCGGCAGTCTCGGACGAGCCGGTCGTTGAGCTGTGGTACGGCGAGGATCTGCACGACTTCACCGGCGAGATATCTCACCGTCGGGACACACACGAGGTCGAGGTCAGGTCGTGGGACGTCGAACAGAAAGAAGAGATCGTCGAAACGGCGGGCAGTTCCGATGCGAAACACAAGGAGGTATTCTGTGTGCCAGCGATGTCACCCAACGAAGCCGAGCGAATTGCAGAGACGAAGCTCAACCAGTTTTCCGACGAGGTCGTCCAGGGGTACGGTGAAGCGGATGGGATTCCCGAGATACGTGCGGGAGAAACGATCGAACTTGTCGAACTCGGTGACCGGTTCTCTGGACACTACCACGTGACGAGGGCGACTCATCGGATGGGAGCAGCCGGCTATCGAACGACCTTCGAAGCAGTGGAGGTGGGCTCATGAGCCAACCCGGATTTTTCGATGGCGAAACGTCGGACGGCGGGATGCAAGGCGTCGTCGTCGGTATCGTTACCGACAACGAAGATCCGAAGGGACTCGGGCGCGTCAAACTGCAGTTCCCCTGGCGAGACGCCGACGACGAGAGTTACTGGGCCCGTATCGCGACGCCGATGGCCGGCAACGAATACGGCTCGTATTTCTTGCCGGAAGTCGACGACGAGGTATTGGTCGCGTTCGAGAACGGCGATATCCATCGGCCGTACGTCGTCGGATCGCTGTGGAACGGGAAACAGGAACCGCCACAACAAAACGACGGCGACAACGACGTTCGCGAGATTCGGACCCGGAGCGAACACCGGATCACCTTCGACGACGACAGAGACGGCGACGGAGGAAGTGTGACGATCCAGACCAGTGAGGGTCACGAGATCGTTATCGATGACGATGACGGACGAGAGACGATCGCGATCCGTGACGACAGCGACACGAACCGAATCGTCCTCAATTCGTCGGACGACTCCGTCGTGGTCGATGCCGGCGATACGCTGGAACTCTCCGCAAAGAACGTAAAGATCGATGGCGACAAGAGCGTCGAGATTACCGGTGGCACGACGGTCGACGTCAAGAGTAAAAATACCGTGGACATCTCCGGGAAAGCGAACGTCGATATCGATAGTGGTGGCATCATGAGTGTCGACTCGACGGGACCGCTTACGATCAAAGGCGCCATTATCCGACTTAACTAACCATGAAACCAGCAGCAAGAACAGGTGACGGGACCGCTCACGGAACACCATTGGCAGGAACGGGTAGTCCGAACGTGTTCATCGGGAACCGACCGGCATGGCGGGCGATCAGCGACGTCCACAGTTGTCCGCTGGCCTCCGGCGTGGTACCACACGTCGGTGGCCCGGTCGTCGACGGAAGTACAACTGTCCTGATAAACAATATGCCGGCAGCGAGACTGGGGGATACGATCATCGAAAACGGACCCCCAAACAAGATCGTTTCCGGGTGTCCAACAGTCCTCATCGAGTAACCATGGCTGAAGAGTTTCTCGGAACCGGGTGGCAGTATCCAGTCACGACCGACCACCGCGGCAACATCGAAACATCTGACGCGGAGGAAGACATTCGTGAATCGATCAAGATCATCCTGGGAACTGCAAAAGGAGAACGCGTCATGCGACCCGAGTTCGGCTGTGATATCCACGATCACGTCTACTCGGCTGTGTCTCCAGCGACGCTGAATCTCATCGAAAGCAGCGTCCACGAGGCGCTGGTTCGGTGGGAACCACGCATCGACATCGAAGACGTCAACGCATCGATTGCGAGTGACGATCCCAACAGAATCCTGATCGAGATCAACTACTACGTTCGCACGACGAACAGCCTCTCGAACATGGTATACCCGTTCCACACCACCGAAGGTGACGGATGAACGACGACAGCAGGACGACACAACAGCGGTGGAATCGGCGAACAGTCCACAGAATCAGTGTTCCGATAACCGACGTCCGATGAATCGAGATTCCGTTGCTCACGAGCAGACAATATGAATGGAACCGAACCAATTATTGACGACCGAAGTCAGGAAGAGATCTACGAGACGCTTCGCCAGCGGGCACGCACATATACCGAAACGTGGGATCCGGAGTCAGGCGACGTCGGCCAGACGCTCGTTCGGATCTTCTCGTCGTTCGAAGCCGACGTATGGAACCGCCTCAACGAGGTCCCGGAAAAACACTTGCTCGGCTTTCTGGATGCGCTGGACTTCGATCGGCGACCCCCGCAAGCAGCTCGTGTTCCGCTTTCGTTTGACGTCTCCAGAGATCTCGATCGAAACGTGCCAATCCCCGGGGGAACGACCGCTATCGCGGATCCGACGGACGGAGAGGCACAACAGTTCGAACTTCCACAGGAGGCCGGGTTCGAAGCCACACCTGCGTCGCTTACCGACATCGTCGCGGTCGATCCGACCGCCGACGCGATCGTCGATCACGACACTTTGCTGGAGAACGAACAGACACGGCTGTTCGACGGCGAGCTGATACAGTCCCATGCACTCTATCTCGAGAACGAATCCGCACTCAATGTAGCCGCTGGATCGACATTTACCGTCAGAGTCGATTCGCAGTCGGATCCCGAACCGATCTTCGAAGAGACGATCTGGGAGTATTACGGTGAAAACGAGGACGGAGAACACGGATGGCACCCCCTCAAGCGCGTCGTAGACGACACACCGATGTCCGACGACGGCGGTGTGAAAGCCCTGCAAGAACAGCTACAGGCAAACTCCAGTACTGGGGACGACGATTCACGCACCCGTGACGGCGTTGCCGAACAGCGATTTCGGCTGCCCGGAGAACCGACGATCCACGAGGTAAACGGGACTGAGGGGCGGTGGCTGCGCTGTTCGCTACGCGACGGGACGGCTGTCCCGACGTGGACTGTTCGTTCGATATCGATACAGGTGACGAGCAGCGATCGGGAGACCGATTCGGAGACGGGTCTCGACCCGGATATGCTGCTGTCGAACGACGTCCCGGTCGCGCTCGACGACGAACGATTGCACCCGTTCGGACGGGTCCCACACCCTCCGGTGACGTTTTTCGTCGCTTGCGAGGAGGCGTTTACCAAGCCCGGTGGGACAGTCGAACTCGAGTTTACACCGCCGGCCGAATCCGAATCCGAGACCCCGCAGGACTCGAGTTCGTCGGCCACCAGTGGCCGGGATGGAGACGATGGAGTTGGTGTGACAGACAGTGACGCGATGGCGGACGCGTTACCCCATCTCGACGAAGAGACGAACGTGAATAGAGGAGTTCTGGACGGACCACCCGAAGTCTCCTGGGAGTACTGGAACGGAAACGGGTGGATGCGGTTGGATTCCGTCGCAGACGAGACCGAGGCATTACGACACCCCGGTCGTGTTCAGTTCGAGGTGCCGTCGGATATCGAGCCGACGACAGTTGCAGGTCACGACAACGTCTGGATCCGTGCACGCCTCGTCAGCGGGACGTACGACCGGCCGTCGATCGAAGATTCCGATGGACCGCTGTCGACGTCTTTCACAACGAGGCCCGATCCACCGGTTTACGGCGATGTTAT
The DNA here is from genome assembly GCF_000025625.1 of Natrialba magadii ATCC 43099. Lineage (NCBI taxonomy): Archaea > Methanobacteriati > Methanobacteriota > Halobacteria > Halobacteriales > Natrialbaceae > Natrialba > Natrialba magadii. The sequence goes on along the minus strand of NC_013922.1, from coordinate 767,144 downwards.
CGTCGAGTACGAGCACCTCGACCTCTCGTTCAATACGATCGTCCGGCAGAACAACGGCGCATACAGTGACGACCTGACGAAACGAGAGTGGAGTTTCGATCCGTTCGTCTCGCTCCCCGACGACGCGCAGACGGTGTATTTCGGGTTCGACCGACGACTGGAAAACGGTCCGATAAGTCTCTTTTTCGTGATCGACGACGCCACGTATCCACAACAGTTCGATCCAGGCGTCCAGTGGGAGTATTGTACTGTGGACAACGAGCCGACCTGGAACCAGATGGATGTTCGCGATCAGACCGCCGGTCTGACCGAGCGAGGCATGGTCATGCTGACGTTTCCGACCCCAACGACGGAGGCTGAACTGTTCGGTCGACAACGTCACTGGATCAGGGCACGGCTGACGAAAGACGAGTTTAGGACCCACCTCGATGTCGAGGACGAAGCCGTTGCGTTCCAGTCGGAAGGCGGGAAGATCGGTAAGGGTTCCGTCACCGATCGAGATCGAGGGACGACCACCCGCGCCCGTACCCACGACAGCCAGTCGTCAATCCCGGCGAACATGACGACAGAACAAACGACGCTTCCCCCCATTCTTTCAGGACTCTATCCCAATACGCAATGGGCGCACAACAAAATCACCGTCGAGGACGAGATACTCGGTTCGAGCGACGGATCCCACGAACAGTCGTTCGCCTGCTCGCACGCACCAGTGATAGACATCGATCTCTGGGTGGACGCACTAGATACCATGTCGGCGGGCGAGCGACGACGACTCCTGAACGAACGGCCGGCAGACGTCAACCGAGAATACGACTCTCGTGGTGAACTGAAGGCGTTCTGGGTTCGATGGAACGCCGTCGACGACTTTCTCGAGTCGGGACCACAGGATCGCCACTACGTCATCAACCGGACGCTGGGGACAGTTCAGTTCGGTGACGGTGACAACGGCAAGATTCCACCGAGCGGTCAGGACAACATCAAGGCGACGTATACGACTGGCGGCGGTAGCGATGGAAACGTCGGTCCGTGGACGATTACCGATCTCAAGAGTTCTATCGCACTGGTCGATACCGTGACGAATCCGACGGCGGCCAACGGCGGGACTGACGTCGAATCGACGGATACGCTCGTCTCGCGATCGACGAACCGCTTCCGACATCGTGGGCGGGCAGTAACACCACGCGATTACGAGCAGGTAGCAAAAGGCGAGTTTCCGGAACTCGCTCGAGTGTCCTGCGTGACCGATGCCGAGAACTGCATAACCGTCTATATCGTTCCGGACGCACAGCGGGAAAAGCCCGTGCCGTCGATGGAATTGAAACACGACGTTCGTCAGACGCTGTACGAACGTGCGCCAGCAACGCTGGTTTCGGATACAGACCGCGATATCGTCGTTCGCGGTCCAAGTTACAGTGAACTCACCGTCCAGGCAACGGTCCGAGCGAGCAGTGTCAAGAGTGTTTCCCTGCTGAAATCGACCATCGAAGACCGACTCGACGAGTTCGTCCATCCATTGACGGGAAACAACGGTAATGGATGGGAGTTCGGAACACTTCCATCACGGAAATCGCTCGCCGACGTCGTTACCGGCGTCGATGCTGTCGAGGGGGTGTCGAACTTCGACGCGACGATCACGGTCAACGAGGAACGGCGGTCGATCACCGATCAGCAGCGAGTCGAAACGCTGCCGAAAAACACGCTGGTCTGTCACGGGTCACACGAGCTCAGCATCACCATGACGGAGGACTAACGCGATGGGACTTGATTTACCCGAACTGGACGACAGGGAGTACGAAGCGTTACTCGATCAGGCGAAAAAGCTGATTCCAGCGTACTCCGACGAGTGGACGGATTTCAACCCGCACGATCCCGGCATAACGATTCTGGAAGTCCTCGCGTGGCTGACCGAGACCCACACCTATCAACTCGATCAGATTACCGAAGAACACCGCAAGAAGTACCTCCAGTTACTCGGGTATCGACAACGACCGCCGGAGTCGGCGACGGCGACGATCAGGTTCGACGTTCCCGAACGGTTCGCAGGGACGCGGCTCCCAGCGGATACCAAACTGAGCGTAACCGATGGTATCGACGAACGGTACCTATTCGAAACGGACAAGCCACTCGTCGTTACGACTGCGTGCGTCGACAGCGTGATCGGCGATTCTGGCGCTGTGAGCAACCACAGTGAGGCAAACGCCGCATCAGGAACGTACTATCGGCCGTTCGGCCGTCGCGTCGAAGCAGACGACACCGTGTACATCGGATTCGACCACGACCCCTTCTCGTCGGCAAATCGACTCTCCCTTCACGTCGATTATCACGACGAGGACCTGCCAGCGCCCTCGGCGGTGGCGGACGAACAGCACCCACCGTTCGAGCCGTCGGTCGAACTCGCGTGGGAACACCACTGTGACGGCAGTTGGGAACGGCTGGCCGTTTCCACGGACAACACCAACTCGCTCTATCGATCTGGTATCATCGAACTCGTTGCAGACGAATCAGACCTATCGGCAGAACCCAACTCGAGTCTGCCGTCTCTCCCCGACACTGCCACAGCGGCGACGTGGATCCGCTGTCGCGTCGACCGTCCGGGATACGAGATTCCACCACAGCTCGACGGCATTCGAACGAACGTCGTTACCGCGACCCACGCAGTCAGCGTCGACCACGAACGATTGGTGCCCGTGTCCGCTGAATCCGAGTCAGTAACCGACTCACAGTTCGACAATCAGACGTATCGATTCGCGAACAGTCCCGTTCTTTCCGCGACGGTCTACGTCGACGGCGAACGGTACACGGAGGTGCCCAACTTCGATGCGTCCGGTCCTGAGGACTGTCACTACGTGCTCGACCGGCCGGCAGGCCGCGTCACGTTCGGCGACGGATTCAACGGTGCCGTTCCGCCGACAAATACGACGGTCAGCGCAGAGTACGTCTACGGTGGCGGTGAACGCGGCAACGTCTCGGCAGCAGCAAACTGGCAACTCGACGATCCTGGGGAGGCGTTCGATGCCGAACACGCTGCGAGGGAAATCGACATCACCCCGCTTGGGCCCGCCACTGGCGGCACGGACGGCGAGACCGTTACGGAGGCACTACACCGTGTCAGGCGGAACCTCGATCGCCCTGCTCGTGCAGTGACCACAGCGGATTATCGCCGTCTCGCGGCACGAACACCTGGTCTCAGGATCGGACGGACGCACGTCGCGGTCGACAGCGGACGAGCCACCGTGATCGTCGTTCCATACGCACCGGCGGACATTCCGAGTCCAGAACCAAGTGTGGCGTTTCTCGATACCGTTCGGGAGTATCTCCGGGAGCGGACGTTATTGACTGACCGGGTTCACGTCACCGGTCCACAGTACGTCCGACTCGAAATCACAGTAAGCGGCGAGGTTCGACAGCAGTACGCACCGAGCGGGTTCGAGTCGGCGATAACCGATGCTGTCGAGTCGTATCTCCACCCACTCCACGGATTTAACGGGAACGGGTGGCCGCTTGGCCGCCCGCTCGAACGTGAGGCGTTACGCAACGTGATCGAGGGCGTCGATGCGGTTGCACGGGTGTCGGACCTTTCGATCACTGCACACGGTGGGACGCCGAACGACGACCGAGTGAGGATAGACGAGATGGGACTGTTTTCGCTCGAACGTGTGACCGTCGATATGCACCCATCTACCCAGCGAGGTGATCGACTGTGACGTTTTCGTATACAGTGACGACGAGCGAGACTGGGTGGAAAGACTGGGTCGCACGAAACACCCAGATCACTGACGGGGGAATCACCCTGACAGAGACGACCGCGATCCGTTCACAGACGATCGGTGACGATATCGTCGACGTTTCCGTGGATCCAACCGGCACCCTCTACATTCTCACGACGGACGGCGGATTGTACCAGTACGATATGACGACCGAGACACGTGAACTGGTGATCGACAGAACGTCCCGCCACCGCTGGGCGCCGCAATCGATCGCAACTGCAGGGTCACGTGTGTTCGTTACTCACGAGTCAGGAGAGATCACGGCCGTCATTCCCGAAATGCGGCGTGAAACCAAGGCGATAGAGGTTCCAGTAGACACGCCGTCCGCAAGTACGTACGGCTGCGGTGCATTGCATGTGGTCGACGATGCGGAGACACTCGTCTCGATTCGCGGAGCCAAGCAAGAAACGAACCAGTCGCCGGGGACGACAGTCGACGTGACGACTGTAACGGACGGGTTAGTGGTACTGACCGCGACAGACGATGGATACGGACTCTGGAGAAACGAGCTCGACCGCAGTGACACCGATGGTGACGGACCACGACTCTCCGAAACGCTCATCGCCGCGGACCATCAGTTCACGCCGACGGCGATAACGGGTACAGTGGAGTCACTCGTCCTCGCCGGCGTCGTCGAAAATCGGAACGAGTACGCCCTCTTTGAGTACAAGCCGGGAACGAAGAAACTGACTCGACTCGAAACGATCGACAGCGACGGACCGATCGAGACGCTGATCGGTACCGAATCCGAAGACGGAATGCGGTCGTTCTACGCAATCGATACGCACAACCGATGTCTGGCACTGACCGAACGAACCGAATACCTCGAGCGGGCCGATCGGAACAAACACACCGGAATCGCGATGACACGATACGACTCCGAAACCGAACAACTCGAGTGGCATCGACTGGCCGTCGATCTCGCTCGTTTTCCGGCAAACACCAGAATCAAAATTCGCTATTACGCGACGGACGACCCATTGTTGCCGCTCGAAACACCAGCTTCAGAGGGAGAGGCAACACCAGACACCTCCGGAGTCGGTGCTGATGAAACCGCTCTATCCGACGAATCGTCGGACTGGTGGGCACCGCTTCGGTCCGCGGACGTCTGCAGGTCATTGCAGGCGACTGGCATCAGTTCCGGGCTTGAACTGGCACGGTCCAATCCCGAAACGATTACCACCCACGACGAGTCACTATCGTCGAAGACCGTCCGAGAGTGGCAACGAACCGCGTTCAACGCGCTCGAAATACACGCCGAATCCGAATGGACAGTCGCCGAAGGCGACGAGAGTCCAGACATCCTACTACACGACGCTGTCGGCCGATATCTGTACGTCGCACTCGAACTGATCGGGACACCAACGGCGTCACCGCTCGTCGACACCGTGACGGCGTACTGTCCCCGACAGTCGTATCTTCGGTACATGCCTGAACTGTATCAGGACGACAAGAGATCAGCGGCGTTTCTTGAACGGTTTCTGTCGGTTTTCGAGACGTCGTTTGTCGACATCCAGTCCGAGATCGACGGGATCACCAAATATTTCGACCCACACGGTGCCCCGAGCGACTCGCTCGAGTGGCTCGAAGACTGGCTCGCCGCTGACGAGTACCGCGAGTGGCCCGAAAGCGCACGACGGGAATATCTGGCACGGGCTCCCGAACTCTACAAAAAACGGGGGACACGTGCAGGACTGCGAGAAATGATCGAACTCTATCTCCGCCACGCAACGGACAAAGCGGTGCGTGACTCGAGCGGTGCAGCGGGAGAAACGGCGACTGGCTACCGCCTGTTCTTCCTCGAGCCGGAAGACGTCGAATTGGGAACTGACGGTGTCTCCGACAGCAGCTACGACTCGCTGGTTCCAACGGATCGATCGGTTGCCGTCTTCTGTGGCCCGTTCGAATCCGCTGTCCACGAAGAAGCAATCGAGACCATCATCGAGACTGAAACGCCCGCACACGTCGACGCGCGAGTTCACGTTGTCGATGATGAGTTCGAACTCGGACGGGCGACGTTCCTCGGAGTCAACACGCGCCTCGGAACCGAGTCGTTCTCACTCGGTGATGCGACGCTCGGACGAGACACGTACCTGGGTGGCACTAATAAGGGATAGCGGAGCGAGAATCGAGTTCGTTAGGCCGGGGTTTAGCCATACAATTTCACATTGACATCAGATTCGGTTCCCACACCCTTCCACAACTGACGCACGGTCGATAACTTCGGAAACGAGATACTTGCAGGTATACCGAAACCGACGACCATCGACCCGTCTCAGAGCCGGGGCGGTTCCCATCCCTATCACGGTGAATTATATATACGAAGTTTTTAATAAAACGGAGAACAACAGCAAGGATAGACGGAGATGAACGACCCATCACGCGAATTTTCGAGCTCGGAGGGGAGTCTCTCTCAATTCACCAAAAACCGCTTCTTTAAGGGGAAACTGATGACGCCCCGAATCATGGAGATCGATCGATCGTATCACAGCGAACGGTTGCAGACGCTCAACCGCTATATTACCGGTTCGGGCGTCGTTTCGGGGCTAGACATCGAGTCGTTCGAACCGACGAGTGACGGGATCGAAATAACGCTGACGCCGGGACTCGCACTCGATGGACGCGGTCGTCCGATCGTCGTCGAACAGATGACGACGACATCGCTGCCGGACGCCTCGTCGGACGAACTCCACCTGTTCATCCAGTACAACGAAGTGCCGGTCGAGACCGTACCAGTACCGGATACTGACGGGGCAATCGAAGACGATGCCGTGCCAAACCGAGTCGTCGAAACGTTCGAACTCACCTCCCGAGAGAACCCACCGGAGACGTCGGCAGTTACCGAAGCGATCGACCTCTCCGAGCTGAAATCGGCCGACCGTGATGCGACGTCGTTCGCACAGGAATTGACCAACCGGTACCACGAGCACCACGGGAGCGATTCGGCGTCCGAGTCCGATCCAGCCGTCTATCTCGGCGGATACGAACGCACATCCGACGGGTCGTGGTCCGAAATTACTGACAGGGGCGCACGCCCGTACGTGTACGATCACGAACTGCTCTTTAGCCTGCTCGCCCAGCATCTCACGGACACCGATAATCCCCACGAGACGCCGGTTCATGAACCCGTTGACCCAAATCCCGACATCGGCGACATTGAGGATCGACTCGCCGATCTGGAGACGTCGCTACACGCCCTCGAGCAAGAACGTGATACGTTTGCTCGGTATACGCTCCGAAAGACGATCAAGGATCGTGCCAGGTATTTTGCCACGCTTGGCGACCGTATCGAAGAGCATCACGGTGAAAGTAGCCGAGTAGCACGGGAGATCGTTCGGGTTTCCGACAGCGAACTGGCTGACAGCGAAAACGTCCACACCCAGTACACCCAGCAACTGTCGGAGCTGCTCCCGTATCTCATCGAAATTGGCGATCTGCTCGACGGTGTTGTCACCGAACGCTCACTCGAGCGGTATCTCCGGGCCGTCTCGCAGTTGCAATCGTCGCTCAAATCCGACGCCGATTTGATCGACTTAATCGATGCGGACGATCGGGTCTGTGAAACTGTCGATTCGTTCGACGTCCTCGTCAACGTCGTCCCCGACGCCTGATGCAGTCTGTTGGCGTTCTTTATCGGATATTTCCGGTCTCATCCGGCCGATCACCGATAACACGCTACGACGTTCGTATGAGTTCATCCCTCCCACGTCAAACGAACGACCACAGCTACTCCCGAAACCTCACCTCTCCCGGTCGCGATGATTGATTTTCATTATATATTTCCAACACATTCATGATCTGTAATGTGTTATCCTGTTGTACGTACCGTAAAATATATTAATATAATGTTCTACTAATGTAACGTAGCACGTCTCGAAGAGGATATAAATGCCAGAGTATCAAGCACCCGGAGTTTACGTCGAAGAACAAAGCACCGGAAGCAAATCAGTCGAAGGTGTAAGTACTAGTACTGCAGGATTTCTGGGACAGACGGTTCGTGGACCGGTCGAACCACAGCTCATCACGAGCTACAACGAATTCGAACGCATCTATGGATCGAGTCCCAAAGAGTCGAACCTAGACGTCTCAGTCAACGGCTTCTTCAAAAACGGAGGGAGTCGCTGCTACGTCGCTCGAGTTACTGCAGCCGATCCCAACGACGTCGCGACGAGAACGTTGATCGACGACGACAAAAACGGTGTCGTCGAACTCGAGGCGAACGGTCCGGGCGACTGGGGGTCGAACGTCGCCGTGATTGTTCGTGACGGCCAACATCCGGACCAGTTCGATATAATCGTCCGATACTGGTCGTGCGACCGAACGGAAGTGATGGATCCCGACGGTAATCGGCCCGAACCTTCACCGGACGTCGAGGAGGTGTTTGACGGACTGTCGACGGATCCGAAATCCAGTCAGTTCCACGAAAAACAACTGGCGAGTTCTGTGTTAGTCAACATCGAGTATCTCGACGATGGCCGACCGAAAAACGGACTCGTCTGGTTGAGCCGAGATGACCACGAAATCCGCACTGATGGTGGTACCGTGGCAGTTGACCACGAGGACGTGCTGCACATTCCGGAAGATTTGGACGAACTCGACGAAGACGAACTGGAAGCACTCGCCGAACCCGTCGACATCGATGCAGATCCATCGTCGGATGAATTCATCGATACACTCGAACAGATTCGAGACGGGGAGCGCGAGGTCGACATGGAAGTCGTTACCGAACTACCCGAGCAGGCAGAACCGGAGTCCGGATTCGAGTCCGAATCCGAATCCGACTCCGACGGTGAAGTGACACTCAACGACTACGAAGGTGTCAATAAACCCGACCTCCGAACCGGTCTGGCAGCGTTCGAAGCGATCGACGAGATTTCCATCGTCTGCGCTCCGGACGAAAACGACGTGCAGGGACTAACCGACGCCATCGTTGCTCACTGTGAAAACATGGGTGACCGGTTCGCTATCCTGCAGTCTCCGCAAAATCCCGGCCCGGTGTCAGAAATGGAGACGCCAGTAGACTCCTCCTACGCGGGGTACTACTACCCCTGGCTCTCGGTTCTCGATCCGGTTACCAATCGTGAAAAGCTGGCTCCGCCGGGCGGCCACATCGCGGGGATCTATTCCCGAAGCGACGTCGACCACGGCGTACACAAGGCCCCTGCGAACGAACCGCTACGGGGAATTGTCGGCTTGCAACGTGACATCACGAAGGGAGAACAGGATGTCCTCAACCCGAAAGGCGTCAACTGTATCCGGAGCTTTCAGGGGCGTGGCATCCGCGTCTGGGGTGCTCGCACCTGTTCCAGCGATCCGGAATGGAAGTATATCAACGTTCGCCGCCTGTTTCTCTACATCGAGCAGTCGCTCGAAGAGGGAACGCAGTGGGCGGTGTTCGAACCGAACGACGAAGATCTGTGGGCTCGTATCCGCCAGTCTACCGAGAAGTTCCTCAAAACGGTCTGGCGAGAAGGTGGTCTACAGGGATCGACCGCTGACGAGGCGTTTTTCGTCCGCTGTGGCGAGGAGACGATGACCCAGGACGACATCGACAACGGTCGGTTGATCGTCGAAATCGGTATTGCACCAGTCAAACCGGCGGAGTTCGTCGTGTTCCGAATCGCACAGGACACCGAAACCGCCTGATCGTATCGTTGTAGAACCACACCCAGACGACCATAACACACAACACCTATGCCAGAACACGGACCCCTACCAAGCACGGAATTCAAAGTTGAGCTCGACGGCGCTGAAGTTCCCGGTTTCCTCGAAGTCAAACTGCCAAAGAAGGAAACCGAGGAGTACGATTACCGCGAGGGTGACGACTCGAAACACACCCGTAAGATGTTCGGTGACGTCCACTACTCGCCGCTCGTCCTCGCCCGCGGTGCCGACGAAGACAACGGTGCCCTCAACGACTGGCTGAAGGCCGTCGAAGAGGGCAACGCGGACGAAGCGAGAAAAGACATCGCGGTGGTAATCATGGACCAGTCGGGCAATAACGCGATCCGGTACGAGTTCTCCGAAGCCTGGATCCGCGAGTACGAGCCACCGACGCTGAACGCACAAGCAAACGGCGGTGCCGAGGCACTGGCGATCGAGACGTTCACTGTCGAGTTCGAAGAGATGGAGCGCAAGAACCAATGACGAAGCAACCGCTGTCCGGACACGGATACTCCCTCGATCACACCTGGTACGGTGACGAGTGTCGCATCGACAGTGAGGGGTATCTTCACACCGGCAGCGCCAGCTCACACGTCAGCAACATCACAATCACGCACATCCGATACGAATGAGCGAGCAACCACTCCAGACCGAATTCGAGTTCACTCTCCCTCGAGGGTACGTTGACGACGACGGGACGCTGCACAAAGAGGGTCGAATGCGGCTTGCGACGGCCGCCGATGAGATCCAACCGCTTCAGGATCCGAAGGTACAGTCGAATCAATCGTACCTGACGATCACACTACTCGCGAGAGTCGTGACGGAACTCGGCACGCTCGAGACGGTCGACCGGAGCGTCATCGAGAACCTGTTCGTCACCGATCTGGAGCATCTTCAGGCGATGTACGAACGGGTCAACAACCGCGGCCGAAACACCGTCGCGACCGGTTGTCCGGAGTGTGGACACGAGTTCGAGGCCGACGTGCTGACCGGCAGACCCCACATGTCAGCGGAGGAGTCGGCAGTCGAGTCGCCGGCTGCACCAGCCGGTGACGACGTTGAGATGGAGTTCGAAGCGCCGACCGTCGACGACACGGACGACACGGACGACGGGGACGGCGAGACGGGTGAGCTGGCGTCGGGAAATCCGACCGAGTGATACAGCTGTACGATCGGGAGACGCTCTACAAAGAGGTCGCGTTCGTCGCCTATCACTTCGGCTGGAGCCACGACGAGGTACTCACGCTCCCACACTGGGAGCGACACCGGTGGTGTGAAGAGATCAGCAAGATCAACGAACGGATGAACGACGGCCACTCTCCGTCACCGCAGTTTGAGGAGAGCCACTCCGGAAGCATCCTGGGGGACGACGGCGAGGGGACCATCCTCCGGAACTCCCTGGAGGACCTCTAGCCCGCTTTCACTCCTCTCACGCTCACAGAATCACATACTATGACGTACACAGATCAGAGCGACCCATACACACAGTTCAATTTCGAAGTACAGGTCGACGGCGAACCGGTCGCCGGCTTCTCGGAGATCTCCGGCATCACGATGCAACTGGAGACCGTCCAGTACCGAGAAGGCGGCGTCAACGACCACGTCCACTCGCTGCCGGGGACGTTTTCGCACGCGAATCTCGTGATGGAACGCGGGATGACCGAAGATGCGACGTTCTGGCAGTGGATCGAGGAGGTGATGAGCGGTACCGTGACGCGGAAAGACGTCGTCATCAAACTGCAGGAGGATTTCCAGGGACAGAGCGTCTGGGGCTGGGAGTTTACCGGTGCCTATCCGACCCGATGGCAGGGGCCCGACCTCATCGGTGCGAAAAACCGGATGGCGTTCGAATCGATCGAGTTGACCTATCAGCGGTTCGAAACGGTGTCGGGACTCCCGGAATAGTCACACCAGATATCGAATCAGCACAACTCGTCGCCTGCTACGAGTTACCAGGTATGTCGAGACGATCCGGCGTCTCATCGGTATCGGCTCCGTCTGTGTGACGCCCGACGCGAGTTTCCCGTTCATCGACACGCGTGAACTCTTCCTCGTTCAACGATTGGATCACGACCGGCGCAACCTCGATGGCGGCGGTCGGGCGATAGCTCGCACCCTCGAACTGAGCCCACAGCGATAGCATCTCGTCGAGTGGTTCGTCGACGAACGTTATCGTGAGCGACTCGTTCTGATACAGCGCCGCCGGCGAGTCGTTCGGATCGAGCTGCTGGTTGTCGTGAAGAATTTGCAACGCAGCACCCAGACTCGTCCCCCGCTCGAGAGGTCCCGATCGTCCGTCACCACTCTCCGCTCGCGTCTCATCGTGATCAGTATAGGCGATCAGTAGATACCGCACCGAAAGCGTCAGCGGCGGATCGGAGCGGGTCGTGCCGGTCACTTGCTTGACCGCCGTTCCGGCCCGATTGTCCGTCGCAATCCGGTACGGATACACTGCGAGTTCGAGCCCGGAGAGCGAATCGACCGCATCAGGAGCAACTGCTTCGATCCCGGACGGATCGAGTGGCGTTGCCGCTTCCGCCGCGTGCTCCCGCAAAAGTTCGACGATCGCCGTCGTCACGTCGGCTATGGCGCTGTACGTCATCGGTTCGGGTATTGTCGGTGATGGCGCTTGTCAGTTCTCATCGTGGCGAATCCGGTGGCGTTGTTGCTGTTGTTCTCGTTCGGTCGGTCCCTGGAGATACTCGAGATACGGTTCGAAGTCACGATCCTGAATACGACTGTTCCGATCTCGTTTGTACTGTTCGAGCGCTTCGACGACGTGTCGCATCGTGATCGTCTCGGCGTCGGCCTCGGCAGCGTAGATCGCGATGTGTTTCGCGAGTTTGTCGATCGTCCCGCCGCTGTACTCGAAGTCGGCGAGCCACTCGGTGTCGATGTTCTCGACGGGCATCGACGGTGGGAAAATCGACTCCCAGATCGCCCGTCGTGTCGCTGCGTCGGGTTTCTCGAAGCGGATCGTATGCGTGATACGCCGGGAAAAGGCGGTATCGATGTTCTGTGCGTAGTTGGTCGTCAACACGATGATGCCGTCGTAGTGTTCGATCCGCTGGAGCAGGTAGTTCACTTCGACGTTCGCGTACCGGTCGGTCGCGTCGGAAACTTCCGCCCGGTCGCCGAAGATGGAGTCGGCCTCGTCAAACAGCAGGATCGCGTTCGACTGCTCGGCTGCCTGGAAGATCTCCTCGAGATTCTCCTCGGTTTCGCCGATGTACTTCGAGACGACCGACGAGAGGTCGATCTTGTAGACATCCATCCCGACTTCCTTTGCCAGCACCTCGGCGGCCATCGTCTTCCCGGTCCCCGGCAGTCCCTTGAACAGGGCGACCACGCCCGCGTTCTTGTCGCGGTCGCGAAACCCCCAGTCGTCGTAGATACGCCCACGGTTCGTGACGTGGGCCTCGAGGGTCTCGAGTTGGCGTCTCGTCTCGTCGCCGAGTTTGATGTCGTCCCACGACAGGTCGGGCTCGACGTGCTGTGCCAGGTCCTCGAGTGCGTCGGAGGACTGGGCGCGACAGCCGGCGCGTATGTCGTCGACGGTCGGCCCGCCGTCGGCAGCCAGCGTTCGAGCTGTCGTCAGCGCCGCCTCCAGCTGTCCCTGGGTCAGATCGAACGTGCTCGCCAGCCGTTCCGGATCGATATCCGCCGCGAACTGGTCAGCCCGGTCCGCCCAGAATTCCCGTCGCTGTGCGATAGTCGGTCGCGAAAACGACTGGATCGCGTCCAGCGTTCGGTCCCGCCGGTTCGACGGCGTCCACGACTCTCGGCCGACGACGTAGAGGTCGGTCTCGAGGTCGCCGACGCGATGGACGATCGCCTCGAGTGATTGATCCGCGTCGGCAGCAGCCTGGTCGGCGTGGTGGAGGACGAGCGGCAGGCCGAGCAGTCGCGCCTCGCGGACGACCGCATCGAGGGCGTCGGCTGCGAGGACCGCCCGCAGGTCGGCCCGAAGCAGCCGGTCGCTCTCACAGACGGCTTCCACAGCACGGTGCATTCCGGCTCCCTCCGGGCCATGGACGTAGACGCGCCGTCCCCGGCCATCGGGATCGGGCAGGGCCTCCAGATCCGCCCGACACTCCGGGGCTATCAGCAGGTCCTCGAGGGACGCGTCTGCGTCTGCGATCGTCAGTGGCTGGTCCCGGATTCGGGTCTCGCGCTCGAGGTGTGTCTGTAGTGCCGAATCGACGCCGTCGCTGCCCAGCAGGTACGACCGAATTCGGTCCTTGACGGCGACGACCGCATCGAGTATTGACGCCGACGGGTCGTCGGGACGTTCGAGCGTGACGAGGGTGGCTTCGACAAGCGGTGATTCATCGAAGAGCAGCCTGACAGCGCTGGCAAACGCCGCGGGCGAGTCGGCAAACAGGTCGGCACAGAGACCGACCGTCGGACGCGTAGTAGACCGTTCATCGGTCAGGCCGGTCATTGAATCGGTGACGCCGGGGTCGAGGTCGGGCAACAGCGCCACGACCAGCACATCACGATGCGGTGGCTGCAGGTCGAACGTGTCGACGAGGTTCCGAAGGCGAAGTTCGACACCCTGTTCGTGGGCTGCGTTACACTTGCGCTCGATACGGTCTCGTCGCTCCCGAAACCGATCACGGTCTCGTTCTGGAAGTGCGTACTCGAAAGTAGCGGCCGACGCGACCGGCTCGCCGACCCCGTCGGCTTCGTCCATCGATAGCCCGTCCCGAGCGAACCGTGACGTGGCACGCTCGTGAAACGCCTCCAGACGCGCGTTCGCAAGCTCGCATTCTTCGAGGAGATGCTCGAGTGTGTCGTAGTAGGGCACCAGTATCTATCCTGTTACCCACCAATACAAAATATATTTTGGGAGAGGCGACTAGTATTTTGAGCCAACTGCTTAGATACCAACATTTATAGCAGAATGAGACGAACGAGAAAGTAAGATGGCATTTCGATCCGCCAGAGCGAACGCCGACGAGTCGACGGCCGAGAGCCGCGATTCGGCGACTGCGTGGCGAGACGCCACCGATTCCACCGGCTCCCCTGCCGCGCCCCAGACAGCCGCTGCGAGGGATCACTCGTCCGCGCCAGTCGACGCCCTCGAGGTCGACCCAACCAAGTCCCAGCGAGCAACGTTACAGCGCGCGGCCAAAGAGTACGGCCACGCCGACACCCACCAGTGGGCTACCGAAGGGATGCCCACCGAGGCAATGGGCACACCCAGCGAGATGGCGGCTTTCCGCGAGCGCCAGCAGGACCGGCCGTCCGAAGTTCCCCACGATATCGAACAGCAAACCGAAGCCTCGCTGCATCGCAACAAAGCTGCCCACCGTGATCACGAACCCGCAGGCGAGGCCAGCGTCCCCGATTCAGTGCGAGCGGTCGTCTCCGAACCCGGCCAGCAACTCGAGGGCGAGGTCAAAGCCGGCCTCGAGGGGCGATTAGACGCCTCGTTAGATCACGTCCAGATTCACACGGGACCGACGGCCCAGCAGGCCTGCGAAGAGGTCAACGCCCGCGCGTTCGCGGTCGGCAACCACATCGCGTTCGGTCCGGGCGAGTACGATCCGTCCTCACCAGAGGGGCAGCATCTCATCGCTCACGAGGTCGTCCACACGCTGCAGCAACCCGACGCTCCCATCTCGATGATGCCCAAAACCGAAGTCGAGATGGAGGTCGACCCCGATCCGGCCGCCGAACGCGAGGCCGACGAGATCGCCGGCCAGGTCATGCGCGGCTGGGAGGCCGGTCTCGAGGGTGAGATGGCCGACACCGAAATCCACGTCCAGCGATTTACGGGGCCCATCGCCGATATCGGCAGTACTGTGGCAAGTTTCGCGAAGGTCAACCATGACGCACAGAAAGCAGCTCAGGAGGACAAAGCCGACAGCTACGCCCAGATGGGGGCCACTGAGGGCAATATTGAAGAACGCGTCGAAAATCTCGAGAACCAAGTATCTACGCTCGGCGAGTACGTCTCCGAACAGATCCGGCCCGCCTCGACCAAACGACAGATGGTCACCGAAGCCGGGAAGGACGCCCTCTCGAGTGGGGCCGGGTTGGCGACTGGCGCGGGGATTGCCGCGTTAGGGCTGGCAGGCCCGCTGGGGGCGATTGCCGGCGCGGCGCTGGCTGGGGCTGCCACCAAAGGGATGCTGGACACGAGCTCTGCCGTCAGCCAGACTGCTGAGCAAGTCACCCCCGATTGGCTAGACGAGTGGGGTGACTCCGTTACAGATCGCCTACCGGGCTGGCTCGGTGGCCGGGATGAGGATGATGACGAGTGGGAAGCGAGTAACAAGACGGACTTCTAAGTATGAGGGCAGAAATTAAAAAAGAAACGAATGATGGGTTCGGAGTTCTAGTCACGGACAATAATAATGTCAAACACAAAATTGGAATCTGTGATGACGGGGAGATTGATGGTCATGAGTGTGAGGATTATCCATCAAAACCTGAAAAGCGCACTCGAGAAGAAAGCGAGTACGGCAAGCAAGCCCGACGCTACGCCCAGTACTACGTCTTCCTGAATCGGGGTTACGACACTGTCAACCCGAAGTGGAAAAACCCCGTCCACCTGCAGGCGGTTCGGTCGGCGATCGATTCGATGGACCTCGAGGAGTTCGAGGATCACTTTGGTGATCTCTACCAGCAACTGAAAAGTCACCACGACGAGGACACCGAGCGCGTTCTCCATCCACCGTCGGATTCCCAGGACGAAGACTACCACCTCTATCGCAAGAATGTCTATCTCGGGCTCGATCCCCTCGAGACCGACCTCGCCGACGACGCACGAGAACTCGCTGCGGAATTCGGCCTCGATTTAGACGAGCACGCACCGACGAAGACGTCGCTGGCAGGACTAACCGACAATGGACTCGAGGCCTGGACCGGCTTTTCCACGGAGTTGTTCGAACAGTCCGACGAGGAAGAACTGGCAGCACTGACAGAAGGATTCTACGTCGATACGACGTCAGAGTTGCACATGGCGTATCTCGACCACGACGGCATCGAACAAGTGACGACGGCCGTCGACCCCGACAAAGAGCCCGACGCTCGATTCGAGGTGTCGCCAATCGACCCCCGATCGATGGAACACTTCAAGGCTGCACTTCAGTTTAACCTGATCTGCCAGATTCGAGACTGCTTCATCCGCATGGGCGTTACTCCGCCTGAAGAGTTCCAAGTGCTGGGTGTTGGCCTTATCGCTGCCGTCCAAGCCTACGACGAAGTCGACTTCTACCCTGATTATCATCTCATTCAGGACGACGGTACCTTCTATGGTGACATCCACTCGAAGTACTTCTCAGATAACTCCTTGCTCGGCAGTGTGAAATCATTGCTGAACTGACCGAACCCATGTCGGCACAGACCCACAGTACTGAGTACTCGAAAACTGCACTAATACGTTCGAGTTCCGCGGGCAAGTGGTCCATAGAACACTGGAAGCGCTCCCGGAACGCGGACTCGGACGACGAGACGAGCGACACGTCACGGGCACAGACTGCCGACACGGCGTCTTCGTCAGCCGCTGTCTGGGATGGAAGCCCCAAACCGCTGGCGGCGGCTGACCTCGAGCATGCCCGGGTGGAGACTCACCTCGAGGCAGCGACGTTCGACAACTCCGCTGCAGCCGTGGATCTCGCTGATTCGGCGGTTCCACGACTATTCGGCCGTGACGAGGCTCAGATTCAGCGCTCGCTCGAGGGAACCGACACGACCATCGACGAGGTTCCCGGCAAGGTTCTGGACGTGCTGAGCAACGGTGGCCAACCACTGAATCAGCCCGTTCAACGCGCCCTCGAGGAGCGGATGGACGCCGATTTCTCGGACGTACGCCTTCACACGGGCGGCACTGCAGCGAAAGCTGCTGAGGCGATCGACGCGAAGGCGTTTACCTGCGGGAACGATATCGTGTTCAACTCGGGCGAGTACGATCCCGAAAGTCCGGAGGGCCAGCACTTGCTCGCGCACGAACTCGCCCACGTCAAACAACAGAACGGTGGCGCGCCGATTTCGATGATGCCCCAGGAGGGCGCTAATCTCGAGATTGACCCTGATCCGCAACTCGAGCGCGAGGCCGACGCGGCGGCCGAGCAGGCACTCTCCGGTGAGGAGCCGCTAGTCGTGAGTCGGATGGGGACGGATGTCCACATTCAGCGGATGCCTGCCGGTGCTCCAGTGAAAGGTGCAGAAGGTGGCGCGGGCCTGGCCGGCCGGGTGAGTGCCATCGAGGAGTCACTGAGTGAACTGGAGCCGTTGAAGTCACTGGCCGATCGGACCGACGAGCTCAAAGCACAACTGGACGGTTCGGGCGACGGCGGGGTCGCGAAGAAAGTTGGCGCGGCCGGTATTTGGGGCAGCGTCGGTGCCGCACTCACCCAGGCTCAGCATGCTGGTGCTGACGCCCTCGGCGTGGAAAGCCTACTTGGCAATCTTACCGGAGACGCTCACGCCGACGCCGTTCTCGGAACGGTCATTGCCGGGACCACCGCCGCGAAGGTCACTGGCGGCAAAGAAGGCATCTCCGCGCTCAAAAAGCGCGCCAAAGCGTGGTTCTCCGAGTGGCGCGCCAAGAGTGACGAAGACGATCAGAAATCCCGTGAAGAAGATGAGAGTGAAGGAACGTTGGATTCGGTTAGAAACTTGGTGGGGTGATTATTTTGGAATCCTCAATCCATGGCGAAAACGACGACTTGGTAGTAGTAGATGTAATCGATAATAACGGGACGGAGCATGCCATCGCCGTAAAACCTGACGGGACTATCAAACAACATGCCCAAAACGGCTACCCCGACGATCCATCAGAGCGTACCAACACCGAGGACGAAAGTGTCTCCCAGGCTCGGCGCTATGCCAAATACCACGTTTACCGAGAAACAGAATACGACACCCTCGAGCCTCGGATGAACCCGGATCGGCTCGCCGCGGTCCTCGCGGCCGTTCACACGATGGACGACGAGGAGTTCGAGTCGCTGTTCGATCCTCTCCACCGGCAAGTGGTTAGCTACGACGATCCGTCCGTGGAACCGCCGATCGACTCGCTCGAGTACGTCGATCGCGAGGAGTTCAGACTGTACATGCTCGACGTCTACCTCGCGGAGGATCTCGAGGAGATCCGAGCGACCGCGGACGCGTACAGCGACGAACTGGCGACGATTGTTGACGAAGTCGAATCTCAGACCGACAGTGGAGGTCTCCGACAGAAAGTTGCCAGTTTCGCCGGCCAGGTCCAAGAGCGAGCGGCGTCCGGCGACATCGAGCCGCCAGAGTTCTCTATCGAAGCAGTTTCGGATGTCCACATGCTCTACTATGAGGACACTAATGACGACCGCGTCGTCGAAGGCAATCGGCCGTTTGATCGAGAACCCGATGCCCGCCTCGAGTTCACGCCGATGCCTGCGCATTCAGTTGAACAGTTCCGGCCCCTAATCGAGGAACACCTACTCTGTCAGATCAGAGACTGCTACGTCGGGATGGGCGAGGAACCGCCCGCACAGTACCGCGTGCTTGGTCATGGCCTCTACAAATTCGCCCAGAAGTACCGCCACTTCGATTGTTACCCCGACTACGCCGATCCGAACACCGACGTTCCAGGCTACAGGGCCTAACCCAGACCTGCAGACAGCATTCATGAGTGTCGAATTCCGTGTCGCGTCGCCGCAGCCGACAACGAACAACTCACGTATCCCTGGCTGGCAGTCGGCGTTCACACTCGTGTTCAACTCCGGCGAGTACGATCCCGAGAGTCCAGAAGGCCAGCATCTCATCGCCCACGAGGTCGTCCACACGCTGCAGCAACCCGACGCTCCCATCTCGATGATGCCCAAAACCGAGGTCGAGATGGAGGTCGACCCCGATCCGGCCGCCGAACGCGAGGCCGACGAGATCGCCGGCCAGGTCATGCGCGGCTGGGAGGCCGGTCTCGAGGGTGAGATGGCCGACGCCGAAATCCACGTCCAGCGCTTTACGGGGGCCATCGCCGACATTGGTAGTACTGCAGCGAGTTTCGTGAAGTTCAACCACGAAGCACAAAAAGCAGCTCAGGAGGACAAAGCTGACAGCTACGCCCAGATGGGGGCCACTGAGGGCAATATTGAAGAACGCGTCGAAAATCTCGAGGGGCAAGTGTCAAAGCTCGGCGAGTACGTCTCCGAGCAGGTCCGGCCCGCCTCGACCAAACGACAGATGGTCACCGAAGCCGGGAAGGACGCCCTCTCGAGTGGGGCCGGGTTGGCGACTGGCGCGGGGATTGCCGCGTTAGGACTGGCAGGCCCGCTGGGAGCGATCGCCGGTGCGGCGCTGGCTGGGGCTGCCACCAAAGGGATGCTGGACACGAGCTCTGCCGTCAGCCAGACTGCTGAGCAAGTCACCCCCGATTGGCTAGACGAGTGGGGTGACTCCGTTACAGATCGCCTGCCAAAATGGCTCGGTGGTCGGGATGAGGATGAAGAAATGAACGACCATTCCGATGGTGCGAAATTCTGATTGTGTTATGAAAGGCGAAATAATCGGTGAAGACGAAGTTGATATCGGTACCAAAATAATCGATAACAATGGTTCCGAACATCAAATTGAGATGCATAAATCTGATGGCGAGATTTATGCCCACCTGTGTGAGGAATACCACGACAAAGCGGCCAACAGGACCCGAGAAGAGAACGAATATAATAATCAGGCTCGCCGCTATGCTCAGTACTACGTCTTTCTGAACCGCGGTTACGACACAGTCTCCCCAAAGTGGAAAAATCCCGTCCACCTGCAAGCGGTTCGGTCGGCGATCGATTCGATGGACCTCGAGGAGTTCGAGGACCACTTCGGCGATCTCTACCAGCAACTGAAAAGTCACCACGACGACAGCACCGAGCGCGTTCTCCATCCACCGTCGGATTCCCAGGACGAAGACTACCATCTCTATCGCAAGAATGTCTACCTCGGTCTCGATCCCCTCGAGACCGACCTTGCGGATGACGCTCGAGAACTCGCTGCGGAGTTCGGCCTCGATTTAGACGAGCACGCACCGACGAAGACGTCGCTGGCAGGACTAACCGACAATGGACTCGAGGCCTGGACCGGCTTTTCCACGGAGTTGTTCGAACAGTCCGACGAGGAAGAACTGGCAGCACTGACAGAAGGATTCTACGTCGATACGACGTCAGAGTTGCACATGGCGTATCTCGATCACGACGGCATCGAGCAGGTGACGACGGCCGTCGACCCCGACAAAGAGCCCGACGCTCGATTCGAGGTGTCGCCACTCGACCCCCGATCGATGGAACACTTCAAGGCTGCACTCCAGTTTAACCTGATCTGCCAGATTCGAGACTGCTTCATCCGTATGGGCGTTACTCCGCCCGAAGAATTCCAGGTGCTGGGTGTCGGTCTCATCGCTGCCGTCCAAGCCTACGACGAAGTCGACTTCTACCCTGATTATCATCTCATTCAGGACGACGGTACCTTCTATGGTGACATCCACTCGAAGTACTTCTCAGATAACTCCTTGCTCGGCAGTGTGAAATCATTGCTGAACTGACCGAACCCATGTCGGCACAGACCCACAGTACTGAGTGCTCGAAAACTGCACTAATACGTTCGAGTTCCGCGGGCAAGTGGTCCATAGAACACTGGAAACGCTCCCGGAACGCGGACTCGGACGACGAGACGAGCGACAAGTCACAGGCACAGACAGCCGACACGACGCCTTCGTCAGCCGCTGTCCGGGATGGAAGTTCCAAGCCGCTGGCGGCGGCTGCCCTCGAGCATGCCCGGGTGGAGACCCACCTCGAGGCAGCGACGTTCGACAACTCCGCTGCCGCCGTGGATCTTGCCGATTCGGCGGTTCCACGACTATTCGGTCGTGACGAGGGTCAGATTCAGCGCTCGCTCGAGGGAACCGACACGACCATCGACGAGGTGCCCGGCAAGGTCCTGGACGTGCTGAGCAACGGTGGCCAACCGCTGGATCAGCCCGTCCAACGCGCCCTCGAGGAGCGGATGGACGCCGATTTCTCGGACGTACGCCTTCACACGGGCGGTACTGCAGCGAAAGCTGCTGAGGCGATCGACGCGAAGGCGTTTACCTGCGGGAACGATATCGTGTTTAATTCGGGCGAGTACGACCCCGAAAGTCCGGAGGGTCAGCACTTGCTCGCGCACGAACTCGCCCACGTCAAACAACAGAACGGTGGCGCGCCGATTTCGATGATGCCCCAGGAGGGCGCTAATCTCGAGATTGACCCTGATCCGCAACTCGAGCGCGAGGCCGACGAGGCGGCTGCACAGGCACTCTCCGGTGAGGAGCCGCTAGTCGTGAGTCGGATGGGGACGGACGTCCACATTCAGCGGACGACCACCGACGACGGTGGACTCGCGAGCCCATCCCGTATTCGTAAAATCGTCTCCGAAGAGATCGAACAGCGCGTTCCCGAGGCGGTAGACAAGCGATTGGAACAGCGATCCGAGGAAATCGAAGAGTTGCTCAGCGGCTCGGACGAACTGGACGAAGCGGCGTTGGAAGACCTCGGTGTAGATCCCGAGGCGATCGAGGGCGGAGAGAGCAGCGTGTGGGAACGGCTACGCGACGGGGCGACCGACAATCGAACGGCGGTCACCGCCGGAGTCGGCGCAACCGTTGCAGCACTGACGACGGTCGCATCCGCCGGCGCGTTGCCGCTTGCTGCTGGTGCTGCCGTCGCTGCCTCTGGAGCCTTCGCCTCAAGTATGCTCGGCAAAGGGGCTGCCGACGCCGCACTCGGTGAAGAGAGCAGTCTCTCCCCGGAAGAACTCGCAACGGTCGTCGAAACGGTCAAACGTGAACTGCGAGAGAGTGGCGAGACTGGAGCGGGTGACTCGACCGGTGACGTGGACATGGAGGCAGAGTACGAACAATGAAGGCAGTTATTACAGGAGAATCCAAGCGGATTGGTATTAAGGTTCAAGATAACAATGGTGTAGACCACGGTATCGAGATGAACGAAAGTGGTGAGATAAAGTACCACGAGCAAGACGGCTATCCAGACAAGCCAGCCAAACGCACCCAAGAAGAACACGAGTGGGTCAATCAGACGCGTCGATTCGCCAAATTCTACGTCTACCGTCAGCGCGGGTACGAAACGGTCGACCCGCTTTCGAATCCCGACAGGATTGTGACTGCCGCGATGGCTATTGCCAACCTTCCGGCAGATACCTTCGAGGACTATTTCGGCGAGTTCTACCAGCAGATGCGCCACGACGCTGGCGAGGCTGCCCCCGTCGTCGAGGTTCCGGATCTGCCACCGGTGACCGTCCCACGCGTCGAACAGGACATCTACCTCGGGCTGGATCAGACCGATACGGCAGCCTTGCTCGAGGACCTGATCGCTGACGGAGCCCTGGAAGCAGTGGTGCGAACGGTCGAGCAGGCCACCGACAGTGGGGGGCTCGTGAGTCGTATCCAGCAGACTTTCGCCAGCGACGAGGAGATTGACACCTCCAGTGTGGCAGAAACGTTCAGTGAGGGCGTCATCGAGGCCATCGGACCGGTTACGATCCGATGGGCAAACGGCGACCGCGACGAAGCAGTGACAGGTGAGTCCGATGGAGCCGTCCCAGACCGTCATCCAGACGCCCGTCCACAGATGTTCGGCCGTGCCTACCAGTTCGACGACCTCGAGGACTTTCGCCACTCGCTGGTTCGCCACCTGTGCTGTCAAGTTCGCGATTGTTACATCACGATGGGAATCGCCCCGCCGGAAGACGTTCGGATTCAAGGGCCGGGGTTCTACGATCACATCGGCTGGTACAGCAATCACGACTTCTATCAGGACTATCACGACCCACAGGCGACCATCACCGACTGGCACGAACAGCACACGCCCGACGACGCGTACGACCTCTCAGGCCTGCTCGAGTCAACCTAAGAAGAGTCTTATCGATATAATCTCAGTTCCGAAATACATAATTCACCGCTCCTCAAACTCGGATGTATCGACTATCAATGCGCTCACAGACTGTCTGTCACGGTATGGATGGCTCGCTGAGAAGCGGAGCGCAATACGATATCGAACAGCAAACCGAAGCCTCGCTGCATCGCAACAAAGCTGCCCACCGTGATCACGAACCCGCAGGCGAGGCCAGCGTCCCCGATTCAGTGCGAGCGGTCGTCTCCGAACCCGGCCAGCAACTCGAGGGCGAGGTCAAAGCCGGCCTCGAGGGGCGATTAGACGCCTCGTTAGATCACGTCCAGATTCACACGGGACCGACGGCCCAGCAGGCCTGCGAAGAGGTCAACGCCCGCGCGTTCGCGGTCGGCAACCACATCGCGTTCGGTCCGGACGAGTACGATCCGTCCTCACCAGAGGGCCAGCATCTCATCGCCCACGAGGTCGTCCACACGCTGCAGCAACCCGACGCTCCCATCTCGATGATGCCCAAAACCGAAGTCGAGATGGAGGTCGACCCCGATCCGGCCGCCGAACGCGAGGCCGACGAGATCGCCGGCCAGGTCATGCGCGGCTGGGAGGCCGGTCTCGAGGGCGAGATGGCCGACACCGAAATCCACGTCCAGCGGTTTACGGGGGCGATCGCCGATATCGGCAGTACTGTGGCAAGTTTCGCGAAGGTCAACCACGACGCACAGAAAGCAGCTCAGGAGGACAAAGCCGACAGCTACGCCCAGATGGGTGCCACTGAGGGCAATATTGAAGAACGCGTCGAAAATCTCGAGGAGCAGGTGTCAAAGCTCGGCGAGTACGTCTCCGAGCAGGTCCGGCCCGCCTCGACCAAACGACAGATGGTCACCGAAGCCGGGAAGGACGCCCTCTCGAGTGGAGCCGGATTAGCGACTGGCGCGGGGATTGCCGCGTTAGGGCTGGCAGGCCCGTTTGGTGCGATTATTGGAGCCGGTCTGGCTGGGGCTGCCACTAAAGGCATGCTCGATACCAGCCCTGCCATCGGTCAGACTGCCGAGCAAATGGCATCTGGTCGCGTCCATGAGAAGGCTGGTGCCTTGCGTGACCGTCTACCGGGCTGGCTCGGTGGCCGGGATGAGGATGATGAGTGGGGAGATAACTTCGATGGCTTAGCGTAAACCATGAAAGCAGAAATCACCGGTGAGAATGATGAAAGTATCGGACTCCACGTCGTTGATAACGTTGGTAACAAGCACAGAATGGAGATGCACAAAGCCGATGGCGAGGTTTACGCTCACGATTCTGAAGCTTATTCACAAAAACCCGAGAAGCGTACTCGAGAAGAAAGCGAGTACGGCAAGCAAGCCCGACGCTACGCCCAGTACTACGTCTTCCTGAATCGGGGTTACGACACTGTCAACCCGAAGTGGAAAAACCCCGTCCACCTGCAGGCGGTTCGCTCGGCGATCGATTCGATGGACCTCGAGGAGTTCGAGGACCACTTCAGTGATCTCTACCAGCAACTGAAAAGTCACCACGACGACGATACCGAGCGCGTCCTTCACCCGCCGGCAGACTCGCAAGACGAGGACTACCATCTCTATCGCAAGCACGTCTATCTTGGTCTCGATCCGTTAGACACCGACCTCGCGGATGACGCTAGAGAGCTCGCTGCGGAGTTCGGTCTCGATTTAGACGAGCAATCACCGAACGAGACGCCACTAGCGGGACTAACCGACGATGGACTCGAGGCCTGGAGTGGCTTTTCTACGGAGTTGTTCGACCGCTCCGACGAGGACGAGCTGGCAGAGTTAGCCGAGGGCTTCTACGTCGATACGACCTCCGAACTGCATATGGCGTATCTCGACCACGACGGCATCGAACAAGTGACGACGGCAGTCGAACCCGACAGGGAACCTGACGCTCGGTTCGAGGAACCACCGGTCGATCCCGGCACCCTCGAGCAGTTCCGGCACGGACTGTCGTTCGATCTGGCGTGTCAGATCCGGGATTGTTTCGTTCGAATGGGTGTGAAGCCACCTGAGGAGTATCAGATCCTGGGTCTGGGCCACATTGCTGCTGCACTGGCCTACGAGGAGGTCGACTTCTATCCGGACTACCATGCTCCTGACGAGGACGGGGCGTATCTCTCCGACCTCGACTCGAAATACTTCGGTGATAACTCCCTGCTCGGCAACGTAAAGTCACTGTTAAACTGAGTGAACCAACCCAAGAGAAGATGCAAACGCAAGTTCAATGCATGGCCCCAACGATTACACTCCCCCTCGAGAACCAAGTATCTACGCTCGGCGAGTACGTCTCCGAGCAGGTCCGGCCCGCCTCGACCAAACGACAGATGGTCACCGAAGCCGGGAAGGACGCCCTCTCGAGTGGAGCCGGATTAGCGACTGGCGCGGGGATTGCCGCGTTAGGGCTGGCAGGTCCGTTAGGGACGATTATTGGTGCCGGTCTGGCTGGGGCTGCCACTAAAGGAAGGTTGGAGACAATAGTAGACGTTAGGAATAATTGCTCACCTTTGGGAGCGAGGGTTGATCAATCGCTGTTGTGATCTCGTTGAGTGAGTCAAAGAGCATTGCTAAGTACCGCTTGGAGTTGTCTCCAGCACTCTTCGCCTGGATTTAGCTCAGGTGAATACGTCGACTCGTCGGTCGTTGATCGAGTCTGTTTTACACATATCCAACTAATTGGAGTCCATTACTGTATATTGTACTGATGTATTAGTGCACAAATCCCAGACGGAGCACTTCTTCGGCGAACAAACTCGTGAGCCGAGCGTGTGACCCGTGCTCTGAAGCACCAATCTTCTGAAGACAGACGTCGTACCTACGACCCAGCTGAACAATCTGTTTCCTTCCACTTTCATCCCAAGAGTGCTCTCATAGAAGCCCGCTCCGTCGTGTCCCCGGTAGTCTCGTCTTACAGTACATCTCCCACTTAGTGGCGTTCGAATCGGATTGGAGAACCGGTACTCGAGTGGCGACCAGCCTACAAATTCACCCGCAGTGGTCGTGCGTCGCGACTGCCTCTCGATTCGGGGATAGCGACTCGTCTAATCTGTTATTAGGCGCGGAAACGGTTACTAATCCGACTACAATTTGGCACACCCTACAGCGTACGCTGGGTAATCTCAGACAGAAGTCGAAACTGTGAAAACAGCTAATTGGTGGTGTGTCACGGGTTCTCTTGTGCCATGGCATACGGTACAGATCCAAGAGAGCGGTATAGTTACGGCGAGGTCAGTGACGACGAGCGCCGCGAGTTCCTGAAGGCACTCGGTGTCATCGCCGGCGGGACGATCGCAGGCGCGACGTTGCACGACCTCAGAGCCGAGGTATCGAGCGGCACAGCAAGCGGGCTGGCCGAAATGGGACAGGGGATTCGTGACGGGCTTACCGGTTCGCTCGACGCCACACTGTTGAGCAACCAACTCGGTGCGTTGACGGCTTCCTTCGAGCAGCTTCCTGAACTCGAGGCGATGGGGGTCCCTGAGGCCGGGTCCGAGGCGTATCAGGCGCTGACCGAACCGGCGTGGGCGATCAACGAGCATCTGGCAGATGTCGGCTTCTTCGCGAGCGCAGAGCAGACGCTGCCGGCGTTCACGCCCGAACACATCGAGACGACGACGCGGCAATTGCTCCACCTCGACGCGCTGCCAGCCACGCTGGCGGAGGTTGGCTTTGCCGAACAGGAGCAGGCGGCGCTCGTGACGAACATCGTCAACGCGCGCGAACAGCTCTCGTGGTGGATGCCGGCTGAAGCGTATCCGCCCGCAGAGGCGGTCGACGACGGCGTCGTCCACGACTACGTCGCACCGTTGCACCAGCGGGCTGCAGAGGGATCGTTGCTGTGGATCGACGGCCTCGATCACTTCCTCTGGACGAACGAGGTACTGGTGACCTCGGAAATGATCGACCGCGGACTCTGGGACATCAAATCCATGCTTGGCGGCTACTACCTCATGGGTTCCGCCGCGCGCGACCTCGCGGAGGGCTCCATCGCGGACGAACACCTCTCGACCCTGATCAGCGGCAGTAGCGCGATCATGATCATCGGCCAGGAGTTCCTGCTCGACGACGTGATCCGCATCACAGACGACAAGCGCGCCCCGACGGGGGTGACCAGCCAATGACGTTCGAATCACACCTCGAAGAACTCCCAGAAGACGCACCGTGGGACGAGATGCCCGGCGAATCGCACGTCGAACAGTACGATACAGACCAGATTCCGGAGGTCGACATCACCGAATCCGACATCCGCGACTCCGGACAGAATCCCGAGAACTGGCTCGTCTTCGGAAACAACTACGAGGGCCACCGCCACACGACGGCAGACCAGATTACGCCGGAGAACGTCGACCAACTCGAGTTCGAGTACGTACTCGAGTTGGGTGCGCCGGAGAACGACTTCCAGGGGTCGCCGCTGGTGGTCCACGGTGATCCGCCGATCATCTACCAGACGATTGGGCCGGACAGGCTGTACGCGATCAACGGCCGAACCGGTGAAATTCTGTGGCGTCACATCTACGAGAACGCAGATGGGACATCGGACGAGACGCCGCCGGCAGAGCGTGGTCCGGCGGTGCTCGGGGATATGATCTACAAGAGCACGCTGGATCTCGGCGTGCTCGCGATGGATCGCTACACCGGTGAGACGGAGTGGTACTACAACGGTGCGGCGGCGTATCGCGGGGAGGTCGCCGACACCGACGTCGGGATGCACGAGGAACTGCGCTGGGAGCGCTCGCGTGGGACGACGTCCTCGTTCCCGCCGATGATCTGTGACGGCGTTCTGATGAAAGGGAGCTTCGGCGGTGAGTTCGGTGTCAGCGGGTTCTTCGATGGGATCAACGTCGAGGACGGCTCGCCGGAGTGGCGGGTGAATATGACGCCCGAACACGAGTGGGTTGGCGACTCCTGGTTGCACGGCGGCGGGACGGCCTGGGCGGCGTCGAACCTCGATCCGGAGAGTGGGACGATCATTATCCCGTCTGCGAACCCTGCCCCATGGTACGGGACTGTTCGGCCGGGGTTCAACCCCTACACGGCAGGAAAAGTTGCGGTCGACATCGAGACGGGCGAGTACGAGTGGCACTACCAGGATGCTCCACACGACTGGTGGGACTACGACTCGCCGAGTCCGGCGCTGGTCTTCGAGGAAGAGCACAATGGCGAGCCGACGCGGTTTGCAGCGTGGCCCGGGAAGACTGGCTGGGTCTACACGGTCAATATGGAGACGGGGCAGCTCCACCAGCGCAGTGAGGAGTTCGTCCAGCACCACAACATGTGGTCGCTGCCGCCGTACGAAAATCTGGACGACGCACCGTGGATCATGCCGGAGCTCCGTGGCGGGACGAACCCACAGACCAGTTCGTTCGACCCGATTTCACGGACGATGGTCGTTAAAGGCGTCAACCACCCGATGAAGTTCTCCTGGTTCGAGGTCGAGTACGAACCGGGCGAGGTCTACATCGGTATGGACACGATCAGACAGGATCGGGTGCCCGGCGAGGAAGAGGAGATCGACGAACCGGACATCGAGACGCCGCGTGAGGAAATCGTCGAAGTTGAAGAAGAGGTCGAAGAAGACGAAGAGGAGGATGTCGAGACGGTTGACGATGATGAGGAAGACGAGGAGGAAGAGGAAGACGAGGAGGAAGAAGAAGAGGAAGAAGAGGAAGAAGAGATGGAAGAAGAAGAGGTCCCGTTCTGGAACGAAAACGGCGGTGTGCTCGCTGGTATCGATCCGTTCACTGGCGAGGTGAAGTGGCAACAGTGGTACAGCTGGCAGCAGACGCCGCCGTGGGGTGGTTCGATGACCACGGCGACCGGCATCACCTTCGCCGGCGACGGCCGCGACCTGTTCACGGCGTTCGACACGGAGACTGGCGAAGAACTGGCCGAGTGGAACATCGGCGCAGCCGTCTCCGGTGCGCCGATTAGCTGGTACGACCCCGGTGAAGACAAACAGTACGTCGCCGCACCGGCAGGCGGCGAACGTGAGGACTGGACCGAGCCAGGAAACCGGTTCGCCGTCCTCTCACTGCAGCGCTGAGCGATTCCTCGTCAGTTTTTTGCCGAGTCGTCCGTTTCGTTATCCTCGACTCGATGCGGACACGAGTCACGGATCACGAGCCACGAGCCACGAGCCATGAATACCACGTTACGGGTTACGAGGCGCTCTCAACATCGAATTGTCACCTTCTCACCGCCGAAAAATGAACGAAAACGTCGACCGAGTCGAGGCTGTTTGACGGATTCTCGTGGTAGTCTCCGTCAGTTGTCTTCGTCTTCGTCGTCTTCGATATCGTCGTCAACCTCGACGTCATCTTCCTCGTCGTCGACCTCGACATCATCTTCCCCGTCGTCCAGCTCATCGTCTTCTTCGTCGAGGTCGTCTTCGTCCTCATCCGCTACTTCTTCTTCCACTTCCTCTTCGTCGTCAGCCGGCACGATTCGGCTCACGTAACCTTCGCCCTCGATCGTCGGCGTGTCGGACGTCAGGACGTAGACCTCGCCGTCTGCGTCACGGCCGAAGGCGTAGACGAGCTGCTCCATCATGCCATCGCCAGCGACTTCGCCGTCGCCTTCGACGGTGAGTTCTTCGATGTCCCAGAGGTCGACCTCGTCTGGCGGGTGGTACTGCTCGAGTCCATCCTCGTCGATCTCGTTTTCGTCGTCCTCAGCGTCGTCTGCGTTTTCGCCTTCGGGATCGACGGGCTCGAAGTCCTCGCCGTTTTCGCCCTCAGCATCGTCGTCCGCTCCGTTCTCGACCTCGTCGTCATCGTCCTCGTCCTCGTCCTCGTCCTCGACGCCGTTATCGTTCTCCTCATCGAGTTCGGCGTCGTCTTCCTCTTCACCGTTTGGCCACCCTTCCGGCGGGTGAGCGATAAAGAGCCGGCCTGGACCTTCGCCATCCCAGCTCCAGTCACCGAAGACGTACGCGTTCTCGAGGTCGTCAATCTCGCCGGCCTCGTACATCATGCCGCCGATGATCGCGGTGCCGATGCGGTCTCGCTCGCCGTTGTCGGTTGCGGCCCCGCGTTCGACGTCTTCTTCCTCGTCGCCGTTCTCTTCGTCCCCGTTAGCCTCGTCGCCGTACCGGCCCATATCGACCTCCTGTGGGTACTCGATTACGGGGCCAAGTAGTGGTTCGCCGGCGCGTGGCTCGGGAAGATCGTCCGAGACGCTGTCTGGACAATCCTCCGGCGGCTCTTCGGGCGTCTCTGGGTCGAAACAGTGTGTTCCCTCCCAGACGTTCCAACCGTAGTTACCGCCTTCCTCGACGTGGTTGATGATCTCGAACAGCGCCTGCCCGACGTCCGCGGCGAGCAGTTCGCCGTTTTCGAAGGACATTCCCCACGGGTTCCGCAGTCCCCAGGCCCAGTACTCCGGCAGGTTCTCCTCGGTGTCGACGAGCGGATTGTCCTCGGGAATGCCGTAGTTTCGCTCCTCGTCGCCGTCGTCGTCGACATCAATTCGGAGAATGCCGCCGAGCAGGTTGCGCTCGGTGTCCTGCCCGTTGCCGCCCCCAATTTCTGGATACCAGTCGTCGACGTGGCCTTCGTCGTCGTCACCGGCACCGCCACCGTCGCCTGTCGAAACGTAGAGGCAGTCGTCAGGGCCGAACGCGATTGGGCCTGCGTTGTGGTTGAACTGCGGCTGTGGTATCTCGAGGAGGATCTCCTCGGAATCGGGATCTGCTTCCGTGTTGTCGTCGTCCGCTGTCTCGAACTGCGCGAGCGTATCGAGGTGGTCGACGGTCTCTGGCACCTCCGCACCGGGCGCGCCATACTCTGGCTCCTCGCCCTCAGCACTGTATCGGACGTAGAACTGCCCGTTCTCCTCGAAGTTCGGATGGAACGCCAGTCCGAGCAGGCCGCGCTCGTCGAAGTCGCCCTCGAGTTCGACCATCCGGTCTTCGATGTCGAGGAACGGTTCGTCCTCGAGTCCGTCCTCGCCGTGGATGTGAATCTGGCCAGTCTGGTCGACGATGAATCGTCGGTCGGTCTCCCCTTCTGCAAACTGGAGATCGATGGGTGCGTTCAGGCCGTCGGCGACAGTTTCGAGGCCGACGGTTGGGCCGTCGCCGATGATGACGTCGGGGTCATCGTTGACGTCTTCTTCCTCGTTGTTGGCCTCGTCGACGAGTTCGATCTGCCCGCGCATGGCCTGGGGATGAGGCGCGCAGTAGTACTCGGCCATCCCCTCCTCGGCGGTGAACTCGACTTCCTGGGTTTCGCCCGTACCCGAGATAATATCCGTTTCGACGAAGTTCTCCTCGCCCGCTTCGTCTTCAATGACGAGGTTATGTCCGGCGCCGTCTTCGTTCTCCCAGATGAGGGTATACTCCTCGCCCTCGACGAGTTCGAGGGTCGGATTCCGTTCGTCTGCGATGTCGTCTGGATAGCTTCCGATCCAACCGCTGGTCCGACCCAGCAGTTCGATCTGATTGTTCTCACCGTCCTGTGCGAGTGCTGTCGTCGCAAATCCTGAAACCGACGCGAGTGCAGTTGCCTGCATCAGGAGCCGCCTGGATACCGTGTATGATCGATCGGAGTGGTGTGCTGTCATTGTATGTACCTGTCACCGTCGTGTACGCTCGCTTGGATAGCGCTCGGCTTGCACTATCGTCACGCTCTGTACCGGATTTCGACGTGTCCTCGTTGGACAATAAACCGAAGCGATCGTTCCCCCACTAATCTCGACTTGTCTAAATTTCGAACTCGAAACACGTATTTATCACATAGTAATGTCGTTTTCTCCGGGGGAGAGTGCCTCGCTCTCCGGCGTTCTCGTTGAAGCATCAAGCAGTTGTATCGAATCCTGTGACTGTGGCTGTAACAGTGTTTTAGGCACCCGAACTGAAAGGCCGTTTACAACTAGAACTGTCAGGCATTTGGAATCCACAGAGAGCTGTCTACAGGTGAACAGAACGGCATCGGATCACGGTCGAGTCCTGAGTCGTCCGATCGAGAATCGGTCGCTGTAGCTGACGTTTCTGGTAGTACACACTGCGATGTCAGACACGGGAGATTGAGTGTTGCCTCTGCAGACGGCTCTGTCAATGCCCGTAGGCACCCTGCCGTTCTAGTTGTCGATTCCGGGACGCTGGAACGTCGTTTCAGTGTCTCTTTCGCCCGCCGCGTTGTCGGCGGCTGTTTCGACGGCATGCTCGAGTTCCGGCGCGGCAAGAATCTCGTTTCGCGTCGGCTCCGCTGCTCGCCAGAAGTAGTACGTGTCCGCACAGCCCGCGATCAGGTCCGAGAGCGGTTGGTCGTCGTCGTGAACGACGGAGACCAGATCGCCGGTTACCGCGACGAGGACCGCGTCGGCTGGCTTGTGCAGTTCCTCGCGGAGCTGTGTGACCGTACAGTCACTCGGCAGTTCCAGATGAACGCCGTCGACGGTCGCCCAGTGCGTCTCCATGCGGTGACAGACGGCCGATGGGACTTATACCGTTGTGCACGCAGTGACAGGCAGCCCACAGTAGTCATGTCTTACCGCCGAAACGTACTTTTTGGCGGTTGCTTGTTGTGTCGACCAGTCACCGGTCCAACAGGGATACAACAGTCCCAAAAACGCTTAGGGGTGTTGCGCTCGCATGCACTCTCGTGAGCGAAAATCGCGTCGTTCAGGGCCGAATGGTTACCGCACGCACACTCGCGGAACTGATCGAAGACGACTCCGTGATGGAGGCTGAGCCAATCTCCGAGGCTGAGATGGACTGTCCGAAGTGTGGCGGAAACGTCCTCGAGGTCGGCTACATGCCGTCGGTGACGGAGTTCGTGACGGGACAAAAGTGCCAGGACTGCGACTGGGCAGCGACAGACCGGGACTGAGTTGCTACGTACCGTCCTCGACGACCAACTCGAGTACACTGCCAGCTAAGCAACTCGAGTGCACAGCTACCAGACGAACAACTCGAGGACACCGACGACGGCAGCGAGAAAGATGTGCTCGCCGTCGACGATGAAGCCGTAGTATAGCGGCCCGTAGTCCGGCTCAGCGAACGGAATATACACCCCCACGTAGGCGTTCATCGCGAGCACAGCCAGGAACCGACTCGAGAGCACGCCGCTCAGAACGAGTGCGACGACGACCGCAGCGATCACGATGTTTGCCACCTGCGCGCCGATGCGAGTCCAGCGCGGTCCGAAAACGTTCGGCACCGTCGCAATCCCCTCCTCACGGTCTCCCGCGATATCCTTGAGGTCGAAGACGACGGCTGCGACCGTGATCATCGCAGTGACGTAGCCCGCCAGAAACAGGATCTCGACGGTCCAGAGCTGTTGGTAGTAGTAGCCAACTCCGAGGGGCAACAGCCCCCAGGCGAGGCCGACGACGATGTTTTTAATCAAAAACACTTGCTTCAGACCACTCGAGTACGCCGCGGCGACGAGCAGTGGGATGAGCATGTAGCCGGCACCCGGAACGCCGGCGGCGACGGCGACGACGATTGCGAGCAGGTACAGTCCAGCGCCGACTGCGAGCCAGAGCCGGCCGTACCGCCGTGTTAATGCCGCTCGGTCGGGCATGTTTTCCTCGTCCTCCGCGAGGTCGGTGAGTCGGTTGACGGTGTAGACGAACATCGTCACGGCGAAGACGATGAACAGCGGCAGCGCCTCGATGGGGAGGCCGGCGAGCAGCGCCGTCGTCACGACGACGCTCATCGTCGCCAGCGAGATGAAGAGGTTGCTGTGGACGAGTAACTCGAGTGCGCGCGTGAGTGACGAGCGCAAGCGGTCGACGGTGTCGGCGCTGTCAGTGTCGGTATTGGTATCGCTATCGGTGTCGGTGTCGGTGTCGGACGAGGTGGTCACGGGTGCCCTTCGCTGGGAGTGGCGGGTGTGGGTTGGTGGGGTGGGGCTGTCGTCGGGCCGGACGTCGTCGCCCGGGGCGTCGATGTCGACACTACCGAGACAGCTGGAGTGAACACGGAGTACGTTTGGATCCCTCGGGAGTCAAAGCCTTCGGTCCGTGGTCTATTTGGTCTATTGCTGCCGTGTGCCCGAGACAGTCGCCATCCACGTAACAGGAAGATATCACGCCGCGAGTGGAAACTAACAGGATTTAAGCAAGGTCAGAACGGCCGTTCGAATGGCTATGAAACTGCACGAGTACCAGGCGAAGCAGGTCTTCGCCGACGCCGGTGTCCCCACGCCGTCGTCCCAACTCGCCTCTGACGTCGACGGTGTACTGACCGCGGCCGAGGAGATCGGGTATCCAGTCGCAGTCAAGGCGCAGGTACAGGTCGGCGGCCGCGGTAAGGCCGGCGGGATTGAACTCGTCGAGAACGATGAGGAGGCCCGTGAGGCTGCCGAGTCCATCATCGGTATGGACCTCAAGGGCTACCACGTCGGACAGGTTCTCGTCGAGGGAGCGGTCGACTTCACCGACGAACTCTACGTCGGTATCACGATGGACCGTGGCGAGGGCAAGCCCGTCGCCATGGTCTCGACGAAGGGCGGTGTCAACATCGAAGAGGTCGCCGAGGAGGACCCCGACGCGATCGCCCGCGAGCACATCGACCCCGCGTTCGGCATGCATCCGTTCCAGGCCCGCAAGGCCGTCTACGACGCCGGTGTCGACAAGAGCGTCGCCAACGACGTCGCAAGTGTTCTCACCACACTCTACGATCTCTGGGAGAGCCGCGACGGCTCCGACGCCGAGATTAACCCGCTGATGGTCACGGCTGACGATGAGGTCATCGCAGCCGACGCCGTCATGAACATCGACGAAGACGCCCTCTTCCGCCAGCCCGAGTTAGCGGAAATGGAAGAAGAAGCCGCAAGCGGCGGCGACGAACTCGAGCAGAAGGCAGACGAGTACGGCTTCGATTACGTCCGACTCGAGGGCAACGTCGGTATCATCGGCAACGGAGCCGGTCTCGTCATGACCACGCTCGACCTCGTCGACTACTACGGCGGCGAACCCGCCAACTTCCTCGACGTTGGTGGTGGCGCGAAGGCAGAACGCATCGCGAACGCGCTGGACATGGTCTTCTCCGACGATAACGTCGACAGCGTCGTCTTCAATATCTTCGGTGGCATCACCCGCGGCGACGAGGTCGCCAAGGGAATCAACGAGGCACTCGAGCAGTTCGACGAAATCCCCAAGCCGGTCGTCGTCCGTCTCGCCGGCACTAACTGGGAGGAAGGCATGGAGATTCTGAACGAAGACCTCGTGACTGTCGAACAGACACTCGAGGACGCGGTCCAGCGTACCGTCGAGTACGCGGAGGAGGTGAACGAATAATGAGTGTGCTAGTCGACGACGACACGCGCGTCGTGGTACAGGGAATTACGGGCGGGGAAGGCAAGTTCCACGCCGAACAGATGATCGAGTACGGTACCAACGTCGTCGCCGGTGCGGTTCCCGGCAAGGGCGGCCAGGAGGCCGCCGGCGTGCCGGTCTACGACACGGTCCACGAGGCCGTCGAGGAAGAGAACGCCGACACCTCGGTTATCTTCGTCCCGCCGGCGTTCGCGGGCGACGCCATCTTCGAGGCACTCGACTCTGAGCTCGACCTCGCCGTCGCGATCACGGAGGGCATTCCAACCCAGGATATGGCGAAGGTCAACAAGCGCCTCTCGGAAACCGACACCCGACTCATCGGTCCGAACTGTCCCGGCCTCATCACGCCCGGCGAGGCAAAGCTCGGCATTCTTCCCGGCAACATCTTCTCCGACGGGAAGGTCGGTCTCGTCTCGCGCTCGGGCACGCTGACCTACCAGGTTGTCGATAACCTGACCAACCGCGGTATCGGTCAGACCACCGCCATCGGTATCGGCGGCGACCCGATCATCGGCACCGACTTCGTCGACGCACTCGAGCTCTTCGAGAACGACGACGAGACGGAAGCCATCGTCATGTGCGGTGAGATCGGTGGCGAAGACGAAGAGGAGGCTGCCGCGTTCATCGACGAGCACGTCGACACGCCGGTTGCCGGCTTCATCGCCGGCCGCACGGCACCGCCAGGAAAGCGCATGGGCCACGCCGGCGCGATCGTCTCCGGCTCCGGGACCGGCACCGCAGAGAGCAAGATCTCGGCACTGAACGACGCCGGCGTCCCCGTCGGCGACACGCCGGAAGAAGTCGCAGACCACATCGAAGAGTTCCTCGGCTAAACGCGGAACACACGCTCCGCTTTGCGGTTTTCGTGTTCTACCGTACCGTTCGACTCCCGTTCGTGTGTTCGCACGACACTGTCACTATCGAGACGTCTCCACCGACACGTTCCGATAATTCGTCAGCGTCCCTCGCTCGCGTTCGACCCGCCGCTTCGCGATCTCGAAGTACTCCTCCTCGAGTTCGACCGAAATCGAGTCGCGGCCACAGCGGGTCGCGCCGACGGCGGTCGAGCCGGAACCGGCGAACGGATCGAGGACGGTGTCGGTGACGAACGAGAACATCCTGATAAGTCGTTCGGCGAGCGTTGCGGGGTAGGGCGCGGGGTGGTCGGTCTGTGCTTCGCCGGTGATGTCGGTCCAGAGCTGGCGGAACATCGTCTGATGGCGGTCGGCCTCGATCAGGCTCAGCACGCGCTCTGCGACCGTCGGCGAGCGGTAGTCCCCGGGTTTGCGAAAGAGCAGAATGTACTCGATATCGTTTTTGATGACGGCACCGGGTTCGTACGGTTTGCCGAGAAAGCGAGCGTTGCCGCCGGCTTCGAGACTCGAGTTGCCAATCTTGTACCAGATGATCGGCGCGAGGTTGTCGAAGCCGATATCGGTACAGCGCTCCTGAATGGTGGCGTGCAGCGGGAGCACGCGGTGGCGGCCGTAGTCACTGCGCGAGCGGAGCACGTCGCCGACGACGATACACATACGGCCGCCGGGGACGAGCTTTTCGTAGCACTGCTCCCAGACGCGGTCGATTTCGTCGTTGAACGCCTCGTAGCCCTCGATGTCGCCTAGCTGGTTCTCGCCACCGGTGCCGTTCTCGTAGTCTTTAATATCGAAGTACGGCGGCGAGGTGACGACGAGTTCGATGCTCTCCTCGGGCACCATCGACAGATCCCGCGCGTCGCCGCGGTGGAGTTCGTGGTGTGACGGCAGCGCGTTGACGGCCTGATCGATCTCCCCCATTCGTCCCCTGTCCCGTGCGAGTTCGGGAAGTGCGGACTTTAGCTCACCGTCAGTGAACTCGAGTAGGTCCGCGCAGCTGTCGGGGACGAACTCCCGCAAATCCACGTCTGTACTCATTAGCTACCAATGGAGACCCACCCCGTGTCAAAGCTGCGTTTGTCATCGTGAGCGTGTTCTCGCTCTCTGCGCACTCGCTCGTCACCGCCCCGCTCTTGACCCACTCCGGTGAAAAGAGTCGCAGGCTCGATCAGCTGGATTCGGTTTTTCGGTCTCCGGCCTCCGGTCTCGAGTGTCGCCGTCGACGTCGAGCTATCCTGCTGCGAGTTCGCGGCGGCCGATGACCAGCCCCGCGATAAACGCGAGGACGACGACACCGATCACGAAGCCGTCGACGAGACCAAATCCGTCGTAGGGTGAGGACGTCGCAACCAGTCGCGTCACCTGCATCAGTGCGACGACGAGAAACGCGAGACCGAACAGCGACGAGGTTGCAACCCAGGCACCGCGTCGCACCGCCGTCACCGACTCGTCCGCGTCTGTGAAGCTCCGTTCTGTGGGCTCTTCTGGTGGTTCGGGCGTCGTTCGGTATTCTTTCCCCATGGTAGCACGCCCCACTCGAGTACGTAAAGGTGTATCCGGTTATCACACTAGATGTCAACGACTAGCCGTTACCACCTGCCTCTCCAGGGGCAGGGTGTGGGTAGTGGCGAGCGTCGTGCGGGGCGTCGAGTCGACACGAGAGTGCCCGATAGCGATTAAAAGAGGTTGCCGACGGTCGCGCGGAGGCGGGTGAGGACGCCGTCGGTGTCAGTGTCGGTGTCGGCGTCAGTGTCGGTGTCGGTGTCGTCGCTACTCTCGTTGTCTACCAATTCGTCGACACCACGCTCGTCGTCCGTCTCGTCGCTAGCGCGGTCCGTACTCGGATCGTCGGTAACCGCCGGGGAGTCAATAGGCGCGTCGTCAGCGACCGCATGTGCATCGACCGATCCGTCTGTGTCGGGCGTATCCGATTCTGGTTCGGTTTCTGTTGGTGCTCCGGTCTCAGATTCGGGACCAGATTCAGATTCGGATTCGGATTCTGTCTCCACTTCCGACTCCTCCTCTGTCTCGCTGTCCTCCGCTGCGTCGCCCGTTTCGACCCAGAGGAACTCCTGTTCTTTCGTTCGACCCGTGAGCAACAGTTCCTCGAGTTCCCCTTCGTCTGCGAGGAGGTCCTCGAGGTCGTCGTCAGGATGCTCAGTAGGTTCCTCGTCAGCGCTTGCGATGATGTCGTCCGGACTGTCGTCGTCGAGGACGTCGTCGACGGCAGTCTCGTCATCGCTTTTGAGTTGACCGAAAACGGAGGCTGCGGTCTGGTCGGCGACGCCGTCGCTGACCGCACTGGTTGTCCCAGTCTCGGTTTCGTCGGACTCACTGGTCTCCCCAGTTCCCCCAGCTTCATCGTCGCTGGCCTCGCTGGTGTCTCCAGCCTCGTCGCCATCGACTGTCGGTTCGTCGAACACGTCGTCGGTCATCTCACCGAAGAGATCCGTCCCGCGTCCGCCGACATCGACGCCGCCATTCCCCGCGTTGTCGTCGATTGTACTATCGGTCATGCACGCTCACATTCACAATGTATTATAACAGCTAATTAATTTTTGCAATTTTTCCTGTCACGTTCGACACGAGACGTACTGTATTAGTGTACTGGCCGTTCTCGCCCGGACTGTGGTGGTGGGGTGGACGAATGATCACTTTTCATTTCGTCCGTGTCGACACCGACCGCTAGGCGGCTACCCCAAACACTCGAGATTCGACTCAGTGACAGGTGGCTAAACCGGTCATGGGGCCGATAGCGGTAGTGAAACCACCCGTTCCTGTGGTCACACAGCTCGACTTCAACCAGCGAAATCCGCGCAAACACTATTAGTCGGCGCGAAGAATGTCAAAGACTACCATGACTGGCATCGAGTACGACGATTTCCTCGACCGCGAGTACAACCCTGATTCGACTGACCTCGTCTGTACCTTCCGCATCGATCCGGCCGAAGACATGTCGATGGAGGCCGCCGCGAGTCGCGTCGCTTCGGAGTCTTCGAACGGCACCTGGGCCGCCCTGCACGTCGACGAGGACGAACTGACCCATCTCGGCGCAGTCGCCTACGGGATCGATGGCGACGAGATTACCGTCGCCTACCCCGCGGAACTGTTCGAGGCGGGCAGTATGCCACAGATCCTCTCCTGTATTGCGGGGAACATTATGGGTATGAAAGCCGTCGACGCAATCCGACTTGAGGACTGCAAGTGGCCCGAGTCGATTACGTCGGGCTTCCCCGGCCCGCAGTTCGGCACGAGCGTTGCCCGCGAGAAACTCGACGCTGGTGACCGGCCGATTCTGGCGACGGTCCCGAAACCCAAGGTAGGCCTCTCGACGGACGCCCACGTTCGCGTCGGCGAGGAGGCCTGGCGCGGCGGCGTCGACCTGTTGAAGGACGACGAGAACCTCACTGACCAGGACTTCAACCCGTTCGAGGACCGCCTCGCAGAGAGTCTCGCCGCTCGCGACCGCGTCGAGGAGGACGTCGGCGAGCGCAAGGACTACCTCGTGAACGTTACGGCGGAGACGAACGAAATGCTAGAGCGCGTCGACCTCGTCGACGAACACGGCGGGGGTTTTGTGATGGTCGACATCATCACCTGCGGCTGGTCGGCCGTCCAGAGCGTTCGCGACCGGTGTGAGAAACACGGACTCGCGATTCACGCCCACCGGGCCATGCACGCCGCCTTCGACCGCATGGACCACCACGGCGTCTCGATGCGCGTCATCGCACAGATTTCCCGCCTCTGCGGCGTCGATCACATCCACACCGGCACCGCTGGCCTCGGCAAACTCGCAAACGAGGACACGCCGGGAATCAACGACTGGCTCCACGGCAACTGTCACGGGCTAAATCCCGTCCTCCCCGTCGCCTCCGGCGGCCTCCACCCCGGCGTCGTCGACCAACTCATCGACGCGCTCGGCACCGATATCTGCGTTCAGGCCGGGGGCGGCATCCACGGTCACCCCGACGGCACCCACGCCGGCGCGAAAGCGCTCCGGCAGGCCACCGACGCGAGTCTCGACGGCGTCCCACTTGAAGAGTACGCACAGGATCCTGCACACGCCGAACTCGCGACCGCACTCAAGAAGTGGGGCGCTGAAACGCCGCGATAGGGAGGAACGCATCGCGCCGATCGTGACAGGAACCCTATGGAAACGGAACCGTGAGAGTAAAACCACGCCACGGACTCCCTTCAGGCGAATGGAAGACTGCGACCGCGGGTTCGACCTCGAGGCCCGGCTGGGATCACTCGAGGAACGCGCGCAAAAACGGACGCTCTCCCCCGTCGATCGGGTCGCCGAGCGCGGGTACTTCGCAGACGCCGCCGGCGGTGACCTGCCGGTGCTCGACACCGATGAAGCGCTCGTCTTCTCCTCGAACAACTACCTCGGGCTGACAGACGACCAGCGGGTGCAGGACGCGGCCCGACAGGCCGCCGCCACCGTCGGTACTGGTGCCGGTGCGAGCCGTATCATCACCGGCGATACCATGGTCCACCACGATCTGGAGCGCCTGCTCGCCGAAACCAAGGGTACCGAGCGCGCGCTCGCGTTCTCCTCCGGCTACGCCGCGAACGTCGGCACGATCACCGCACTCGAGCCGGACGTTATTTTCTCCGACGAACGCAACCACGCGAGCCTCATCGACGGCTGCCGACTCGCCGACTGCGAGACCATCGTCTACGACCACTGCGATCCGGCGAGTCTGCGCGATGCACTCGAGTCCCGTGCCGCAGTTGCTGACAGCACGAATGCGGACGCGGGCACCGAAGACGAATCCTGGCTCATCGTCACGGACACCGTCTTCAGCGTCGACGGCACCGTCGCCCCGCTCTCGGCAATCTGCGACCTGGCCGAGGAGTTCGGCGCGTGGGTAATGGTCGACGAGGCCCACGCAACCGGTCTCTACGCGGACGGCGGCGGCGTCGTGCAGGCGGAGGGGCTCGAGGACCGGGTTCACATCCAGATGGGAACGCTCTCGAAGGCGCTCGCGAGCCAGGGCGGCTACGTCGCCGGCAGCGACGCGCTCATCGAGAGTCTGCTCAACGAGGCCCGCTCGTTCGCCTTCTCGACCGGTCTCGCACCGACGGCGGCCGCGGCCGCGAGCGAGGCACTCCACCTCGCACGCCACAGTGAGGCGCGCGAACAGCTCTGGGAGAACGTCGCGCATCTTCGGGACGGACTCGAGACGATGGGATTCTCGATCCCAGGTGAGTCCCAGATTCTCCCAGTGATTGTCGGTGACCAGCGAGACGCGCTCGCGTTCGCGGACGGGCTTCGCGCCCGCGGGATCGTCGTCCCGCCGATTCGGCCGCCTGCGGTGCCGGAAGGCGAGAGTCGACTCCGCGTCGCGCCGATCGCGACTCACGACCGCGACGACATTATTACGTGTCTGGAGTCGTTCCGGACGGTCGGCTCTGAACTCGGGTTGTTGTAGCAGCCGTTGGGTGTGTCGGCTGGCTTCGGTCACGGCCCTCGTTCCCCGCCCGTTCTCGCTCAGCGTTTCTCTACACGAGAGTTACCCACTTTCCTGTGCTACTGCCACTTTGTCTGCTGGTCCCGATCCCCGTTTTTGTCCTCTGCCCAAGCCTCTACTTTATCGTCGTCCTCGCCATTATCCCCTCCCGTCCCTACCTGTCCCTTCACAACCATACTACCACCAGCGAGCACAAAGAGCACACCGACGCCCATCCAGAGGAAGGGGCTATTCGACTCTTCAGTCTCGAGAAACGCCGTTTCGGGCTCGCTCGGATCGAGATACGCCGTCACCTGTTCACCTTCTGGGTACTCCGCAACGATCGACTGGGCTGCCGACCGACTCGAGTGCCCGCTGCGAGAGTCACTCGCGTGGAGATTCGAACTGGTGTACGTCGACTCCTCGTAGCTGTATTCAAATTCGACGACGGGGTAGTACGTGGAACCGCTACTGCCGCTGCTTGAACTTCGTCGGTCGACGTCCGTCTCGACGATTTCGGCGTCGACCTCGACTGCGTTCTCGAGGCGCTCCTCCTGGGTGGTGTAGTCGGAGTAACCGAGCCAGATGACGCCGGCACCGACGAGGAGTAACAGGAGTGCTTTCCGAAGATTTGGTTTCGTTGTGGTATCGCTCTGGTTCTCGCTCCCGGTGTCGATGCCGGTCTCGGTCTCAGTCTCGCTGCCAATAACGTCTTCCTCACCGGTGCCTGCTGTGAAGCTGTCAGCGTCGTTGGCACCTGTTGTGGGGGCGTCGTCATCACGATCACCTGTTGTGCAGTCGTTCTTGTCGGTCATGGACCTGCTCGTGCGGAACGGGGCCAGGGCGGTACCCACCGAGCCGAACCGCGATTATGACGACGTGTCCACGGGTGACGTATAGGTCTTTCTACACCTCACAGAAGTGGGATTGTTGTCACTGGAGACGCTATAGACGGCCAAGTTGGACGAGGTTGATCAGAAGAAGTCGTTCAGGCCGGACTGATCGTCGTCGGTCTCGTCTGGGGAACCCGTTTCGGCAGGTTCGTCATCCGGTTCTTCGCTGGACGAACCGGTCCCGTCTTCACCCGCAGAGACGAGCGTTTCCTGTCCTTGTCCCTGTCCCTGGCCATCGCTGGCTGCCTGGGACGCCTCGTCGTCGGCCAGCGACTCCGCGTCCGTCGCCGCTGTTGAATCGCTGTCCGAATCGGACGTATCGAAGAACGCAGAGCCGGAGTGTTCGACCGTCTGCTCGGTGAGCAGCTCTTCGGCGTCCTCAACAATCGACTGGACCTTGTTGGTGCTCTTTCCACTTCCCGTCACGAACGAGACCTCCTTCTCGTCGAGTTCGTACGCCGCGGCCATTTGCACGGTCAGGTCCCGATTCTTGCAGTGGTGAGTCATTGCCGAGAGGAACGGCATGATCTCTCGGCGGGCGGTCCCGACACTCGTCCCCTCGCGCTCGGCGATCCGCTCGGCGATTGCGTCGCGTGTCTTGCGCGTGCCCTTGCTGCTGCCGAGTTTCCGCCAGTAGCTCGGTGGTCCGTACCGGGTCCAGCCGCCTTTCGGCTCGCGGCGGGAGGCCGCGACGCCGGCAGTCATGTTGTCCGAGGCGTAGCGCCAGAACGAGTAGTTCTGCGTCGAGCGAACCCGACCCAGCCAGCGGTCGGCGTTCGCGAGGAACTCGTAGGCGTCCGCCAGTTCAGCACCCTGGTAGTCCTTGGGGACGTTATCTTCGATCCAGTTCAGCATCTCGTCTGGATTCTCGTCGACGTCGTAGGACGCTTTGAGTGCTCCTTCGGCGTCT
Organism: Natrialba magadii ATCC 43099; assembly: GCF_000025625.1. Classification (NCBI taxonomy): domain Archaea; kingdom Methanobacteriati; phylum Methanobacteriota; class Halobacteria; order Halobacteriales; family Natrialbaceae; genus Natrialba; species Natrialba magadii. The sequence continues at coordinate 723,394 of NC_013922.1, read as the reverse complement.
TCTTCCTTGATGAGCGTGTCCAGAAAGTCGAAGATGCCTTCCGTTGTGTCACGGTCACCAGTCACCACGTCGTCGACGGTCAGTCGCTCGGCTTCCTCGGCGACTGCCTGGAGGTCGTTGACCGCGGAACGAAGGTCGCCGCTCGTGTCTTCGGCGATCTTCTGCAGGGCGTCGTCCTCGAACTCGATGTCCTCGCGGCGGCAGATATCCCGCAAAACGGGGACGATCGAGCGCTTCGAAACGTCGCGGAACTCGATCGTCTCGCAGGCGTTGCGGAGGCTCTGGCTCATGTCGTAGAACTCGTTGGCCACGAGCACTATCGGCTGGTTTGCGCTCTTGACGACGCGGGTGACCTCCCGTGAGCCGCCGTAGTCGGCGTTGCCGTGGAAGTTGTCCGCTTCGTCCAGAATGACCAGCCGTCGGCCCGACTCGCCGCCGGTGAGTGTCCCGCTCTTTGCGGCCTCGCCGGCGATGCGCTCGATGACGTCGGCTCCGCGGCTGTCGCTGGCGTTGAGTTCCATCACGGGCCATCCCAGATCGTTCGCCAGCGCGTGGGCGGCCGAGGTCTTCCCGACGCCGGGGCTCCCGTGGACGATCACCGCGTCCTGATGGTCGTCCCAGGTCTCGGCCCACTCTTTGAGTTTGTCACGGGCCTTGTTGTTCCCGCGTACCTCCGACAGCGTCGTCGGGCGGTACGTCTCGGTCCAGTCGCTCATTGATGGCTATTGGAAGGAGTCGCGTTTAGGGATTGCGGAGCATCACTCTTCGGCGACCGTTTTCAGGTCGAGTCGGGAAGTTACGTCTGCGTACGTGTCGTCAGTCGAGACGATCGTCTCACCGCTCGATTCGACGAGGTGGAGCGCATCGTACGGCGTGAACCCGTGGTCTTCGACGTACGTTGCTGCGGCGACGACGGTGTCTACGTCACCGCGTACCTCGACGAGGTTGGCGGCGTTCGAAACGACGCGTTCGGTGTCTCGGTCCTCCCGGTAGGCGACCATCAGGAGTTCGATGAGCGTGAACTGAGAGGTCCACAGTTCGTCCTGGTGCGCGCGATACACTGTCTCGGCAGCATCTCCGAGCCAGTCCTCGTCCTTGATGAGCGCCAGTAGAAAGTCGGTTTCTGCGTACATCTATCGGTTGGCCTCGTCGAGGACTAGATCTCGTGCACCGTCGCGAAGTTCGTCGGCCGACTTCTCAACATCCTCGAATTCGTCTCGGAGCGCCTCGAGTGGGTCCTCGGCAACTGGTACGAGCTTGATTCCGTCGTGAAGCTGCACGATGTGGTAGCGTTCGCCGTACCGTTCTCGAATCTCCTTTGGGAGTGTGAGACGGCCGCGGTCGTCAAGCGCTACGTCTGACATACCTCGGTGTGCGGTGGGCGAAAGTAAAAACGTTCCCCGATATATGTGGTTACCCATTCTACAACCACTCACCGGTCTTCTCTGCTGGCTCACAGCGCCGATTCTCGTTGCGCTGCTGTCGCCCGTCCGCCAGCCAACCGACGCTGAACGAGCGCGTCTCGCAGACGTACTCGAGTCCGCGGCGCTCGAGCCACACTCCGTCCGCGTTCGCGTCGTCGACTCCGACATCCAGTTCCTGACGACTCGCCTCGCCGGGCCGCCACGGTACCGAGTACTGTTCGTCTCGCGGGCGGCACTCGAGTCACTCGACGACGAGGCCCTCACGGCACTGGTCGTCGCGCGGCGTGAGCAAAAACGCTGTTACAGTACGTTGGTCGTGATGTCGCCGCTTCTCGGTGCAGCTGTAGGCTTCCTTCTCGCGTTCTTCCGCGGCGCGGTTGCTGTCGGTGTGGTCTTCGCACTCAGTATGGTCCTGCTTGGATGGGCCGGGACCAGACGGCTGCGGTTCTACACCGACAGGCAGGCTGGCGACGAAGTCGGCGCTGCCGTCCTCGCGGATGCCATCGAGCACGCTGTTAGGACGGGTGGGTTCGCTCACGATACTGACCCCGGTCGTGAGTGGTTCTCTCCAAACCCGTCGTTCGGCGCGCGAATCGAACGGCTACGCGCACGGCCGGACGCGACTGATACCGGCGGAGCTAGCGGTGCTACTACGTCGTAGTGACGACCGCCCACGCAAGCCAAGCCGCGGACGCTAACTAAATCGAGCCCGAACCGTCGGTATGAACGTCGCACTCCTCACCGTCGGCGACGAACTCCTCGCCGGGCAGACGACGAACACCAACGCCTCCTGGCTCGCCGCCCGGCTCAGCGAGCGCGGCGCGACCGTCAGGCGCATTCTGACGGTGCCCGACGACCGCGAACTCATCGCGAGCACCGTTGCCCGCTGGCACGACAACCCCGAGTTCGACGCGATCATCGTCACCGGCGGCATCGGCGGCACGCCCGACGACGTCACCGTTCCCGCGGTGGCCGACGGCCTCGACCGCGAGTTCGTCGTTTTCGAGGAGATTTACGACCGACTGCGCGAGAAAGCCGCCGCGTTCCGGGAGGAAAACCCGGACCTGGTCGCCGACTACGACCTCCAACTCGACCTCGAGGCTGCCGCCTCGCTCCCCGAGGGTGCAACACCCATCGTCGTCGACGAGGGCTGGGCCCCCGGCTGCGTCGTCGACGGCGTCTACGTCTTCGCCGGCATCCCCGACGAAATGCGCGCGATGTTCGACACCGTCGTCGACGAGTTCTCCGGCGAGGCCATCGCGCGGACGATCTACACCCCCGCTCCCGAGGGCTCGCTGCACGACGTACTCGAGTCCGTCACGAACGAGTTCGACGTCAGTGTTGGGAGCTATCCGCGCAGCGAGCAGCGACCAGGGCGGATTCGGGTCACGGGAACGACCGAGGAATCGGTCGACGCGGCGGTATCGTGGGTCGAGTCGCGTGTCGAGACAGTAGAACCAGCGTTCGAGTCGGAGTGATTTGGCGGTGTTTGGCTACCGGTACAGCGAGACGTACAGCATGCCGAAGCCGACGATGAACGGTATCGTTTCGACGATGTAGAACGCCGTTGCGGCCGATGGGAGCTGTGACGTAATCGTCGTCAGGGCAACGCCCATACTGAGGAAGGCGAAGCCGATGAACGCCGACTCGAGTCGTTTCGATTGACTCTTCGTGTACGATTGAAAGCTGATGAGGGTGAGTCCGAGTGCCAGTGCAAAGACGGTCAGTTGCATCAGCATGAGGACCCCTTCTGCGAGTGCGTCGAGCATTAGTGGAGATCACCTGATTGACAGAGAGTTGGGTGGTGGGATTGTAGTGGTTTTGGCAGGTGTGTCGGTGCAATCGGTCGTGTAGCGAGGGATGTGTCGGTTCCTAGCATGAATATGATGGCCGCTGTGTCCGTATTCGTGGCGAGAAGTGTGGTGAGAAGTGGAGCGCTCCATCGGTTGAGCCGTTTTCGGTGCGGATCTCGTTCCGATGTGCCGTCAGCGGTGTCGGCACCGTCTCAGTTCCCATCGTCACCGGCCTCATCTGCAGCGTCTGCAGTATCGGTGGCAGTGGTTTCGCCGCCATCGACTGTCCAATCGCCACTACTGGACACCGAGTTCGTCCCACAGGCGCGTAAACCGGTCGGGGAGGTTTTCCTCTCGGAAGATCCGAACGTCGTATTCGTCGTCTTCCAGCGAGATGACCGTGCTGTTGAAGTTACAGGTATATTCCTTGTAGTGGTTGCCGTCATCGGCGACGAGCGTGCGGTCTTTGATCAGTTCGTTCTCTTTGAGAACGTCGAGACGACGGTAAATCGTTGGTTGCGAGAGGTCGAGCCGTTCTGAGAGCTCCTTCGCTGAGCCCGGCTCGCGGCTGATCGAGGCGAGTATGGTGCGCGCATGCTCGTCCCCGATCGTATCGAGAATTTCCTCGATGGAGGACTCCTCATTCATGTCTCACTCGTTGCGCGAGTTACAGCAAAAGGCTTTCCCAGTCAGGCCGACCTTCTCCATCCGTTATATTTTTATTGGCCGAAACGTATTGGCTAGTACTGACACGGATCGTGCCTATGTCAGAATGGAATAATATACTCTTGCCGGTTTTCTCACTTCCTGAAAATACCTATATATACCTCTTTTCTCTGTCCGAATTCGCTGAACGGGATATATCACCTGTAGGTGAGATGCGCAGGTATGGCAACGACTGATGGTGTGTCAAACGGGATGACCGAGCCGTGTGAGGTTTGCGGAATTGACACGTTACACGAAGTTTCTGTGCAGCTCGTTACTGAAGGCGGCGAAGGAGCCAACGCGCGCTATTCGCGCGAACCGTACCGCGTTCGCGAGTGCCAGCGCTGTGGTAACCGAGAGAGCAAGCGAATGAACAACGCATAATCGACACACGAACCGAACCGCGAAGTACCTACCAAACCAACTGCATAACCAACTGCGCAATCACCTGCGCAATCAACTGCATAACAAACTGCATTTTCCGCTGCCGGCGCTCGCTTTCAGCGCGCTTCGGTAGCTACTTGGGTACCCCATCCGACCGACGAGTATGGGCGGACGCGGGCCGAAACGCGAACTCGCTGAGAAGATCGCCGGCGAAATTACGCTGAGTGACGACCCCGGAGCGACACTCCGCAAGTGGCGCACCGACTTCGACGTCTCCCAGACCGACCTCGCGGCCGAACTCGAGGTCTCCTCTTCGGTGATCTCCGACTACGAGAGCGGCCGCCGCGAGAGCCCCGGCATCGGCGTCGTTGGCCGACTCGTCGAGGGACTCCTCACGATTGACGAGCGCCGCGGCGGCGACCGCATTCGGCAGTACGGCCGGGTGCTCTCTGCCGGCTTCGACAGCGACGTCGTTCTCGACCTGCGCGAGTACGCGAGTTCGGTCCCCCTCTCAGAACTCTACGACGACGTCGGCGCGACGGAGGTCGCCTCCGGCGGCACGGATCGAATCAGCGGCCACACCGTCATCGACAGCATCGAGGCAATTACCAGACTCTCCAGCGAGGAATTCTTCCGCCTCTACGGCCAGAGCACCAACCGCGTCCTCGTCTTTACCGGCGTCACCCGCGGCGAAGCGACCGCCGTCGCCCTGCGCGTGCTCAACCCGACGCCGAACGCCGTTATCCTCCACGGTATCGACGAAGACGACCTCTGGCCCCACGCTGCCGACCTCGCACGCATCGACGGCTACTCGCTCGCCGTGACGACGACCCCGCTCGAGGACCTCCTCGACGAACTGGTTGGACTCGAGTAACCCAACTCCAGTATGGATCGAACGGAACAGTGGACGGCCGCGCTGGCGGGCTGCTATCTGGCAACGCTCGGACTCGTGTATGTTCTGGATGATCCGAGAGCCTGGCTGCTCTGGGCGGTTGGCATGGTGGTTGTCTCCGGCGCGGTGCTGATTGCGTTCAACCGGACGACCCCGGCCGAGGACGGCAGCGCGGCCGACCGCGAAGCAGAGTGAGTGGTGTCAGGGAGTGATTGCTCTGACCGCTCTGATCGCTTTGATCGCTCACCAGGTGAGTGTCATCCACCACAGTGCTGCGCTGCCAGCGGCGACCGCTGTTGCTCCCCAGCACAATCCGCGAGCGGCCGTTCCGCGATACCACGCCCGGGCGAGTGCGGTCCGTTCGGGCCCGCTCTCGATGAACAGTTCTGTCGACGGGTTCCGGGCTGCGATGACGAGTGAAGATGTGTCCGACTCTGTGGACGCTGTTGGAGCGTCCTCTGTGGTATCACGGAAATCTGCATTTGCATCCACATCCGCCTCCGCATCCACATCCGCCTCCGCATCCACATCCGCCTCCGCCTCCACATCCACATCCGCCTTCACATCCACGCCCGCACCCCCATCGACCGCCTGCGACCGCGCAATACCCACGACCGTCACGTCAGCACCCGGCTCGAGTACCGTCTCGTGATACGTCCGGTCCCGGCCCCGGTCGACGTCGTCGACGTACCGCGCGTCCTGCAACCACGTCGTGAGACGGTCCGGCGGCGTCTCCGACGCCTGGACCTGTGTCGTGGTCGACTCGAGTGCAATCGTTGCGTGGGCGGGATCGACGCGGATCGTCCCGGAGCCGTCTTCGAGTGTGAACGGGACGTGATCGCAGTCGAGTTGTGATGAGGTGTGTCGAGCTGTCAGGCCGAGCAGAGCCGTGGGCGAGTTGGTGAGGCGTGAACTGAGTGAGTGCGATGTCGTTGTTTCAGTGTCGGTTGCTGTAAGCCGGTACTAGACGGCAGCAGTCCCTGTCAGGGGTGCGCTGAGAGGGCTGGTACCAGTATTCGTCTCCGAAACTACTGTTCCTGAAACGCTGACGAGCCCATCGTCGATGTCGCCGATAGCCGTCGATTCTGCTCGCCGGAGTCGGTAGCTGGTGAGAGCGGCGACGATCCCGCCAACGAACAGGTAGAAGCCACCGCCAATGGCGATTCCTCCGAGCACCGTCACGAAGAACGCACCACGAGCGGTCCCTGAATCCGCTGCCCCCGGCCAGAACGGATAGCCCCCGACTGCGAACGGCAGCCAGACGACGAGCGTCGCGAGCAGGAGCGTCCCGGCGTACAGTCGCGTTCCGAGGGAGAACCGTCGGCCCGCCCAGCGACCACCGGACTCCAGGTCTGGGTTCGACCTGTTGGCATGGATTGCAAGTGCAACGAAAACCGCCCAGACGTGCCCGAGAAGGACGAGTGCGACTATGTCGAGCCCGCTGATGGGAGGAGTCATGGATCGAGGACGGAGGTGATGAACAGTAGAGCGTGAACACGCCGGCCGGACAGAGTCACTGCTGTTTGCCTGTCAGGAAGACACCGGTTGCGGTTGCGGTTGCGGTATCGGTATCGGTATTGGTATTGGTACCCGTACCGGGACTGGCACCGGGGCTGACACTGGCACTGGCACTGACACTGACACTGACACTGGCACCACCCACTGCGAGATGACCAGTGTCGAGTGGCTTGTAGCATACGCTGTCGTGAAGGCATGAGAGGACAGTAATCGACCTCAACCGCCTCGTCGGGCCGCGATTAAGCGACCTGGGCTTCGTACTCGTCGGCCGAGAGCAGATTCGCGAGTTCGTCCGTGTCGGCGGGATCGATCTCGAGCATCCAGCCGTCGCCGAACGGGTCGTCGTTGACGAGTTCCGGCGCATTGAACAACTCCTCGTTGATGGCGACGACCTCGCCGCCGACGGGGGCATAGAGGTCAGAGACTGCCTTGATGGACTCGATAACGCCGAACTCGGCTTCCTGTGAGAGGTCGTCCCCTTCGTCGGGAAGTTCGACGAAGACAACGTCGCCGAGTTCGTCCTGTGCAAAGTCGGTGATGCCGACGCGGACGGTATCGTCGTCGGTTTCGAGTGCCCATTCGTGCGATTCGAGATATTGTCGGTCGTCGGGAATGTCGAAGCTCATGTGTATGGTGGTAGTGGTGGTGTGTCTCGTCTGTGATCCGCTATCTCCGTCTGCGTGTAGCCGGTACTTAAACCGTATCGATGAACGGGATCGTTTCAACTCTTGCCTTTTTCGACTGGCCGCGCACGACCACCTGCAGGGTCGTCCCCGGATCTGCGTACTCACTCGGGACGTAGCCAAGTCCGATCGGCTGGTCGAGCGTCGGACTCATCGTCCCGCTGGTGACGGTGCCGATAACGCGGCCGTCCATGTTCGTGATGTCGTAGCCGTGGCGCGGGATTCCGCGGTCGATCAGTTGGAAGCCGACGAGTTCCTCGTCGAATCCGTCCTCACGCGCGGCTTCGAGCGCGTCACGGCCAACAAACTCGGTGTCGAGTGCGACAGTAAATCCGATGCCTGTCTCGTATGGTGTCCGCGGATTGGATTCGAGGTCGAAGTCCTGACCAGCAAGTAGCAGGCCGGCTTCGATTCGGAGCGTGTCTCGCGCACCGAGGCCACAGGGCTGACAGTCGAACTGCGCCCAGATGTCCTCGGCCTCGCTGGCGGGCACGATCAGTTCGAAGCCGTCCTCACCGGTGTACCCCGTCCGAGCGGTCCAGCACTCGACGCCGTCGACGGTTGCCATCGTCGCTGTAAACCGGTCGACGTCAGTGAGTGACTCGTCGGTGACTTCGTCGACGAGGTCGGGTGCGTTCGGACCCTGGACGGCGAACATGGCGTACTCGTCGGTCTGATTGTCGACGGTCGCTTCGAGGTCGAACTCGTTGCGGTAGCTGATCCACCGTTCGTGGGTCGCTTCGTCGGTGCCAGCGTTCGGGACGAACAGGTAGGTCGCCTCGCCATTCTCGTCCGGGAGGCGGTAGACGACCGTGTCGTCGATGATCAGTCCGTCTTCGTCCGTAATCGTCGCGTACTGGGAGTCGCCGACGTCGAGTCGGGTGACGTCGTTGGAGGTCAGCCGTTGCATCAACGTCGTCGCGTCCGGACCAGTAACGTGAATCTGGCCCATATGCGAGACGTCGAAGATGCCAACGTCCTCCCGAACGGCCGCGTGTTCCGTTTGAATCGAGTCGAACTCGACCGGCATATCCCAGCCGCCAAACTCCGTAAACTTGGCACCACGTTCGTCGTGAATCCCACGCAAAGGCGGCGTCTGAAGCGGCATACTCGGCAGGACACGCCGGGGATAGTAAGGTCTTTTGTGATCTCCCTGTCACGAGCACTCGAGACAAAAAACAGGAGACGTCGCCGAGGTGGGTCAGGCTGCGCTGGTGTGACTACCGCCCTGACGGCCACCAACCCACAGACCTGGCCGTCCGTTCCGGATCAACTCGAGGTAGCATGGTGTGAACGATGTCTGACTGCTGGTGTGGCTGGTGTGGCTGGTGTAGCTGGTGTTGTCGTTGTGGTCGCTGTGATCGATATGGTGCGTGCTGGTGTCGCAGCGTCGGTGGCTGGTACTCGAGTGGAACGTGGGCTAGTTGCGGGAAGTCCCGGCCGGGGACTCGGTTAGGAGCCCAGTTCTTCGATGGTGAGCGTGTAGGAACCGCTGCCGTCGTAGCGGTCGACGAGGATGCCGAGTTCCTCGTCGCCGTCTAAGTCGACCTCGATTTCTTCGTCCGCGCCCCAGTTGTACGAGCGGCGGTCGTAGTCGCTTGTCGTCGGCGTGCGGCCGTCGAGCGTCAGGAAGAGGTCAAAGGTGGCACCTGACGATGGGCCGTCGAGTGTGACGGTTGCGTGACACGGGTTGTCCGTCGACAGTTCGTAGCTGTAGGTGTCACTCGGGTTGCCGCCCCAGCCGCCGCTAAGTTCGCCGTCGGCGGTTGCGGTGTTCGTCTCGTCACCACATTCTCCGTCACCTGGATCGTCCTCGTCGTCGTCATCGTCATCATCGTCGTCACCGTTGTCTGGATCCGTAGTGACGGCCAGTTCGGCGTCCACTCGGCCATATCCTTGCTCGTCGTCGGAGAGGCCGATGTCAACGGCGGTGTCGTGGAGATGGTCCCGGAGTTCGTCGTTCGAGAGCCCTGGATGGGCCGACAGTGCAAGCCCAGCGACACCGGCGGCAACTGGTGATGCCATCGAGGTTCCCGACAGCGAGTCATAGTCGTCCCAGTTGACTGCCGAAAGGACGTTTCCACCGGGTGCGGCGAGCTCGATCTCCGGCCCGACGTTCGAGAACGACGAGAGCGTTTCTCCCTCATCGAGCGAGGAGACAGCCATGACGCTGTCGTAGGCCGCCGGGTAGGAGACGCTGCCGCCGTGGTCGTTCCCTGCTGCGGCAACGAGCAGGGTTCCTTCGTCGTAGGCGTACTGGCAGGCGTTGTCGAGCGTCTCACTGAAGCCACCACCACCGAGAGACATGTTGATGATATCTGCACCCTGGTCTGCAGACCACTGAATTGCGTCGGCGATGTCTGAAAGTGACCCACCGCCACCGTCGCCGAGCGCGCGTGCTGAAAGCATCGAACAGTTGCTGATGCCGGCGTGTCCAGTGTCGTTGTTGGTCCCGCCAGCGGCGATTCCGCCGACGTGTGTCCCGTGATTTTCACCGGCACTGACTGGGTACGGGTCACCGTCATCGTCGACGAAGTCGTATCCGTAGTCAGAAACGCTGCCGTCCATGTTCTCCGCGAGGTTCTCGTGGTCGTACTGGATCCCCTGGTCGACGACTGAAATGACGACGTCGTCATCGCCGTAGGTCTCCGCCCAGGCACCCTCACAGTTGACCTGCTGTGGCGCGTACTGCTGGCCGTACATCGGGTCGTTCGGGACTTCCAGGGTCTCGTAGGTTGCGTTGTCCTCTGCGTACTCGATGTCGTCCTCCTGGAGAACGTTCCGTTTGAAATTCTCGCGTGCCTGCTCGGCAGCGTTGCTCGGGAACTTGACTGCAACGTAGCCGAGGGTCTCGTTCGTGTGGACAATTTCCGCGTTCGTCGGAATCTTCGATTCGACCGTCGCCTCGGTACTCGAGACGCGTTCGGAAACGCCGACGATGATTTCGTCCTTTTTGGGGCCGGGCTCGCGTCCCGGTGTTGCGCTGGCAACTCCCCCGAGTCCCAGGAAGGCCCCCAGTGCGCTTGCTGCTTTCAGTACTGATCGCCGCCCGACATTACTATTGGTATCACGTGTCATGATACGACGTAGAAAATACTGACTTTCTATTAAAATGTTATGAAACGATGTAGGATTTATTCTGCTAAATCTAGGCTTCTATTACACTTCTATAGTCTAATATCTTCAACCGATAGCCATTGGCAACGGCATTGAGCTGATACCTTCCTACTGAGTGGTAAACACACGCATTGTTTACAACTATGGTCGAAAATCCGGACTCAATTTGGACATGTGCTCGATTGTAGCGAAAAAGGGGGCTCCGGGAGACGAAGGGGGATCGACCTCTGGTGTCGAAAACGCACCTATTGTCACCCCACTCACCACACCACAGGGCGCTGTTTTACGGAGAATCAAGGAGCAAGCCTCTCCCTTCGGGGCGGGGAGGATGTCAAAGAGCGACCAACGGTGCGTCGATCAGTTTCCTCGTCCAGTCCCGATCAGTAGCCCTGTTCGACAATTTCGAGTTCGTACGTTCCACTCCCGCCCGTCGCAGTGATGAGAATCCGAACCGTGTCGTCGGACTCGAGGGCCGTCGTGAGTGACTGCGTGTCGCCGGTGGCGGTGGCAGACTCGTCGGCGTCCCACTGGGTCGGTCGCCGCCCGTCACGCGTCATGTAGAGTTCAACGTCGGCACCGGACGGTCCGTCGACGGTCAGCGTCAGTTCGCACGGGTTCTCCGTCTGCGGCGTGTATTGCCAGCGCGCGGTGTCGGGCCACCAGCCGCTGCCGTCGAGGTCGCCCTCGACGCGGGCGGTGTTGGTTTCGTCGCCACACTGTGGCTCGTCGGTCTCGTCGGTCTCGTCGCTCTCGTCTTCCTCTCCCCCGTCCGTTTCGTCCGTATCGTCGCCCGTCGTCTCCTCGATAACCTCCTCGGGTGATAGCCGCTCGCCGTCGAGTTCCACCCACATCACGTCTGGCTGGCCGACCTCGATCGAGGTGATCGCACCCTCGACGCTGAAGGCATCACCCTGTCCGCCGCCAGTCACGCCGCCGGCATGCCAGGTTTCGTCGTCTTCCTCGATGTAGTCCTCCGCGGCGTACGTGCCTCCCTCGATGGTGCCTCCGGAGGGCGTCTGTCCAGGGGCGGTCGTGAACTCGACCGGACCCGTCGCGGTGAATTCGTAGTCTGCAAACGATGCCTCTGGCTCGGTAACGAACGAGAGCAGATGACCGTCGGTGTCTGTCTCCTCGTCATCCTCGTCGTCCTCTTCATCCTCATCTGTGTCGCCATCTCGTTCATCTGGCCCGTCGTACCCCTCCGGCACTGTCGTGACTGCGTTCCCAGCATCGACGCGGCCAGCACCCTGTGCGGCTGACCTGAGGCCGACATCGACTGCTGTCTCCCGCAGGTGCTCGCGCAGCGCGCTACTCGAGAGCCCCGGATAGACAGACCGGACCAGTCCGGCGACGCCGGCGACGACGGGCGCGGCCGCCGATGTGCCGGAGATTCGGTCGTAGCCGTCGTTGAGCGTCGTCGAGAGGAGGTTCTGGCCGGGTGCGGCAAGATCGATCTCGGGGCCACGGTTCGAGAACGACGCGAGCCTGTCGCGCGACGTGAGCGCCGAGACGGCCAGCACGTCGTCGTATGCAGCCGGGTACATGACGCTGCCGCCGCTGTTGCCGGCCGCTGCGACGACGAGACAGCCCCGTTCGGTGGCGTACTCACAGGCGTTCTCGAGCGTCCACAGCCCGCTAGAACTTCCCAGCGAGAGGTTGATCACGTCGACTCCCTCGTCTGCTGCCCACTGAATTGCATCGGCAATGTCCGAAAGCGCACCCTGACCCTGCTCGTCGAGCGCGCGTGCGGCGAGCAGTGAGCAGTTGCTGATTCCCGCCTGTCCCGTTCCGTTCCCCGTTTCGCCGGCGGCGATGCCGGCAACGAGCGTCCCGTGCGTGTCGCCTCTCGAGAGTGGCCCGGGATCACTTCCCCGGCCGACGAAGACCTCGCCGATTCGATCGTCGACGTTTCCGGACAGGTTCTCGTGCTCGTATTCGACTCCCTGGTCGACGACTGCGATCGTGACGTCTTCGTCACCGAGCGTCTCTGCCCAGGCGTCCTCGCAGTTGACCTGCTGTGGCGCGTGCTGGCTGTCGTAGTACGGGTCGTTCGGCGTGTACAGCGACTGCAGCGTCGCGTTCTCCTCGACGTACTCGATTGCGTCGTTCGAGTCGAGCACGTCGCGAACGTGTTCGACCGCCTCCGATGGGAGTTCCGCCGGCACCTCGATGGCGACGTACTCGAGTTGCTCGTTCGAGTGAACGACCGTCGCATCGGCCGGCACCGCTTCGCGCGCTGTTCGTTCGGTACCGTTTGCTGAACTGCGGGCGTACTCGTCGTTGATCCCGACAAGCAGTTCTGTCTGTTTCGGCCCGGGGCTGCGACCGGGCGTGGCACTCGAGAGACCGGTGGCTCCGATCAGTCCACCGACGGCCCCAGCACCCCTGAGTATCGACCGACGACTTCGCGTATCGCGTCGTTCTGGTTGCATGCGATGAGAGTCATCTTTTCGTGAAAGTAGTAGAGTTTTATCGAACTCAGAATGATTTATTCTATATTTCTTACAAGCAATTTATGATTCTAGAAACATATGTTGTGTATAAGTGCTGCACAGGTGCAGGCGGTGGCTTATACCATGCAGAGTGGAGTGAGAAACAGAGACACTGTTTTCGCCCGACGGCGTCGGGGTGACTATCTGTCTCGATCAGAAGTACCAGCACAGACGGCCAGGGACCGATAGTATACTGTCGGACAAAAGTCAGTGAGAAGTCGGTCGGAAAGTCGCGGCCGTCACCTCGGGGACGGCCGCAGTAGCGCGACCGATCTTCGAATAGTTCTGTCCGGCAGTATAACAACTGCAACTCGTTACACACTGATCGCACAGCAGTCGTGCGATCAGGTGTGCATTGACTTGCAGTGGCTACTAGAACACACCCAGTGTGGCCGCGTTCTGCGGTGAACGCGAGCGGGAGTTCCGGGCGGTTTCGCTACACCTTTCCCGGACCCGTGGCTACCGATCGGTATGTTTGACCGCGTTCGCGCCCGTCTCGCTCCCGATACCGACTCCCACCGCGAGCCAGCCGTTGGGCTGTTCGTCGACGGGCCGAACGTCTTCCGCGACGAGTTCGACGTCGATCTCGACGACCTTCGGGACGTTGCCGGCGGCCTCGGACGCGTCGGCGTGATCAGGCTCTATCTCGACGAACACGCCACGCCAGGGCTCATTCAGGCGGCTGAAGCGCGCGGCTTCGAGGTCGTCATCACGAGCGGCGACGTCGACGTGAAACTGGCTGTCGACGCGACTGCGCTCTCGACCGACCAAACGATAGACACGCTCGCGATCGCCTCGCGCGATACCGACTTCAAACCCGTTCTGGAACACGCGGCGGCGCAGGGAATCGAGACGATCGCAATCGCACCCGGTTCTCACGGGCGCTCTGATGCGTTGCAAAACGCGGCAGATGAGGCGATAACGCTTGGTTCGTGAACTGACCTGACCCTGTCTGAGACTTTATACCCGCGCCGGTCGTGCAAAGAGGTATGGAGACGGTATCACACCAGGGCCGGGAGACGGCCTACGAGGTTTCTGATCGGGGTGGGGATGGACCGACGATCTGTTTTGTCCACGGAAGCGGCGGCACGCGAGCAGTCTGGAAATCCCAGCACCGCCTCGCGGATCAGTGTCCCGTCGTTACCCTCGATCTGAGTGGCCACGGCGACTCCGACAATATCGATGCGGGTGCCGGTTACACGACCCTCTCGGCCTACGCCGACGACGTCATCGCCGTCGCGACCGAAACCGACGCCGACGTCCTCGTCGGGAACTCACTCGGCGGTGCCGTCGTCATGCACATCCTCCTCGAACGCGGCGACGAGTACAGCCCCGATGCCGTCGTCCTCACCGGCACCGGTGCCCGCCTCGGCGTCCTCGAGGACCTCCGCAACTGGCTCGAAAACGACTTCGAGCGTGCCGTCGAATTCCTCCACGGCCCGGACTGTTTCTTCCACGATGCCGACAGCGACCTGGCGGCGTACTCGAGTGACCAGCTGCGCGCGTCCGAGCAGGCGGTTACACAGCGCGATTTCGAGACGTGCCATACGTTCGACGTGCGCGACGAACTCGGTGGGATCGACGTGCCGACGCTGGTTGTCTACGGCGAGCACGACAAGCTAACGCCGCCGCAGTATCACGAGTTTCTGGTGGAGGAGATCGACGATGCTCGGTCGGTCGAACTCGAGGACGCGGCACATATGGCGATGCTCGAACAGCCGGCGGCGTTCAACGAGGCGGTTCGTGAGTTCGTCGCGTCGACCGTGGAGTAGGCGGGAGAGCGCGGTACGCGGGGGTCGGATGGTATGGTATCGAAGCGGTTTTCGGATTAGTGAGGGCTGTGTCCAGCGGTCGAACTACTGCGTTCGGCGATCGATGCCGCGGAGGACACCACCAACCACAAGCAGTCCGACCGCGACCGAGACGATCGGTGTACCACACCGATTCACGCCGCCGTCCGGCGAGTACTCCAGCCAGAGCCACCGGTAGCCCTCGTACTCGAAGCCACCCGGCGGTCCGCCGACGTATCCAACGTCGGTGCAGGCTGAGAACGGAAGGACGGGTTGTGGGAGCAAAACCAGGGCGAGGACGATCGCAAGCGTCAGCATGCCGCCGATGAAGAGACAAGTCGAACTGACTGTTGTCACCAGACGCGACATACTGGCTCTTCGTGGCAGTTTGTCATCAGTATTGGTGTCTCCATCGATTAACAACAATTTTGTGAGACATGTATGTACTGAACATATGGCTGATCAGTCGCCGAGCGATGACCCGAACGAGAGAACAGGCGAGGAGAGCGACGAGAACGACGAGTGGAACCCCCGCCTCCCCAGTGACGTGCTCGCAGACACCTTCCTCCGGGCGGAAAACGGGCGGGTTATCACGTTCAACGTGCTCCTGTTCGCGACCATCGCGATCGGATTCGGTGTTCCACCAGTCCTGTACAACATCTTCGCCGGGTTCGGTGGTTCCTTCGGGATGGAAGGTGAAATCGAGAGCCTCCACATCGTGGTCGATGCGATCGGCTCTGCAATTTTGCTCGCACCCGTTGTGGCGACCCTGACCGGCGTCCTCACCGGGATTCAGTTCGACCAGCCGCCGTCCGCCGTTGGAACGCTCGGTGCCATCGGTGCAGTCGCCGGCTTCGTGGTGTTCTGTCTGCTCTTGTTCGTTCTCGGCTCACTCAGCGGCATGCCGTCGAACCCACTGCTCAGCGCGCTCACCGAGGATCTATTCTTTCCCGTCACGATGATCGTCGGAGTCGCGCTCGCTGCGTTCGGTGCGGCGGCTACCGCGAGTGCGTTTTCCCGACGCTAATGCGTTCGTCTGGAATACACTTCGACACCAGTCCGCTGTCATCGATATCCGCACCGATCATAAACACTCACGGCGACTCACGGCGACCCGCTCAGTAAATCTCGTCCAGATCCGCCGACTCGTGGCTGTGCTCGTCCGCCGGGAACGAGCCAGATTCGACCGCTTCGACGTAGTCACCCACAGCCGACTCCATCTCCTCACGAACCGAGCCAAACTGCTTCGCGAACGACGGCGACCACCCGCTCAGGCCGACTGCGTCGTCGACCACGAGCACCTGTCCATCACACTCGGGACCGGCACCGATCCCGATCGTCGGCGTCTCGAGTGCAGCCGTCACCTCGGCAGCGAGATTCGACGGGATGTGCTCGAGTACCAGCGCGAACGCGCCGGCCGCCTCGTGCTCGCGCGCGAGGTCGAGGATCTGCGCTGCAGCCGCCTGATCCGTCCCTTGCCGGGGGTAGCCGCCATACTGGTTGACGTGCTGTGGCGTCAGCCCGAGGTGGGCCATCACCGGAATCCCAAGCTGGACCAGCTTCTCGGTGAGGTCGACCGTGTGCGGACCGCACTCGAGTTTGACCGCATCAGCTCCTTCCTCTTTGAGCATGCGGCCGGCGTTTTCGATGCTCGTGGCCTCGTCGACGCCGAAGGAGAGAAACGGCATGTCGGCGACGACGAGTGCGTCGTCGGTTGCGCGGGTGACAGCGCCGACGTGGCGGGCCATGTCGTCGACGGTGACGGGGAGTGTGGTATCGTGGCCGAGCGACGTGTTGCCGAGGCTATCGCCGACGAGGATGATGTCGACACCGGCGTCGTCGACGATATCGGCGGTCGGCGCGTCGTAGGCGGTCAGCATCGTGATCGGTTCGTCGCCTGCCTTGGCGGTCACGTCCCGGACAGTGGTCATGCGTACGTTCGTGTTCGCGTTCGAATAGTAAACAGCACCGTTCTTCATCTGTCCATAACGGACCGACGCCCCGTCAATCTGTGTGCGTAATGCCCCACTCAACAGCAGGTTATAGCCACTGTGAGCGGTGAGTCGCGACGCTTAAGGGGGCAGGGTGGGGAATTCAAACCGTGCCAGACCCCGTCGAAACCACCACGCCCGACGGCGTCGATTACGGGTGGGTGATGCAGATGACGTTCGTCCTTACGATCCTGATCGGGGCACCGATCGTCGCGTTGCTTTCGCTGAACGTAGAGCTGCCGACGTGGGGGTCGCGAGCCGAGTTTGCGATCCGCGTCGGTGCAGTCATCTGGCTGGTCGTCTCGATTTCGGTATTTCTGTACGCGAAGCGCGCACAACGCTAACGTCACCACGGCCACGACACCGGGCTGCGGGCTGTTGCAGATTTCAGTCAGACTCAGACACCCGACGGGCCGTCGCCCACGTACTCGAACTCGACGCCGGCTCGCCTGGCCGTCTGCTCGTCCCGCGCCGAATCGCCGACAAAGACTGCATCTGACGGTTCGACACCGAGTTCGTCGACCGCAACGAGCAACGGCTCCGGATCCGGCTTCTGCGTCTCGACTGTGTCACGGCCAACGATCACGTCCACCGCCGACACGAGCCCGTGGGACTCGAGTGCCCGTCGGCAGGCAGCCTCGCAGTTGAGCGAGCAGACGCCGACAGGCGTGGTCGCCATACCGTTTGCAAGTTCGTCCGCGTGCGCGAGTCGGGGTGAGGTCGGTGCGCCGGCACGCTCGTGGGCTGCGATGGCTTCTTCGACGGCATCCGCGAGACCAGCGTTGGCTGCCCACTCGAGCATGGCCCAGAGGTCGTCACTCGGCGGTTCGACGTTGGAGTCGGCATAGAGTGCTTTGACGTCTGCAGCGACGGCGTTCCAGTCGACGTCGAGATCGACGAGCGTGCCATCCAGATCGTAGACGATCGCGTCGTACTCGGTCACAGTTCTGTGAAGGAGTGGCGGGCGCATAGGAACTTCGGTCAGGCCAGCGATCGCTTACGTGAGTAATGGGAGTGGCGGCTGATCGCAGCGCTACTCGAGTCGGGCTAGCTGATTGAGTGCGGACACAGTTCGCAACACGTCGACGCTGCGACCGCGGTCGAAGACGAGTTCGTCCGTACCGAGGACGTGCTCTAAGGTGTCCCGTGAGGCGTGTTCTGGGGCGGCGGCGATACCGGACTCGTTCTCGTCAGCCCAGCGCATGACTCGCAGATCGCTCTTGGAGTCGCCCATAACGAGCGCGAACGGATCTGTGATGTCGAGTACGTCGAGTGCGCGTTCGACGCCGACGACTTTGTTGAGTTCGAGGCTACCGATTTCGGCGGCGTCGGCCTCGTAGTAGGCGACGTCGATTCGATCGAGTACGGCTGCGAGGTCGCCGGGAACGGCAGCTGGATCGAGGTCTGGGTACGCGCCTTCGCTCTCCAGAACGGCTCGAATCTCGGAATCCTGATCGGCGTAGAAGGTATGCGTCCAGTCGGTGATTGACTCGCCCTCGAGTTCGATGGTGCCGTTTTCGGCCTCGACTGTCTGGTCTCCGCCGTCGAACGCGAGTATCGAACCCACCGACTCTGCGAGTAACTCGAGTACGTAGACCAGTGCTTTGTCGATGATCTCGCGGGCCTGGGTAGAGCCGGTTTCGTAGTTCGGCTTCATCGTCACGTTGAATTCGTTGCCCTGCAGGTGACAGCCCCGCCGCAGATCCGCGGGTGCGTCGGGCAGGACGCGCGAGCGCACGTCGTCGAACACGTCCCGAATTTCGTCGTCCAGATCCTCGTAGAGCAGTTGTTTCGTGTCAGCGCCATGGCCCGGCGTGAAGACGCCCGTGCCCGCCTCGTAGACGATCGAGAGGTCGCCCGAGTGGACGATTTCGCTGCCCAGCCCCTGGATCGCAAAGCCCTTGACGTTCTCTAAGGTCTGGCCCGTACAGATGACGATCGGGATCCCGGCTTCGTGAAACTCCGTCAGCACGTGCAGCGTCTCGCGGGGGATCTCATTGTCCGTGCCGCCGGCCGAGCGCAGCGTCTCGTCGACGTCGAGGACGAGTACGTTCACCGCGCGGCCGTACTTGGCCTCCAGATCGAGCGCCGTAAACGCCTGATCGCGAGTCGTGTGTGCTGCAATCTCTGCAAACGTCTCGCCCGCTGCGAAGTCACTGCGGATCTCGTTCTTGCGCGACTCGAGTTCGTCGTTTGCATCCTGCCAGTGCTCGAGTGCGACTCGCGAGTCGACGGCAGGAAAGATGTCGACGAACTCCTGGTACTCCCGTAACGTGGTGGTGTCGTACTCGTCGTAGAGGCGGTAGACGAGGTCGTATCGTTCCATGTGATAACCTGGCAGTGGCAGTGGGATAACCGTTTTCCGTCGGCTGCGGCGATCTGTTTCCAGTTCGCCACAGCATCGGCTGACGGACTCTCTCGTTGCTCGCGGTCACGGCCCATTTTCGAAAGGACGACACGTCTATAAAAACCGCGTCCGAAGGGCAGTATATGAAAAACGTCGACGATCTCATCGAGAGCGCTGCCGAGCTGGCTGCGCGCGGGCTTTCGAAGGGCGAAATCGCAGACGAACTGAACGTCTCCCGCGAAACTGCAAGCTGGCTCGTCGAGCGCAGTGATGCGACGACGCAGTCGGAGTCAGACGACGGCGCAGTTGACACTGCATCGACGACGGATACCGCCACGGAGAACGGAAGCCGTCCACAGGACATTCACGTCGACTGGTCCGCGATCGGTCGCGACAGCAAGCGGCTGAGCCACGTCGCTGCTGCGATGGCCGACCTGCTCGCCAAACACGGCGAGGACGTCGACCTGACGATCGGAATCGAGAAGGCCGGCGGCCCGGTCGCCACGCTCGTTGCGCGGGAACTCGAGACGGATCTCGGCACGTACACGCCTTCGAAACATCAGTGGGAAGAAGGTGATATCGAGAACCTCGGTGGGACGTTTTCCCGGAACTTCGCCGGAATCCGCAACCGCGAGTGCTACATCGTCGACGACACCATTACGAGCGGGACGACGATGCGCGAGACGATCGAAGCGATTCGCGCGGAAGGTGGCGAGCCGCTTGCCTGTGTCGTGCTCGCGGATAAGCAGGGGATCGAGGAAATCGAAGGTGTGCCGGTGTACTCACTCTTGCAGGTTATCAGCGTCGGCACAGACGAGTAACGCCGCCCGTCGGCACACCAGTCTCAACAGACGGTGGTCCAGACTGTCAGTCTGTACAGACCGGTTACGTTCTGTGACGGTTTCCGTTTCTGATCGAACGAACGGCCCCTGTGGCCCGTTTTGATCGGGAAAGCGTTCCATACGCGCTCAGCCGCAGCAGTTATTCGCACTCCAGTCATCTATGTTACTAAAGCGTTCTGACGTTTGATTGTGCCCCGTTCGTAAACGATTGTTAGCTGATGGCCTGAATTCGCCGTGCTCGGTCATGCCATCTGAGTATGTGTACCCTCATAGATACATCTTCATGCTGTGTGATACCACGCATTTATACCAACCTCGTACGGGTCGGATGTAACTATTGTTTGTCCGCTCTGCCTGCGAGATAGGTGCCGCATTCTCTTGGTGGTCGGCGTTCCGGTATGCAACCGAGGATCTGACAATGGACGACCGACTCACACGCCGACGACTGATCGCAATCAGTGGTGCCGTGAGCGCCGCTGCGCTCGCGGGATGTAACGATGATCCAGAGGATCCTGATGATCCGGCTGATCCGGACGACGATCCAGTTGATGACGATGAGATGGACGATGACGATATGGACGACGAGGATGACGAGATGGACGATGACGAGATGGATGATGAGGACGACGACATAGATGATGACGAAGATGACGACATGGATGACGAAGACGACGACATGGATGATGAAGATGACGACGTAGATGACGACGAAGACGACGATGACGACGATGACGACGATATGGATGACGACGACGATGACGACGACGACAACGACGACGCCTAACTACCATCCGTAACGTTCACTTCTTCGGCACCGGCAGCGACACCACCCGGCCGTTATTCCGTACCAAGCAATAGTGATCCACACAGTTCGTCCGGCCCACCGGACGCGAGTAGCCGGCGCTGTCTTTCTGCACCGCTTTCGCGCTCGTAGACCTGTCTGATGCCGTCGATACCGAGTCGGTTGCACTCGCGGTCGACGACCTCGCCGAGATCGACGGTGCCCTCGAGGTCGCGGTCGATGAACGAGGCGTCGTGGCCGTAGCGTAGCGCGCGCCACTTGTTCTCGTCGAGCAGTTCGCGCCGATGACGGGAGTTCGGGGTGCCGTCTTCGTACTCCTCGGCAAGCGCCTCGACGAGCGCGTGGGCGTACTCGACGAACGCCATCACGAGATCAGGATCAGCCTGGCCGTCCGGTGTTCGGAGTTCGACGGTGCCGTGTGCGGTGTGCGGGCGCACGTCGTACCAGAGTTCACCCCGGTCGTTGATCGAGTCGGTGGCGAGCATTCGGCGCTCGAAGCGGTCGAAGTCCTCGTAATCCTCGAAATAGGTTGGCATACCGGTGTTCGGCAGGCCCTCGAACAGTTTCGCGCGCGCGGACTGCAGGCCGGTGTCGAACCCGTTCCAGTACGGCGAGTTCGCCGAGAGCGCGAGCATGATCGGAACGTACCAGCGTAGTTCGTTGGCGATCCAGACGGCCTTATCGGCGTCGTCGACACCCACGTGGACGTGGACGCCGGCGGTAGTGTTGCGATGCTGTGGATACTGGATGCGATCGAGTTGCGCGCGATAGCGTGGCTTTTCGGCGTGCTCGAGTTCACGCCAGCGCGCGAGGGGGTGGAGGCCTGCGGCGGCGATCTGGAAGCCGTGGTGCTCGGCGTGGTCGACGAGTGCACGGCGGATCTCGAGGAGCACCTCACGAGCGTTGCTGGGATCCTCGATGAGCGGTGTCTGTGTCTCGATAACGAACTTGAACAGTTCGTGGTCGAGTCGGTCGGCGAGGATTTCGGGAGGGTCGTGTTCGTAGACGAGTTCGTCGGTGCCGCTCGTGGGTCGACCGTGCTCGTCGACGACGAAACACTCCTCTTCGATCCCCAGCGTGCCCATGCGCGTAAACGAATCCGGCGACCCGCGTTCCATCGTCTGGACGTTTCGTCTGTGGCAGTAAATACGGTTTGGAGTCGGCAGCGTAGGTGTCACCGGTCGTATAGATTGACTCGCTTGCGCTGCTCCGAGGTGCTGGCCTGTCTCTATCGACGGACATGCCACAGTACACACCCTGTGACGGACAGCATGCCGGGTTAAAGGATGTCAGGTACAATCACCAGCGTGTGAGCGGTCGAATATATCGTGATGATAAACTTCTGCTCCGACAAGAATGCGTTCCGGAGTTGCATCTACCCGTGCGGTATCGGGTTGTGCTTCGTCTCCAATGGTGACTTGAACGAAGTAGCACTCTCCGTCCAATTCACTCTGGTGTGCGTTGTCGTACTCGCCAATTGAATCCGTGCTGCTGAACGTGGCTTCTAACCCGTGCTGTGGAATCCTGAATTCGAACTCGTACTCTGCTGGAATCGCCATCCAGTCCTCGGCGATCTGGACTCCATCAATATCCGCGTATTCGCCGATGTCGTCTCGCTCTGTTACTCGTACCTCTCTGATCGTGTATCGCTCGTCATACACCGCTGTGTCGTTTTTTCGAGCCGCGACTTCAATCTCAATGGGCTCGCCGGTCTTGTTTGCAATCTCCACGAGCGCTGGTGATGCCATCGGTTCGCCACTGTCGTCTGTGAGACAGCCTGCGAGCAGTGTTCCAGTTGTCGTTCCTATCGAACTGAGAACGTGTCGACGGTTCATGATTTCTTTTGCGTTCATATTTCAACACCAGATGGCTATATAAATTCAATACCATTCATGTATATGATGAGTGGTGTCGATATTACTCAGTCACTCGGACAGATATTCCAATTCCCGAGGTTTACGGACGCTGTTACGTCCCGTCGTCAGTGCGCCTGTCGGAGTCATACACTACCGACGTGACTTCCTACTGACGTTCCGCATCACTGGTTCGGTCAGTCTCGGCAGTACTCGAGTCGTCTGATGTTGACGTTGACGTTGACACTGACTCACGCTCCTCGACTCCCTCGGCCGCTGTGGACACCTCACCGTCAGTGTGGTCCGTTGGTTCGCTTTCGTCGGTGTCCGTGTCAGTAGTACTGGTGGTTTCAGCGTCGTTGTCGTGGTTCACGTCAGCGTCTTCGCTCTCGTCAGTAGTGTCTGCGTGTTCGGTGGTACTCTCGTCATCATTCCCATCGTCATCGTCGTCGCCGATGTCGTCGTCCGCCTCGAACTCGTAGGTCGCGATCTCGGTCGACCCACAGACCGGACACGTTTCCGGATACTCCTCGAACTTCGACCCACAGTGTCGACACTCGTGGAGGACCACTCCATCCGCATCAGCCGGCGATCTGTCGTCCGCTCGTTCTCGTTGCAAGAACGAGGGGAGGAGTTTGTCGAGTGACATTATAGTGTGTTAGTTCGGTCGTGTCGGCGAGTGTGCAGTACCATCTGGCCCGCGGAACGCCGTTAGTGCCGGTTCGTTCGTCCCGTCGGGCGAAAAGACAGTCACCACGTCGTGTGGCCTGATTTCGCTATCGCCGTGGGGAGTGATCACCGCGTCGTCGCGTTCGATTGCGACGACGAGTGTCTCGTCTGCCAGGACATCGTCCTCGGCCGCCGACTCGAGTGTGCGGCCGGCGATCGGGGCGTCTTCGTGGACGGAGATTTCGACGACTTCCGCGCCGCCGGTCAGACTGATGTAGTCTGCGAGCGGTTCCCGGCGGCGGCCGTCCGCGGGTCCATAGGGAGTGTAGGGGAAGTCGTGCTCAGTCTGCATGAGGAACTCGTCTTCGATTGCAACGTCTAGTTGTTCGAGTTCACGCCCAATGCGACGGAGATCGGCGGTGTCGGTGCCGACGGCGAGGACGTGGAGGTTCATATGCCCGCCCATGAGTTCGCGGACGTTGATCACGCCCGGAATCGTCCCGATTCGGCGTGCGACGCCCTCGACTTCGCCGAAGGATGCGTGACAGAGAAAGAGATTCATCAGCGAGCCGTCGGCGTGTTCGAAGTCGACGGTCGCGTGGTAGCCGTCGATGATACCGTGTTCTTCGAGTTGGGCGATCCGGTTGCGGATCGTTGCACCGGAGACGCTGACTTCCTCTGCGATGGCGGGTGCCGACGTGTTTCGCGCGTCGGACATCAGGGCGTAGATAATTCGCCGATCGATTTCGTCGAGACGATAGCTCCCCCCGGTACCGTTACCCATAGGGAGGGGTATGTGATACCTGACTATATACCTACGGGACTTCCCGTTCCGGAACCGTTGCGGTTCGACATTTTCGATTCAAAATATTCGGTTCGGCTCGTCAAGGAACGAGAGACGATCGAGATGAATGCGCTGTTGTTGCCGATGTGTCTCGATTCCGCCAGTCTACTGGAGTGAAAAGAGGCCCCATTCTGAGTATTGCACCCAGATTTCTTCTCCATCGTAAGTAGATGCCGAACCTATTTTGGAATCGAAAATGTGATCGGTGCGCTTATGAGTGGGTCGCGATTACGTAGCGTCAACGACCATCGGCCAACTATATGTCGCCCATCTATAACAATGGACGAAATCGTCCTCGAACGGCAACAAAAGGCAAGCACGGGTGCACAGGTGTTGCACCAACGATTCAAACGGTGATCAATCGATGGGTACACTAGCATCGATGAGAGTCGATGTTAGCATGGTAGAGGAGAGTGTGGGATGCGCGTAATCGTCGTGGGTGCTGGCGAGGTCGGCCGATCGATCGCCGCTAATCTGGAGTCCTCACACGATGTCGTCGTGGTCGACCGCGACGGCGAGACGGTCGAGGAACTTACGTACGCACTCGACGTGCTCGCGATTCAGGGGGATGGAACCAGACTCGAAACACTTCGTCAGGCCGGCCTCGACGACGCCGGGCTCGTGATCGCCTGCACCGACGACGACGAGTCGAACGTCGTCATCTGTGGGGCTGCGAAGGCGAACGGGGAGACGTTCACGATCGCCCGGGTGAGACGACGGACCCTTCTCGAGACGTGGACCGGTTCTGAAGGGGCCTTCGGCGTGGACTTCATGGTCTGTACGGACCTGTTGACTGCCCAGACGATCTTCCGAATTTCGGGCTTACCGGCCGCGCAAGATGTCAAGATGTTCGCTGGCGGGCTCGTCCGGATGGCCGAGTTCGAGATCGGTCCGAACAGTCCGGTCGCCGGCCAGACGGTACAGGAGGCAGACCAGTATGATTCGCTGACGTTCGCGGCGCTTTTCCGGGAGGATCGGATGATCGTCGCGACTGGTGACACGCGTATCCGCGCCGACGACCGCATCGTCGTCATCGGCAGCCCGGACTCCGTGACTGGGTTCGCCGACGACATCGTCTGTACACACGATACCGACGCTGACGAGGTCGTCATCGTCGGTGCGAGCGAGGTCGGCTTCCAGACGGCACGCGAGTTCGAAGAACACGGGTTCAACCCGCGGCTAATCGAGCAGGACCACGACCGCGCTCGCGAGTGCGCCGAAGCCCTGCCGAACACGATGGTGATGGAAAACGACGCCACAGATGCCGAGTTCCTCGCGCGCGAGCACGTCGACGAGGCAGACATCGTCGTTGCGGCGCTCGACGGCGACGAGAAGAACCTGCTCGTGTCCCTGCTCGCGCGCCGACTCGGCGTCGACCGGACCGTCGCGGTGATCGAGAATCTCGAGTACGCCGAACTCTTCGAGACGGTCGGCATCGACGTCGCGATCAATCCCCGCGAGGTAACCGCCGAGGAGATCATCCGGTTTACCCGGAACGACCACACCGAGAAGATTGCGATGGTCGAACACGACCGGGCAGAGGTCATCGAAATCGAGGTCGGGCCGGACAGCGTGCTGACGGGGCGTGAAATTGCCACTGCGACGAACGACTTGCCAGACGGTGTCGTGATCGGTGCGATTTCACGAGGCGGCCGTCTCGTCACACCGCGCGGGACGACGGTCGTTCGACCCGGCGATCATGTTGTTGCATTCGTCGACTCCGAGGTTCTGGACGAGGTCTCGCGGGTGATTTAATGCGTCGCCTCCACGTCGACCTGCGCGCCGGGTTGGCGCTGGTGGGGACGCTACTTGCATTGCTTTCGATTGCGTTCGTCGTGCCAATCGTCACCGCCCTGTTGTATGGCGGGGAGGATCTATGGGTATTCGTCGTCTCGATGGTGGCTACCGCCGGATTCGGCCTCCTTCTGCGTCGACTCGATCCGAACCCGACACCCGGTGCGCGGGAAGCGTTCTTCGTCGTGGCGTTCACCTGGCTGTTCGCGTCGATCTTTGGCGCGTTACCGTACATCCTCGCGGGGACTGGGGCAATTGCCCACCCGATCAACGCGCTCTTCGAGAGCATGAGCGGCTTCACGACGACCGGTGCGACGGTAATGGAGACGATCTCCGTCGAGGAGCACTCCCACGCGATCATGCTGTGGCGACAGCTTACACAGTGGCTCGGCGGGATGGGAATCATCGTCCTCGCCGTCGCAATTCTCTCACAGCTGGCCGTCGGTGGCGCACAGTTGATGGAAGCTGAGACGCCAGGCCCCGGCGTCTCGAAGCTCACGCCACACATCGCCGAGACGGCTCGCGTGCTCTGGCTCGCGTACATCGGCTTTACGCTGCTGTATATCGCACTGCTGTACGGTCTCCACCTCACGGGCTACGCGCCGGAGATGGACGCGTACAACGCCATCGCACACGGCTTTACGACGCTGCCGACTGGTGGGTTCTCTCCCGAAGCCGACAGCATGGCTGCCTTCTCGCCGGCCGTGCAGTGGCTCGTGATCCCGTTCATGTTCATCGCGGGCGTCAACTTCGTCCTCTGGTGGCACATGCTCGCAGGTGACCACACGGCACTCATCAACGATACCGAGTTCCGATTCTATCTCGGCGTTGTCACCGGGATGACGCTGCTGCTGACTGCCGTGCTCGCAGTCACAGCCAGTGACGTCGGCCCTGATCCGGGACTAGAGTCCAGCCTGCGCCACGCGGCGTTCCAGATCGTGTCGTTGACGAACTCGACTGGGTACGCGAGCGTCGATTTTGACGCGTGGAGCGGCCCGGCACAGGCGCTCTTGCTGTTCGTGATGTTCCTGGGCGGCAGTACGGGATCGACGGGTGGCGGGATCAAGATGCTCCGCTGGCTGGTGATTCTCAAGTCACTTCGTCGAGAGGTGTTTACGTCGATTCACCCGGAAGCGGTGCGACCGGTTCGCATGAACGGCAAGGTGCTCAACGAGGAGGCGATTCGTGGAATATACGCGTTTACGCTGCTGTACGTCGCGATATTTTTGGTCGGCATCGTGCTCCTCGCGGTCGATACCGCACGCGTCGGCTACGATATCGGAACGATCGACCTCGTTAGCGCGTCCATTGCGACGCTCGGAAATATCGGTCCCGGGTTCGGTGTTGTGGGGCCGATGGCGGGCTACGGCGACTTCCCCGAGACATCGAAGCTGCTCATGATTCTCTACATGTGGATCGGCCGACTAGAACTGTTCCCGGTGCTCGTGTTATTGACGCGGGCGTACTGGCGGTCGTGAACCAGGAATTCAACTACTGTCCGTCTCGGCGAGTGCGTACACTGACCCATCGCCGCTACCGACGTAGACGACGCCGTCGACGACAGCCGGACTGGCGGCGACCCAGCTCTCAGTCTGGAACTGCCAGTTGGTCTCGCCCGTCTCCGCCGACAGCGAGCGTACGGCACCGTTTTCGTTGCCGACGTAGAGTGCGTCGCCGACGACGACCGGACTGCTCCGGACTCCCTGGAAACCGCTCTCGGCCCAGAAGTACGTCTCGGGGCTCGCGGTCTCATCATCGTCGTCCGGCGCCGGTCCCGCGGTCGACGAGAGGGCGTGGACGTAGTTGTCGAAGCTCGCGGCGTAGACCGCGTGCTCCGTAACGGCCGGACTCGCCGTCACCGAGCCGCCAGTCTGGAACGTCCAGCGGATGTCGCCCGAGTCAGCTTCGACTGCGTACAGCAGATCGTCGTTGCTCCCGACGTAGACGACGCCGTCTGCGACGGTCGGTCTGCTCTGGATTCGGTCGTCCGTTTCGACGCGCCAGCGCGCACGCTCACCCTCAGTGTCGATGTCAATCGCGTAGAGGAAATTGTCGGTACTTCCGAAATACACCGTCCCGTCCGCGACCGCGGGCGCACGCATGACGGAGTCTTCAGCCTCGAACGCCCACAGCAGTTCGCCGTCGTCGGCGTCGAGCGCGTAGAGGTAGCCATCGTTGCTGCCGGCGTAGACGACACCGTCCGCGACGGTCGGACTCGCGGCGACGCCCTCGTCGGTCTCAAACGTCCACGTCGGGTCCGGCTGCGTTCCGTCCTCGTCTGCCGGCAACGCATACACCGTTCCGTCCATACTGCCGACGTACACTGTCCCGTCGACCACCGCCGGACTGCTCGTGATCGACTCGCCAGTCGCGAACGACCAGCGCTCGTCGCCGTCGTCTGCCCCGATGGCGTACAGCGAGCCGTCCATGCTGCCGACGTACACTGTTCCGTCGACGACCGCCGGACTGCTGTAGACGCTATCGTCCGTCGGGAACTTCCACAGCGTCTCCACTTCGGCTGTCGGGCCGACGCCCGGCGCGTGACCGGTGTTCGCCGCGTCGTACTGGAACGACTCCCAGGAAACGTCTGCATCCGGATCGGCCGACGGAACCGACGGCGTCACGTCGTCGGTACTCACCTGTTCAGCATCGCCGGAGAGACAGCCCGCCAGCCCGAGCATGCCCCCCGTCGCTGCACTCGCCAGAAACGCTCGTCGGTCGCACAGTCCGTTCATTCGTCTCTTGGTGAGTGTCGAACAGCACTATATATGGGTTTTCTGTAACACGAACGAAACTGCTGGTGTCGCCGGCAGTTCCAGTACCGCGACTATCACTGTCACTGTCACTGCTACCGCCACCAGCCCCTGCCAGTGGCATCACCACCCTCCGCACCCAACAGCTACCTGACTCAAGGAGAGAGTCCCCGCCCTTTAGGGCGGGCGTGAATCCGACACTCCACGTCACAATCCACGCTCGACGATTACTCCGGGGTATCCTCCCGGACTTTCTTTTCGCCCTCAAGGAGCAATCCCTTCCACGTCAACCCGCGGTGCTTCTTCAGTTCTTTCAACCGCTCGTACTGTTCATCGTCATCGAACTCGATGCGGACTTCGACCATACAGCAACACATAAACCACATATTTATGTGTGTTCCGATACAAACAGTAGTCGATGAAGCGAGCCAACACGTTCGAGGTGATTCCGCAGTCCGACGAGGACGAGGAGTTGCTTCGACGCCTGTTGGACGCTTCTGCCGCTCTCTGGAACGAAATCAACTATGAGCGCCGCGAGAACTATGCTGACCCAGACGGAGACGTGTGGGATATTAGCGAGTATCGCGGTCGCTATGGCGGTGTTCTCGGCGCGTCCACGGTTCAGCAAATCGAACGCAAGAACCGCGAAGCGTGGAAGTCGTTCTTCAGCCTCAAGAAGAAGGGCGAAGCCAACGGAAAACCCGGATTCTGGGGTAACGTAGACGAAGGTCGAGAACTCCGCACGTACATCCGAAACACGTCGTACTCCGTCGAGTGGGGCGAATACTCCCGCCTCGAAATTCTCGTCGGTCAAGACCTGAAAAACGAATACGGGTTGGGACACCGCGAACGTCTCCGCCTTGAAGTTCGAGGCGACCCCAATTGGAAGGAGTACGAGAACCAGGGTCGGTTGGAGTTGTTCTACGACGAGCAAGCACAGACATTCAGGGCCTTTCAGCCAGTCACCGTCGATGATTCTCGACTGGCACAACCACTGGCTTCGGAAGAAGCCGCTCTGGATATTGGTGCGAACAACCTCGTCGCCTGCACAACCACAACCGGCCAGCAATATCTGTACGAAGGACGCGACCTGTTCAAACGATTCCGCGAGACGACGCGAGAAATCGCCCGCCTCCAATCACTCTTGGAGGACGGTCGATACAGCAGTCACCGAATCCGACGCCTGTACGACCGGCGCACCAAGCGACGTGACCACGCTCAAGACGCACTCGCGCGTGACCTCATCGAACATCTGTACGACGAGGGTGTTTCGACAGTGTACGTCGGGGCGCTGACGGACGTGCTTGAGACGCACTGGTCGGTAGAGACGAACGCCAAGACGCACAACTTCTGGGCGTTTAGAGCGTTCGTGAATCGACTGGCGTGTACCGCTGAGGAATACGGTATCTCGGTGGAAGTGCGGTCTGAGGCGTGGACGAGTCAGGAGTGTCCGAACTGCGGTTCGACAGAGGACACGACACGTCACAGAGACACTCTGATGTGTCCGTGTGGCTTCGAGGGGCACGCCGACCTCGTGGCGTCAGAGACGTTCCTTCGGCGGCAGACAACAGTAACACGGTCGATGGCACGGCCTGTATGCCTCAAGTGGGACAACCATGAATGGTTGGAGTCATCACGCTCTCCCCGTCCCAACGAGGAGCATACGAACCCGCAAGTTGCCTCCGTGGGTCGGTAGTCGATACCCCCCAGCGCGAGGAAACCCCGCCGTCGTCGGGCCTCGCCCGACTGCCTGCGGGATCTTCGATCCCGCTCTGTTCACGGCAGGGAGGATGTCATAGCGGCCGCGCCACGATCCCCAGATGATCCGCGTGATACCGCTCTAAGGACTTCGTCTCGAGTACCTCGTACTCAGCTTCCAGTTCCTCGCGCACGTCGTCGAACACCGCCGCCGGATCACGTGTTACGTCCTCGCTCCGGGCCTTGACCGCGAGCAGCAGTCGGCCGTCGTCCGCGAGGAACCGACGGTTCTCGAGTGCAACTCGCGCCTGCCCGCGCGTGGCAACGTCCTGGACGATGACGTCAATGTCCGATTCGACGACGTGGGCGTAGGTGTCTGGCTTGCGGGCATCCGCGAGCAGCGGGAACAGCCGCGGACGCGAGGCCGCCGCCTCGAGGAGGTCTCGGGCCGGTCGGGCCGCGAACTCGACGGCGTACGTTGGGCCGGCGAAATCCGCGACGTGGCTCACCGTGGTTCCACTCGCCGCGCCGAGGTAGAGGACGGTGTCGCCGCCAGCCAGATTCGTCTCCATCTCGAGTTCGAGCATCGCGCCGAGTTTCGAGCGGCTGGGATCCCAGGCGCGCCACTCGCCGTCGGTGGGTTCGCCGTAGACGGGCTCGCCGCGGGTGGCGAGGCGGCAGTCACCGTCGCCATCGCCGTCGCCGCCGAACGCGTGGCGCTCGACGCCGTCGGGGAGGGCGTTACGCATCGGTCTCGCCTCCATTTTCGGCGTCGGTGCCGGCATCATCATTGTCATCGCCATTGTCGTCGCCTTCCGTCGTCCGCGCCTGAATCGTCTCAATGCGCTCCGCGAGTTCTGCCTCCAGTTCCGGCTTGCGCTCACCTGAATAGTGATCGACCCGCGCGGCGATCGCGAGTTTTCCTGCAACGGCTCGAGCCGCAGAGCCGCGCTCGTCCGGATGCGTCCCGCGAACCGCATCGTGCATGTAGATGATCCCGTGCTTGGGCGAACTCGCGTGCCCGCGCAGGTGGGCGAACAGCGCGTCCTCCGCACCCAACACCTGAATCGTCCCGCTTGGCTTCTTCGCGAGGGACTCGAGTTCACCTGCCAGCGAGAGCAGTCGAGCACCGAGCACCGGCCCGGCGAGGGCGGCGAGATTCGGTGCGACAGTTGGTGTCTGGCGCTCGACGAACTCCCGGAGGTCGTCGGCTTCGTCCGCGAGGTCAACGACGCGCTCGGCCAGGGAGGCGATCGGTTCGTGACCGGACTCGAGTGCGTGCTCGCCAGCTGTGATTTTGCGGGCGAACGAGATGCCGGTGCCGGCATCGGGGTCGACGGTGCCGGCCCACTCGGCGAGGCGTTCGGCGAGTTCGTTGGCGGTGCGCTCGCAGTCGTCCATGGCGCGGACGGCGTGGACGAGCTGGCGGTCGTCGGCGGCTTCGCGCTCGGTGACGGTGGCGCGGGTGGCTGCCATCGTCGCCGTATGCAACAGGTCGTAGTACTCGTTCTCGTCGTCGACAATACCGATTTCGACGGCCAGTGCTGGCCAGTTGTCGGGTGTGGCGGCGGTTCCGTCGCGGATCGCGGTGACGGCGGTGGAGTTGCGGGCATCGGTGTCGACGGTGTCGAGCGAGTCGAGGTCCTCGAGGTCGTCGGCATCGACGGCCGCGAACCAGGCCGACTCCGCGGCGGCGCTGTCAGTCATACTGCTATCGTAGTGACCGGGCTCGTATATGCGTTCCCGAACGGTACAGGAAACGGTGGAGAAGAACGGGTGGTATGGCAGAGCAGGAGTTGAGGCAGAACGGGTGGTATGGCAGCGCGGGTGTGACTTAGGTGTCGCTCTCGAGTTTGCTTTCGCTGCTGGTGCCGGTTCCGGTTCCGGTGTCGGTGTCGGTGCCGGTGCCGGTGTCAGTGTTGGTGTCGCCGTCAGTACGCTCGTGTTCCCGGCCAAACAGCCGATCACGAAGCGACCGCGAGGTCGGTCGTTCGGCGAGCAGAACCGAACAGTCGACTTCGTTGACCACGTCGTAGGCCAGTGAGCCACGGAACAGCCGCGAGAGCAGGCCACGCTCGGTTGCGCCGATAACGACCAGCGAGTGGTCACGGGCTGCCGTCGCAATTGCGGATTCGACGTCGCCGGAGGTATCGATACGGATCGCCGCATCCTCGAGCCCCTGTTCGGTTGCCCACTCGCGAAGGAAGGCCTCGCCATCCTGCTGGCTCGTCCCCTCATCGACGACGTGCAGGAGGGTAACCTCCGCGCCGACTTGCTCGCGGAAGTCCCGTGCGACTTCGGCGCTCAGCTCGGAGGTGGGGCCACCAGCCGTCGGCACCAGCACGCGCTCGGCATCGAAGCCGCGGTCGTTGAGCACGAGGAAGTCACACGGCAGCTCGTGCGTGAGTTCGTCCAGTGGCCGTTCGGCACGACCCGCAGACCACGGTCGGTCTGGACCCCAGCCCATAACGACCGTATCGGCGTTCTCGCGCTGGGCGACGTTGAACACCTCGTCGAACGACCGGTGGGAGACGACCGTCCGAACCTCGACGGGGACGTCGAGCGTCTCCGTACTCTGCTCGACGTTCGACATCAGTTTCTGGGACTCTGCGTCGATGCGTCGCATGTGTTCGGAGCCCTCCTCGAGTGGCGTCTGATCTGGCACCTCGACGATGTGGACGGCCTGGACGCGGCCGTCGTTTGCCTTCGCTAGCACGCTCGCGAGCGAGAGCAGTTCGGACTCAGTTCGTGGATTCGAGACAGGGACGACGACGGTGTGTTCGTCCTCGTCCGTGGGTTTGACGGCACTCGCTGCGGTCACGGCCGCGTCCGGCATCTCGGCGGAGCGGTCCAGGATGTACGTCCCGAGTAGTCCCTCGAGATTAGTCTCCGTTCGCGCGTACGCGAAGTACCATACGATTGCGAAGACGACGAACGCGCCGGCGATCAGGGTCGCCGTTCGGTCCATGTAGTAGATCAACCCGAGCGAGAGGACGAAACCGGAAATCGGCAGGTACGGGTAGAACGGCACCTCGAAGTCGGGATCGTACTCCGGCGGGTTCGTCTCGCGGAAGACGATCAACGAGGCGTTGATCAGTGCGTAGACAACGAGGTGGAGCACACTGGCTGCACTCGAGAGGATCTCGACTGTCTCACCGAGGCCAATGATGAAGATGATGATCAGGCCACCGGTGATGGCGATCGAGCGGTACGGCGTCGCGAATCGGGGGTGAATCTCGTTGAGCGAGTCGGTGACGATCTTGTCACGGCCCATCGCGAAGTTGATACGCGCGGACGCGAGGATCGACGCGTTCGCACTCGAGGCGGTCGCGAGCAGTGCCGCGAGCGTAATCGAGGTCACACCGATACCGAGGATCGGGATTTCGAAGCCGGCGACCGGCAACTGGTAGTCGAAGACGATTTCGGCGGCGTAGGACATCGGCGCGTCCTCGACTGTATCGAGGAAGAACTCCTCGTGTGGGATCAGTCCCATCAGGAGGCCGACGAGGATGGCGTAGATGACCATCACGATACCGACGCTGCCGATGATTGCAATCGGAAGATTCCGGCCTGGGTTCTTGAGTTCCTCGCCGATAGTCGCGATTTTCGCGTAGCCGAGGTAGGAGACGAACACGAGCGCCGCGCCGGGGAGCATCGCGCCGACGCCCTCGGGCGCGTAGCTGCCGTCGGCGGTGACGGTGCCCCAGTCGAACGAGAAGAAGCCGACGATGGCGAAAACCGTGAGGAGACCGAGGAGGAGCGTCACGATAATGGTCTGAATGCCGCCCGTCTCCTTCGCGCCGATGTAGTTGACGCCGACGAATACGACACCGGCGATGACCGCTCCGATCTGAATTTCAGTGAGAACGAGCGGGCCGATGGCAATCGTCGGGAGAAGTGCGAGTTCACCAACACCGGGAATCGGGACGACGACACCATCGAGTAAGTCGGCAAGATACCCACCGAAACCGATGCTGTAGAACGCGCTTGCAAAGGCGAGTCCGATCCAGTCGCCCATCCCCGAAATAGAGCCGAACAGCGGGCCGAGCGCTCGGTTGATGTAGTAGTACGCTCCGCCAGCTTTCGGCATCGCCGTTCCCAGTTCACTCACGGAGAAGGCGTTGATCATCGCGATCATACCGCCGATGATAAACGAGACCACGACGAGCGGGCCGGCCTCCTGTGCGGCGATACCCGGAAGGACGAAGATTCCAGCCCCGATCATGGTCCCGATACCGATCGCGAGTGCCGAGACCAGCCCGAGGTCTTTCGCGAGTTCCTCGTCGCTGCCGGTCATCGAACTGCCCTCCGCGGTCGACGATAATCAAAAGTCGAGAGTGAGTGTGGTTGTATTGGTTGTGTCATTGTTGTTGTCTCGTGGCGTGAGTGTCCGCGAGCTATCCCTCTCCAATACTGTATCCGGACGCGATGCGAATCCGGCGCGGTATCGAGAGTTGCGTCTGGTTGGATACGTTTCCCCACAGTCCAAACATACTCGACCGAAGTGGGACTTTCCTCTTAACTGGTTCGTTTGTCCCTCAAGAACGTGTAGGGGGGTGTACTCTCTCAGCTGGGCGGTCGAACACACCTGTTCACTACGACCCACACACCCGTTCCCAGACCAACAGCGTCGGTGGCAGGACGATAATTGCCATCAGGTACGAGTAGATGACGCTGATTACCATCACCAGCCCGAACTGCCCAATGATCGGCGTAATCGCCAGGATGAGCGAGCCTGCCCCGCCCAGGGTCGTCAGCATCGAGCCCGTTAGCGCGCCACCGGTCCCCTGCATCGTCGTCACCAGCGCCGTGTAGCCGTCGCCACACTCGTTGAATTCGTCGATGAATCGGTGGGTGACGTGGACCGAATAGGCGACGCCGATCCCAATCGTGATCGACAGCGCCGTCCCGGTCAGTGCGTTCAGCGGCAGATCGAACAGCGGCATCGTCCCGCCGAGCACCGCGACGGTAACCACGATCGGCACGAGGTTCGCGATTCCAAGCGAGGCCCGCCCCTCCAGTACGTGGTAGATCACCATCAGGAACACTGCCGTCAATACGAGCGCCAGTGCAAGACTGAGCATCGACGACTCGAAGATCAGGTCCGAAATCTCGTGGAAGACGACGATATCCCCCGTTGGCGTCGTCTCGAGTCGGAAGTCCGAAGCCAACTCCTCGGCGTCACCCGTCACCTCCTCCTGGGTCGCACCCGCCTCAACCGTGTAGATCACGCGCATGCTGCGCTGGTCCTCGGTGATGTACTCGAGTGCCGCCTCGCGCGAGTCGGACTGGAGCAACTGATCGAGGACGTGGCCGACGTTGCGGTCGGGGACGCCGGTGTTGCTCATGTCGTTGGCTGCGAGGAGGTGGGCGAACTCCTCGTCCTGGTCGGCGTGGTCGTGCATGACGTCGATGATACTCTCGCTGTCGGCAACCGAGTCCTCGGTAACGATGGTCGAGGGCGGATCCTCGCCGGCGCGATAGACGGATTCCAGGACGTGATCCTCGTATATCGGCCCCTCGACGTAGACGGTGACCTGGTCGTCCTCGCCGCTCTCGAAGTTGTCGTCGAGGTAGGTGATGGTCTCGGTTGCAGTGTACTCCGAAGGGGCGAGCGGCTCGGGCGCAGCCTCGATGTAGCCGGGGATTTCCTCCGGCGGGAGGAAGTCTTCCTCCTCGAACGTCGTGTCGACGGTGGTCGCGTACGCGCCCGCGCCACCAGTCACGAGCAGTGCAATGAGCAACATCGCGATCGGTGCGCGTTTGCCGAGGTGTGCGCCAGCGGGGAGGTAGCGCCCGAGTGCAGAGTCTTCGGAGCCAAGCGGTGACGTGCTGAACGAGGGGAGGTCGTGTCGTCGGCGCAGGCGATCGAGCCAGACCTTCACCGCGGGCAGGAAGATGCCGAAGATCAGGAACGTGAAGATAATCCCGACGCTGGCCACGAAGCCGAATTCGCGGATCGGACCGAGATCGCTCGTCACGTTCGCGCCGAAGCCGATGACGGTCGTCCCCGTGACGATGAAGAACGCAACGAGTAGTTGCTCTGCGGCGTCTTCCATGCTGTTCTTGATACTCGAACCCGTAATCCGTTCCTCGCGGTAGCGATTGACCGCGTGGATGCCGAAATCGATTCCGACCGCGAGCAACAGCGGCGGAATCGCGATCATCATCATGGTGAACGGAATCCCGGCGTAGCCGGTGAAGCCGAACGTCCAGATAACGGCCATCACGAGCGCGACCAGACCCAACACGAGGTCGAACGGATCCCGATAGGCGACGATCAGAAAGATCAGAATGAGGACGATCACGACCGGGATGATAATGCCCAGCGAGTCCTCGATCACGTTCTCGAACTCCGCGTCGAAGATACCGCCACCGAAGACGACGATCTCACCGTCCGCTGAGTCAGCCACGTCCTGCAGTTCGAACTGGACGTCCTGGGTGTTGGTGTCGCTCTCGTGGGTTGCCGTCGCCACTGTGGCCGACGCCGAAGGGTCTTGCGGGCTGAAGTCCTCGCTCAGCGAGGCCGCAAACGACGGTTCGTCGGCGAGGTCGCGAACCGTCTCGCGAACGGTCCCATCATCCGTCCGTTCGAGCGCCCGAATCTGCTCGTCGAGCGTCGATGCCGTCGGATCGATCGACTGGGCGACTGCCTGAGCGGTACTCGCCGTCTCGGTGACGCGGAACTCATCCTGTTGTTCGACATGCTGTTGGAACTCGAGTAACCGGAGCAACGCGTCCCGGGTGAGCACGTTCTCGCCGCGCTGGATGAGTTGCGTTGTCGGCGCGTCGGACTCGAACGGCGGTTCGAACTCCTTGTCAACCGCGTCGCTGGCTTCCTGTGCCGGGACACCGTCGGCGAACGTGTCGATGTCCTCGTCCATCTCGATCTGACCGAGACCGCCGACAAACAGCGCTGTGAGGAGCAGGAAGGCGACGATTACCGCCTTCGGCCGGTCGGTTATCCAGTAGGTGAGTGCCCCGAGGGTGCGCTGGAGGAGTCCGTCGCCCATCGTCTCAGTGGTCGGTCTCGGCGGGGTCTGGTTCGGCCTCCTTCTGGGCGGCCGTTCGGTCGTCGAGCACGTCAGTATCGTCCGGCGTCGAGCCCGTGCCGTCGCTCACGGATCCACGTTCGCTTCCGTCGTCGGGCTCGCTGAACCGCGTCTCGACGGCCGAGTCGTCGCCGCTCTCCGCTTCGGAACCCCGAAGGCGTGCGAGCGGGTTCGGAATCGTGATCGCAGCGAGTCGACCGAGCACGGGAACGCCCTCGACGGCGGTTGCGAGCCGATCACGGAACCACCAGACCGCAGCCCCGACGCCGCCAACGACGCCGAGGATGGCCAGCAGTGCCTGGGTCGAGAGTCCGTCGTCTTTGGGTTCGACGACGTCGATCGGCACCCGGTAGGTGTCCGTCAGCTGTGAGTTCGACCGCGCGTCGTCGTACCGGAAGTCGAGCCGAAGCGGATACGTCTGCGCCATCGCGCTGTCCTCGACCGAGACGTCGAAGACGACCGTCGCAGACTCGCCGGACTCGAGTGCCGGGATGAACGCCTCGTCGTCGCTGCTGTCGAGTGGATCGTTCGTGAACAGTTTCGCCTCGATGTCGGTCACCGTTTCGTCGAGTTGGTTCGTCACCGTAAGTTCGACGTCGCCGCCGCTATCGCGTTCGAACGTCGCGTTCAGCGCTTCGAGCGCGAACTCGTCGCGCTCGGGGGCAACGTCGACCGTCGCGTCGAGCGGTTCGGTCGTCGTACGGACCTCGTCTGCGGCGTTACGATAGCGTACGTCGGTTTCGATCACGCGCGGGCCGGGTTCGGCCTCACTACCGACGCCGATACGGAACTCGAACGGCGCGGACTCGCCGGGTTCGAGTTGGCCAACCGCGTACTGTCCCTCGCGCGGATAGACGTTCGAGCCACTCCCGAGGCTGTCATCGAGGTCCGGAACGATGTCGTTGCCACCGCTGTCGTCGACGACGATGACCGCACCGTCGACGGGGTTTGGACCCTTGTTGGTGAGTTCGCCCTTCACCGTGCCGTCCTCGCCGACCGCGAGGTCGCTGGAAACGTTCTCGAGGGCGAACGACTGTTGATCCTTCGTCGGCGCGCCGACGCGGAGTTCGCGCGAGGTCTGGTCGACACCCTCCTCGTCGCGGAACTCGACGGCGGCGGTAACCGGATACGTGCGTGCGACGGCGTCATCCGCGAGTTCCATGTTCGCGGTCGCCGTCACGGTCTCGTTGATTTCCCAGTCGCCGATGTACTCTTCTGTCCCGGTGGAGAGCTCTGACTCCTCGGTCGTCGGCGTGACCGTCTGGAGGTTCTGGTCGGCCGCGCCGAACTGAACCACCGCATCGCTCGCGTTCTCGACGCCAGTGTTGGTCAACTCGAGTTGGACCGTCCCGCGGTCGCCGACGATGAGTTCCGACTTGATGAGGTCGGCATCGAATCGTGCGCGGTCGTCGACAACGATTTCGACGGTTTCGGTATCAGTACTGGTGCGCTCCGAACCGCCGGAAGTCGTGTAGGTGTAGTCGATTTCGACCTCGAGTTCGTAGCTACCGGCCGACGCGTTTTCGTCGACGACGATGTCGAACGATTCGGAGAGCAGCATCTGGCTCGACATGGTCGGCATCGGCGTCGTCTCCGTCTGTACGGAGACCGGTATATCGTCGTCCGCCGTGCTGACGTCGACGGTGACGTCACGAGCGTCGCCAGGTGGCGTGTCTCCGACCTCAGTGTCGTCCTCGGCGGACGCGCCGTTCCGGATCTCGAGTTCGATTGCAGTCTCCTCACCCGGTTCGACGATATTTTCGGGGAGATACACGTCGAAGTCGGGATTTTCGGACGCCGCGACGATCAGCGGCGAGCCAGCCACGAGTCCGATCGAAAGCAAAACCAGAAGCAGGCCGACGAGGTACGTCCGTCTCATTACCTGACCGTTTCGTCAGCTCACCTATCAACCTTTCTATTGCAAACCACAAGCTTGTTGTTTCTAAACGTAATGATACGAGTATGGACGACGATCATATCGAACTGCTCGGCGAACTCGGCCTCTCGGGCTACGAAGCGCGGGCGTATCTCACACTCGCGCGCCACGGCTCGCTCACCGCCGATGAGGTCGCGAGCGAGTCTGACATCCCACAGGGTCGAATCTACGACGTGCTGAACTCACTCGTCGATCGCTCGCTCGTCCGCGCCGACGACGGACGACCGCGAACCTACGTCCACGTCGAATCGAGTGAAGCCGTCGACCGACTGCTCGAAACCCGCGTCGCCGAACTCGAGGACAAACAATCGTCGTACGAGCGCACTGCCTCCGCAGCAGCCGACGCACTCGCTGACCTCTCACACTCGAGTGACAGCGCCGGCGAGGGGTTCGCAACGAGCGCGCTCCACGACCAGGCTGCCCAGGACCTGCTGCTCGAGCGCTTTGCCGCCGCGGACGACTCGATCCGGATCGTCGTCGACGCGGTCGACATCGGCCCCGAGTGGCGTGACGTCTTCTCGGCGCGGCTCGCCGACCTCCTCGAGACCGGGCTCTCCGTTCGACTGCTCGCGAGTGACCTCTCGAGTGCGACCGACAAACTCGGCGCGCTCGTCGACGCCGGGCTGGCGGTTCGTCAGGTCGAACGCGTTCCCCAGCAACGGTTCATCGTCATCGACGGGGTCGAAGTCTGCCTGGAGGTTGTCAACCCCGTTGCGGACGAGGAGCTACTCGCGGTGGTCAACTTCCGGGACAATGAGACGGCACGCGAGTTGGCAGAGAGCTTCGACGAACTCTGGTCGGCTGCCGAACCGGTGCCGGCAATCGACGGTATCGACGAGTAATAGGTTGCAGTTGAGTTGTGGTCGCAGTTACAGTTACAGTTGAGTTGTGGTCGCAGGCGATCAGACGCCGAACGTTGCCCGGAGCATGTCACGCGTTCCGGGACCGAGACCGACCGCGACGACCGTAATGAGCAGGAGGATCGTATAGCGTGGACTCTCCTCGAAGACCGTTTCGTCGAAGATCCAGATCACGAACACTGCAGCGGCGAGTTTGACCAGGAGGAACGGCCACGCTGCGCCGGTTACAGCGACGACGTCCGCCGGAAGGAGCGAGCCGGTCGTGTCAACGATCGCTTCGTTCACCGGGTGCTTCGGAAGCAGGTTGTGCTCGTGTCCGAACGCCGTCGCCCAGTCGAGGCCGATGACGTTCGCGACACCGTCGACGGCGTGCGCCCAGATGACGACCGCGCCCATGAACATCGTTCCGCGGTGGATGCCTGGCATGAACGCGTGGGTTGCCTTCCAGGTGAGCCACGTCGCGACTGTCGCACCGACGAGTGTCACGATGAGGAGCCACGGATAGAACGTCGCGTAGGGCTCTGCCCAGGCGAGATAGCCGAGGTAGCCGACCGTGCCGGTGAGCAACACCGTCCCGATCGCTCCAAGCGGGTACTCATAGCCCGGGACGTAGTCGTTGCGCTCGAGCCAGACCGAGACGACGACCGCGACGAACGCGATGAAGAACACCACGAAGTAGATGAGCGGACTGATCAGCAGGCCGGACCACGGCAGCTGGATTGCGAGCTCACCGGTTTCGCGGTAGGCGGCGACGTTCGCATCCTCGACGACACGCAGGGCTCCGCCGAAGAGCATGAACGGAAAGAGTCCGTAGAAGCCGGCGCGATAGCGCTCGATCTCGAGTCGGTCGATCAGGAAGACGATCCCGATGACACCCAGGATGAGCGTCGGGATGTAGCCGGCGTAGGAGACGAACGTGTACCCCGGTGACGCAGTTGGGCCGGCGTCAGGGCCGGCTTCGCTGGCGGGGATCTGTTCACCGTCAGCCCAGGCGACCTCGCTCCAGCCGTGGGCGTCGGCGACGACGGGACCCCAGTAGTACTGCCAGATGATATCGACGTACACCCGCTCCGGGAACGCGGTCGCGGCGAATATCACCGCGGCGGCGAGTGCGACGACGGTGAGGGCCCAGACTTTGAGCGGGCCGTACCGTTCGACGGTCTCGTACATACCCGATATGCATGGGGGCGCGTGCTTACCGTTTCCGGTTTTCTTCGTTTTCTGCTACGCCACCAACACGGAGACGGCGGTCAGTTCCCCTCGCTCTCGATCGCTCGCGCAGCCGCGAGTACCTCCTCGTGAATCTCGCTCTCGCCGTTCGATGCGACCAGTCCGTCGCTGTCGTGACGCCAGCGTTCGCCTTCGAGATCCGTCACGACGCCGCCCGCCTCGCGGATCATGCCGACGCCGGCCACCGTGTCCCAGGCGTTCGCCCGCCTGTTCGTCACGACGCCCTCGAGTGCCCCCGCCGCGACCATCGCGAGTTCGAGCTGAGCACAGCCAAAGCGACGGATGTCACCGAAGCGGGTGACGAGTTCGCGTGCGGTGGCGGTGTACTCGTCTCGCTGGTCGAAGTCCCACCAGTAGGTCGGACAGACGGTGCTGGCTTCGGGGTCGGTGCGGCCGCTGACCGACAGCGCCTCGCCGTTGCGGAAGACGCCGTCGGGGCCGAACTGGTAGGTGTCGGAAAGTGCGGGGAAGACGTTTGTCGCAGCGACCGGTTCGCCGTCGACGACGGCGGCGACAGCGGTACCGAACGCGCGGATTTCGTTGACGTAGTTGTTGGTGCCGTCGATGGGGTCGATGATCCACGCAGGGCCCTCTTCGGGGACTGCTTTCAGCGCGTCGTTCTCCTCGCCGACGATGGGGTCTTCGGGGAAGAACTCTCGAATGACGTCGATGACGGCGTCCTGGGCGTCGCGGTCGGACTGCGTGACGACGTCCGTTTTGCCGTCCTTGTACTCGATGTTGAGATCGGTTCGGAAGGCGTCGTGGGCGATGTCGGCACCGGCGGTGGCCGCCTCGGTGGCGACAGTTGCCCGACGTGGCGCTGCAGTGTCCCTGCGCTGTGCCGTTGCCCCGCTGCCCTCGCGCTGTGTTGCCGTCTCGTCGCCGTCGCGATTACTCATTGAGACTCATCGGTGTTCCGCCCTGAAAAGAGGTGGCGATTGCTACACTCCGAGCCATGGACTAGTCTCTGTGGCAGTGCTCTCGCTACTGATGTTGGTCTGCGGAGAAGTTTGCGAGGGAAGATCGCTTCGTGCTGATCTTCCGCATCTTACTCGGCACGTCTTTGTGCCTCGTTGCGATGCGAGGGGAGGGAATCGAACCATTCCCGAGAACCTGCGCCGTTGGCGCAGAACCCCGGTATGATCCGAAGTTCGCAACGCGAACTTCGAACCACGGTCGCAACAGAGTTGCTCCCTGATTCGATCCCTCCGTGCATTTTCGTTCGGCGCGGAGTGCGCCTCACTGCAATGCGAGGGGAGGGAATCGAACCCACGAACGTCTACACGAGCGGATCTTGAGTCCGCCGCCGTTGGCCGCTTGGCTACCCTCGCACGCACGCCATAGTTGGTCGGTCTCCGGGTTAAACGGTCCGGTTTTGGTCTCACAACCACCACACCCGTCTCGCCTGCGTCTGGTTTACTGTGCAGTTCCACCAGCGATCCACTCACAGACCGTCTCGAACACTGCCATCCCCACGACCACGCCCAGAACAGCCTTAAGCAGCAGGTACCGGCTTTTTTGAGAGGCTCTGTGTGGCCACATACATGGCGACCAGCAGACAACTCACCGTCGACCTCGCAGACACCGAAGCCATCATCGGCCGCCCGCTCACCATCCGCGTTCGCGACTCGAGTTGTCGCCCAGTCGAAGGGGCAACAGTCCGAACCGCAACAGGGTCGAAAACCGCGCGCACGAACGCCGACGGCTACTGCCAGCTTACCTTCCACTCACCCGGGTTCTGGCAGCTCTTCGTCACCCGTGACTCGGACGAGCGCCACACCTACCGCCCCACCACGACGCTCGTCCGTGCGATCACGGCCGGCGCGGCGACACAGCGAACGCGGCGTGCGATTGCGTGTCGGGTCTAACCTCGATTCGGCACACAGCGTCTGGGGCGCCTACTCGAGTCCCCCCAATCCCATCCAGCGCAACTCAGCACATGCCACTGCTATGGGAGCCGGGACTCGAGAACATCGGCTGCGTAGTCGGTTCGGCAGTTCGGACAGCGGTAGCCGCCGCTGACGTTCTCGTAAAGGCGC
Organism: Natrialba magadii ATCC 43099; assembly: GCF_000025625.1. Lineage (NCBI taxonomy): Archaea > Methanobacteriati > Methanobacteriota > Halobacteria > Halobacteriales > Natrialbaceae > Natrialba > Natrialba magadii. The sequence continues at coordinate 679,886 of NC_013922.1, read as the reverse complement.
TCACCACAGCACTGACACCGTCCGTAGGAATGGATCATCTATCCGGACGTTGGACGCAACCGAAATAAACACTTCGCTTACCTGTGTCTGACACCGCCTCTGGAGTGGTCGTCAGATGCGCTGTAGCCGGGTATTTGTGGCTCAGCGCGGAGAGCGGTAGGCCGTCCATCGCGTGAGTGACCAACTCCTGACGTATCTGCGGCTGCGGATCGGGCTACATCGGGAGTCACCACTAACTCGCTCGAACTCGGAGGTGCACTCGAGTCCCATGGACGAGCACACGAACGATCCGTCGGTCGGGCCGCCGGCGAACGAGCCAACTGGATGGGTACCGGCTACGAGTGAGGCTGGGACAGGTCCGGATACCGACGGCGGCCACTGGGAACACGCCACGCTCCGCCGCGCAACCTGCCACGGCGTCCGACTCTTCAACGACGGGGCCTACCACGAGAGCCACGACTGCTTCGAACTCGAGTGGTACAACTACGGCCGCGGTTCCACGGAGAGCCAGTTCTGCCACGGCATGGTCCAGGTCGCCGCCGGCGTCTACAAACGGGTCGACTTCGGCAACGACGAGGGGTTGCGCTCGCTCTTTCGTACCGCGCTCCAGTATCTCCAGGGCGTTCCGCGAGACTTCTACGGCGTCGATCTGCTCGAAGTCCGGACCATGCTCACGAACGCACTCGAGAACCCGACCCGAGTCGATGACTGGCGGATTCCGATTGACGGCGAGCGACCGATTGCGGGGCCCGCTGACTACGAGTACGTGGCGGCACTCGAGGAGTGAGATGGTCTGTTGTGATTTGGTACCGGTAATCGCTTCCCCGGCCGAGCGGTCTTCGACAAAACGTCACAACGATCCGTCTGCGACGACGATCACTCTCGAGCCTGCAGCGCTGTTCAATCAGCCGCTTCGGGAGGAACGGCGTGTCAACGCACCGAAATCACCTTCGGAGATCGAATCTCCTTTGGGGTCGAAGCACAAATCATACCGTAATGAAAGTTGCACAGCTCGGGTCGGGAACGCCGGAGATTGCGGTCGTGGCCGGCGTTCACGGCGACGAACCCTGTGGTGTTCGGGCGGTCGAACGATTACTCGACGAGCGACCTGCGGTCAAGCGGCCGGTCAAATTGATCGTGGCAAACGAGAAGGCACTCGAGCGTCAGGTCCGCTTCGTCGATGAAGATCTGAATCGTGCGTTCCCGGGCGACCCAGACGCCAAAACCCATGAAGCCGAACTTGCAAGCGAACTGGTGAACGAACTCGACGACTGTCTGGCGTTCTCGATGCACTCGACCCAGAGCCATGCGGAACCGTTCGCGATTGTCAACGAGATTACGGAGCGGGCAACGGAGCTGTGTCCGCAGTTACCGGTAGCCGCGATGGTCGAGACGAGCATGTTCGCAGAGGGACGGCTCTTTTCCGCTGCCCAGACGATCGAAGTCGAGTGTGGACTCCAGGGGACAGAGACCGCAGCGGAAAACGCAGACCGACTCACACGAGCGTTCCTGACCGCTGTGGGTGCGCTGCCGGGAGACACCGTTCAACGTGACCTGCCGGTATTCCGGCTCACCGATGTCATTCAGAAGGAGCAGGCAGACACCTACGAGGTCTTCGTCGACAACTTCACCAAAGTCCCAGCGGGCGATCCCTTCGCGGCCGCCGATGGCGAAACGCAAATCGCTGACGAGGCGTTCTACCCGATTCTCATGTCCTCGAACGGCTACGAGGACGTCTTCGGGTACACGGCAGAGAAGCTCGATATCTTGACTACACAGCCGATCGCTGACTGACGCTCTCATCGGTCGCCACATCGGACGCCGCTCTCGGCGTCATCGACGCCTACAATTTTCCCTGCGTCTGTAGCATTTATACGCAGCGGTGCCCTTCCCGCGAGTGATGAGCATCTCACTCTCACTCTCACTCTCATTCCTCGCACTCGCGTTCGGCGACCTGTTTCCGAACGGGATCGAACACTACGCGCTCGGCGGCCTCTTCGTCGGGCTCGGTGTCGCCGTGATCTACCTCGGCACCGCAATTCCGGCCGGCGCGAGCACGTTCCTCGAGTCGACGCTATCGTACGCCTCGGGTCTCTCGCGCTTCCAGCAGTATCGTCCGTCGCGCGACTGGCGCGTCGTCTTCACCCTCGGCATCGTCGCCGGCGCGTTCGTCTACGCCGCAACGTTCCAGTCCGGACTCGTCTCGAGTTCGCTCCACCAGCCCGCGACCACGGGTGAGTTCCTGGAGGTCGGCGGTCTGACCCTGTGGCTCACCGAAGTTCAGCCCTGGCGGCTGTTCCTCGGCGGGGTTCTCATCGGTATCGGGACCCGCCTGGGTAAAGGCTGTACCTCCGGCCACGGCGTCTGTGGCGTCGGCTCCGCCTCGAGTGCCTCGTTCGTCGGGGTCGCGACGTTCCTGTTGATCGCGATCGGCGTCGCACAGCTCGTTGCGGCGCTGGGGGTGAACCCATAATGAGCGCCGAGCACGAACAGCATTCGCTGTTTCTGCCGCTGGTCTTCGTCGGCGGACTGATCTTCGGTTTCGGCCTCGGCTTTAGCCACATGGCCCAGCCGGAAGTCGTCCTCAACTTCCTCCAGTTTGAGGACTTCGGGCTCCTATTCGTGATGTTCGGTGCCGCCGTCGTCACCGGCATCACGTTCTTCGGGATCAAGCAGTTCCGCAGCACGGCTCCGCTGACGGGTGCTGTCTACGGCCGCCGGCTGAAGACCCTCGACAGGAACGTCGTCATCGGCGGCGGCATCTTCGGCGTCGGCTGGGGCCTGTCGGGTATCTGTCCCGGCGCGGCCTACGCCAGCCTCGGCGTCGGTAACATCACCATCCTCTACGGCATCGCCGGCATGTTCGTCGGCGCGTACATTCAGGGCTACTGGCGCTCTGCGAGCGCAGAGAGCGACGCACCGGCGACGGCCGCGGACTGAGTCGCCGCTGTACTGACTGGAACTGGTGGTGGCTTTTCCACTCGTCCACCCACGTCCACTCACGCCCACGTCTACTCACACCGACGTCCACTCACTCGTCACAGAAGCCACCCGTGGACGCAAGGTCTATCCCACTCACGAACATACTGCTACTCGACAATGGACTTTCCACCAAACCAGGGTCTCGATCAGGAGGAAGTCACCGAACAGGTCGAGGAAACCATCGCCGACAACGATGTCGTCCTCTTCATGAAGGGCACCGAACTCATGCCCCAGTGTGGCTACTCCCGTCGCGCGCTCGGCCTCATCTCCGAGCACCGCGAGGACTTCGAAACCGTCGACGTACTCGAGTCCCTCGACGAGTACCGCGTCGCGCTCAACGAGCACAGCGGCTGGGAGACCATTCCGCAGACGTACGTCGACGGTGAGTTCGTCGGCGGGTCGGACATTCTCGCGGAACTCGAGGAGCGCGGCGAGCTTGCAGAGACGCTGAACTCGGCGTAATCGCCGGCGGTCCGATTCACAGCTCTCTACCGAGCAACCGACTGGCTGACGACCGGCCAGGCGGACCTGTCACTCACGGTCGCAATGGCAGGTCATATAAGCCCCGCGCCCGTAGTATCACTCAACGACTGTCGCTTCACACCTTCCCACTATGTCAACAGAGGAATCCAGACACGTTTATCGGCTCCACTCGACGCTCGAACTGCCACTCGAAGATCTCCGCGACCACATCGACGAGGCCGCCTACCCGGACGGCATTGACGATGTAGAGATCACGCGACGCAACAATACGCTGATCCTCAAGGCGGTCGCCGAGGATCAGTCGGTCAGCAAGTACACGCCAACGGCCCAGTTGAAAGCGAGCGTCACGGAGAACCGGGTCTACGAGGAGGATCCGGACGAGCGCCGCCAGAAGTCCTTTAGCTGGGACGAGGAGGAAGAAGAGGAGATCGAGTCCGAACTCGTCGAGTACGCTGCGTTCAAGGGCGACCGCGAGACGGTGCTCCAGAACTCGCTGTTGCAGTACGAGATGTTCCTCGTGCTCTGTGAGATCGCATCGGCGGCCGAGAAGGGGACGCTGACGGCGATTTCGGAGCGCGACGGCGAGCTCGAAGCAACCCGAATTGTCGACGGCGAGACGCGACCGGCGGACATCGAAGTCGTCGAGGGACCACGCGACCACGGCTCCGGCGAGTCCGGTGTCAACTGGCGCGACAACAAGTTCATCAGCGACTAACGGGTCACGGACAGTTCTCCCGCTGATTCCTCGTCATCGAGTGGCGATGCTCCCTCGTCGCTCACACCTCTGGTAGTCGGCCATCTGCACCACCTGCTCACTCACCAGCGACAAGTCGATCGTACAGCTCGGGGTACTCGCGCAGCCTCGCTCGACCCAGAAGTGCGTGCAGATAGTTCTGTATACGCTCGTTCCAGGGCGTCCACGCTCCCTCTTCATCCTCGTATCCGTCCCACGAACTCCGACTCACATCTGTCACTCGGAGGTCTCCAATCCCCTGCTCGGAGAAGACAACCAGAAACGGCGTCTGATTTGCTTCGATGGTTGACTCGTACGTCGAGCGCGCTCTCCGTTGTTCGTCCAGCAGGTGACCGGGATCAAAATCGTCGTCGGCTGGTTCGATGACGAGGTTTTCGACTGCGAATTCGTGGGCTCGCCAGTCGGCCAGGCCTCGGCTCAGCCCGAGTACCTGCACCAACAGAAAGTCGTCGTCGACCGACCCGCGCCACGGAACCGGCGTTCCGGCTGGAAACACCCACCGGGCGAGGCGGTCGTGTGCGAACTCGTAGGGGCCGTAGCGCTTCCCCTCCGCATCGTCCTCGAGATACGACGACTGCACCTCGTCGCGTGTAGGCATGGACTCGAGTTCCTCGGACAACTCATCACGAACGGTTTCGAGGTGGTCGGCATGCGGGCTGGCCTCGGCAGCGTCGCCGCCATCGACGCCAACGTCGTCCCACAGGCGGTCGCGGTAGCGTTCGGCGGTTTCGACGTGGATTTCGGCCTGCAGGAGGCCGGCGGTAATGTCGCCAACGTGGCCGGGGTCGTAGTCGTCGATGTCGGGCGTGTTGTCGGTCTCATCAGCGTCTCCAGATTGATCACTCCCATTCTCACTGCCACTACCTCCACCTTTCTCATCACCGTCACCATCACCGCTCTCAGTACCAGACTCATCGAACGCCTCGAGATCAGTCCATCCTGCTCGTCCTCGTCCCACCTGCAGTTCGGACTCGATCTGGACGTACCAGGCGAGATCACGCTCCGGGTTGAGGACCGGATAGCCGTCGATATCGGCGATGACTGCATCGATACGATCGAGAAGTTCGAACGACCGCTCGGCGAGTTCCTCGAGTGTAACAGCATCCTGTTTTGCCCGTGCCTCTCCCAGGTGTTCCCCGGCGAGTTGCATCCCATACCTGGCGTTCGACAGTGCCTCGTTGTACTCACCGTCTGCGAGTGAGTCCTCTGCAGTCCCGAGCCAGCCGCCTGAACTTCGCATCCGCCGCTCGTCGGCATCGATCTCGTCCCAGCGCTCGAGTGATTCCGCCTCAGTCTCTGCGAGTAACTCGACCGCCATACGCGCGTGCGCCTCGGTTACTGTCGGCTGCCAGAGCTCACTCGGTGCGGGGGGCTTTGGATAGTAGTTCGTCGCGACATCGACCAGACTGTTCGGCAACGCCGTCGGCCGCGTTGCACCGAGTGCGACGACCGCGCTGCCGGTAAGCCCGACGCCCCCAGCGGCACCTGCGAGGAGTTGCCGGCGGGTAAGCGAGGGAGGATCGGGGACCATACTATTCGATGATGAATACTAGTTTGCTAAAATAACTTTCCGTCTGGCGTCCAAAATGCGCCACTTCGCTGTTCGCGTCCAGTATCTCCCATCTGCTGAGTGGTTCGCTATTTGCCTGCTACTCGAGTTCCTCCCTCGTCAGCGGACCGGGCTCACGAGACTGGGTGGACCCGAGCATCGGGGTGGGTCAATCCGTCCAATCAGGGAGATAAGACCGAACCGACACTTGCAGTCGAGGCGGTGAATAGCAGTGCTGCCGTTGGAGCGCTATCAGGGGGCGAGTGTCGGTAGTCGTCGTTTTCCGTCTGTAAGCACGCCGTATCACTGCGTCGGTCAGACGCCAGCAGTCGACTACCAGTCGCAGTTTCCGAAACGGACCTGTGGAGTACGGTGATGGTTCGCCCTTTCAGTCGGTTACGCATCCTGAACAGTCCGTGCAAACGCGGTAGTCAGTTCTTTCGACGCGTTTTCTCTCACGCACGGTGACCGACTGGTCACAGTTACCCTCGTCGTATTTTGGCCTGATGTATTCGAAAACAAGACTTTCAGGCCAGTCACGTGCTTCTTCTCGGTAGCGCGCTGATAACGATAGGGTCGCTACGAGAAGCCGAGAGTGCATGATTCACGAGGTGATCCGTCGTGCGCTGTCTCTTCTTTAACAACACGCCGGCACACGTCCACCTGTACAAACACACCGTGTCACGGCTCGAGGATGCGGGTCACGAGGTGCTCGTGCTCGCGCGGGGAGACGAGTGTACCGAAGCGTTGCTCTCGTATCACGACGTGCCCTACGAAACCTACGGCGACCGCAGCGACTCGCTCCAGTCGCTGCTCTGGGAGGTGCCGGCGCACCTCTCGATGATTGCTCGCCGGGCACGGCAGTTCGATCCAGACGTCGTCTTCGGAATTGGACCCTACGCTGCCTACACGGGCACGATTACGCGCGCGCCAGCGGTCGCCGTTCTCGACTCCGAGCCCTCGCTCGACCACGTGGTTTCGAAGCCCTTCGTGCGCGCAATTTTGACACCCGAGGCGTTCCGAAAGGATCTCGGCTCGAAACACTACCGGTTCCGGGGCTTCAAAGAATCGGCGTACCTCCACCCCGACGTCTTCGAGGCGGACGAATCGGTCAGAGCAGACCTCGGCGTCGACGCGGACGAACCGTACGTCATCGTCAGGCTCAACGCGTTTAACGGTCACCACGACGTCGGCAAGCGCGGGTTCTCTGTCGAGCAGCGCCGGCAGCTGCTGTCGGCGCTCGCCGACCACGCGACCGTCTTCGTCTCGGACGAGGGCGGGGATCTGGAACTCGACGATCTCGACGATCTCGACGTGCGTCCGTACGACCTCCATCCCGCCCGAATTCACGACGCGCTGGCGGAGGCAGAACTATTCGTTGCCGATACACAGACGATGGTCACCGAGGCCGCCCTGCTCGGCACGCCCGCGATCCGCTCGAACTCCTTCGTCGGCGAGGACGACATGGGGAACTTCCTCGAACTCGAGAAGCACGGACTCATCGACAACTGCAGCGAGTTCGAGACTGTCCTCGCCCGCGCACAGGAGTTGCTTACGGACGAGTCAACGGCCGAGACGTGGGCGAAGCGACGCGACAGCTACACGGAGGAGATGGTCAACCTGACCGAGATCATCACGTCCATCGCAGAGTCCTACAGCGAGCCGAGCGCACATCCAGCGACGGCCGAGGTAACGGGGGTGCGTGCGGACTGATGCGCGTCTGTTCCATCGTCGGGGCCAGACCCCAGTTCATCAAGGCCGCTGTCGTCTCCCGAACGCTTCGCGAGGTCGCCGAGGAGGTCCTCGTCCACACCGGCCAGCACTACGACGAGGAGATGTCCGACGTCTTCTTCGACGAACTCGAGATCCCCAAACCGGAGTACAACCTCGGCATCGAGTCGGACACCCACGGCCGACAGACTGCGCGGATGGTCGCGGCGATCGAGCCCGTCATCGAGGAGACCGACCCGGACGTGATCCTGCTCTACGGCGACACGAACTCGACACTCGCGGGTGCAATCGTCGGCTCGAAACGCGATGTCGCCGTGGCACACGTCGAGGCCGGACTCCGGAGCAACAACCGGTCGATGCCCGAGGAGATAAACCGCATCCTGACGGACCACGCCTCGGATCTTTGTTTCGCCCCGAGCAGGGACGCGATTCGAAACCTGACGGACGAGGGCATTACTGACGACGTCTACTGGACCGGCGACGTGATGTACGACGCCATCCTCGACGCCCGCGAGCGCTCGGCTGATCAGTCGACCATCCTCGACGACCTCGGTGTACAACCCGACGAGTTCGTCCTCGCGACGGTCCACCGAGCGAGCAACACCGACGATCCCGAGAACCTTGCGGCAATACTCGACGGTCTCACCGACGCACCCCTGCCGGTCGTCTTCCCGGCCCACCCGCGCACCGTCAACCGGCTGCAAGAACACGGCCTCTGGGAGCGCGCGACAAGCGAACTCGAGTTGATCGAGCCACTCGGCTACCTCGATTTCGTCCGACTGCTCGACACCGCAGAACGAGTGGCGACAGATTCGGGCGGCGTCCAGAAGGAGGCATTCTTCCTCGAGACGCGCTGTGTGACGCTACGCGAGGAGACCGAGTGGGTCGAAACGGTCGAGTGTGGCTGGAACCGACTCGTCGGTCCGGAGACGGCTGCGATTCGCGAGGCGCTCACGACGGATTGGGAACCGAAGTCGACTCCGCGACCGTACGGCGACGGGATGGCAGGACAGCGGATCATCAGCCTGCTTCAGCAACACCTTGCCGACAGCGAACCGGAAGAACAGCTCGAAGCACCGCCGTTAACCAGTGCATAGGATGGCCCGAGATCCCGACAGAGGTTTCCGGTCCCCCAAAGCGTTTTACCGTGGTAATTATATCTAATTACGAGATGAGCGAGAACTTCCCCGACTACGTCAGCGTCGACTACGACGACGGCTCCAGCGAGGACCCCGTCGACTATCCACACATCAACGACAAGATCGAGAAGGCGATCGAGGTCACCCGCCAGGGACTCGAGCAGTACGAGAACCCCGCGGTCATGTGGACCGGCGGCAAGGACTCCACGCTCGTCCTCTACTTCGTCAGCCAGGTCGCAGAGCGCTACGACCTCGAAGTCCCGCCTGCAATCTTCATCGACCACTACCAGCACTTCGACGAAATCCACGGCTTCGTCGACCACTGGGCGGACGAGTGGGACCTCGACGTCATCTACGCCCGCAACGAGGACGTCGGCGAGTACGTCGACGAGCACGGCCTCGAACCCGGCGACGACATCGACATCTCGGGGCTCTCCGAGCACAACCAGCACCACGTCGAGAACATACTCGAGTACGAGGAGGAGACGTTCCCGTTCCTGCTCGACACCTATGTGGGCAACCACCTGCTGAAGACGGTGGCGCTGAACAACGCGCTGGAAGAGCACGACGTCGACGGCGTCATCTCGGGCGTCCGCTGGGACGAACAGGAGGCGCGCGCCGACGAGACGTTCTTCTCGCCGCGTCACGATCCGGACATCTATCCGCCACACGACCGCGTCCAGCCCATCCTGCAGTTCGACGAGGCGGCGGTGTGGGAGGCGTTCTGGAACTTCGTCGTGCCAGACACCGTCTCGGAGTTCCCGGACGAGGGCTACGTGCCACAGAGTGATACGGACCTGCCGAACGACCTCACGCAGGACGACATCCCGGTGTCGCCGAAGTACTTCGCCGGCTTCCGCTCGCTCGGGAGCGAAGTGAGTACAGAGAAGAGCGACGAAGAACCGGCCTGGCTGCAGGACCTAGAGGAAACGACCGAACGCGCGGGCCGCGCCCAGGACAAGGAGGATCTAATGGAGCGGCTGCGCGACCTCGGCTACATGTGATGTAGGTGAAATGACGACCGGGTGAGCGATCTGTTCCTTTTGCGTCGTCCTCGACTTTCGAGTCCCATCAAGGAGCCGCCCGCTCTCGGGCGGTGTACTTCAATATCAATAAGCGCGAAAACTGCGTTCCGTGCGAACGACGGCGGCCTCAGTGACAGTGCAGGCTCAGTTCGTCGCGCGGTACTCGCCGTGCTTGATTCCGAGTACGAGCATGATCGCGCCAAAGATCACCATCGAGGGCATGACCATCATCAGAATCGTGTCTGGGGCCATCCCCATCGGCATCGTCATCAACCCGGCCGTTCCGAGCGCGATGATCAGGACGAACGCGGCGATCGTCTTCGGCAGGTCGAGTTCCATACCCGATACTTGGGACTGAAACAGCGTAACGCTATCGAAACAGACTGTTCGTTGAACGAGAAGAAACCGCAAGCGCTCGCGCCGACTACTCGGACGGGCGCACCAGGTTCGCCAGTGCGACGACGATTCCGAGGAACCAGCCAAGCGGGAAGGAGATCCCCACCCACATCGCCGCGTAGGCAGCCCCTTCGAGTTCGTAGTTCGCGCGCAGGAACTCGTTGAGTCCACCGACGTGGAGGACGTTATCGAGCGCCCAGGCCGCGAAGTCGTAGCTCGGTTCGAGCACGACGCCCTCGAGTGACGGCGTGACGAGCGCGGCGACGACCGGCGGCAGAAACAGCGCCGTCATCGCGAACGGGTAGGCAAACAGCACGGAGACGGGTCGGCCGCCGACCTTGGACGTGCCGGCCGCGAGCGCGGTCGAAATCGTCGCGACGGCGCTTGCGGCACCGATCGCGATGGTCTCTTCGACCGGCAACTGGAGGTGTGCGATCACCGTCAGCGTCCCCCAGACGAGCAGCGCGATGGCTGTCACGCCGACGATGCCGAGGCGGGTTCGCGTCGAGTCGAGTTTCGCCGCATAGTAGCGGGTAGCAAAGCCGATGACGGTAAGCGGGTACAGGATCAACAGCCCGAGCGTGCCGAAGGCGCTCCAGGCGTAGTAGGCGATCTTCTGTGGAAGCGTCTCGGGACGCCACTTCCCCATCACGGAGTGGCCGCGACCACGCTGTCGTGGAAAGACGAGTTCCATCCAGGCACCGTGTAACTGATCGAGGTCGGCTCTGATCGCGCCGACGATCCCGCCACCGCCACCACGTTGCGTGCGGGTGGACATACCTGAGCCAAAAAACTGACGTACCGTAAACTTTCCTCCTTTCCTGTTTTTCCGCTCCATGTATATGTCAGCATAGTAGTACATATACACTCAGCCTGACTACCCGGCGACTCAGTTCCAGGGACCGAAGTCTGGATCGACCTTTCGGTCCGTCTCGTCGATTGCGTCAATCGTCTCGATGTCCTCCTGGTCTAACTCGAGTACGAGCGACTCCCAGTTGTCTCGGATGTGTTCCTCGCCGGTCGCTTTCGGAATGGCGGTAACGCCCGTCTCGCGTAGCCAGGCGAGGCTGACCTGCGCCTCGCTGACGTCGTGTTTGTCAGCAATCTCCTGAATCTCGGGCTGGTCGAAGACGTCGCCGCGAGCGATCGGCGAGTAGGCGACGACTTCGATATCGTGCTCTGCGCAGGCGTCGCGAATGTCCGCTTGAGGAAGCAGCGGGTGCAGTTCCACCTGATTTGCGTGAATCGGGGCGTCACAGCGCTCGACGGCCTCGTCGAGTTGCTCGGGCAGGAAGTTACTCACGCCGACGTTCTCGATGAGCCCCTCCTCGTAGAGTTCCGAGAACGCGTCCAGCGTCTCCGCCGGGTCGTACGTTCGGGCCGGCCAGTGGACGTACAGCAGGTCGACGTAGTCGACGCCGAGACGGTCGATGCTCTCGCGGGCCGTCTCGAGTACGTCGTCGGACGCGAGATTCGAGAGCCAGACCTTGGTCGCGAGGAAGACATCCTCGCGGTCGACGTCGGCTGTGGCGATTCCCTCGCCGACGGCTTCCTCGTTGTCGTAGGCCTGGGCGGTGTCGATATGACGGTAGCCCATCTCGAGTGCGGTGCGAACGCTTTCGGCGCACTCCTCGGGCGAGTCGTTCTGCCAGGTTCCCAGGCCGAGCATCGGCATGCCGGCTGCGGTCGGACACGTCTCTGGTGCGATTTGGTCGGCGTTGTCGGCTGCCATATCCGACGGGAGGAACGGGATGCGAAAATGGATTGGGGTTGCGGCGGCGTGCAAAGACAGTGTGTGAGCGCGTGCCACCGGCTTTTCGCACAGTACTGTCGCCCCAGCGTCAGTCGTACAGGTGGTCCCAGGGACGCTGGGACTCGAGTACCGTGCTCCCGGCGAGCACGGTATCGTCTCCGAAGCGGGGGCCGACGAGCTGGAGTCCGACGGGGTGTCCTGCCTCCGTGAGCCCGGCAGGTGCGGAGGCGGCGGGGTGGCCGGTCCAGTTGAACGGCCAGGTGAGCGGCCACTCCCAGGCTTCTGCGTCGAGGTCTTCGTGGAGGCCAACGTCGGCGCGCGAGAGGGTTGGCGTCGCGAGCAGGTCGTACTCGGACAGCACCTCCTGTACGGCGTCGAAGATGGCTGTCCGGGCGATATCCGAGCGGGCGATGTCGGCGGGGCCGTACTGCTCGCCCAGTTCGAGCATCCGGAGCAGGCTGTCAGTAACTGTCTCGGGGTGCTCGCGCAGGTCGATCCCGTGAGACTCCGCGGTGACGGTAGCGCTCTCGAGCATCGAGGTCGTGAACGTCGGGATCACCGCCTCGATGAGTTCGTCCAGTTCGTAGCCGTGATCGACAGCAACCTCCTCGACGGTGGCACCTGCGTCCTCGAGCGACGCCACCGCGTCGTCGACGACTGTGCGAACCGCGTCCGTGACCGGGAAGACGTCGAGAGCCGGGCTGTAGGCGATCCGCAGGTCGGTTGAGGGCTCCTGCACAGCGTCCCGAAACGCGATATCGACGGGAACGCTCTCGGGGTCGTCCGGATGGTGGCCAGCCATCTCTGAGAGGAGCGCGGCAGAGTCGGCAACCGTGCGCGAGAGCGGCCCCTTCGTGACGTGGTGGCGCGCCCGGCCGAAGCCATTGGGTCTGCTGACCGAGGGCACGAGACCGAACGTCGGCTTGAAGCCGTAGACGCCGCAGGCGGCTGCCGGAATGCGAAGCGAACCGCCCGCGTCACTACCGGTCGCGACAGGTGTCATCCCCGCTGCGACCGCCGCCGCGGAGCCGCCGGAAGAGCCGCCCGCGTTCAGTTCGGTGTCGATCGGCGACGCCGTCGCCCCGATCACGTCGTTGGTCGTCGTCCCCTTGTGGCCGAACTCGGGCGTGTTCGTCGTCCCGAGCACGATCGCACCGGCCTCCTCGAGTCGCGCGACGGTGACGGCCGTTTTGGGTGCCACGAAGTCGGAAAACAGTGCCGAGCCGAAGGTGTAGGGCAGGCTCTCCTTCAGCGAGCCGAGGTCCTTGAGCGCGATTGGGACGCCGTGGAGGGGGCCGATCTGTTCGTCGCCGTCGTCGCCGTTTCCGCCGTCGCTGTCGTCGCACCCATCCGGGGCGTCAGCCTCGGCGGACTCGAGTACCCGGTCCGCTTCGGCGGCTGCCTCGCGCGCCTCGTCAGCGCAGACGGTGACGAAGGCGTTGATCTCGTCGTCGCGCGCGTCGACTTGGTCGAGGTGTGCCTCGACTGCCTCGGTGGCGGTTACCTCACCCTCCCTAATGCGACTCGCGAGTTCGGTCGCCGACAGCCGCGTGAGTGCCGCCTCGCCGATCCCAGCCGTTTCGTAGCGCTCGCGTGACATACCCGTATTGTCTCACGAACTGGAATATACGTTTGCTCGGCCCGTCGGGCTCGTCGGGCTCGTTGGGTTCGTCGAACGGATCGCCTACTCGAGTTCGAGTGCCCCGAATCGCGCTGGCGGCATCCGATTGTCCGTCGCCTGCTCGAACGCGTACGCGAGTTCGAACAGCCGCGGCTCGGCGAACGCCCGGCCGAGTAACTCGAGTCCAACCGGGAGCCCGTCGTCGGTGAACCCGGCAGGGGTGACGATGGCGGGCAAGCCAGTGTGTGCCGAAAGCTCGCAGTTCATCTCTTCGAACGGCTGGTGGTCGTCGACGGTGATCGGCGGAACCGTCGAGGGCGGGTATAGCAAGGCGTCGAGGTCGTGCTCCGCGAGCGTCGCCAGAACCGTATCGCGGAGTTCTCTGCGACGTTCGAGTCGGCGGAGGTAGCCCGTGTTGTCGTCGAGCGAGTCCTGGTCGGTTCCGAGGATGTCGCCACCCTCGAATCGGGCCTCGATCGACGGCGCAAGTTCCCCGGAGTCGACGACGGCCGCGAGCGACTCCTGTGGGGAAGCATCGCCGAGCGTCTCGAGATACCCGTCGAAGTCCCGCGCAAACTCGTATGCGAGCACGCGAGCGCTCAGGAGCCAGTTCGTGTCGACGACGTCGACCGGATCGACGATCGTCGCGCCGGCTGCTTCGAGGTCGTCGATGGCGTCCTCGAGAACGCTCGTCACGGCAGCCGCGTCGTCCTCGGAGACGGCGTCGTACTCGTCAGCATCGCCCTGGAGTCCGAAGAACTGCCGGGCGATCCCGATTCTGGCATCGTCGAGCCCGTCCGCATCGAGGTGGGCGGTGTAGCCGTCGTCGGGAACCTGTCCGACGCCTCTGGCCGTGACCGGGTCCTCGGAATCGTAGCCGGCCATGACCTCGAGCAGTCGTGCGGCGTCGTCGACGGTTCGTGCGATGGGGCCGGGCGTGTCCTGCGTTTCGCAGAGGGGGACGAGCCCGGTTCGGCTGCACAGGCCTCTGGTCGGTCGAACGCCGACGAGATCGTTGAACGCGGGCGGTGAGCGATTCGACGAGCAGGTGTCGGTGCCGGTTCCGATGAGGCCCAGGTTCGCGGCGATAGCCGCGGCTGTGCCGCCACTCGAGCCGGACGGCCGGTGCTCGAGATCGTAGGCGTTTCGCGTCGCGCCGCCGAGCGAACTGATCGTGTCGACACCGAAGGAGAGTTCCTGCAGGTTCGCCTTCGCAATGATGATCGCACCGGCCTCCCGAAGCTGGTCGACGATGAACGCGTCCCGCGACGGCTGAGAGTCTGCGAGCGTCGTCGAGCCCGCGGTGGTCGGCATGTCGTGGGTGTCGTGGTTGTCCTTAATGATCGTCGGAACGCCGTGGAGCGGCCCGACGAACCCGTCGCGATCGAACTGTGCGTCGAGGTCGCGCGCACGGTCGCGAGCCCGGTCGTTCACCGTCAGGATCGCGTTCAGCTCGTCGTCGTAGGCGTCGATTCGTGCCAGGTAGTGCTCGACGAGTTCCTCGGCGGTGACCGCGCCGTCGGCCATCGCGTCGTGAACGGCTGCGACGCTGGTCTCGAGAACGTTGAACGAATCTGTGTGGTGTGTGGGCATCTGTGAGTGGTGTCTATCGAGTCGTCTCGGAGAAGGAACCTGAATCTATCGTCCGCGGGGTGACATGCCACGGCGCGGTCTGGCTGTCGCGTTCCGATGATAGCTCGGTGTTGCCAACCGTTGTAACGCACTAACAGCCACCCACTCGGCACGTGCAGGCTACTCGCGTTTGGCCGCGGGGCCCGTTCGCTGAACCGATGACAACGACAAACACTCGAGTCGACACGCTCTCGAAGGCGAGCACAGCGACGACGGTGATCGACGCGATGATGGAATTCATGCGCGGCCGACGAGCAGGCGGGCTCTTCCTCCTCGGGGCTGCCGCTCTCTCCTCGCGAATTCCGGGCGTCGGGACGGCTGCCTCGCTGCTGTTGCGTGCGTACCGGCGGCTCCGATAACGGTGCTGTAAGTCGAGAGAAGCAGTTTCGCGTTAGTACTTCGGCTCAGCGCCGCTGATATCGTACACTCGATCCAGCACGCTATCGCGCTCCGAGCGCCAGGCGTCGAAGTGGTCGGGGCTGTCCGGATAGCTGTCGTAGACGCCCTTGAGCGAGCCGGCGGCCCGCTGGACCTTGTAGAGGTCGTAGAGCGTATCCCAGTGACCGAAGGTCTTGATCAGCGTCTTGAGCTTGAGGCCGAGGCTCATATCGGCAGTCCCCTTCTTGCCGATCGCGTCGACGAGCTGTTGGCCCGGCATCGCCGTGAGGATCGAGACGAGGTCGTCCAGTTCCTGTGCGGTGCCGAAGATGTTGTAGAGGTCCATCGCCGCGAAGCGCTTCCCAAAGTCCGTCTGGACGCGCTGGTTGTACTCCCAGAGGGCCGCCTCGCTCACGTCGCCGTCGGAAATCGCGTCGACAGCGATCTTCGCCGCCCAGTGGCCACCTTTTGCGGCACCCGGAATACCACCGCCGG
The DNA here is from genome assembly GCF_000025625.1 of Natrialba magadii ATCC 43099. NCBI lineage: Archaea > Methanobacteriati > Methanobacteriota > Halobacteria > Halobacteriales > Natrialbaceae > Natrialba > Natrialba magadii. The sequence continues at coordinate 663,948 of NC_013922.1, read as the reverse complement.
TACAGGGGTTGACGTGCCCCGCCGCGTCGCCGACGGCCACGTAGCCGGGGTGAACCGCCGAGTCGTACGGCCGGCGGGTCGGGAGGGCGGCACCGAGTTTGTTCTTCACCGTCGCGTCCTGGAACTCCGCCCGGTTGGCGATGTCGTCTTTGAGCACATCGACCAGTTCCATCGGCTCCTGGCTCATCTGGAAGCCCAGTCCCGCGTTGATCTCCGTTGCCGAGCGCGGGAAGTACCAGAGATAGCCCAGTTCCTCGGTCGGCTTGAAGACGAGCGCGTCGTCCCACTCGACCGGCTCTGGCACCTCGAGTACCTCGCGGTAGGCCGAGCAGAACTGCGAGTAGTTGACGTTGGTGTCGAACGACGACGCCGAGAGGTCCGCCTTATCCTGCAACACCGAGAGCGCACCCGCACCGTCGATGACGATTTCAGATCGGTACTCGAGTGCCTCGCCGTCCCGAATCGCAGTCACACCCTCGACGGTGCCGTTGGGCTGGATAACGTCGTTGACGACGGTGTTGTAGTGGATGTCGACGCCGGCGCGGTCGGTTTCCTCCAGGAGGATCTGGCCGTACTTCCAGCGGTCGACAACGCCGCCGGTCTCGTTGAACGGGATGTCGAGGCGCTCGTTGGTCTGTGGGTTTTCGAAGATGGCGCGTTCGATCCCCTGGTTGGTGAACGCCTCGTCTTTGAGTCGTTCACGATCGAGCACGTCGGGGAAAGAGCTCTTCCCCTTGATGCCGTCCCCACAGGCGATGTAGCCCCCTTCCTCCTCGGTTTTGCGCTCGAGGAGGACGACGTCGAGCCCCTCCTTGGCAGCGGTCGTCGCAGCGAAGCAGCCGGCAGTTCCCCCGCCGACGACCACGATATCGTAGGCCTCGGTAGCCGAAGTCATCTCTATTCTCGTTGAATGGTATCGGGAACTAAAAATACGTGGGAAGTGTTTTGACGCCGCCGGAACGACGGGATTGCGCGGATCATCGCCTTCTCCGGAGACGAAGTCGCCGCTTCAGGTGCTACTAGGGCGGTAGAGTCCGAGTTATTGATACATCCGAAGCGGCTGTGCCTGCGTGCTCTGTTCCTGTCCGGCGGCCTGCATCTGTTGTGCAAGCTGCTCGCGTTTCTCACGGATCTCCTCGGCGTGGTCGAGGAGTTCCTGTACGTCGACCGAGAGGTCAGCCAGCGGCGCGATAGCGTCCTCGAGAAGCACGCTCGCCGCTTCAGGGTCGGGGAACTGCGGGTTGCACTCGATGACGAGTCCGAGGCTGTCGTAGCCGGCCTGTGCCGCGTGGTTGATGAGCGCGCCTGTCGGACCGGTGACGACGCCGTCCTCCGGTGGAACGTCGATCTCACGATCGTCGAGGAGATCGGGTGCGCTCCCCGTTCCGACGCCGTAGAGATCTGGCCGCTCGCCGGTGTCTCGATCGGCTGGCAGCCCACTCAGGTACAGCGGCGTCGCATCGTGGTCGATGAGCCAGCTCGTCACGCACTCGGCGACGTTGTCGAGCGCCTCCGGTCGGATCGGCGCGTCGCTCTGTAGCGCGAGTAAGTCGTGCTCCTCGCTGGTATAGAGCCGGACAGGTGGCCGAGCGGTTCGGTCACCACCTCGGTAGACGCCAATTCGAGGCAGCCCCTGGCAGTGGACGCTCGCGTAGTAGCGCATATCGAATTCGTCGACGAGATGGTCAGTCGCAATCTTGCCGACGAGTCCGATTCCTGGGAAGCCCTCGACAAAAGTGGGGTCCTCGAGATCGGCTTCCGGTCCCTGCAGACTGATTCGTGCCATGTGGTGGCAGACACTCCGTGCCGGCATAAAAACGACGACGCTGTCAGCGGCCGAAGCGGACGGGGTGGGAGGAGACAGGACGGATAGGACAGATCAGGACGGGTCAGGACGGGGTGGGGCGAGGCAGGACTGATAGGACGGGTCAGGACGGGGTGGGGCGAGGCAGGACTGATAGGACGGATCCGAACGGGGAGGTCGGGTCGTGGCGGGGAGTGTGGAAGGAGACGTGGATGGGGCAGGGACGGGCCGACCTTCGAAACCCACAAACGCCAGGCAGCCAAATCGAAGGCTAATGGAGCCATTCGAGCGGTACCGACCGATTATCGACGACTTCGAGGCCTTTCTCGCCGCCTGTGAGCGACCGCTCGGCAACGCCGTGCGCGTGAACACGATCAAGGCCTCCCCCGAGCGCGCGACCGCCGCACTCGAGGAGGACGACGTCGCGTACGAGCAGGCCGAGTGGAACCCGCGCGTGTTGCGCCTCGAGACGGACTCACCGGGGTCGACGTGGACCTCGTTCCACGGCTTCACGCACGGCCAGGAGGAGGTCTCGGCGGTCCCGCCGGTCGTTCTCGATCCCCAACCCGGCGAGCGCGTCTGGGACTGTTGTGCGGCCCCCGGCGGGAAGGCGACCCAGATCGCCGCGCTGATGGACGACCGTGGGACTGTCGTCGCGAACGACAACAACCTCGGGCGTATCTCTGCGCTGCGGTTCAACGCCGAGCGCCTCGGTGCGACCAGCCTCGCGGTGACGAACGACGACGCACGCAACTACTCCATGAAGCGGTTCCCGTTCGACGAGTTCGACCGGACGCTCGTGGACGCGCCCTGCTCCTGCGAGGGAACGATTCGGAAGAATCCCGACGCGCTCGACAACTGGTCGGAGGGCCACATCGACACGATCGCGGGCATCCAGAAAGGCATCCTCCGCCGAGCGATCCAGACGACCCGCGAGGGCGGCACCGTCGTCTACTCGACGTGTACCTTCGCGCCGGAGGAGAACGAGGCCGTCGTCCAACACGCCATCGACGAGGAGGACTGTCGTGTCGTGGACTTCGACCTCGAGATGGAACACGCACCCGGCCTCACAGAGTGGCGAGACGAGGCGTTCGATTCCACACTCGAGCAGGCCGCGCGGATCTACCCACACCACAACGACACCGGCGGCTTCTTCGTGGCGAAACTGGAGGTGACTGCCTGATGAGCGACGACTCGAGTGCCGACCTGCGCAAAAACGACGGCCAGCAGTTCGGGCGTCTCCCAGAAACCGACGCCGACCGAACCGTCGAGGGCCGTGTCAGCCGCGCTGCCGTCGTCGACTACTTCGAGGATCGCTTTGCCATCCCGCCCGGGACCTTCGACGACTACACCTTCTGGGAGAAAGGCGCGGGCAAGATCTGGCTCTACAGCGGCGAGGCCGACTCCCCGCTGGAAATCGAGGCCATCGGCATGACCTGTCTGCGAACCCGCCAGGAGCACTGGAAGCCAACAACGGACTTCGTCCAGCGCTTTGGCGCACACGCCAGCGAGTGCGTGATCGACCTCGACCGCGAGGCCGCCCGCCGGTTCGCCGCCGGCGAGGACCAGGAACTCGAGTGGGACGGCGATTGGGGATACTTGATCGCGGCTCACACCGTTGTGGGCGAGCGCGAACCGCTCGGAATTGGGCTGTACGTCCACGGCGAGTTGCGTTCGATGGTGCCGAAGGGACGACAGCGAGAGTTGTAGTTTCCGTTCGAGTCGGTCGCTGTATTCGAACGGTTGGTTTCACTCTAGGCCCGGTTAGCCTCACGCCAGATCGAACTTCGCGTAGTGTCGCACCAACTCGAACAGTCCGTAAGAGGCGATCACGAGGCCGAGCGCCAGCAGGAATGCTCGCGCAGATCGAACAAAGAGGTAGAGCTCCGGCAGAAAGCCAACGAGTGCAACCGCCGTGCCGGCAGCGACGAACTGGAATTCTCGTCTCATCAGATACAGCCATTCTCACAGCGGATTGAAATATTACTTTTGGTGATCGGATCGGGGTCTTCGACCCTGACAGAATCCTTGCGATGGTCGTCGATGGCTCACTTGTACGCTGGACACGCTTCCGAAGAATGCGGGACACGGACCCGTCGCCCCCGCTACCGGAGTGCGCCCACCAGCGACCGCGCCGTCCCCGGCCCGTTCTCGAGCACCGCCCGCGGAAACCGACGCCGAGCGCCAGCCAGGGCGTACTCGAGTGCCCGCGTCGCATCGTCGAGGACGCCGGCACCGTGGCCGACGATGACGCGGTCGGGTTCGTACTCGCGCAGCGAGTGTGGCGGGTCGAGTCGGAAGAAGAGTTCGAGGCCGAGGCGTTCGTCGTCGACGAGGTACGGGGCCGCCGTGCCGATCGATTCGGGGGTGTATAGCGTCTGGTGATTGTCCCAGTAGAGAATCGCCTCGTCCCAGAGCGGGATCGGCTGGCGGCGGACGACCTCGACGGCGGGGTCGAAGGAGTCAGCGTAGCGCTCGATCGGGGCCGTCGTTCGGTCGTCGACGCGGCCCATCCACTCCGGGATGGTGATGGGAACATCGTACCGCCGCGCGAACTGCTCTGCATCGCGCGTGTGCCAGCACGAACAGATTGCGACGCCAGCGACTGCGGTATCGTGTTCCTCGGAGAGGTCATCGATCAGATCGTCGACCCCGGGTGCCCAGAGCGGATCGAGGAGCCAGACGCCGGCCTCGCCGACGACGGCGTGACTCGCCCGCTGACCGAGTTCATCAGGGTGAGCCAGCCAGCCGACGCCGTCCTCCCAGCGGTCGATTTCTCGGAAGCCGCTGGCTGCCTGTCGCTCGTATGCCATATTTGTGGGTGCATGCGAACGGTAATAGCAGTTTGCGTCAGCGGCAACAGTCGGGCAGGCAATTGACGCACCTCAGCGCTCGACGACCGTTCCACCGCTCAGACCCTCCCACTCTACGCGGTAGCCAAGTTCGGCCAACACCGCGCTTGCATCCGTCAGATCGGACTCCTCGAGAACGGATTCAGCTTCCTGGAGAGTCATGCCGACCTCGATCTCGTCGCCGACGGACTCGAGTACCCGTGGGCGAACGAGCGTGCGGCCGACGCGGTCGTGGTCGGGGAACTCCGTCTCCGTGAGGGCATCCACGCTGACCCCGTGACGACTGGCGAGGGACTCGAGTGCCACGACGTCGTCGTCGGGGGTGAGTTCGGCCGGCAACTCGGCCGCGCTCTGCTGGATCAGGTCAGCCTCGTACTCCCGGAGCACGTCGACAACGTCTTTGACGCGGACGGTCCCGGAATAGGGAATCGCGCGGTGGTCTCGCGTCTCGATCGCCTCGCCGACGCCAAGCGAGTCGTCGACCGCGACGAGGAGGTCGACGTCTTCGAGGGACTCGAGTTGGTCGAGTTTCTTCCGGACGTACTCGGGCGTCCAGAAACCCATAATTTCGAAGTAGAGCCGGTACTCGCCGTGGGCGTACTCGAACGTGAAGTCTGGAATCATCACCTGCGTGCCCGTTGCGAGCGGTTCGGGTTCACGCACGAGGTCCCAGTCGAGGTCGAGTTGCGTGAAGCGGGCGGCGAAGTCGGACTCGACGCCGCTATCGAAGGTTACGTCGGCGACCGGCTCGGCGTCTGGAACCGACACTGGATCCTCGTGGGAGAGCGAGAGCGTCCGCTCGGTACCGCGGTCGTCGATGGTCGCCTCGAGGTGCCAGGCCTCGGCGCCCGCGACTGTCCGCAGGAGGCGCGCAAAGCGGGTACCGTACCGTCGCGTCGCCCGGAAGAGGTGTGTCGGTCCGGTGACGACGACCTCGCGGTCGCTCGCGAGACTGCCGGTCGATCCAGCCGCCGCATCCGGATTCCGGATCTCGTACATCAATCGCAGCCGTTTGATCGCTGAGACGAGCGCCTTCGGGTCGCTCGATCTGACCCGCAGCTCCGTCGCGTCGAACAGCGCCGTCTGGGCCAGCGAGAGGTTGTACTGCGCGAGCAGGTCGTCGGGATCCCAGCGCGAGGTGACTTCGGTGAGGACCTGGCGCTCGTCTAAGTCTGCGTAGAGCGTGGACTCGAGTTCATCCGCCGACACGCCGAGCGATTCGCCGGCCCGAATGAGTGCCATCGTGCGCTCGTCGTCGGTGACGACGCCGACGGCGTCTGCAGCCTCGAAGACCGCGCGGCGAGCGCGTTCGGGGTCGATTTCGGCGTCCGTTTCGAAGGTGGATTCGCGTTCGAGCAGCGCCGAGAGGCCGCGAACGAGTTTGAAGTCGTCCGCGTCCCGTTCGAGGTCGGTGAGGGCGTCCTCGAGGTCGCCGCGCTGCTGGCCGACGTGTCCCTGGTAGGTGCCGATGACGCGGGCGGCGAGCGGGCGGTGCTCGCGCGCGGCGAACTGGGGATGGAAGCCACCGCCAGCGCGGGAGACGCGCAGCAAGTCCTTCGTCAGCATTGCTAGCTACCCGCTACTGGGAGCGACGGGGGCAAAAGTCACGCGACCGGTCCATCGTGTTTCGTCGGCTCAAAAAGAGTCTTTTAGGTGACCTTCCATTGGCGAGACGTGATAGCACAGCAGCTGCCAGTCGGTTCGGTGAATAGTGTACCGTCAGTTGACGAATACGTGCCAGCAGTCATCGACGTGGTGGTGACCGCCGCCACCTTCGTCATCGCGTTCGTGGTGCTCTACTGGGCCGGAAAGGCACTCTTGCTCAGTCTCACCGAACGGTCACTCGAGAGCCGCGGCTTCAACGAGGGGGTTGTCTCACTTGCACGAAGCATCGCCACGGCGCTCATCCTGCTCGGGTCGGTCGCAATCGCGGCGACGGTCGCTGGCTTCGGCACGATTCTCGTGGCGCTGTCCGCACTCGGTGGTGCCGTCGTGTTGGCAGTCGGGTTTGCCGCACAGGACCTCATCGCCAACTTCGTTGCCGGCATCTTCATCGTCAAGGACGAGCCGTTCACGATCGGCGACATCGTCGAATGGGACGACAATCAGGGCGTCGTCCGTGACATCCAGCTCCGGGTGACACAGCTCGAGACGTACGATAACGAACTCGTGACGGTGCCGAACTCCGAACTTGCCGACTCGGTCGTCGTGAATCCGTCCAGAAACGGGCTGCTTCGCGTCTCCTACGACTTCGGCATCGGCTACGACGACGACATCGGTCAGGCGAGAGCAGCGCTCATCGAGGAGGCCGAACAGGTGCCAGGTGCACTCACAGAGCCCGAGCCATCGGTTGCCGTCACCGACCTCGGTGACTCCGCGGTCGTCCTCACTGGCCGGTTCTGGATCGATCCTGCAGAACACCGCCCTGCCGCCGCACGAACGGCCTACATCGAGGCCGGCAAGGAGCGACTCGATGCGGAGGGGATCGACATGCCGTACCCGCATTCGCAGCTGACGGGGTCAGTGACGGTCGACGAGCAGGCCAAGACGACGGCGGCGTAACAGAATTACAGAATTACAGAATTACAGAATTGCAGAATTGCAGAATTGTAGGCTCCCAAGGCCGACGGACGACTACCCCTGCCACCGGCTTATTCACTCCTCTGTTCGATCCGGCGGTAAACGACAACTGTGTACAACGACACACCAACCGTTCAGTAATCGGGTGAATCTGGCGTGTATCCGACCAATACCTATACTCCCAATTCACATCAGCCCGTGTCACGATGACCGACCAAGCGGAGAGCGAAATCATCCGTCGAACGCTGGATGAGAGCCGAGACAATCCAGCGGTGCAGATCGTAGAAATCGTTGCCGAACTCGAGAACACCGACCCGATGAGTCTGCCGACGATGTACGACTGTGTGGACGGCATGCTCGACAATCTCTTCGCACAGCCGCCGTCGCCGGAGGCACAGATGACAGTCGAGTTTAGCTACACGTTGTACCGGATCACGGTCGAACAGGACGGGACTGCGAAGTTCGTCAAAATAGGGTAACCGGTAACCGGTAACCGGTAACCACATCAGGATCGGCGTTCGGCGGCGTTCACCTCTGACGTGTCCGCACTGACAACCTCGTAGAGAATCGCACGGCCGGCACGGGCCGCAGAGATGTCGTCTGCAGACTGGTCCGTACTCGAGTCCAGTCCGCTGTCAGTGCTACCAGAACCTCCTGCACCACCAGTTTTCGGCCGCAAGATCCGACCAAGTCGCTGGGTGAATTCCCGTTCGCTGCCGCTGCCCGAGAGAACGACCGCGACGTTGGCGTCGGGGACGTCGACGCCCTCGTCGAGGACGTTTGAGGTCGCGATGCGTGCGTAGGTTCCATCGCGGAAGGACTCGAGTAGCGCTCGGCGCTCGGCAGCGCCCGTCTGGTGAGTGATCGTCGGGATCAGGAACCGCTCGCTCACGTCGTACGCGAGGTCGTTGGACGCGGTGAAGACGATGATCCGGTCCTCGCGGTGGTGGTCGAGAATATCCTGCAGGGCGTCGAGTTTCGCCTCGCTGCCGCGGGCGATTTCGCGGGCGCGCTGGCGGGCCAGCAGCGCCTCGCGAGCCGCCGGGTCGTTCCCGGAGCGCTTGACGAGTTCCTGGTAGTCAGAACCGCTTTGCATGCGGATGTTCGAGCGGGCGAGGTAGTCCGAGAACACCCCCTGTTTCGCCTCGTACTCCTCGCGCTCGGCCGCCGTGAGCGACACCTCGAGTCGCTTGACGTCGTACGCTGCGAGGTGGTCCCCCGCGAGTTCGTCGACGTCGACGCGGTGGACGAGCGGGCCGACGATTTCCTCGATGATCTCGTGGGCCTCGTCCGGCCGTTCGAACGTTGCGGTCAGTCCGAGGCGCGCGGGTGCGGCGAGCAAGCGGGCAATCTCGCGGTAGCCCTCGCCGCCGAGGTGGTGGACCTCGTCGAAAACAACGAGCCCAAACCGGTCGCCGACGGAATCGGCCTTCAGATACGCCGAGTCGTACGTCGAGACCGTGATTGGTTCGCGGCGCTGCTCGCCACCGCCGAACCGACCGACCGCGCAGTCGAACTCGGACTCGAGTTCGCGCTGCCACTGCTCGAGTAAGTCGATGGTGGGGACGACGACGAGCGTCGGGACGCCGAGGCGTTCGATCGCCTTCAGCGCAATGACTGTCTTGCCGCTGCCGGTGGGGAGTTCGAGGACGCCGGCCGGCGCGCGCTCTCCAGTGGAGGTCGGCGCTCTGAGGTCAAGGTCAGCCCACCGGTCCGTTGCTAGCCAGGACTCGAGTGCCTCCCGCTGGTACGGCCGGAGTTCGTACGCCGAGTGCAGGCCAGTGGGGAGGTCCGGGAGGTCGAGTGCTCGGTCGTCGATGTCGATAGTAGCGACATCGTGTGCGGGCGAAGCTGCACGCAGCGTACGCCGGATCGCGGCGTACCGAAATGCTGGTGTGCGGATGGTGTCCGTTCGTCGATCGTACTTGAACTCGAGTTCGAGGTCCGAGTTGAGCGCGCGCTCTGCGACATCATCTCGAAGCGACTCGACGAACGTGTTCTCGCGTGCGTCGAGTCGAATCGTTCCGTCCTCGTACCGGAGTGTGATCGGTGTGGAGTCCGAGGGTCGACTCACGGACGGTGTTCGGGGAGAGAGATACATATACTGTTGGATGGGAAGAGGCTGCTTGCGTGGCCAATTGGCGCTATTCGGGGTGTGTAGTGAGGACCGCGTCACGTCACAACCCAATAACCTATCGAGTCAGGCGGCGACCTCAACCCTTTTAGTATCGCTGTTCGTTGACCCGAATATGAGTGACGACGAGGGCACGAACACACCTGCCCAGGGTGTCCCGTCTGAGGACGAGTCTGCCGAGACGGCAGCTGACGACGATGTTGCGTCAGCCGTCGCGGAAGCGGAAGCTGAAGCTGAAGCCGACACTGAGTCGGCAGCGACAGCGGCGGAGGCGGACTCAGACTCGGAAGCAGCGCCGGACTCGGAGTCGGAACCGGAGCCAGACGAGGAACCGGACACACCGGCCGATGAATCCGAGCCGTCGGATTCGGCCGTGGATTCGGAGACAGGAGCTGCCGACTCGGATCCAGACACAGCGACGCCACAGGACACAGACGCGGCGGACGCAGCCGATTCAGGGGCAGAGACCAGGGGCGCAGAACCAGAACAAGAGCAAGAACCAGAGTCAGAGTCAGAATCAGAGACGGATTCTGCGCCAGCGTCCGAAGCAGAGTCTGAACCCACACCAGATACCGACTCAGATCAGGACCCACCTTCCGACGCCCAGCAACTCGTCGACCGCCTCGCCGAATACGACGAGGACCTCGCACAGACCATCGACACCGTCGTCAGCCAGGCGCGGGAGCTCTCGAGTACCGTCGAACACCAGCGCGCTGAACTCGAGGACCTGACCGAGCGCGTCGAGGCCCAGGCCGAGACGATCGGTGATCTGCAGAACGAACTCGACGCGCGCGAGGAGGAACTCGCGACGAAAGAGGAGGAAGTCGAGGACCTCAAGAGTCGTCTCAAGCGCAAGCAAGCGGACTTCCAGAACTACAAGAAACGCGCGAAAAAGCGCCAGGATCAGATCAAAGACCGCGCGACGGAGGACCTCGTCGAGCGCCTCATCGGCGTCCGTGACAACCTGAAGCGAGCGCTGGAGGAGGGCAGCGACGATGTTGACGGCCTCCGTGACGGCGTCGAGATGACGCTGCGCGAGTTCGACCGTATTCTCGAGGACGAGAACGTGACCGAGATCGATCCGGATCCAGGGAAAGAAACGGATCCGCAGCGCCACGAGGTGATGATGCAGGTCGACAGCGAGCAGCCAGAGGGAACCATTGCGGACGTCTATACACCCGGCTACGAGATGGGTGAGAAGGTCATCCAGAACGCGCAGGTGACGGTCTCGAACGGCGAGTTGGCGACCGACGAGGACGACGCAGCCGAAGCCGAAGCTGAAGCCGACTCTGCAGGCGACGCAGACGCCGACAGTAGTGACGACGTGGCAAGCGACCAGTCCGCGTAGCGCCCCGGATGTGACAGCGGCTGTCCAGCCGTTCCCTCCCGACGCTGTGGTGGCTGTTTCTGTTCGTTTCAGTCCCGTTCAGTACCGTTTCAATATCGTTTCAGTCCCGTTCAGTACCGTTTCAATATCGTTTCAGTAGCGTCCACCACTTCCACCGCGTTCTGACACCGACTGCAGCATCAGTCCCGGTCGCATCATCACGCCAAGAGTTATTCGGCCAGCGGCCCTACGTGTAACACTGGATATGTTGTCACCTGGTATCATTTCACAAAACCTGACCGTCCTCGAACCGCTGCAGGTGCAACTCGAGGACCCGCTGGTGTTGGCGGGAGCGCTGGTGCTCGTGCTCGTGGTGGTTACCGTCTGGTCGATGGTCGAAATCGTCGACGCTTACGACCGGGCAGCACTCACGATCTTCGGTGAGTACCGGAAGCTCCTGGAGCCTGGATTGAACATCGTGCCGCCGTTCGTCTCGCGTGTCTACACGTTCGACATGCGAACGCAGACGATCGACGTCCCGAGCCAAGAGGCGATCACCCGCGACAACTCGCCCGTTACGGCCGATGCCGTCATCTACATCAGAGTGATGGACGCCACGCGGGCGTTTCTCGAGGTCGATAACTACGAGAAGGCGGTCTCCAACCTCGCACAGACGACGCTGCGCGCCGTCATCGGCGATATGGAACTCGACGACACGCTCAGTCGCCGCGAGATGATCAACGAGCGGATCCGCGAAGAACTCGACGAACCAACCGACGAGTGGGGGATCCGCGTCGAGAGCGTGGAGGTCCGCGAGGTTAACCCCTCGCCGGATGTCCAGCGCGCGATGGAGCAACAGACCTCCGCAGAGCGTAAACGCCGTGCCATGATCCTCGAGGCACAGGGTGAACGGCGCAGTGCCGTCGAGAAAGCAGAGGGAGACAAGCAGTCGAACATCATCCGCGCACAGGGTGAAAAGCAGAGTCAGATCCTCGAAGCACAGGGTGATGCGATTTCGACCGTCCTGCGCGCTCGCTCCGCTGAATCGATGGGCGAACGCGCTGTCATCGAGAAAGGAATGCAAACGCTCGCAGAGATCGGCCAGGGTGAGTCGACGACGTTCGTCCTCCCACAGGAGCTTTCCTCGTTGGTCGGGCGCTACGGCAAGCACCTCTCGGGAAGCGACATCGAGCAACAGGACGGCCAACTCGAGAGCCTCTCGTTTGACGACGAGACCCGCGAACTGATCGGCCTCGACGACATCAGCGAGATCATCGGTGAGATCGACGAGGAAGCCGAGATGGACGTCGAAGCGATGGAGCAGGAGGCCCAGGCGATCAAAGAGGGTGAGGATATGGGCGCAGAGACGGGTGAGACGATCGACATTGCAAAGACGCGCCAGGATGGCGACGCCGACTCGGAGTAGGGTGTCAGCGCGCCCACTCACAAACGGCATCGAGCACGACACTTTTGCCCGCCGCCTGTGAGATGCAGGTATGCACGTACACGTCGTCGCCGACGACCCGGTCCGCGCGGCGCTCGTCGCCGCGCTCGGAGACGTCGACATCACCGTCGAGGACGCCGACCCCGCAGACCTCGACGACGCACGATTCGCCGTCGTCAGCGACGTTGCCGGCGCACAGACGTTCGAACAGGCCAACGAGGCAGCCCTCGCAGGGAATACGCCCTGGATCGCCGTCGAAATCGGCGGCGTCGGTGGTCGCCCCCTCTCCGCCGTAGACGCCGCAATCGCCGGCTTCGCCCCCGCATCCGGCCCCGGCGTCGGCTGCTACGACTGTCTTCGGACCCGTGTCGCCGCTGGGCTCGAGTCCGACGCCGACACGAACGCGACCCAAACAGCCGGCGGCCGCCCAAGCACCGACCGCTCCACCGCCCGTCTCGCCGGCGCGCTCGCCGGCCGGGAGTGCATTCGCGTCTTCTCGGGCGATGAACAGTCCGTGATCGGCCACGTACTCGAGTTACCCCACGCCCGCCGCCGGGTGCTGCCGGTCCCTGGCTGTGCGTGTGCGTCGGGCGAGCGCGACCGGACGCTCTCGCGGGACGACGACGCGCTCGGACTCGACGCAGCGGTCGAGCACGCAGAGCAAGCGATCGACGACCGGGTCGGAGTCGTCAAGTCGATTGGCGAGATCGAATCGTTCCCCGTTCCCTACTACCTCGCGACGAGCGCGGAGACGCGTGGCTTTAGTGACGCGAGTGCGCCAGCGCAGGCTGCGGGTGTGGCAGACGACTGGAACGCGGCGCTGATGAAAGCCGTTGGTGAGGGGCTCGAACGGTACTGCGCCGGGGTTTACCGGGACGACGAGTTCGTCCACGCGAGCGAGGAGGCCCTCGACGACGCGGTAGCGCCGACCGAACTCGTGCGGCCGGACGACGCGCCCGCGTACGACCCGGCGGCTGAGCACCGCTGGGTGCCCGGCGAGAACCTCGCGACCGGCGAGCAGGTGCATCTCCCAGCCGCCGCGGTCCAGTTCCCACAGCCAGGCGAGTCGCTGGTTCCTGGTATTACGACCGGACTCGGACTCGGTTCGTCGACCGTCGACGCGCTTCTGTCCGGCCTAACGGAGGTCGTCGAGCGCGACGCCACCATGCTCGCGTGGTACTCGACGTTCGACCCGCTCGGACTTGCCGTCGACGACCCGACGTTCGACGTGCTCGAGCGCCGCGCGCGAAGCGAGGGACTCACCGTGACACCGCTGCTCGTCACCCAGGACATCGACGTGCCAGTCGTTGCAGTTGCGGTGCATCGTGACGACGTACCCGACGGGTCCGAAGACGACGCCTGGCCCGTCTTCGCCACCGGCTCCGCCGCTGCCCTCGATGCGAGCGCCGCTGCCGTGTCGGCACTCGAGGAGGCCCTCCAGAACTGGATGGAGTTACGGAACATCGGCCCGGACGAAGCGGCCACAGCGTCGGGTGCGATTGGCGAGTACGCTGCCGCGCCACTCTCGGACGCCGCGCGCTCGTTCATCGATGTCGAACAGACGGTGCCTGCCGCCAGCGTCGGGCCGACGAACGCGGACGGCGGGCTACCTAGCGGACGCGACGAACTCGAGTCGGTTGTCGACCGAGTGCAGGATGCTGGGCTGACGCCGTACGCGGCGCGTCTCACGACGCGAGACGTGGCTGCAGCGGGCTTCGAGGCGGTGCGAGTCGTTGTTCCGGGTGCCCAGCCGCTGTTTACCGGCGAGCCGTTCTTTGGCGAGCGAGCACGACGTGTCCCGGAGGAGCTTGGATTCAAGCCGCAACTGGAGCGGGCGTATCATCCGTATCCCTGAACCGCGTGACTCGTCTGCAACGACCAACAGAGCTCGGACACTCGGTTCGATATTACGGTCCGACGGAGGGTTCCTCGAGTCGCTATGTAGCAAATACTGGGCTTTGTGAGGGGTGTTACGAGCCGGAGTCAGAACTGGAGTTAGAGTCGGAACTGGAACTGGAATCGGAATCGGAATCGGAATCGGAATCGGAATCAGAATCGGTGTCAGAGTCAGATTCTGTCGGATCGTCCGGAAGTTCTGACTCGTCTTCGAGTTCCCCTGCCGTCTCGTTCTCGATCGTCTCGTTCTCCGTCTCCTCACCGTCGGATTCGCGTCGCTGGACCTCGAGTACGAGATCGTCGTCGTAGATTCGGGCCGAGACGAGCAGGGTGTTTGGAGTGACAGAGACCTCTCTGACATCCGCTTGTTCTTCGTCTGTGCCATCGAATCGTACGAACCGGACGCTCTGTGTGGTCGCCTCGAGGTGGGGCGGACTCACTGTCTGGTCCGGCGTAACGGTGTAGCTCTCGTCATAGGTCTGGCGACCTGCCTGCTGGTCGTACGCTTCGATCGTAATGTTGTGCGACCGCTCGGCCTCACTGTGTATTTCTATGGGAATGATGCCCTGGAAGGTTCCCTGGAAGTGCTCCTCAACGGCATCGACACAGCCCGCGAGGCCGACGGTAGCGAGGACACCTGCGGATCGGAGTGCCGTACGGCGGTTCACACACGCGATTCAGGACCGAGCAAACGTATGTGTTACCTTTCTCCGTCTTCCCCTGTGTGGTACCCATTCCCAACCATTTTACTGTCGAGCGCGAATGGCAAGCCATGGAGAAAGTCTCGATCGAAGAGGTCGACAACGAACAGAATCCGATGGGTGTCCACTCGGTTCGCCGACCGATCTCGGCGGCGCTCGGCTTCTCTGACTTCGCGATGAACTACTTCGAACTCGAGCCTGGCGAGTCGTTTTCGGGCGGCTACCACACCCACCACGATCAGGAAGAAGTCTTCTACGTCCAGGCGGGTACGGCGGTGTTTGATACCGAGGACGGGCCGGTGACGGTCGAGGCGGACGAGGTAATCCGCTTTGGACCGGGGGAGTTCCAGCAGGGATACAACCCCGAAGACGCCGACGAACGGGTCGTCGGCTTCGCGTTCGGTGCACCAGGCGCACAGCACGAGTGGGACCAGATCGAGTCGCTGGTCTACTGTCGCGTCTGCGAAACCGAACAGGGGCACGGACTGGCGCTCACTGACGAGGGTCAGTTCGAACTCACCTGTACGGACTGTGAGAACGCGTTCGTACTCGAGTAAGTCGACGCTCGTCCCAGATCCACAACGTCGGAGACCGGTTAACCGGGAGGCTCAGTCGCCGTCTGGCGAGTAGTTCGGCGCTTCGTCCGTGATAACCACGTCGTGGGCGTGACTCTCAGCCTGTCCGGCTGAGGAGACCCGAACGAACTCCGAACGCTCTTTGAACGCCGGAATCGTCGCTGCACCGACGTAGCCCATCCCGGACTGCATTCCGCCGGCGAGCTGGTGGAGTTCGGACTGGAGCGAGCCCTTGTACGGCGTCGCTGCCTCGACACCCTCTGGGACGTAGTCTTCCTCCTCGTCGGGTTCTTCTTTGAGGTACCGGTCGCTGTCCCCAGATTTCATCGCGCCGACGCTGCCCATGCCGCGATACTGCTTGTACTTCTTGCCGTTCATCGTGACGACGCGGCCGGGTGCCTCGTCGGTGCCGGCGAAGTACGAACCGAGCATAACGGCGTCCGCACCGGCGGCGACCGCTTTGATCGCGTCGCCGGAGTACCGAATGCCACCGTCTGCGATGACGGGGACGTCGTGCTCGCTCGCGACGTCTGCGACCTGCGCGACGGCCGTGATCTGTGGCATACCCGACCCCGAGACGACGCGGGTCGTACAGATCGATCCAGGTCCAATGCCGACTTTGAGACCGTCTGCGAACTCGACGAGCTCTTCGGCCGCCTCACGAGTGCCGATGTTGCCTACCACGACATCGGCGTCGACGCTCTCTTTGATCTCACGCGCTCCGTCGATGACGTTCAGGTTGTGCGCGTGTGCGGTGTCGATAAAGAGAATGTCCGCGCCGGCTTCGTCTGCGGCTTCGGCGCGTTCCTGCTCGAATGGGCTGACTGCGACGCCACAGCGCAGGCGACCGTCCTCGTCGCGAACGGCTTCCTTGTACTCGCGGCGCTGGAGAATCCCCTGCATCGTCACCAGGCCAACGAGGAGGTTCTCGTCGTCGACGACCGGAATACGTTCGATCTTGTGCTCGTACATCAGATCGAACGCATCGCGGGCGTTGATATCTTCTGGAGCCGTGATGACCTCGTCGGTCATCGCTTCTGTCACCGGGTCGTCCTCGTTGACCTCGAGATGTGGCCGGATGTCTGTACTCGAGATGATCCCGAGCACCTCGCCGTTGGTGTTGACGACGGGTGCGCCGCCGACGCCCTGTCGGGCCATCAGGTCGTCGACTTCGCGGACGGACATTTCGGGATCTGCGGTGACGACGGAGTCGAAGGGAATGACGAGTTCGTCTGCGCTCTTGACGCGATCGATTTCTTCGACCATCTCGTCGATGTTCATGTTGCGATGGAGGACGCCGAGGCCGCCGTGTCGGGCCATCGCGATTGCCATGTCGCTCTCGGTGACGGTGTCCATTGCGGCAGAGAGAATTGGAACTGAGAGCTCGACGGTGGTCGATACGTTCGATGTGAGGTCCGCGTCGTCCGGTTCGACGCGGCTCTCCTTGGGTCGAAGGAGGACGTCGTCGAACGTAAGCGCCTCTGGTACGGTGAGTTTCGAAGAGTACGGCTCGTGCTCAGGAACGTCGTTCGCCATGTAAACTGTCCGAACGCCCGGGCAAAAAGCGTTGCGAGATACGTACCGAATGCGAACTGCTGACGGGAGTGATGAATGCAGACAACGAGAAAACAACCGAGGAGTACAACACGCACATACCGCGGTCGGACAAGTACCGAACTGTCTGGTCCGGCGTCCACCGTTTATGCGATCCAGGTTGAGGGATACCACCTGCCGGGCAGATAAGTGCACCTTTGTCAGGATCTGCGCGTTGGCGGCGAAAGTATGCCGAGTTGTGTAACCGTATCTCACGCAACGTTTATTGATAGGCCGGTGTTCCACTCGTGTATGAACGCTGTGAGTTCCAGCGAGACCCGAACCGTTGGCCGGACGAACGTCGTCTCCGTCGCCAAAAATATGTTCGGGAAATTTACACTTCCTTTCAAACTCACAGCACGAGGTCGTATCCGGACGAACTGGCGGGTATCGGGCCTGTCCGTGCGTGACCGGTTATCATATCACCCATCGGCCTCGGGTCATGGCCATCGTTCGTAAGCGATGAGCGCATCTCAGCATCCGGTCGCACTCCGTCTCGAGCGGTTAGTCGGTGGTGACGCCAAGCTGTTGGCACTCGTGATGATGCTCCCGCTGATCGATGGCGTCTTCCCGGCGCTCATCCTGGCGGGTGCGATCGACGACCCATGGAGCGCCATTCAGGTCGGTCTCCTCATTTTCGGCGGCAGTGCAACCGTCGCCGTCATGCTCGCCGAAATGAACGGGACGCCCCGTGAACAGGTCGCGATCGTCCTGCTCGTCGGCATCCCGCTCATACTGCTTGCCGCCGTGCAGGCCGCGCTCGCTCCGGCAATCGAGACGGTCCTGAACGAAGAGACCATCAAGCGCTTCGCTGCAGTCGTCATCCTCGCAATCGCTGCGAAGACTGCGAGTGCGACTATCGGCGAGTATCTGCCGAGTCCGGGCGTCATCATCGGACTCGGGCTAGTCGCGAGCATCGACCCGAGCGGCGCTGCGTTCACCCTGATGGACGACCCCGCACTCGTCATGAACGCGACGCTCGCCGCAGTGTCCGGCGTCGCGTTCGCACTCGCGATTGCAATCAGCGGTCCGTACCTGCGCGAGTACATGGACATTGACCGCTTCCGTTTCGGAAGCGCCGTCGCACTCGGACTGCTCCCGCTGTCGCTGCTCGGTATGGCCTTCGGACAGGCACCACTGGCCGCTCTCGTCGTGGCGGCCCTCTTCGCGATCGAGTTCCCGTTCGAGCGCGACTCGGAGTCGACCGGCTCGGACGGCCCATCCGACGGCTCGTCACCGGTTCCCACGACCGCGTCGGCAGCCACGAGCGCCGGCACGCCATCGCCGACTCCAACGGCATCGTCGAACTCGTCACCAACTCCGTCGTCGTTCGTCCCGGCCGTTGGAACCGGACCACTCGCCGATGGTAGCGAGGATAGTACCGACGAGCCAACGACCGTTGGGTCTGCTACGGCTGCCGACTCGAGTTCGACGGCGGCTGCAGATGCGACGACAGCCGAAAGCGAACGCGAGCGTGAACGTGAGCACGAACAGGAACAGGAGCACGAGCACGAACACGAACAGGCACCGGTCCAGACCCAGAACCACGGACGCGAGCAGTCGACGAACCAGAACGACGACGACAACGGACCGTACCCCGGTGACGACACCACCGAAACTGAAGGACGCGCCCCGTGGCTGTAGTCCGAATCGAAACCACTTTAGGCACCATCCCCCAACGAGATATCGAGGGGTCGTGGCCAAGTCAGGGATGGCGACTGACTCCAGAGGCACCGCGCCCGGGACGACACTCCAGACTGATATACTGATCGGGCACCTGATCAGTGTCCGTGTGATGACCCTCTGGAGTTCCGAGGCGCACCGGAGATATCAGTCGATCGGGGGTTCAAATCCCTCCGACCCCATTTCCTCACCGCGAACAACTTCGTGAGCGGTGCGTAATGGACAAGCGAGGGGATTCGAATCAGGGAGCAACTCCGCTGCGACCGCGGTTCAAATCCCGCTTCATCTCCAATCCTCGATACTGCCGTGAGCGACCAGATGGCTCGATGTTTCTCAGCGGTCTGCAACCGAGAGAGACGTCTCATCAGGAGCCGTCATCGAAGAGAGTGTCAGGGTAGTCATCCCTGACTGACGAAATACACGTGTTGCAGACGTGTTGGAATGCTAGCCTCGCAGTAGGGGGAGTAACCCGGTACGAGACCAGTCCGATATTGAAAACAGACCATAATAATCTATTATCTGCGGGCAAGCGTTGCCAAAACATACCACAACCCCACAGAACGGCGATTCTGTCCGAACAGACCGTCTCGTTCGCTGAGAGACGGCGGTGTTTTAGCTGACCTGCGTCTACTAGTACCGATGACACCCCCAGTACCACCGGACGGCGAGCGTAAGCTCGATCCAAAAAGGCGGCGACGCAGTCCTCGTCAAGAGTTCCCACAGGCCCAGGCCAGAAACGGACGTTCCCAGTATTCCGCGCCTGGTGTTACGTCCAGTCAGATCCCTCGAGACACGCACACTGGGCGCCGCGATCACAACGACGAGGCGACACACAATGACACCGGTGCACGTCGTACCAGACTCACTGACGAGAGCGAGGATACCGATGATACTGCTGGTGCTGATGATCCTGCTGCTGACGCTGAGACCGATACCGATACCGGTGACGAGGAAAACGAAACCAACACCGAACACAGCGACTGCACAGCAACAGACGACCGAGCCGCTGCACGACGTGCAGTTCACACACATCGCGTTCGCAGGAACGCACAGCGACATCGCAATCAGGACCCCCACACGCCACGGTCTACTCGTAACGGGGACTCGAGTACCGAGCAAACGGAATCAGAAGCCGAGGAGTCGGCGTTCGTCACGGTCCCCAGACAGCAACTCGTTCAGTTGCAGAACGCGCTCGTGGGGGTTGCACACGCGGCGAATATCTCGATCGGGGCGCCGTGTACGCACTGTGAGCGCAGTTATATGCTGGTGTCGGATGGGCTGTTGTCCTGTCCACACTGTGGCTACCGGCGTTCACTCTGACTGCACGGCCAGTATTTCGGTCGCCGCTCCGTTGCTGGTCTCTGGGCAGCGCCTTTGATTTTGACGTGCCGTTGTGGATGGCCGCCGACTGAGGAGGGTACTATGTCGTGTTGGAGTGTGGTCGGAGTGGAGACTACTAGTCGTCTGTGCGTGGAGTCGAGTGAAAAACGGTGGATGATGGGAGTGGGGATGAGGGTGGGGCGGGGGCGGGGGTGGGGTAGTGTTGGGATTGGGGGGCTGGAATGGGATGCGGACGAGCGCGTGACAGTGCCGTCTCCCATGTGACAGATACAACGGCTGTGAGGCTGCTGTGCGGGGATGAGACGGATCATGCCCCCTGTAGAGCGTGATCCGCCGTGGTGAGGCACGGACACAGATGTGGATACACAAACACACAGTCGGGGTTCGTCACACGCCGTAGCCCCGTCGTGCGGTGTATGGTGGGCGGCAACGACTGCACCAGCAGTCGTTCCTGTGGTTCGTCCCTGGTACCGGACTTTGTCCGGCAATCATGACTATCACGGCGAGATACGTATATGCACCTCTGCCTTGCGTGCTGTGAGAACGGGCGACCAGAACGTCTGTAACTGGACGAAACGAGACGAACAGATACTTTGACTCGATGTTGCCGGCGGGTTCCGACCATTCAAACGTCCACAGAACATTTAAGGTCTGAATGTCCAGATATGGCCGAGATATGGGCATATTAGCCACAACAACTAGATTGATTAGTGGACGGTTCGTTAGTTCTCCTGTCGGCTTCCGCCGACCCCGTGACGCATCGGCTACCGACTGACAACTGCGAGTGCCGGTGGAACACTCTGCTCAATCGTCGGCGGCGGTCATTCGTGGCTGTATGTCCGCCGCCACCTTCCAGACACACCTTTTGTGATGCGATACGCACTCGAGACGACAGGCTGTGTGTCGATCGTGTGCTGTACTCTACACTCTGGTCGATGAAGGCGGGTGTGAACGTGGATGTGAACCCGAACCCGAACCCGAACCCGAACCCGAACCCGAACCCGAACCCGAACCCGAACCCGAACCCGAACCCGAACGCGGACGTGGATCCGAATCAGTCTAGAGACACGACTGGTCTGAGAAGACGAACAGACGAGCAGACAAGAAGGCGAATACGAACGTAACAGCCACCCCAGCGGTGAGTTTCCGGCGACCGTCAATCAGCGCGGGAATGAGTACCCACCGACGGGGAGTCGGCTACCGGCTCGAGTGCGCGATGCGCGTAGAACGCGACCGAAAAATCCTGTGGACTCGGAATCGCACAGGCGAGCCAGCCGATCGCGAACGCTGTCGCGACCGTCGTGTTGATGTCAACGGGAACTGCAACGGGCGAGACGAACCCGGCACCAACGGCGAAGACGGGGACTGCAAGCGAAAGCGGTGCGAGCGCCGCGACCCGAAGTATCCACGCGGGTTCGTGCCCGCGTGGTTGTGGACGCACGACCGCCCACGGACGCCCGGCGAGTATGCCTGCGAATCCCGTAGCGCTCCCCGGGAAGTACGTGAGTCTGTAGTCGATTCGCGCAACGCGGAGGACGAGTGCGTGCATCCACTCGTGTGCCAGCAGGCCAACAGCGACCGCAACCGCCAGCGCCCCACCACTCAGGGCCACAGTCACCATACTTTCACTCATCGTTTGGACGGGAACCACCCGGTAGAGACGTCCCATCGCCGTGATATCGTTCGTCCAGCCATCCCACCACCAAAGTGGTTAGCGTCGACAGACAAAGCCCCCCGGCTGTATCGATGAGTGCTTTAAGTCAGGATGAACGCGGCGCGCCAACGATTAAGTGTTATCGAATGGTGTGGTATGACATGGCACTACGAGATACGCTCGAGTTCGGCCACGCCGACCGAAAAGCCATCTACGAGTACGTCGAGCGCCACGGCACTGTCTCACCTGCGGAAGTCCAGGACCGACTCGGGATCGACCCTGGTGGCTTTCGCCACCACGTCGCAATCCTGAAACGGGACGGCCAGCTTGAGGAGACCGACAGCGAGCTCCACGTCACGATCGACGCCGGCGCCGAAGAGGAGTACGCCGCCGGTGAGGTCTCGTTCCACATCCGGCCAGCCAGACAGGAAGACCTGGCCGGCATCGTCGGTGCGATTCGGCAGGTTGCAGAGGAGAAAACCTACATCGAAGGCGAGAGCGTCGCCGACGAAATCGACCACGAGCAAGCCCTGCTCAGACACAACGAACTCGAGTCCCGGATGTTCTTCGTCGCAACCGTCGAAGACGAGGTCGTCGGCTGGGTCCACCTCTACGCACCGGAACTCGAGAAGTTGGGCCACACAGCCGAACTCACCGTCGGCGTCGTGGAAGGCTACCGCGGGCACGGCATCGGTTCGCACCTGCTCGCACGTGGACTCGAGTGGGCAGGTTCGAACGGGTACGAGAAGGTCTACCAGAGTGTTCCCTCGAGCAACGAGGAGGCGATTGCGTTCCTCGAGGCACACGACTGGGAGACGGAGGCTGTTCGAGAGGACCATTACAAGCTCAACGGTCACTACGTGGACGAGGTCATGATGGCAATCGAACTGTAGGCCTCTCTCCCGGTCCGACGGTCAGCAATCAGGCAGTTGGGACCAGCGGTTGTTACCCCGTCGGCGTAGGGTGGGCCCAGTTTCGGCTTCAGCTCAGCCGTTAGCCCGATTTCGATTGTGGCCTTGGAATCGGTCTCGGCCTGGTCTCGGTCTCGGTCTTAGTCTCAGTCTCAGTCTCGGACTCAAACCATGCTACTCGAGTAGAGTAGACGAGTACCCCGAGAGTAAGCGGGTAGTGCCAGCGGTTACCGGGTAGTGGCTCGCCGTCAGCAGTCAGCGCGGACTCTCCTCCTGTTCGGCCAGCTCGAACAGGTCGGCGTACCCCTCGTCGGCCGGCAACTGGTCGCGAACGTCGTCGATTGCGCCTGGATCGACGGCCTCAGTCACGACTTCCATGACAATCTGGGCGTGGAACGTGGCGTCGGCCGGGTCGCCCTCGCCGACTTGCGAGCGCTCGCTGACCCGGGTGATGAACTCCTCGAACTCGAAGCGTTCGACGTCGTCGACGTCCTCGAGGAATCGGCCGAGCTCTGCCGGAAGCTGGGCACCCAGATTCTCGGCCTCGCCCGGCTGAATGCGCTCCGAAAGTGTCGTCAGCGTCGCCCGCGAGATGCTCAGTGCGGCCTCTCGTGAGTCGAGCTGTGCGCCGTGTTGGACCTCGCCGATGAAGTCATCGTACTGCATAGTCCGCTCTTCCGTTCCACTGCAATTGAGACTGAGCCCTTCAGCTGAAAGGTAGGTGGGACGAATTACAAACTGACGGTATAGCGCGCTATACGCCCTGTTTACGTCGTACAGTGTCTCCAGCCGGTGGCTCGTTTCATCGCGCAGTCCCTGCAGAATCGTGTGCCAGAACCGAAAGACAATTTGAGCGGACGGAGCTACTGGTTCCCATGCTTTCGATCGCGCTTGCCGGAAAGCCAAACGCCGGCAAGTCCACGTTCTACACCGCGGCGACAATGGCCGAAGTCGACGTCGCTAACTACCCGTTCACGACCATCGACGCCAACCGCGGTGTGAGCTACGTCCGCACCGACTGCCCCTGCCTCGAGCGCGACGAGCGCTGCAACGCCGACGACTGCGAGGACGGCAAACGGTACGTCCCCATCGAACTCATCGACGTCGCCGGCCTCGTCCCCGGCGCACACGAGGGCAAGGGCCTCGGGAACCAATTCCTCGACGAACTCACCAACGCCGACGTGATCATCAACGTGATCGATGCCTCCGGCGGCACCAACGCAAAGGGCGAACCCGTCGACATCGGCGAGCACGACCCACTCGAGGACATCGACTTCGTCGAGGAGGAGATGGACCTCTGGCTCGCGGACATCGTCGCGCGAAATTGGGAATCCGTCGAGCGAAAATCCCGCTCGCCCGATTTCGACATCGACGAGGCACTCGCAGACATGCTCTCGGGCTTCGGTGCCTCGCCAACACAGATCGCGACGGTCCTCCGGGATCTGGACTACCCCGAAGATCCGATTCAGTGGGAGGACGAGCACCGCGAGGCGCTCGCCCGTGACGTCCGCCAGCGAACCAAGCCGATCGTCGTCGCGGCGAACAAGATCGACGTGGCTCCCCAGGAAAACGTCGAGGAGTTGCTCGAACTCGACAAGCCCGTCATCCCGACCACGGCCGAAGGTGAACTCGCACTCCGTCGCGCCGCCGACAACGACCTCGTCGACTACGACCCTGGCGACGAGGCACTCGAGATCGGCGACGGAGTGAGTGACGCACAGCGGGAGGCACTCGAGGGCCTCGCTGACACGATGGCCGAGTGGGACGGGACGGGTGTCCAGTCGGCGCTGGACTACGCGGTCTACGACTTGCTCGATCATCTGACGGCCTATCCGGTCGAAGACGCAGCGAAGTGGTCCGATGGGAGTGGGAACGTGCTTCCGGACGCATTCTTGTTGCCAGACGGTGCGACGCCGGTCGATCTCGCGTATACAGTGCACTCCGATATTGGCGACGGCTATCTCCACGCGGTCGACGCGAAGTCGGGCCGGGACGTGGGTGAAGACTACGAGCTCACAGAAGGGGATGTTATCAAGATCGTATCTACTAACTGACTCTATTGTAACAAATAAGACTCTGCGTTTTAGGCGGGCGCGGTGATCAGTACAGGTGAAGGATGTAGCGCAACGGATTGTAATCTCTCTATCCTCTGTTAGAATTTCGCGTGCAAGACGGAGAGGTTCAGTTCAGCAGTATAGCCCGTTTGTTTCACGGTGAATTCCAATAACTCGTGAGTTTGCTTAGCCTTTGAATGGATTACGTATCCCTCAGGATTTAACTCCCCGAACCCGGCAATACAACGATTCCCTGTTGGCTGTCCGGCCAAAACTGGATCTGTGCTTCCGATGCGGGCACTTCGCCACCATGTTGGACAGGCCACGGGAATATCAGGTTGTCCCACTGATTGCCCTCATCGACAGTAATAGCCAAACCTCCTGGGACGCCGTCAAATGGGATCGTTTCATTAGCGGAATTCGCTTTGAGTTCAACCTCTTCAGTATGGAAGGATTTGCCTGGTCGTTCCCCGATATGTATGCGGAAAGTCCTGAGAGTGTCGGAGTGATTATACACTGCAATCGAATACTCTCGGTTCTCATCCGAATCGAATCCAAGCGATGTACATCCAGCGGTCCCTAAAGCAAGGCATACGCCGCTAAACTGGAGGGCTTCTCGTCGTGTGAACGATTTCACTGGTTTAGGATAAAAACCTAAACTTGATAAAAGTTGAGATGAATCGGGAGAGAGGATAGGGGGTTAATAATTGAATTGTCTCTATTGTGCCCTCTCAGTTGTTCAAACAGACCGAACCGGCGTGCAAGATCTGCACCCTGAATTGATTACTACCTTTGAAAGAGATACGCTGATTGGCAGGAATTTCAACGATCAATACGCACGTGTAGTGACCGCGAAGGCCAAAATGGAGTTTACATGTTGTGTACACTGTGTGTACCCAGAGATGGTAATCAAGATCGTGAGTACCAACTGATAAAGCAGGAGTCGTAGCGCGTTACTCGTTTTCGAGTGCGTCGTAGATGTCTCGATTTGCGTCCCGGTCAGCTGCTGCTACCCGACGGACGAGTTCACCCCGGATATCCTCCATCACTTCATCGAATGGGGTTTCGGACTCTGAACTTTCCTTGGTCGCCATGGTTGTTGTATCGTCTCGACTGCGGTTAATCGTTCGGGTTAGACGAATCGCCGGTTAGTTCGTCCAATCCGTACCGGATGAGATCGTCGCGCCACTGTTCGATCTCACCTGCGAGGTCGATTTCTTCGGTGTGAGATCGAAGGTATTCGAGGGTTTCCGTTTCGTCGACGGTTGCCTGATCCGTGCCGAACTGCTTGAGGACCGTCCTGATTTCGTTATCGTACACGAACCGATACCCGTTGAGAAAGTAGAACACGACCGTCGTATTGAGTGCAGTACGTTTGTTTGCGTCGACGAACGGGTGGTTTGCCACCAATAGCCGAATGAGGTGAAACGCTTTCTCGTGAATCGTTTCGGGTGCCGTTCCGAAACTCCCACTCTCGATGTAGTTCAGGGCAAACTCGACATCGCCACGATTCTGGACGCCAGCGTGCGTATCAGAATACTCAGATACGATATCGTCGTGGATGGCGAGAACGTCGCCCACTGACGGATACCAGAACGAGTCTGCCATTCGTTCGTTTAATTAGACTGCACCCGAAGTAATCCTTGCTATTGCAGCCCACGGAGTTTGGCTGGATTTATGATCGTGAGTACGAATTAAAGAAACCAATACTTCCTCGTTCTCACTTTTGTCGAGAGTCTTCCCTCTGAAATTTGGAAACAGCACTGTAGCGGATGGGTGCTACGGTCCTACACCCCGGAAAAGACGGATCAATGCGACGATAGGGCGGATCACTTTCATTACCGCATCCGCGATAATCAGGTCTCGTTCGTGTCTGCGGTCGTAACTGTACAGGCCGGGGACAAGCACCAGTGGGAGAATTAGTAATAGCACTCCGACAACTGGTTCTGCTCTTCCCAGTAGTTCTGTATCAACCCAGTAAAGACTAAACCCGACCAGAAGTGTTACCATTCCGGTAATCGCTATTGCATAGGCGATTCGTGATGCCTCAAGGAGTACTGTCTTGCGTGAATAGCCGAAAATTCGGTCCGAATCGCTGGCCATTGTTTCTCATACGTGTCGGTTGGATAATAGCGTTGGGTGTTCTGTCCCATACTGATCCTGTACAGTTACGGACCACTCGAGTACCACCCACAACTGCGGAGATTCCAGTGAAGAATTTGTGTCGGGAGTGTCGTAAAACCAGGCCGGATCACGGAGTGATCGCTGGAAATCTATTCGACTGTGGAGTCAGTACTCCGGCCGTTGGGCCTGAATGACATCCGAAAGCTGCAGGTGCTCGTCGGCGAGGAGTTCGTTGAGGTCATCAGCAGTGATGATTCCGACCAGTTCGTTACTATCGTCACAAACAGGGAGCCGACGGATACCATGCTCACTCATCAGTTCGGTTGCCTCGTAGAATCCGGCCGTCTGATCGACAGTTGTGATATTGTCGGACATAACATCACTAGCTGTCGTTTCTGCGGGATCCATCCCGTCGCCGAGTACGCGCGTTGCGAGGTCGCGGTCGGTAACGATCCCGATCGGTTCGTCACCGTCAGTGATCACAACACTGCCGACGTGGGACTCATCCATGCGTGTTGCGAGTTCCTGAACGGACTCATCTTCGTGTGCCGTTACGACATCGCTTCTGGCAAGGCTTTCAATAGGCATGAACCCGCCTCGCTGTCCCACTAACACCGATATAAATCCCCACCGTACCACCAACTCACCATGACTTTCACGCTCGGTCCCGAGAAGAAAGCACAACGTGGTCTGCCGCAGGTCCATCCCTCATGACTGGTCGATCCACCTCACTCCCCCCGAGTCGGCGGCCACAACCAGCAGCGCTTCGTCGCGACATCCCATCCGGCATATCGACGACGCTGGACGAGACTGAAGGTGTGCGGAGAAGTCAATTCTCTGCGAGAGACTCACCGACGCCGCTGTTGGATCCCGTCCAACGCGGCCGAACGGGATGGGTATCCGATTCCGAGCGCATCGCAGTCCAAACACTCCCAGCGGTACTCGCCTCTGAACCCCCGGATCGAAACGACGCCATCGCAGTCGGGACAGCGCTTCCGCCGGCGTGACTCTCGTACCTGTGTGAGAATATCCATGACGTTTCGATTCTCGTTCATTCCAGTTCCACCTTCTGTTGTCTAGTGTCTCGGTATAGGCTTTCTCGTTCGTGGCTTCGACCGGTAGCTGGTACCACGTTGGAATCAGTTTTGACAACTGCGTACGCGATTGGATTGCTCCAGTAGTGAGCGGCCAGCCCATGACAGTACGTCTCCACAGCGCACAATGCTGGCTCTCGGGGGCGAGTACCGGAAAACCAGGACACCGATCCGTAGGAGAGGGTGGATCAGTAAGATGTGGCTGTGTCCGTCGAACGTCGCTGCGCGAACGCGGCTGGGGGTGGTATGTGGTCAGTTGAGACAGGATCAACGCCCGGACCAGTCGTCGATGAGTTGAGTAGTTGGAGTGGTTAGATAATCCCCATCGCATCGAGGCGCTCCGGCAGATACGTATCCGTCACGAAGTCCAGACCGTGGGACGCGAGCGACTGCTGTTCGGACTTCTTCTCGATCTCTAACTGCAACTCGATCTGCTCCTCCCAGTACTCCGTCTGGAAGCGCGGATCCTCGAGTTCACTCTCCAGCGCGTTGATGTCCGAATCCGACAGCGGGTCGGTCGGCAGATCGTACTCGACGATGTCGGCAGGCTGGATGCCGATGTACTTGGCCTCGGGCGTCGCGAGGTACTCCGAGAGGTGTGCCGACTTGATCGAACCGTAGGCGACCGAGCCGTAGATCCGGTACGACCACGGGTCACCGTCAGCGAAGACCGTGACCGGCAGGTCGAGTTCGTCGTGCAGGCGCTTCGTAATCCGGCGCGTCGCCCGGGCGGGCTGGCCCTTCAGGTGAACGATCAGCGCGTTGTACTCTTCGTCGAAGCCGTTCTCGACGAGGCGGTCACGCATACCACCAGTCTCCACTGCGAGGATGAAGTCTGCGTCAGTGCCCAGGAACTCGATCGTGTCTGGGTTGTTCGGAATCTGGTACCCACCCTCGCCAACGTCTTCCTGGCAGTGGATCTCGCGCTCACCGCGGCGGGTCTGCTCGCGCAGGTGCAGCGGGCCCATGAGGGTTGCACCGGATTCCTCCGGGCGCATGTGGAAGTCCTCACGGGTGACGCCGGAGACGATTTCCAGGTCCTCGATCAGCCCGTTAGACTCGTCCTGATCGTTGAACTGGGCCTCCTTGTTGTCCCAGCTTTCGGAGAGGTAGTAGAGTTCACGCAGGGTCGACGAGCGATCCTCTTCTAACTGGTCCGCGAGGAACTCGATGGTGTAGACGGCTTTCAACAGTTTGCGCGCGCCGCGAACAGAGTTGGCCGAGCGGGTCGATTCACGGTCGCCATAGACCCAGACATCCTTGTCCTCGTCGTACTCGATGTTGTTCTTCGTCCGCGTTGGGACGGACATGTGGGGGATCTCGCCCAGTTCGAACTGGTCGTAGAACTGTGCCGCGAGATCGATCAACTGCTCTCTGGCTTGCTCGTTGTCTGCACTCATATTACTGTTTCACCGTCAGTTTCTCAGTTTCGACACCCTTCACGTCCAGATCGAAGCTCGCATCGTCTGCGACCTCGTACTCGAGTACCGCGTCGTCGCCGCTCGACACGTCGGCCTCCCACTTGACGAACCACTCGCCGTCCATTTCGACGACGGTGGCGCCGTCGGAGAGGCTGCGCGGTTCGGCCGAGACGATGTCGGTGATCTCGAGCGTCTCGTTCGTACTCGAGTTGTTCTCGACGATGACGGAGACGGCCTGGCCGTCGCCGTTCTGTTCGAGTTCGCGCTCGACGAGCACGTTGTTCATGATGCGGGCGATGGCGTCGTCGATGTCGGGTTCGTCGCGACCGGTGACCTCGGCGACCTTCGTTGCCATTTCGGGCAGGATAGTGCCGAGGACGTTCTGTTTCTTCCGGCGCTTTTGCATCGAGCGGCGCTTGTTGAGGAAGCTTTTGAGGTCGCGAGCGGCTTCCCGGATTGCGAGTTCGATCTCGTCTTCGATTTCGGGGACGTTCGCGACGGCGTCTTTCGACTCGCTGGTGAACGGCACGTTCGTCGAGGCAACGTGGATCATGATGACGACGGGGCCGTTGGGAAGCCCGGAGCCGCCGGGTTGGTCGAGTCCGTAGTTGCGCCAGCCGATGGATTTGACCACGTCGGTCGTCGCACACGCGCCGCGCTGGTAGACGAGCGGGACGCGGTTGGCGAATCGCATCACGTTCGCGCTGCCCTCGGCCGGCAGTTCGCCGCCGTAGGCGATGCCGGCTTCGACGACGAACGGATCGCCGCCGTGGACCTCGGCGTCTCGCGTTGCCGAGGCGTAGAACTCCGCGTCGAACTCTTTCTCCAGACCGGCCTGAATGAGGTCGTCAGAAATGGGCGAGAGACACCGTGTTGGCGGGGCCATGATGTCGGTCGCACGCATCCCGTCGACCAGATCGCTCGTCGCGTCACGGTCGCCCTCGAGTTCGCGCACGAGCGGCGGGTCGTCGGGGACGGTGGCCATCACGTCCCAGATCGCCTCGACGACGTTCTCGCGGGCGGTGTCGCCGAACGCCACGTCGTCGTATTCCTCGGTGAGTTCGGCCGCGCGGTCGACGTACTCCCGCAGCGTCTTGTGGGTGAGTCGGTGGCGCGGGTCGTCGTCGGTCTCGTCTTCGAAGGTGCCAGCGAGCCGGACGGCGAAGGCCTGGATGACCTCGTCGTCCTTGCGGGTGCTCGTGGCATCGTCGGCGAGGTCGTAGAGGTCTGCGACGAGGCGGGACTCGCTCTCGATAGCGTCGTCGGCCGCTGGGTCGGCTGCTTCGTCATCGTCCACCGGTACGGCGTCGATGAGTTCGAGCCAGACTGCTTCGACGGCGTTCTCGCGGACGGTGTCGCCGAACGTCGTCCCGTGTTCGTCTTCGACATCGTCAGCAGCCGAATCGACGACATCGCGCAGTTCGTAGTGGGCGATCCGGTCGAAGTCGGCGACTTCGTCTTCGATCGCCCCAGCGAACGCAGCCGTCGCGTCGGCTCCCTTGTTCGCGGTGGCGTCGGTGACCGCTGCGTCGAGATCGACCGACTCGTGGCTCGCAGGCGGCCGCCAGCGCATCTCGCGGCCGTAGTGACGGTCGCGGAACGCGTCGATGACCGACTCGGCGGTCTTCTTCCCGACGCGGGTGAACTCCTCCTGTAAGAAGCCGGAGACAGTCTGGGAGTCGGTCGCCGCGAGCATCTTGATCACGGTCCCGAGTTCGACGCCGTGTGGGTGTGGACGGATCTCCTCAGTCTCCTCTGGCAGTTGATCCGTCGCTCGCTCGAACTTGAAGTGCGCCTTGGGTTCGCGAAGCTCGAGTCGGGCGTGGGGATTGACGACCGCCGTGTGCTTGATGTAGTTGTGAAGCTGCTGGCGGGCGCGCATATTCGCCTCCATCTCGAGTTCGATGCGCGTCCCATGTGGGCGGTCCCAGGTCGTCGTCTCTTCGACGCTAATCTCAGGTTCGTTGTCGTCCGTGTCGACGATGAGTTCGAAGTACTGTGCCTCGTCCGTGCCTTCGGTCCGGCTAGTGATCTTCGCGGGTTTGCCGCTCGTGAGCTGTGAGTAGAGCACGGCGGCGGAGATACCGATCCCCTGCTGTCCGCGGGACTGTTCGCGGGCGTGGAAGCGAGAACCATAGAGGAGCTTCCCGAAAACCTTTGGCAGCGATTCCTTGGTGAGTCCCGGTCCGTTGTCCTCGACGATCAGGCGGTAGTAGTCGCCTTCCTCCTGTATCTCGACGTAGATATCCGGGAGAATACCGGCTTCCTCGGCGGCGTCAAGCGCGTTGTCGACGGCCTCCTTGACGGCCGTGACGAGGCCTCGAGCACCGCTGTCGAAGCCGAGCATATGCTTGTTCTTCTCGAAGAACTCGGCGATGGAGATCGCTTGCTGGCTCTCTGCCAGCTCCTCGGCGATCCCCGATTCCTCACCGAGTGTCGACTGGAACGACGTCATCATCCCCTTGTACTAACGGGGAGGCTAAAAGGTGTGTGCTACCGGAGTGAAAGTGATACTGGGCTGGGCAATGCTGGCCACCCAGCCGTCAGTCGGTCGGACGCAGTCGGTTCGTCCGTCGATATTTCCCCAGATACAGACGCTCACAAAGGTTTAACCAGCAGCGAAACTTTGTCTCGAGCAAGAGAACACATGGATCCAGACGATACAACCGAGCGACAGGTGGATGACACCACGGACGACAGCCGGCCGACTGCCCAGTCTAACGCTGAGACGGACGCAGACGGCCGGAGCGTTCCCGATTCGACAGCGGTTGACGCCAACGCTGGGAGTGAGCGCAACCGTCGCACTGACGGCCCCAACGAGGCGACCGAACCGGGTGAGGCGAGTGAGACAACCGAGAACGACGACACCAGCGACGGCATGCGAACAGCCGCCGCCGAAGAAGTCGACCAGCGTATCGTCGACCTGCTCTCGTGGATCCTCGACACCGAAACCCGCGCGAAAATCTACGTCCACCTGCTCGCCCACCCCGCGAGCACCTCAGAGGAGGTCGCGAAGGGAACCGGTCTCTACCCGAGTACCGTCCGCGAAGCGCTCGCCGAACTCCACGACGAAGAGCGCGTCACACGCCAGAAACGTGCTAGCGAAGGCGCAGGAAACAACCCCTACGAGTACACCGCGATCCAGCCAAGCGACCTCGTCGGCGGCGTCGTCGACCAGGTCCAGCAGGAGCTAAACACCATCTTCACCCTCGACCGCGTGCTCGATCGCTCGGCAGACGGAAACACCGACGGTTCCCAGACGCACGGCTTCGACCCGGTGACGATCACGGTCGATAGCGACGATACCGACATCGACACTGACGCAGGCGAGGACACGATTACGGGAACAGAATCGAACACAAGCACAGAGACGGACCCGGACTCGAGTACCACCGCAAACACGGGCACGGGCACGAACACGAATACGAATACGACCGTCGACGACCCAGCAGCCGACGCGGATTCCACCCCTGACACCGACACTACCACTAGCTCGTCCGAGGCGACCGACACCCACGACAGATAGCACGTCTGCAATCCACTGTTCGACCCCTCGCTACTACCTCTACTCTCCTTCGTTCGGTCAGTCTAACTCGAGTACGGCTGGACGTTCGAGTTCGAGTTCGAGTTCGAGGGAGTATTCGTCCCCAGTTCCATTTCCGAGCGCTGCGTCGCCAGCGGACGCAACAGCTTCCACCGTCGTCGTCGGCCAGTTATCGGTCGCGGTCAGTACCTCGAACTCGCCATCAGCGAGCAACACAGTATCTTCGCTTTTCGCGCCCTCGATCGTCGGATTCCAGGCGTAGGCCATGGGCTCTACGACGCTCGCCTCGTGGCCGGGCGTTGCAATCCACTCGCGGCCGGAGAAGCCGGCAGCGCCGCCCTGGTGATGTTCCATCCATTCATCGGGATAGCCGACCTCGTCGTAGGCGTCCTGAATCGCGGTAAACACGTCGCCGGCCGTGCCGCCCGTCGAAGCGGCCTTCCGCGTCGCGGCGAGCGCGGTTGTCTCGACGCGTGCAGCGGCCTCGTGGCGCTCGGTCAGCCACTCGGGTGCGTCGAACGCGACAGTCCGGGTACAACTTGCGTGGAGACCGGCCCGCTCGGTCGTCACCGAGACGAGCGCGTAGTCACCGAGTTCGGCGTCGGTCGGTGTGTAGTGGCGATAGCGCTGTGCGCGCTCGGAGCCGCCGACGAGGATGACGGGGGCTTCGATGTTCCGCGCCGAGAGCGCCACGCGCAGGGCGGAGGCGACCTCGTGTTCGCTATCGCCCGTCCGCAACTCTCGGCAGACGGACTCGACGGCAGCGGCGGTTTCGCGACCGAGACGGCGGTAGCGCTCCTGGTCCTGTTCGGTCAGTGGCTGCCGGAGCGGCGTCGGATCCACTCGCTCGAGTCCGGGTACGTCGATGTCGGCAGCGGCGCGCTCGTCCTTACCGACGCGAGCGGCGACTGCCTTGGCGAGTGAGTCGGTTTGCCAGCCGAACTGCTCGACGGAGACGGCGTCCGTGTCGAGGTCCGGTAGCTCCTCGTCCTCGATTCGGTTCGCTTCGTTATTCGTCGTCACGATTCGCACGTCGTCGCCATCGTAGCCGGCAACGGCCACGCCGGTTGGCGTCTCCCGGTCGACGACGCTGTTGCCACCGGTCAGCCAGGCGAAGGCGTTCGGCCGGGCGAACCAGACCGACTCGAGTTCGTTGCGCTCGAGGTAGTCGTCCAGTCGCTCGCGTTTGTCCATGCCGGGTGCTGGCGTGGCGGCGTCTTGAATCCGACGGACCACTGATTCGACAGCAGTGTCGTTGCTGAATCCTGTACGTGTTCGGCGACCTTTGACTGGGTCCGACTCGGGCAATGTAAGTACGGCTGGTCCTAACCCTCGCGTATCCGTGTCGTCAGATAGCCAGACCGCCGATGGGGGACTTCGCTCGCTGATCGCCAGGTTCGGTGTGCCGCACCTGCTCGCGACGACGCTCGTGCTCGTCGCCGGAACGATTTTGCTCGGCGTCGCCGCGAAGGCAACCGGGTCGGGACTCGCCTGTGAAGCGAACTGGCCACAGTGTGACGCTGGACCGTTCAATCTGCTGCCCGCTAATCTGCCGAGTTTCTACGAGTGGTTCCACCGCTTCGTCGCCATGTTTGCCGGCTTTGCCATCGTCGGCTCTGCAGTCTCGGCGTGGCGTAGTCCTGACATCGACCGCCGCGTTGCCGCGCTGGTCGTTCTCGGGATGGTCCTGACGCCAATTCAGGTCTACCTCGGCCGCGAGACGGTTCTGAGCTACGAGATGGAAATCCTCTCGCTGCACTTCTGGACTGCCATTCTCATCTTCGCGATGTTCGTCGTCGCGACGGCACTCGTCTGGAAACCACGCCTTCGGTCCGCTCACATCCCTGCAGTGCTGGCGCTTGGGTTGGTCTCACTGCCACTCCACGTCGCGCTTAGCCCGACTGATCTGGGGCTCGTCTCGGACTACTCTCCGACGGTACAGTTGCTCCAGTACGGCGTCACCCTCTCGTTGCTCGCGTCCGTCATCGTTGCCACCATGGTGACCAACTGGCGAAAACAGGATCAGACACTCTTCGGTTTGCTCGCCGGGACGGCCGTCCTCACGCTCGCTGTGACCTATCTTGGCCGTCGTGCAGTAATGACGCTCAATCCGGCACTCGATCAGCTCTATCTCATCCTTGCCGGCGTGCTCTTGCTCGCGTTCGGCGTCGCGATTTATCGAAGCCGCCAGTAGTAGATCGTTTTCCTCTCCGGTCACCGGGTCCCTGGAGCCGGGTTACGCCTGTGCTTGATAACCAGAACCGTCACCCGACGGCCGTGACGACTCCAACCGCGACGACGACAGCACTGACACCAAGCCCGAACAGTGCGTAATTCGCGATGGGGTTTGCCGCCCGAGTCACGTCGAACGTGTAGTGACGACTCGAAAGCGGCCAGAACGGGCGGATTCCCATCGGCGTGATCACGTCCGCAAGGAGGTGTGAGACGATCGCGAGCGTCCCCACAGCGAACGCGAACACGAGCAGTTCAAGCCCGACGAACGGCGTCGATTGTCCGACTACCACGGCAGCAGCCATCGCAACCAGTACCCCGACCAGCAGTGCAAACCCGACCGTGTGCGTCGGTCCGCGATGCTCGAGCATCGGCACTCGCTGGTCGAAATCGGGAAGCGTTGAGAGGCTAACAGCGACGAGCCCACCGACGATTGCGAGCCCTTCGTCTCCCCCCACGGCGACGGCGGTGCCAAGCGGCGCGTAGACCAGCAGGGCAGCCCCATAGTGGCCGACCTGATACATTTGTGGCCAGAGAGGCAGCGGCCAATGATAAACCCTCCGCGAGACGGATGGCACTGGTCGCTCTGGCTGTTCGAAGACCGTCAGAAAGACAACGGTAATTTCGTTCGACAGAGTTGTTGGAATAGCAGCAGAAATAGTATAGATACACTGGATCGAATACGAAGACAGTGATAAATGGCTTCGATATCTAACGAGGGCTTACTTGTAAGTCCGTGGGAAAGTATCAGCGAAGATCGGTAGTATGCATAGCCAAGTGACCACTGAACGAACCCGTCCGAGAGAGCCCCCCGTGAGCGAGAGCCCGCGCCTCCAGCCGACCGCTGTCGATACCACCGCCGACAGATGAGCGTTATCGCCACCATCGCCGTCCCGGCAACAGCGTTCCCGCTTGGATCCGTCTTGGACTCTGCTGGCGCACACGATACGACCGTCTCCATCGAAACGACAATCCCGACGAGCGAAGGGGTGCTTCCCTACCTCTGGGTCCCCGCTGACATCGCCCCTTCCATCATCACGACACTCGAGTCCCGGTCGATGGTCGCCGGTGTCTCGATCATCGACGAGTTCGACGACACCGTCCTCGTCGAAATCGAGTGGGCAACGAGCGTCAACGGGATTCTCAAATCGATCCAGGAGAGTGACGTGCTCGTGACGAACGCCACGGGGACTGCCGAACAGTGGACGTTCCGCCTTCGCTTCCCCTCCTACGACTCACTATCAACGTTCTACACCGCCTGTGTCGATCGCGAAATCCCGATCGAACTGCTCCAGCTCCACGAAGCCGTCAGCGCAGGCGACGACCAGCGCTTTGGCCTTACGACTGCCCAGCGCGAGTTGATCGTCGCTGCCTACGAGGCCGGCTACTTCGACATCCCACGAGAGACAACGCTCGTGGAACTCGGACACGAACTCGGCATCTCCGACTCTGCCGTCTCTCAGCGACTCCGGCGCGGCCTCTCGACGCTGATCGGCTCGACGCTGGCGATCGATCCACACCACACCCAGGGCGAGGACTCGGGGCGCTCGAGTACGAGTGCACCGAGTCGCGGTTCGAGTGTTGGTGGGGGTGGAGAGAGAAGTGTGAGTGAGAATAGCGGTGAAGATGGAAGGACGGCTAAAGAGCGAGGCAACGAGTCAGAAAGGCCATCGAGAAAGGGAGCGGAGGGCCGGGATGAGTATGAGTACGAATACGAGCACGAGCCCGGGTGCGAATACGAGTACAACGACGAATCGACGTCAACAGTCGAAGACGACGACGCAGACACTGCAGACGAACCAGACACGACAGCGTCCGACGCCGCAGACGAAAACGACGGTCCTGAACTCCAGACGGACGGATCGAACGAGTCGTGACGGGCCACAACCGCGGCCGTTATGGGCCAGCCACCCCTTCTGACGAACGTGCAAAACGTCACCGACAGGACGAGCAACCCGTTCGGACTCAGACCACCGTTCGACCGGAGCGGCCCCGACGAACGGACCGCCGTCTTCGGCTACGGTGACGCCAACGCCGACTTCCACGTCATCGGCGACCATCCCGGCGTCCACGGCGGGAAGCGAACCGGCGTCCCCTTCACCGAAATCGAGAACGGGAACGCCATCCAGGACGTTCTCCGCGACCCCGACATTGACTTCGCGAGCGGTCCTCGAGACCAGCCCGTACTCGAGAACTGCTATCTGAGCTACGTCCATATGTGCAGTCTCCCGGACGGCCACCAGCCGACCGCGAGCGACTACGCGGAACTCGAGCGCTACTTCGACGCCGAACTCCGGGCGATTAACGCCCACATTCTGCTGCCGGTCGGCGAGCAGGCGACGGATCACGTCCTCCGGGAGTACACGACCCAACGCCGCCGGATCGACCTGAATATGGTCGACCTTCACGCCACCGAGATCCGCGGTCGCGGGTTCATGGTCGTCCCGATTCGAAATCCAACCGAGTGGGACGACGGCGACCGCGAGGCGATTCTCGAGACGCTACGTGAGATTCTGGCGAGCGATTATCGGCAGACGAAGGGTGTGGCGACGCGGATTGGGTAGGAACTACTGTTGAAGCAACGTCTCAGCGCGTCTGTCACCAACATCTCAGCGACCGAGGTGCTTTCTGATCGTCGCCCGCAACGGGAGCCCGAGCGCGCCGAGCAGTGGCAGGACGACGAACAACACCAGATCGACCGGCAGCGTCGCGTAGCCCGCGAACCCGGCAGCGAATCCACACAGCGGGGCCAACACCGGAAGGACGTACGCATACGAGGGTTTCCATCCCGGCCCCCGGCGTGTGTGCGCGACGATGACGGTGAACAGGAACGGCATCAGGACCGCACCGGCGAGCAGCGGCCCGCCGATCAGCGTCGTCGAAACGCCGAGCGCAATCGCGAGCAGGATGGTCTCGTCGATCGAGAGCGGTCGCCAGGTCTCCTCGCGCCACACGAGTCTGACGACGAGGATCGCACCGAGCACGAGCGCGACGAACCCGCCCAGCGCAGCGTACCACTCCATCGGCGCGACCGGCGGAGTTACGATTTCCGACCGCTCGACGAACGCCGCGCCTGTGTCGATGCCGTACCGGCCGCTCTCGAGTACCCCCCAGATCGCGGCGGGGTCGGTTCCGACGGCGGCCAGTTCGGTGCGAAGTGACTCGAGTCCCGTCTCGTTGCCGAGCGCGAAGTCGGCGAGGCCGGCGAGGTAGACGAGCACCGAGAGCCAGAGCAAGGCGAGACCGAAACGCTGGCGACGCCACCAGCGGGCGAGGGGGTTGGTTCGGAGCCAGGCGAATCGGGTGGTCGAGTCGTCGGTGTCGGAGTCAGTGCCGGTATCGGAATCGGTGGCTGTCCTCGAGTCGGCGGTGCCAGTCGCGCTCGCCGCTCCGCCCTTACTCCTCCCAGTAGCTGTACTCGATCCCTGCTGTGTGCGTGTCCTCGAGTTCCGGTTGGTCGCTGTCCCGCTCGAGGTGCTGGTTGACGCTGTCTCTGTCTTCGCCCGGGAACGGGAACGGGAACGGGAACGCGAACGCGATGACGATGACGAACTCGAACTCGAACTCGAACTCGAACTCGAGTTGGAACCAGTCGAACTGGTGCTGGAACCGGTTCGTGAACGGGAACGGGAACGGGAACGAGAGCCCGAACGTGACGACGAACTCGAGTCCCGA